>CAZBUJ010000009.1:0-114143 GCA_964495075.1 uncultured Phycisphaeraceae bacterium
GGCTTAAGGAGCACGCTTGGAAAGCGTGTGTGCGGGTTACCGTACCGCGGGTTCGAATCCCGCCCTCTCCGTTGTTCCTGCCGGCGGGAAGCGAGCGCGGTGGCCGGTCCGACAGAGTACGCCGCCGCTCATCACGATCAAGGGGTCATGTTGACTTCACGGCGTCTTCTATCGCCCCGTCCTCGATCAGCGTAGAGAGCGTCGTGAGCCGCCGTGACAGTTCCTCGTGCAGGTCGCCGAGCTGCGTTGCTTTCGTGTGCAGCAGGCGCGCCGCGTCCTCGAATTCAGGGTGCCGATTCATAAGCCGCACCAGCCACGAGCACGACTCCCGCAGGCCATCGGAGATCTCTGCGACGTTCATGGAAGCCAAGGCCAGGTCCCCCAGCTTCTCGCGTATGGCCCGCGTGAGGCAGTCGGCCCCCGCATCGTCGGCGCAATGTCGATGCCCGCTACGCAGCTCTTCGCCATTCATGGTTACGCTCCTTGCCATCGTTGTTGGGGGCCCACCGCTCAGCCGGTTGGGCGCTCATGGGTGTCTTGGCAGCGGGCCCGACCTTCTGAAACCCGAACTGCGCGTATCGATCGATCACTGCAAAGCCTCTGCCGCGCGGAGCATGAAGTCTTTTTCCTGTTGGCGTCATCCGCCTTTTCGACGCAGCCGGCCACCGTGCGCTGGCTCGCCCAGCTCACGCAACCCAGGGTACAGGCGATCAGGACGACGACACCGAAGCCCAGGTACACTTTCGTTGCCGGCTTCGCTCGCTTGAACACGGGTCCGGTCTCCTGCAAATCGAGCGAAGGCCGTTGGCACGCGGTCAGCCGCGGTGCCGGC
Organism: uncultured Phycisphaeraceae bacterium; assembly: GCA_964495075.1. GTDB lineage: Bacteria > Planctomycetota > Phycisphaerae > UBA1845 > UBA1845 > JAFGJQ01. The sequence goes on from CAZBUJ010000009.1 coordinate 833, forward strand.
GACGTCGCTGGCGCCGCTCGGGAGCATTACGGCGGCCCTCGGATTTGCCGACTACCTCACTTCGCCCCCATTTCGGCGCGCGGATGTCGACAGAAACGGGGCGCTCTGTTGATCGATCAAGCTGCCCCTGGGACTAAATCCCTTGAATTAGCCAACTTTCGGGCGCGCTCCCGCGCAGTCCGGGGCGCGGCATCCGGTGCCGCAGGCGAAGCGCGGCTCTTTCCGGCAGTCGATGGGGCTGGGCGCGGCGAAAGAGGCAACGGCCCTTCGTCTCCCAGGCGGCTCAAACCCCACGAGCCGCTGAGGCGGACGAGGCGCGCCGGTGGCGGAGAATCGTATCGATCAGGCGATCGCGGTCGATCGGTTTGGTGGCATAGTCGTCGCAGCCGGCGTGGACGCACTTCTCTCGGTCGCTTGCCATGGCGTGCGCCGTCAGGGCGATGATGGGACCGTCAAGGTTCTCGCTCCGCAGACGGCCGGTAGCCTCGTAGCCGTCCATCACCGGCATCTGCATATCCATCAGAATCACGTCAAACGGCCGGCCGGCATCGCGGGCGGAGAGTGCCTGGTCGACGGCAAGTCGGCCGTTCTCAACGACGGTCACCTCCGCGCCTGCTTTCCTGAGCACGAGAGTGGTCAAGCGCTGGTTGTCGGGTCCGTCTTCCGCCAGCAGGATGCGACAACCGTCCAGTGGCTTGGCGGTCAGCGGCCGGCGCCGGCCTTCCCGCGGAGCCGAGTTGGATTGGCTCGGAACGCGCGGCCTCGCCGCTCCGTCCGGGCACCCCGCGGCAATGGTGACACGGAACCGGGATCCCTTTCGCGGCGTCGATTCGACCAACGTTACGTCGCCGCCGAGCATCTCGGCGAAACGCTTGCTGATGGTCAGACCCAGTCCAGTGCCCCCATGCCGCCGGACCGTTGAATCGTCCGCCTGCATGAACGGGCTGAACAGCCGCGCGGACTCCTCAGCGGTCATTCCTTGGCCGGTGTCGACCACGTCGAATTGCAGGAGCGGCGGTCCGTCACCCTTCACGCATGTCGCTTCCACCTGGACCTCTCCCTGCTGGGTGAATTTGACGGCGTTCCCGACCAGGTTGATCAGAATCTGCCGAAGGCGCGTTGGATCGGTGAACACTTGATCAGGAAGGGAACCGTTGCAGGTGAAGGCAAGATCCAGCCCGTTTCCTTCCGCCCACGCCTTCATGAGTACAAGAACCTCTGCGACGATCTCGGTCGGGGAGCACGGAATCATCTCGACAGTCGCCTTTCCGGCCTCGATCTTCGCCAGATCGAGTATATCGTTGATGATGCTCAGGAGGTGCTCGCCGTTACGCTTGATAATCCGCAGATGCTCGGACAGCTCCGTCCGTCCGAAGTCGCATTGCGCCGGGCATCCATCGAGCGCCAACTCCGTGAATCCCAGAATGGCCGTCAGAGGCGTTCGGATCTCATGGCTCATATTCGCCAGGAACGCGCTCTTGGCGACGGCCGCGGATTCGGCGGCGCATAGCGCCCGCTGGAGGTCGTCAGCATAGCGCTGCAAATCGCGCTCTTGCTGGAGCAGGCGGCCGCGATCGCATTCGAGCTGCTGAACCATCTGGTTGAACGAGACGGAGAACTCGCCGAGGAATTCTACGCGCTGGGAGAAGTCGCCGCGGGCAATCTGCTTGGTTTGCCACGTTAGATGTCGAAGCGCAACTTGCAGGCTCTTGAGGGCCCCGCCCAAGGCGAGTCGGCAGCGGACTTCCGCGTGGAGTTTGCCTTCGGACAGGTTTCTGGCCGACCGCGTGGCCGACTCCAGGGCATCCGCCAGGCGATTGACGAACTCCGAAAGCTGGCGAATCTCGTCGTCCGGTCGTCCGTCCACGTCCAAACGTCGCGGGTGGGACCCCTTCAGCAGGTCATTCACCGTCCGCGTTACGTCATCGATCCGGCTTTTCTCACCCTTGTTCATCGGGTTCCGGGGCCGCCCTCGGCAGCGACGTGTGAGCCCATCTCACTTCCGTCCGCCACCGGCGCGGCCGCAAAGCGACAGACCCGGTCTCCTGTGCACCAGCAGTCCACCTCCTCGACATGGAACGGTATTCCCGTGTGCGCTTCGAGTATTCCGGCGATGAGGCCCTCGTCGAAGGTGCACACCGCTTCGTCCATGAGTGGCAGGCCGGAACAATCGAGGTCCTCGCTCACGGTGAGTCTGAAGGTCATGTCTTCGAGGTCCGTGTCCTCCATGCGCAGGATGCCGATCTGGAGGTCCGTCATGAGCCTCTGGAGCTTTGCGACCAGATCGCTGAAATCCGACGGCGTCTCGATCAGGTTCTCGTAGATCGCTTTACCGGCGTTTTGTCCGGCGTCGTAAAAGATGCTTCTGGCCGTTTCCACATCCGTGTGTCTGATCGCTGCATCACGCACCGTGAACTGCATCAGGCGATACGCGGCCACACTCGTCCGTGGTCCCAGGTTGGGGCGACCGAGTGTGATGTCACCCAAGTGCGACCACTCAAACTTGAACTCCTGGCGCTCGTCTTTGAACATGGAACGGCTCGCCGAAGGTGTTGCGGCTTGGTTGGCGGGACGACTCAAAGCAACGCAATCGCCGCCCGGATAAACAGGTTACTCGCGCACACCGAAGTCACGCCCGATCCACCCCAAGGGAGGACCGGCCGATCTCGACCCGCCCGGCGACGCCCGCGACGCCCGACGCCGCGGCGCGGCCGTCGAGAGTCAGCGCGGTTTCCTGTTGATCGATCAAATCCAGCCCCCGCTGAATCACTTAAATTAGCCAATTTGGGGTATATTTTGGCGTGATCCGAGCCGGGCCGCCGCGACGGCGGCGCCGGCACGACCTGTGTGCCGGCTCAGGCCTCGACCAAGCCCTCGCGAATTGCGAACCGGCACAGTTCGGCGCGGTTGTGAATGCCCAGCTTCTTCATCACATTGGTGGTGTGACGGTCAATCGTGTGCGCGCTGAGGTGCATGACCTGCGCCACCTCCTTGCGTGACATGGCCCTTCCGAGGTAACGCAGAAGCTCGAGTTCGCGTGGCGTCAGGCTCGCGGTGCGTGTCTGGGCCGGGGTGGCGAGCCGTACGCCGGTCGCCTCAATGACGAGTCGCGCCCGTACTTCGGGCGAGAAGCAGACCCTGCCCGCTCGAACTTCGCGGATGGCCCGGGCGACCGACTCAGGGTCCTCCACTTTGGTGAGATAGCCGGCGGCGCGTATCGCAAGAGCCCGCTCGATATAGCGATCGTGAAAGAAGGCGCTCAGGAAGACGATCCGAGCTTGCGGGACCCGTGTCTGGATGGCCCGCGCGGCGTCAAACGTGTCCTGGCCTGGCATGTCGACGTCCAGGAGCACCACGTCGGGCCGGTGGTCCAGGGCCGCGGTCAAAGCGGCCTCGGCGCTCTCGACCGTCGCGAGCACACGGATATCGGGCAGCGCGTTCAGCCATGTCGCGAGCGTCGTGCGTACAAGCGAGTGATCATCGGCCAGGATTACGCGAATCGGTGTCGTCATTGTACTAAGTCCTTCAACCGGCCGGTGCTGAGAACGTCCGCCACGGCCTGCGACAGTTCCACGAGCGGGAACGGTTTGCGCATGAGCAAGTCGTGTGCCCCCAGGGCATCGCGGGGCACCTCGACCTGTGCGCTGATGATGATGGCCGGCACGGGGTCGCCGCGGGCACGAATCGCCCGGAGGCAATCCAGCCCGCTGCGATGGGGCAGGTCCACATCCACGATCAGGACGCGAAGCGCCGCCCGGTGTTCGAGATAGCTGTCCCACATCGCGGCCCCGTCTGCGACGGGGAGCACGGTGTACCCGTTCTGAAGCAGCGTCGTGGCAACAATGTCGCGCACGTAGGGGTCGTCTTCCGCCAGGAGCAGCAGCTCACCGGCGCCGCGGGAGTCGCCGGCCACGACCGGCTCCGACCGTGAAGCCACCTCAGACGCTGCGCAAGGCAAGTATATCCGGAACGTCGTTCCAGCTCCAGGTGCTGACTGTACTTCAGTGCGTCCGTCGTGATTCTCAACAATGCTGCGGACGATGGCCAGCCCCAGGCCGGTGCCGGACCCCTGCGGCTTCGTCGTAAAGAAAGGCTCGAAGATGCGCTCCTGGACCTCGGGCGACATTCCCACTCCCGTATCGCTGACTTCGATCTCCGCTTCATGGCGTGCGACATCGTCTCTCTCACGCGAGCCGGCGGCGACTGAATCGCAGACGGCGGAGAGGGCGACACGCAGCCGGCCGCCATCGGGCATCGCGTCTCGCGCATTAATGGCGAGATTCATGATAACCTGTTGCAGTTGCGTAGGATCCGCGCTGACGCACAGAGAAGGCTCACTCCGCGCGACAACGTCCACCTTGACGGTGGCCGGCATCAAATGGCGCAAGAGACCGGCGACGTCATGCAGCAGCGCGGCCACGTCCACCCGTTCCTTGGGGCTCGCGGTTCGACCGCTGAACGTCAGGAGTCCGCGCGTCACGCCGATAGCCTGGCGCACGGCAGCCTCGATCCCGTTGAGGCGCTCGTTCGCTTTGTGATCCGCAGACAGCTCGGCCCGGGCGAGCTCAGAATACCCGCGAATCGCCATCAGCATGTTGTTGAAGTCATGTGCGACACCGGCCGCAAGCTGTCCGATCGTCTCCATCCGTTGGGCGTGGCGCAGCGCCTGCTCCGCGCGGTTGCGCTCCGCCTCGGCGTTGATCGCGTGGAGGGCGACGGAGATGTCGCCCGCAACTTCACCGAAGAGAATGCGCTCGGTGTCGTCAATTGTCAACGTCGCAGGCGCGCCAGCGAACAACACGCCTGGATTCCGGCCTCCGTGCCCCAGTCGGGCGGCCAATGCCTGATCACACGGATACCGGTGTCGCAGCGGACAATCGGGGCAGTCTACGGCACGAAGGCTGATGAGAACGCTGTTTGACTGGGCCAGTGCCTTTCGGACACAGGTTGGGTTGTCCCCACGGCCCAACTGGTCGAGCATGGCCTGGAACGGCCCCTTGCCGAGACCCGCTTCCGCGCTGCAGTTCAGCTTGCCGTCCTCGTCGAATAGGACCGCCCAGGCGAAAGTGTAGCCACGATGCTTCACCAGGAGTTCGCAGACCCCACGCAACAGATGATCCCGAGCGTGCTCTCGGATAACAAGCTGATTGACGCGCCTGATGCTGTCAAGGACGGAGTTAAGCCGCGCGATCTGGCGATCGAGACGGCTCTTGTGCAGTGCGATCTCGATATTGGAGTGCAGCTCTCTCGTGGTGAACGGCTTGATGATGTAGCCGTACGGGGCGGTCACCTTGGCCCTGCGGAGCAGCGGCTCGTCCGCATACGCCGTGGCGTACACGATAGGGATCTGGTAGGCGGACCGAATCTGCTCCGCCGCATCGATGCCATCCATCGAGCCACTCAGCACAATGTCCATCAGCACGAGATCCGGCCGCTCGTCCGCCGCCTTCCTGACCGCTTCGCCACCCGTGGCGACGATCCCGCTGACGGCGTACCCCAGGTCCTCCAGCGTGCTTTTGATCGCCTCGGCGGTGATCCGTTCGTCCTCGACAATCATGATTCTGGCGGTGCTCATGACGGCGTATCCCTGAACCGGACCTGCACCTGCGTTCCGTTCTCGCGCCGGATGCTCACCGTACCGCCCAACTGGTCCGTAGCCAGGATCCGGACGAGTCGGAGGCCGAGAGATTGAGTCTCGCTGCAATCGAGGTCCTTCGGTACGCCCACTCCGTCGTCCTTGACGATGAGTTCCACCGACCCGCTGCCGGTTCGAACCAGGGATATCCCCACGTGACCTCGCTTGCGCCCGGGGAACGCGTGACGCAGGGCGTTGGACAGCAATTCGTGAATGATCAGACCGCACGGAATGGCCGTGGCCACGGCGAGCGTCCACTGCTCGACGTCCACCTCAACCTCGACTTGATCCGACGTCACCCCGTAAAGCCCCAGGGACTCGGTGACCAAGGCTTGAATGTAACCCCTGAGATTGATGCACGCCATGTCCTCAGCGGTGTAGAGTCGTTCATGGACCATCGCCATTGTCCGGATTCGACCGCGGCTGGCGGCCAGCAGCTCCCGCAGTTGCTCGTTTCCGGCTTGTCGGATCTGCAGGTCGAGGAGGCTCGCGATGACCTGCATGTTGTTCTTGACGCGATGATGGATTTCCCTCACCAGCAGCTCTTTCTCCCTGAGTTGTCTCACGATCCGCTCTTCCGCCCGCTTACGCTCCCGCTCCATCCGGTCTCGTTGCAACCGGGCGTTGAGGATGGGCGCGAGGTAGCCCGCGATGGTCTCAAGCAGCGCGGTGTTTTCCTCGGTGTACCCCCCGTCGCGGTTGGCCACGGACAGTATGCCGATGCTCCTGTCTCCGAATATGATGGGCGTGCTCAGAAAGCTGTGGATGGAAAGGTGGCCCGCCGGCGTGTGAAAGGGGCCGTTGGATACGAAGGACGTCTTCTCTCGGATCGCCCGTCCCCAGACGCTTTCTCCCCACGAGCCCGAAGGAAAGACGATCGGCTTGCCGGAGATCTGGCGTTGTTTCCAGACATCCTCAGTCAAACTTGGTGTAACCAGATCCCCGTTGTCGGCGATGAACCCGAAAAGTCCCTGCGGGCTTCGAAGCACGTCGAGGATCACCGCAAGAACATCGCTATACATGTCCTCGTCGGGGGCGGTGAGAACGATGCTGGCAATTCGGTTGAGGATGGTCTTTTGGCGTTCCGATCGCCGCAGTTCCTCTTCCGCTTTTTTCCGCCGGGAGATGTCCACCAGGACGGCGATGTTCCCAATGATGCGGCCCTCGGAGTCGTGCAAGGGCGACGCATAGATGCTGTAATCGATGGCCGTTCCGTCGCGTCTCTGCCGGCGCACTTCCACGCCGTCGAGGGTCATGCCGGCGCGGATGCGTTCGCGGAAGCTCGCGAACTCCTCTTGGCTCTCCGCCGGCACCGTGGGCAGCGGGCGGCCCACCACCTCCCGCGCACTCCACCCCAGCATTTTCTCCGCCGCCGGGTTCCAGACCGTCTGCACGTTGCCCGCCAAATCCAGGCCGATGATGGCCGTCGGCGCCGCTTCAATGACGGCCCGGAGCAATTCGTTTGATCGCTGCAAGTCATCCTGGGCTCGCTTGCGTTCGGTGATGTCGCGGACGGCGCCAATCAGGTAGTTCTTCTGGTCCTGAACCGTATAGCTGACGCTGATCTCCACGGGGAAAGTCGTGCCATCCTTGCGCTGGTGGGTGCTTTCCAGGGTCAGCCCGCCGGAGGTTCGTACCGCCTGCAAATGCTCCGCCCACCGAGACTCGCCCCGCATGCCCGGGTCGAAGTCGGAGACCCGCAGGTTCAGGAGCTCCTTCCGGGAGTAGCCCAGGACGCGGCCGGCCGTGTCGTTGACGTCCAGCACACGGCCCGTTTGCGGCTCAATCACGAAGATGGCGTCGTTGGACTGATCGGTGAGTTGCCGGAACAATTGCAGACCGGCTTCGGCCCGAGCGTGGGCGGACCGCGTGCGTTGCGTCTCGATGCCGTAAGCCAGGTCGCTGGCCATCTCGCACAGCAGCCCGATCTCCCTGGCGTCAAAGCCGTCCGCCGCATCGGAGTAGATGCTCAGGGCACCCACCGGTTTTCCGCCCACGAAGAGCGGCAGACCGAGCGAACAGGCGGGTCCGTCCTTGTTTCTCCGCTCCGACCACGACGCGAGCACGGGATCATCCTCGGCTTGCCGCGCCACGCAGAACCGGCCGGTGCGGATGGCCCGACCCGTCGTTCCCACGCCGCGCTCCGAATCGGCCCAGGTCATTCTCAACGCTTCCAGGTCGCCCGCTTCGAATCCGGCCTGGGCCATGGGTCGCACCGAGCGGGCGGCATCTTCCTCCGCGTAACCGACCCAGGCGGCGCGATACTCGCCGCTTTCCACCACGACCTGGCAGACGGCGGTCAGCAACTCGGCTTCGTGCGCGGCGCGAATCACCGCTTGGTTGCACTCACTGAGGACGCGCAGGGCGCGATTTGCGCGGCACGATTCCTGTTCCGCCCGCTTGCGCTCGGCGATGTCCCAGGCGAGATCGGCCATCAGACAGAGCGTCACCACGTCCCCGGAGCTGTAATCCTGCGGCTTGTTTCCCACGCCGAGAACCGCCACGATTCTGTCGCCGCGAAAAACCGGCACGACCAGTTCCCGCACCACCGCGGCATGCCCCGGCGGATACCCCTTGCGGTGGGGCAGCGAGCTGTAATCGTTGTGAATGATCGGCCGACGTTCGCGGATGCAATCGACCCAGACTCCGGCGACCGATATGTCATAGTGGCGGCCTTTCCCTTCCGCCGTGCAGAATTCCGCCTTGGTCCTGGTTGACCAGTTTTGCAGGGACAGGGTTTTCTCGTCCGCTCCGAGAAAATGGTAGAAGCCAATGACGCTGCCGGTCAGTCCTTCCGCCTCGTTCAGCGTGGCCTCCAGCAGCTCATCCAGCGAGTGCGTGGCCGCGAACTGCAGCAAGCGCAGGCGGGCCGTGTTGACGCGCTCGATTCGCTTGCGCTCGGTGATGTCGCGATTGCTCGCGCGGCGTCCCAGGTGTACCCCGTTGTGCCCGCGCACGACCCGGCACGCGTGGGCGATCCAACGCTCCTCGCCGTTTCGCGTGCGGATCCGATAATCCAGCTCGTGGGACTCACTGTCTGAATCGGGTGAGGCACCAACGTGCGACGCGGCCCGGGTCCGGTCATCGGAGTGGACGATGGCAGCCAGCAAGCTGGGGTCGCGCTCAAACTCCTCGGCCCGGTACCCGGTGATGCGCTCGCAAGCCGGCGAGCAATAGAGGAGCGCTCCGTCCGGACCGATCCAGTACTCCCAGTCATAGGTGAAGTCCGCCACCGTTCGATAGCGCTCTTCGCTCTCCCGCAGCGCCGCTTCGGCTCGCCGATGGGCCAGCCCGATCGCGAGGTGGCCGGCGAACCGCTCCAGCATGGCCACCTTCTCCGTCGTGAAACGCCCGCGGCGGCGATCGTTGAACTGGATCAGCCCGAGCGTGGTCTCGCCCACCCGCAACGGCAGCAGCGCGACCGACTCGTAGCCTTCGCCGTTGCAGCGATTGCGGGTGCGGGACTGGCGCTCGGCCTCCGTCGTGCTGCCCAGCAGGCCGGTGGTGCAGTTGGTCCAAAAGCTGCCGTGGGCGGTGAAGAACGGTTTAGATGGGTCGAAGCGGCCGCAGAGAACGTTCCCGCACATGCATTCCAGCACCGGATTCCCCCGACTGTCACGGACCATCTCGCCGCGCTCATCCATGGCGCAGAGCCGGTTCTCCGCCTGGACGAACTCGTCGGAGAATCCGCGTGTCTCGAAGTAGGGGAAGTCCTGGCCATCGCGGAGGCGGATGCCCACCGCCTCGCAGTCCGCGATGTGGCTGAGGAGCGCGGTCGTGGACCGCATCATCGTTTGTGTGTCTTCGCTCGTGTTGAGGAGGCGCAACAGCTCGATCAAAGCCTCGCGTTCTCGTTCCGCCTGGGTGCGTTCCAGCAGCTCGACGTGCAGCCGCTCATTCACGTCTCGCAATTCGGCCGTGCGCTCCCACACCCGCCATTCCAACTCCTCCTTGGACCTGGGCAACGCGTCCTCGGCGCGCTCTCGGTCAGCGATGGCGGTGCTCTGTTGCTCGATGAGACGGGCGTTCTGGAGAACCAGCGCGAACACACGGGCCAGCGTATCCTGCATCTCTACAACGGCCTGGACGCGCTGATCGTCCGCCAGCCCGAGCACCAACAGGGCGCCCAATCGATCGGGGCCGGCCTGAAGCGGCAGTCCCAACGACAGGCCGTATCCCAGACGCTTCAGGATCCCCTCCGCTTCGGTGTGCCCCGCTCCGAAGCGCCACAACACCGGCCGCGAAGTATCAGCGATCATCTCGACCAGACGTCGGGCTCCGGCCGACTCGGCCTGAGCGCGCCGTTGCTCCGGGGTGACGCCCAGCAGCCGGTACGCGCAGGGTCCTCGTTCCTTGGGGTGGGCCCCGAACATGACCACCGTGCGGGCGCCGCTGAGCGCGCGGATTTCTTGGGTGATGCGGCTGACGACCGCCGGCAGGGAGGCCGCTCGGCCAAGCACAGACTGCACAATGTCCAGCGTCATCGCTGCGACGGCACGTTCACGACCTGACACTTCTGGATCCATAGCATCCTTCTGACTCGCTCACGCTCCGCAGCACGTCGCGGAAGGCGTGGACGAGTAGTGTCGGAGAGACACTCACCACGTCACAGAAGCGGCCGATGTCCTCTGAATGGCGGCGGCGCTACGGTGGCGCGACGCAGCACTTTGCTTATCTATACCAGACGTGTATCGACGACGTGCACGCCGACGGGGACGTCCCAACCCTTCCATTCCATCGTCGGTTCACACCGTTCCGCTGAAGCCGTTGGCCCTACCACCTGCCGGGTTCGTCTTGCGGTCGTCCGGTGGCCTCCGGGCGCTTGCTCCGCCGGCCACAAAACCAGCCGCCGCCGACCGTGTCGACGAACATCACTCCGAAACGCGTGTTCTGGGTGCGGGCACGAGCCGTCCGGCACGAGGCACTCATCCGCCGCCCATTCTCCGAAATGGACAAATCACGCCACTCGTTCAGAGTACCAGCACGGCCCGGAACCCGCCTCCATTGTGTCAGGTCCGGGCATCGAGTCAAGCGCTCCCCTACGCGGTTTGACCAGGAAATGGATGGAATTTACCAGTCGCCGTGTCGTGGACGGTGGCCACGAGCCGTCCCGCCCCTCGTCAGACTTCCTGACCATCCAAACCGATCGTGGCGCACGCGGCGCTCGTCGACACGCCGCCGATCTTCCGCGGGGCCGCTTGCCGAGTTCCAATCGCGAAAGCACACAGGAATGGCCGACGAATACGGATGGCAAGCGGGGGAGGCACGAACGCGCCAGCGAGCGTGGTTGCCCGCGGGTCGGACGCGACGATCGAGGATGAGTTGGACCAGCGTACGGTCCGGTTGCGGAAGCCCGTCAGCGTGTCCGAGTTGCCGCATCTGGCCGTGGCTCTCGTGGCGGGTGGCGGCCGCCGGGAGGCAAACGAGTGAAGGCGCCAATTTCAGTGTTGCTTGTGGATGACCACGCTCTGGTGCTGAGCATGCTCCGCGATCGCCTGGATGGTGAGCGGGACATCACGGTCGTCGCGGCTGTCGGAAGCGCTACCGAGGCGCTGGAGGAGGCCCCTCGAACGAAGCCGGACGTTGTGGTCATGGACATTGACATGCCGGGCATGGACTGCTTTGGGGCGGTACGCACGATCCGGGCGACATGCCCCGAGACACGGACGATATTCCTGAGCTCCTTTTTCAACGACGCTTACATCGACCAGGCTCTGGCGGTTGATGCGGCAGGTTACCTGACAAAGGGCGAGCCGCCCGGCGTGGTGATCGAGGCCATTCGGGCCGTGAAGGCGGGACAACATCGTTTCTCGGCCGAGGTGACGTCACGCATCGTGGTGCAACACGGCGGCATCCGGCATGCGCGGAAGGGGCATTCGCGAGCCTCCACGCTCTCCGGACGCGAGCTCGAGATCGTTCGCTATGTGGCACACGGGCTGTCGCAGAAGCAGATCGCCCGAGTCACCCACCGCAGCAAGAAGACCATTCACAAGCACTGCAACAATATCATGGCCAAGCTCGATATCCACGATCGTGTCGAGTTGGCCCGGTTTGCCATCCGCGAGGGGCTGGCCCAGGCGTGAGACAACCGGCCGGCATCCCGGCCGGGGTCCTTACCGATCGCGAGCGTCCACCGGAAGAATACGCCCAACGGCCTATGGGGAGGCACCGGGCACACCCCGATAAAGCGGTGATCGGTGCGTGCTGGTCCGCGCGGATGCCGGATATCCAGGCGGTGCCGTGCGCCGCCGCGGGGGCGGGTGCCGTTACTCGGAATCGCGTAAATACGGATCGCAAACAGAAAGGAGAGTCCCTGATGAAAGCCAAGAGCCGCAGGTACAAGGCCGCTGCCGTGGTGCTCAGTGGCGGAATGCTGTTGGGGAACGTGAGCTGCGTCCCGGACAACTACTGGGTAGACCTGGCCGGGGCCCTCATCAGCAGCGCGGCGGACACCGTCATGGTGGACGTGATCGACGATATGCTCAATCCACCTGCTACGGCATCGGAGGAATGATCGCAGCGCCGCGGTTCCCGTGACGGAGTACGGCACGGCCGCGCGGTAAGGAGAACGGATCATGACCCTAACGTGTTACCACCACGGACTCCGGCTGACCGTGGCGATCATCCTAACGGTGTCGGTGCGGCTGGCGTCGGGGCAGGAGTCGGCCCTCGCGCCGAATAGCCAAGAGCCTGTCGGCAGGAGCATCGAGCCTTCCTCCTTCGCGCTTCAGCCCGGGGAAGACGAGACCGCGGCCGAGCGGGTGGAGATCACCACCTTCGAAGAAGAGAAACCGGCCTGTCCGGTCAGCTTTGATGTCACCTACTACCTGTACAGCGACTACATCTTTCGCGGGATCAACTTCTCGGAGTATGGAACGGAAGGGCGGGAGAAGCTGAACCACCAGATGACCACGGACATGTCGTTTGATCTCGGCAAGATGTTCGGCCAGCCCGCCGGGCAGTGGGGAACGGTTTCATTCGGGACCTTCTTCGAGTGGTACGGCGCGCAGAAAGTGCTTGACCCGGAGCACGGCGGACAGAATCTCCAGGAGGTGGATTACGTCCTGAGCTGGTCCTATGACATCGAACCGATCGCCACGGGATTGACGCTCGGCTACACCTTCTACACCTTCCCCAACGCGAAAGGCATCAACACAAGCGAGTGGTTCTTCAGCCTCGAGCACAACGATGCATGGATGTGGAGATGGCTGTGGCCGAACAACGAGGACGGCGTCCTGAATCCCTCCTTCTTCTTCGCCCAGGATGTCGACATCGCGGACGGCGGGTGCTGGATGGAGTTCGGTCTGAGCCACGCATTCGGGCTCTTTGACAACTTCACGCTGACGCCGGAGGTGGTCTTCGCGGTCGATCATCGGTGGCTCGATCCCGTGTTGGGTACGGGGCGACCCGGGGCCACTCGGCTTGCCTTCGTGCGGTACGGACTTTCCGGCGCGTACGATCTGACACCGATGCTGCACCTGCCGGACTGGGCGGGGTCGGTTAGCCTGGCCGCCTTCCTTTACTTCAGCGACGCCTTGGGCAACATCGAGGACAACGACCTCATTCAGGACGAGTTCTACGGCGGGATGTCGATTGGCTGGTCTTGGGGTGGGTGACCGTCGGCGCAACAGAGGCGTCGGGCGCATCATCGCGAACCGGCCGCGCCGGCGCTACCGCGCATCCTGCCCCGGCGTTGTCGTGACGGTGCGCTGCCCAGTCACGCGTCGTGGTCCGTGGCCGCCGGGCGGCGGTCTGGTTCCCTTTGCGTCCCGGCTGCGGTGCCCATAGTGGAGGGCACGCGGTGAAGCCGACCGGTAACTTGCGATCACGCCCTACGACCCGTCGATCGTCGCCACAATGACTCGACGGATCGCCATAGGGGTTCTCGTGAACGTTGATCCCGGGCCCCGGGTGCTTCATCGTCGGCCGATTCTCGAATAGGCCAGCGGGCCTACGAATTGCGCTGTCGCAGCATCCGATCAATAGTGACGAGGCAGGTTGTCCCGATCTCGGACTCCTGTCCCATGTGAGCCGCAACAGATCCGCGGGGCCGGCGGGTTGTGTCCGACGGGGCGATCGCTCCCGGCGGCGGACAGACATGTGGAGGCAGATTCAATGACGCTTGGCAGGAAACTAGTGACGTCGTTCCTCGGCTGCGGGGTGATCCCGCTCGCAATCGTCGCCTACATGAGTTACTCCACCGCCAACAGCGGGATGGAGACGATCAACCAGCGCGGCGGGCAGGGGTTGCAGGAAAGCGCTTACAACCAGTTGGTGGCTTTGCGCGACGTGAAGAAGACGCAGATTGAGAAGTACTTCGACGAGCGCAAGGGTGACATGGGCGTTTTGGTCGAGACGGTCAAGGCGCTCCGCTCCGAAGCAATGGAGAAGCTGCGGGCCAACCGAGACGTCAAACGCGCGGCGGTCGAGCGGTACTTTCAGTCCATTCGCGACCAGGTCGTGACGTTTTCCGAGGATCGCATGATCGTGGAGGCCATGAGAGGCTTCCGCGACGCGTTTCGGCAGTTCCGCGCCGAGAATGAAATATCCGACGCGGACCTGGAGACTCAGCGCCAGGCGCTGCTGACCTACTACACGGGCGATTTCTCGTCGGAGTACGGCAAGCAGAACGACGGTCAATCACCGCATGCCGAAGATCTCCTCCGACAACTGGATGACGACTCGCTCGCTTTGCAGTACGCGTACATCAAGGCGAATCCTCATCCGCTCGGCTCGAAGCACTTGCTGGACAAGGCGCCGGACGAGTCGAGTTACAGCACGCTGCACGGCCACATCCACCCGATTGTGCGCAGCTACCTCGAGAAATTCGGGTACTACGACATCTTCCTGGTCGATCCCGAGACAGGGGACATCGTATACACCCAGTTCAAGGAGTTGGACTTCACCACGTCGCTGATTGACGGGCCGTACTCCAAGACGAACTTCGGCGAGTGCTTCCGCAAGGCGAACGAGGCGGGCAACAAGGACACCGTGGTGATGGTCGACTACAAGCAGTACACACCGTCATACGAGGCTCCCGCGAGTTTCATTGCGTCCCCCATCTTCGACGGAGACGAGAAAATCGGCATCGCCATGTTCCAGATGCCCATTGATCGGCTTAACAAGATCATGGGCGAGCGTTCGGGACTGGGCCGGACCGGTGAGACGTACCTGGTCGGTCCCGATTTGCTGATGCGCTCAGATTCGTATCTCGACGCGGAGAAGCATAACGTTGTGTCGTCCTTCCGCCATCAGGAAACCGGCCGCGTGGACACCAAGGCCGTCCGGGCCGCCCTGGCGGGCAAGACCGGCGCCGACAACATCATTGATTACAACGGGAACCCGGTGCTCAGCGCCTACTGCCCCGTCGACATCGGCGGCATCACCTGGGCCCTGCTCGCCGAGATCGACGTCGCGGAAGCATTCGTCCCCAAGGCCGAAGGCAGCGACACGGACTTCTTCGCCACGTACAAGAACCTGTACGGCTACTACGACCTGTTCCTCATCAACCCGGACGGATACTGCTTCTACACGGTGTGCCACGAGGCCGACTACCAGACCAACCTTGCAAGCGGTACGTACAAGGACTCGAACCTCGGTAAGCTGGTGCGCGAGGTGCTCAAGACGGGCGAGTTCAGCTTTTCAGACTTCGAGCCGTACGCGCCGAGCAACGGGGAGCCCGCTGCGTTCATCGCCCAACCCGTTGTGCACGACGGTACCACCGAGGTGGTCGTGTCCCTGCAATTGCCGATCGATGCGATCAACAAGATCATGGGCATCCGGGCAGGAATGGGCAAGACGGGTGAGACTTATCTCGTCGGTCCCGACCTGCTGATGCGGTCAGATTCGTATCTCGACCCGACGAATCACTCGGTCGTCGCATCGTTCAAGAATGCGGCCACGGGGTCGGTCGACACGGCGGCCGCAAACGCCGCTCTGCATGGCGAGACCGACGCGAAGATCATCACCGACTACAACGGCAATCCGGTCCTCAGTGCCTATGCGCCGCTCGACGTGTTCGGTACGCGCTGGGCACTGCTGGCCGAGATCGACGAGGCAGAGGCGCTGGCCGCCGTCAAGGACATGCAGGCCACCAGTGCCTCCGCGACGACGCGCCTGCTGGTGTGGGTAGGGAGTCTGGGCGCCGTCGCCGCCGTGCTGGTCACGCTCATCAGCCTGTTTATCGCCCGGTCGATCAGCAAACCGATCACGCGGATCATCGCCGGATTGAACGACGGGGCTGATCAGGTCAACGATGCGGCCAGCCAGGTCGCCATCGCGTCGCAGCAGTTGGCCGAAGGCGCCAGTGAGCAGGCGTCCTCCTTGGAAGAATCGAGTTCGGCCTTGGAGGAGATGGCGGCCATGACGCGCACCAATGCCGAGAACGCCAAAGAGGCCAACAACCTCAGCGGTCAAGCCCGCGACGCGGCCCAGGCCGGCGATCAGACGATGGAGAGGCTCAACGGCGCCATGGCGGCCATCAACGAGTCCTCCGGACAGATCAGCAAGATCATCAAGGTGATCGAGGAGATCGCCTTCCAGACCAACCTTCTGGCCCTCAACGCCGCGGTCGAAGCAGCCCGCGCCGGTGAGCACGGCAAAGGCTTTGCCGTGGTGGCCGATGAGGTGCGCAACCTGGCCCAGCGCTGCGGCCAGGCCGCCAAGGAAACGACCGGCCTGATCGAAGACTCGGTCGACAGGGCCAAGGAGGGTGCAAATGTAGCCGGCGAAGTCGGAAAAGCGCTCGGGGCTATCGTCGGCGACGTGACCACGGTGACGGACCTGATCAATGGCATCGCCCGCGCCAGTGAGGAGCAAGCGCAGGGCGTTGATCAGGTCAACACGGCCGTGTCCCAGATGGACAAGGTCACGCAGCAAAACGCGGCCGGTGCCGAGGAGTCGGCTTCCGCCGCCGAACAGCTCAGCGCTCAGGCTCAGACCGTAAAGGGGATCGTGGACGAACTCGCGGCCCTGGTCAGCGGCACTCATGCCGAGACCAGGGCCGTCACGAAGACCGTGACGGCCACACCCGCCATTCGCCACCCCGCCCACTCGGCCTATCTCGAGACGGGGCCGCATGCGGCACCGGTGGATGTTCTGACCGGCGCTTCCGGAAAGACGCAACCGGAGACCGACAGCGGATCGTCCGACCCCAAGTCCGCAGCCCTCGGCGACCTGGACTCGAAGGGCTTCTAAACAGTGGGCCCGGTGTCATGGCGGCGAGCGGGCGCCGTGTTTTGGTGAGTTCCCCGGCGCGTGTCGATCGAATCTCGACCCTGGCACGCAAGGGCACGTGCTTCCGCGTGGGGATCGTCGCCGTCCGCGTCCGCGGCAAAGTACGGTGCATCAACTCATCGACCAGATGCTCGCATTCAGGCCCGAGCACACGTGCCCACGCAATATACATGGACCGGCGCGGCAGCGCCGCAGCGCCTTCGTTCGCACCGGACTTGCTGTCGAGTTGGTGGGCGAACTCGTGAGAACGCAGGCCGGCGCCGAAGTCGTGACGCGAATCTCGTCCGTGACCTCCAGCCCGCCGCGACCCCCGAAACGCTTCTCTTCGCGAACGACCTGGCTGGGCCCCCGCAATTCCGCCTGTCCTTCCGGCGCAAACAGGCGGTAGCAGGCAACGTTGCCCTCGACGATTCCGAGCCCTGACGGCGGAAACGGTTGCTTGCCAACGCGCTCTCGTTTTTTGCCACTGACGCCGAACATGCGAATGGCCTGGTGCCGTGCAGACAGTCGCCGTTCACAGCGCGGCGACCGCCCTGCCGGTCTGAGCACGCTGCATCTTGAGAGATTTGACGCCTCGGCACCACGCGGTTCGTCATGATCCAGGCGGAGGCCAGGGAACGACCGGGGTTTCGACCGGCAAAGGACGGGGCTTTCGCGAGCCGGGCATTCAGCGGTACAATTCCCGGGCGGCGACGGCGGCCGGGTGCAGTTGCCGTGCGGTATCGCCCGCGGTGCCGTTCCTCCTCCGGGGGCTCTTTCGGTGTTCTGGATCGCGTTCAAGATGCTGGTCGGCAATCGCGGGAAGTACGTCGGCATGGTGCTCGGCATCACGTTCGCGGCGCTGCTGATCGGGCAACAGAGCGGCGTATTCTGCGGCATCATGTGGCTGACAACGAGCCAGATTCGTGACGTGCAGGACGCCGACATCTGGGTCATGGACGGCAACGTCGAGTATATCGACGACATCAAGCCCATGCGTGAGACCGATCTGTATCGCGTTCGCGGCGTTCCGGGCGTGGCTTGGGCGGTTCGCCTCTACAAGGGCATCGCACGGGCACGTCTTCAGGACGGGAACTACCAGCAGATGATTCTGCTCGGTCTCGATGACGACACTCTCGTCGGCGCCCCAAGGCGGATGGTCCTGGGTTCGCTGGATGACCTGCGGCGACCCGATGCGATCATCATAGACGACGCCGGCTACCGGCAGATCTGGCCGGGCCAGCCGCTGGAGACCGGGCGCGTACTGGAGATGAACGATCGCCGGGCAGGCGTTGTTCATGTTCACCATCGCCAATCTGAGAGAGTTTGGAACGCTCAAGGCTCTGGGTACCAGCAATCGAGAGATCGTGACGATGGTGTTGTTTCAGGCGGCCGCACCGGCCGCGTCCGCGCCCACGGCCCCGGCGCCAGGCGAGCGAGGAAACGCCTGACCGCGTGAGCGGCAGAGTTTCGCGCATCGCAGGGGGCGGCGTTGTTAATCGGACAGGGGCGATTGGACGCGACGAGAGTGCCGTCACAAGAGAGGAGGCGCCGTCATGATGCCCGGTTTCCGAATCGTCCTGGGCCTGCTTGTGTTGCTCTTGGGGCGTAGGCTTTACTGGATCATGGTTGGCGTCGGTGGTCTGCTGGCCGGTCTGGAGTTCACGGCGCGGCTTCTCGCCGACTGGAGCCCGGTGGTTCGGTTCGTGGTGGCGATCGGGGCCGGCGCTGTCGGCGTGCTGGTTGCCGTTTTCGCCCAGCGCGTGGCTTTCGCGGTGCTGGGTTTCTACGGCGGCGGTTTCGTCGCGCTGGCCCTGACCCAATCAACGGGCGGCGAGGGCGCCGCGTTGGCGTGGTTTATGCTCGGGGGCGTGGTCGGCGCGGTCATCGCGGTCCTCGTCATGGATTGGGCGATCATCGTGTTGACATCCCTGGCGGGGGCGGCCGCAATCGTGACGAGCTTCGCCATGGAGCCCGCCCTGAAAGCGGTTGTGTTCGTCGTCCTGGCGGGCGCCGGAATCGCGATTCAGAATCGGGGGCTTGAACGCGGAACGCAGCCGCGCGATTCTCAGTCCGGATCATCCACCTCCGGAGAGCGAGAGCCATGAGCAAGGACAATCGCCACCGCGGCCACACATGCGCCATTTGCGGGAAGACGTTCGCCGCGAAGGACCTGATCGCCGGCGCGGTCGTTCGCCCGGCGGTGGCCGAGGAGATCCGTCGGGCCCATCCCGCCTGGTCACCCGAGCAGTATATCTGCCGCGTCGATCTCGCGGCCTTTCGGGGCAAGTACGTTCATTCGTTGCTGGAATCCGAGAAGGGCGAGCTCACGTTTCTGGAACAGGATGTTCTCCGGAGTCTGCGCGAGCACGAGCTGCTTTCCAGCAACGTCGATGCGGAGTTCGAGCAGGAGTGGACGTTCGGCGAGCGGCTCGCGGACACGATCGCCACGTTCGGCGGCAGTTGGCCCTTTTTGATCGTGTTCGGTATTCTGTTGTCGCTGTGGATCATGATGAACTCGCTGGTCCTCCTTTGGCGACCGGTCGACCCGTACCCGTTCATTCTCCTCAACCTCCTCCTTTCCTGCCTGGCCGCCGTTCAGGCGCCCATCATCATGATGAGTCAGAATCGGCAGGAGGCCAAGGACCGCGTTCGGGCGCAGCATGATTATCAGGTTAACCTGAAAGCAGAGCTCGAGATCCGCCAACTGCACGAGAAGATCGACCACCTTCTCTCGCATCAATGGGAGCGTCTTGTGGAAATTCAGGAAGTGCAGCTGGAGTTGCTTTCAGAAATCGGCAAGAATCGATGACGGCGCCTGCCATCACGGCCGCGTGGCCGGCGGTTCCTCGAAGATCGCAAGTCGTCGGATGAGGGGATATGGCACAGGCTGAATCGTCTCGCAAGAGTTTTCGGTTTGCCTTTCGGGCGTTGCGACACCGGAATTACCGCCTGTTCTTCGCCGGGCAGGCGATTTCCCTGATCGGCACGTGGATTACACGTATCGCGATGGGCTGGCTGGTCTATCGGCTGACCGGGTCGGCGTTCATGCTGGGCCTGGTGAGCTTTGCGGGGCTCGTCCCGACATTTCTGTTGACGCCCGTGGGCGGGGTCGTCGCCGATCGATGGAGTCGTCATCGCGTCCTGCTGTGCACCCAGGTTACGTTGATGGTCACGTCGCTTGCCCTGGCGCACTTCGCGCTGCGCGGGACGATCACCGTTGCCCATGTGATCGGGCTGGGTGTGCTTCAGGGATGCTGCAACGCGTTCGACATCCCGGCCCGCCAGGCATTCGTGGTGGACATGGTCGGGGGACGGGCCGACCTGAGCAGCGCGATTGCGCTGAATTCCATGATTTTTAACAGCGCCCGGCTCATCGGCCCGTCCATCGCCGGGATGCTGATTGCGATCTTCGGCGAAGGGCTTTGCTTCTTGATTGACAGCGTGAGTTTCCTGGCCGTCGTGGTGGCGCTGCTGGCGATGCGTGTCACCCCTCCCGAGCCGGGCGAGGCGCGTACCTGCGTGCTGCATGAGCTGCGCGAGGGGCTCGCGGCGACGTTCGGCTTTGCACCGATCCGCGCGATTCTGCTGCTGATGGCGCTGACGAGTCTGGTGGGCATGCCCTACGCCGTGCTGATGCCCGTCTTTGCCGATCGCGTGTTGCACGGCAATGCGATGACGTTGGGCTTCTTGATGGCGGCGTCCGGCGTCGGGGCGTTGGGCGGCGGCCTCCTGTTGGCGATGCGCGAGAGCGTCCTCGGGCTGGGCCGCATGATCGCGGGCGGCGCGGGAGTTTTCGGCGCCGCCCTGATCGCCTTCGGTTTGTCACGCTCGCTCTGGATCTCGCTGCCGGTGCTGGTTGTCACGGGCTTCGCCATGATGGTGCAGGCGGCGGCCGGCAATACGATCGTGCAAACCATCGTGGACGACAACAAAAGAGGCCGCGTTATGGGTTTCTTTGCCATGGCGTTCCTGGGCACGATGCCTTTCGGAAGCCTGATGGCCGGCGCACTGGCCCGCCACCTCGGGGCACCCGCCACCGTCATCATCGGGGGCAGCCTGTGTGTCTTGGCGGCTGGCGTGTTCGCCCGGATGTTGCCCCGATTGCGAGCGCTCGTTCGACCGATCTACGTGGCCCGCGGCATCCTGCCGCCACTCCCGGAAGGGGTGGGCAGCACGGCCGCGATGCTCCCGCCCGCAAGAGAGTGAGGCGGCCGACATCGGCAGGACACCGAGAAGCCGAGACACGAGCCGGACGACCGTTGGCGCCGGCTGGGATGATCAGCCGTGGCTTCGCCGCGCCGCGCCAAGGCGAGGAGGAAGCAGGGCGTGGTTTCGCCGCGAAAAGCACGGAATGGCAGCACAAGAGTCCCCCACGCCACGGGATCGAACGGTTGACCGTTTTCGCGCCGGCCCGGATACCCGCCGAGGTGCCGAAGTCTCCGCTCGGGCCACGGAACGAACGCATCGAGGAGCGCAAAGGGAGTCTATCGACCGTTGAATGGACAGGACAACACTAGCGTCGCGTCCGGACCCTGGTTCCGAGGGCTCTTCCGCGGGCTGGCTCGTTGCAACGGCCGTTTAATCCTCAATAATGCGCATGGAGACCGGCGCGCTTTCCGAGTGTCTGTTGATTCGCAGACTTCTCGCGTCGACGAAGCAGGCCTGATCAGCGGTCGGAGTCACTGTCGGGGAGAGATCGTATGGCGGGTGAACCACCAGACGAGGACGGGCAGGGCGGCGTATCGCTGACGCCGAACGCCCTGCGCATACTGGAAGCGCGATACCTGCAGCGCGACGAAAGTGGCCGGTGCATTGAAGAGCCGCAGACTCTGTTCCGGCGAGTCGCCGACGCGGTGGCCGAGGCGGAACTGTGCTTCAACCCGGCGCCGAATAACCGTGCCGCGTGGGCCCGCCGCTTCTATCGTTTGATGGCAAGTCTGCGATTCCTGCCCAACAGCCCGACGTTGATGAACGCTGGCCGTGCGATGGGGATGCTGAGCGCGTGCTTCGTGTTGCCTGTCGGCGACAGCATCGATGAGATCTTCGACGCGATCAAGCATGCCGCGCTGATCCAGAAGGCCGGTGGGGGTACCGGGCTGACCTTTGACCGGCTGCGTCCGACGGGCGATTTCATCCGAAGCTCCGGCGGTACAACCAGCGGACCGATCAGTTTCTGGCACGCGTTCTGCGAGGCCAGCAACGCCATCCAGCAGGGGGCTTCCCGGCGCGGCGCGAACATGGGGATGATGTACATTCACCATCCGGACATCCTCAAGTTTGTGGAAGCGAAGCGGGATGTGTCGCGATTCACGAACTACAACATTTCGGTGAAGATCCCGGATGGCTGGATGGAAGCCCTGCGACGCACGCCCGACCGGCCGCATGTCGTTGTAAACCCGCGCACCGGCAAGCCCTACTTTATTCCGCGTGACCTCGACGTTCGCGACTACGCGCTCCGGTCGCTGGCGCCGATCGACGAAGCAGGCAACGCGAGTCGCTACTACTCCCACCGGGACACCTGGAACACCATCGTGCACTGTGCGTGGCAGACCGGTGAGCCCGGTGTCGTGTTCATCGACCGGATTAACGAGCATAATCCGACCCCCCGGTTGGGGACGATCGAGGCCACCAACCCCTGCGGCGAGCAGCCTCTGCTCGACTACGAGGCGTGCAATCTCGGCAGTGTCAATCTGGCGCGTTTTGTACGAGAGGCGGGCTCAGGGCGAACCGAGGTGGACTGGGAGGCGCTGGGGAACGCCGTCGACGAGGGCGTCCGCTTCCTCGACAACGTGATCGAAGTGAACCGGTATCCGCTGCCGCAAACCGCCCGCGTCAGCACGGCCAACCGCAAGATCGGGCTCGGCGTAATGGGTTTCGCCGACGCCCTGTTTATGCTGGGGGTGGCGTACGACTCGGACGAAGGCGTGGCATGGGGCGAACGCTTCATGGCGTTCATCGACCAACGGGCGCACGATGGCAGTGAACGGCTCGCCGGAGAGCGCGGCGTCTTTCCCAACTGGCCGGGCAGCACGTGGGATACGACCGAGCATCGACCCATGCGGAACGCGTGCTGCACCTCGATCGCACCGACGGGGACCATCAGCATACTCGCGGGATGTTCCGCCGGGATCGAGCCGTTGTTCGCCCTGGCATTCCGACGCCATGTGCTCCAGGAGCGAAGCGGCAGCGATGCCGCCATGGTCGAGTTCAACCCGGTTTTCGCGCGGGCGCTCCAGCGCGGGGGACTTGCCAGCGAACAGTTGACGGCGCGGGTGGTTCGAGAGGGCAGCGTCGCGCGAATCAGTGCATTACCGGAGCACATCCGGCGCGTGTATGTCACGGCGCTCGACATCGCCCCGGAGTGGCACGTGCGGATGCAGGCGGCGTTCCAGAAGTACTGCGACGCCTCCGTTTCCAAGACAATCAACCTGCCCGCCTCCGCGACGCCGGAGGACGTAAACAGGGTCTTCCGGTTGTCGTATGATTTGCGCTGCAAAGGTGTTACCGTATACCGCGACGGCTGCCGGCCTGAACAGCCGATGGAGATGATCGGGGAGTGATCGCGCGCCGGCGTCGCCGTTGACGGTGCTCTTTCCTTTGGTCTTCATTGTGCGCCCGTGGCGGACGATCCCGCGCATCGACTTCGCTGACCGGCCGCGACCGCCGCTGGCCCACGCGGCAGAGAATATGGACAGGGCAAAAAACCAGAGCGGAACACTCGATGCTCAGACGGTCCGCACGGCGTGGGACGTTCTGGACGGGAAGAAACCGAGAAGCCGTCTGGCCCGGCTGATGCCGTTCCTGGGTCCGGCTTTCATCGCCAGCGTCGCTTACGTCGATCCAGGGAATTTTGCGACCAATATTCAAGGCGGCTCGCGGTTCGGCTATATGCTGATTTGGGTCATACTGGCCAGCAACCTCATGGCCATGCTCATCCAGACGCTGTCGGCCAAGCTGGGCATCGCGACCGGTATGAACCTGGCCGAACACTGCCGGGCCCGTCTACCGGGGCCGGTCGTCATCGGCATGTGGGTCCTGATGGAGCTGGTGGCCATGGCGACGGACCTGGCCGAGTTTCTGGGAGCCGCGCTGGGGTTTTACCTCCTGTTGGGTGTGCCTTTGTTTGTAGGGGCCGTTCTGACCGCGATCGCGACGTTCCTGATTCTCAGCCTCGAGCGGTATGGATTCCGGCGGCTGGAGGCGGTCATCTCGTCGATGGTGGGCGTAATTGCCCTGTGTTACCTCGTAGAGACCATCATCGACAGGCCCGATTTCACCGAAATCGCGTATGCTGCCTTCGTACCGCGCTTCTCCGGCACGGAAAGCGTGCTGTTGGCGTCGGGCATCCTTGGGGCCACCGTTATGCCTCATGCGATATTCCTGCATTCCGCACTGATGCAGGGCCGCATCGTGGTCAGGCACAAGACCCACTTGCAGCGGTTGTTTCGCTTCGAAATCGCGGATGTTGTTATCGCCATGGGCATCGCGAGCTTCGTGAACGCCGCCATGCTCATCATGGCGGCGGCCACCTTTCACAGGACCGGGCTCACGGAGATCGCCACGATCGAGGAAGCCTATCGCACCCTGGACCCGCTTCTGGGGCGGGCCGCGAAATGGGTCTTCGGCCTCTCACTGCTGGTTGCCGGCCTGTCGTCGTCAACGGTAGGAACGAGTGCGGGGCAGGTGATCATGCAGGGTTTTCTCCGGCGGCACATCCCCGTATGGATCCGGCGCCTGGTGACGATGGCGCCGTCGCTGGTTATTATCGCGGCGGGCCTGGATCCGACCCGTGTGCTGGTCATCAGCCAGGTGCTCCTGAGTTTCGGGCTTCCGTTTGCCATTGTCCCGTTGGTGATGTTCACCCGTCGCAGCGATATCATGGGGGAGCTGGTCAACCGGCGCGTCACCACGGTTGTCGCCGGCGGCATCGCGGGGCTCATCATCGTGCTCAATCTCTACCTCGTCTATCAGACCCTGGTTCCAGAGTGATGTCATGTTCAAACATATACTCGTTCCACTAGACGGATCCGCGCTGGCGGAGGCGGCAATGCCCGCCGCCGCCCTGCTGGCACAGAAGCTCAATGCGTCCGTCACGCTCATTCATGTGGTGGAAAAGCACGCTCCCCAGAGAATCCATGGCCAACCGCACGTGAGAGACGCGGAGGAAGCGGCGGCCTACTTGACGGACGTCTCCCGCCGCTGCGTTCCGGCCGGGACACGGGTCGATTATCATGTGCACACCGCGGAGGTGAGCGACGTCGCTCGAAGCCTCGTGGCGCACGCGGGCGAGCTGGGACACGACTTGATCGTCATGTGCGCTCACGGCCGCGGGCGGGCATTGCGCCTGTTTCTGGGCAGCATTGCGCAGAAAGTCATCGCGTTGGGGTCGCTTCCCGTCCTGATCATACGTCCGGACGACAGAGGCGAAGTCCGGCCGTTTTCCTGCACGGCCATCCTCGTACCGTTGGACGGCGGTAAGGACCATGAACAGGCCCTGCCGGTCGCCAGAGCCCTGGCGGAGACGTGTGGCGCGGCCCTGCATCTGGCGATGGTGATTCCCAGTTTCGCGACCTTGTCGGGGCCGACGACGGTGACCAGCAGGCTCTTGCCGGGGACGACGTCGCAAATGCTGGAGCTATCCGCGGAGGAAGCAGAGGTGTATCTCGCCGCGCAGATGGAAACGTTAAGGCGTGATGGTTTTTCAGGGAGCGCTCATGTGCGACGGGGCGATCCAGCGCACGTGATCGACGATTGCGCCCAGCAACTGCCGGTCGACGTCGTTGTCCTGGCGACCCACGGCAAAACAGGCACGGAAGCCTTCTGGGCGGGGAGCGTGACGCACAAAGTATGCAGCCGCTGCAACCTGCCGTTGCTGCTTGTTCCGGTAGCGCGACCCTGTCCGCTCTGAACGCGTTCCATCGCGGGTGTCGGCTATTCGTGTCTTGCACTCCGCACCCTTGCGGTTCGGAAGCCTGACTGTACGGAATGAGTCGCGTGATGTCGATGTGATTGGAGAGAATCGTCTATGTTTCACCGCTGCTTGTTTTGCGCATTCGCGTTGATAGTTTTGTCGTGCGGGTGCCCCGGAACCACGCCGCTCACGTTCACCATGGACGTCACTCCGGCGGAGATCGAGGACACGATCCCTGGGCAAGTGTGCGTGCTGCTGGTGACGATTGAGGAGAATGATCCAGCCGCCGAGGCCGGACCGGTGACGATTACGGCGACCGCCAATGGTGCCACGGCCGTCGTTGACCATGGGACGATCGCCGAAGGCGAGGTAGCCGAAGTGAGCGTCACCGTGCTCCCGCCGCAGTCCGGAGCGGTGGAGCCGGAGGGATGGCCCTGTACGGCGGTCGTTCGCGCCGAGCGCGGAGGCATAACGCGTGAAATCGAAGTGCCGGTGACGGTGACCTCCGACGAAGAGGATCTGCTCGCGCCCACGGCGGCCGAGATGCGCGACCGCTTTATTCCCTGGCTGGCCGAGAACCGACCAGAACTCGGCATCGACGAGACGACCGTCTGGAACGGCACCATCGTCAAACCGCACTGGTTGGTGGTCAGCCATTATCTTTTCTTCAGTGATGAGTGGGAGATGCACCTCTCCTGGCACGTGATGATCGCGCCGTACGACTGGGCGAGGATTGAACTCCGTCATCGGTTCGAAGAGACCTTGCCCTCCCTGGCATTTGAGATTTCGTCTGTCTCGGCACCGGAGCCGGTCGTGGTGAATCAGATCGAGCCCGAAGGAATCCTGTGGCGGTAGTGTGTTCGTGACCCGTCAGGGAGGGGCGGAGGCGGGAGGCGAGATCCTCCACGTCGAGGCAACCCTGCTTCCCGAAGGCGAGGTCTGGAAACCACCGGTTCGGTCGGCGGGATCCGTGAGAGAGCCGGGCCGCGCATCGAGCCGGCGCGCATTGTGTTCTTTCAAAAGACAACGTGATGGACGGGACGGACACGCCGAAGCGTGTCCAGGACGCATTCGAGTTCATCCTGGCGGCCAGTGTTGACAAGGTGCCGGCCGCGGCGATTCCCGGGCGGCAAGTTACCGGAGGACTTCGCGAGCCCCACGAGAAGCGTCCACGACGGTACGAGCGGCGATGCAAGGCGTGGTGCAAAGCTCCGGGTGCGTGCTGGGGGGGTGTGCGCACTGCCGCTCCCGCGACGCCGTCCACGAGGTTCCCGGCCGGCCGGATTAAGCCTGTCTCACCCCGATTTCACCCCGGTTTCAGAGGCCGCCCTCACACTTGCGGGTGGATCGCTCACGCGACGGACGCCCGATGGCGGTCATCGGACGGCGGGAGTCGCGGGAGAGAGTCCGTTCGGAGCGATCTATCGCCCCACTTTGTCAGGAGAACACGCAATGGGAAACGTCAGGATTGTTGGAGTCGTGGCAGCCGGTGTGCTCGTGCTCGTGTTGGGGCTGTCCACGCTGTCGGCCCA
Source organism: uncultured Phycisphaeraceae bacterium (assembly GCA_964495075.1). Classification (GTDB taxonomy): domain Bacteria; phylum Planctomycetota; class Phycisphaerae; order UBA1845; family UBA1845; genus JAFGJQ01. Next base: position 28,128 of record CAZBUJ010000009.1, read on the forward strand.
GAATCAGCCTCCGAAACCGCCCGGCCACCCGGAAGCACAGGGCAAGGAGGTGACCCTTACGGGCAAGCTCGTCGACCTGTACTGCTTCATGACAGGCGACCAGCCTGACAAGGACCCGGCCAAGTGCACGGAGATGTGCCTCAAGAAAGGTGTGCCGGCCGCGTTGGAGACCGACGATGGACTCCTCCTCCTCGGGAAGGGAGCGAACGGCATCGGCCGCGAGGCGGCCCGCCACGCGCTCAGGATGGTCGAGGTCAAGGGGAAGCTTTACCAGAAGCACGGGCTTAAGTACCTTGACGTCGCCTCCATCAAGGAGGCCAAGAAGGTCGAGTCGGACGAAGAAGAAGAGGAGGATTGGCAGGACGAGCCGGAGCCGCAGGAATAATGCGGCGGACCGGCTAAAGAGCAACGCCCAGACAAGAATCCGGGGGGCGGCCCACGACGCCGCCCCCCGACGATTTGCCGTTGCCGGCGAAATCGCGCCAAGGCACGTCGAAGAAAGCCAAGTACACCGTCGTGGAGGACGAAGGCTCGGCCGCCAAGGACATGGTCGACGTGCCCTCCTGGCCATGCCGCGCCGTCGTGAGCACCTGTGCGGAGACCCGGGCCCGGAAGCCGGCGGACCGGGAACGCGACGGCGAATCGGGCGGCCAGATCATTACGAGCTTCGCGCATGGGGCAGCGGTCGCTTTGGACCGTCGGGCGGCGGCGAGGGAGGAGGTAAGCCGGTTGGCAATCTGGTTGTGGGTCGGGTTTGTTGTGCTGGTGCTGGGTATGCTGGCCCTGGACCTGGGCGTGTTTCACCGCAAGACCCACGCGGTGACCATCTCCGAAGCCGCGGTGTGGACAACGGTGTGGGTAATCCTCAGTTTGCTTTTCAACGCCAGCGTCTATTGGCTGTACGAACATAACGTCCTGGGGATCGGCCAGGCGATCGGGCACCAGCTTTCCGGCGGCCAGGCCGCCCTTCAGTTTTTCACCGGCTATATCATCGAGAAGTCTCTAAGTCTCGACAATATCTTCGTCATCGCCATGATCTTCGCCTACTTTCAGATTCCGGCCGTGTTCCAGCACCGCGTACTTTTCTGGGGCATCCTCGGCGCGCTGGCGATGCGCGGGGCCATGATCGCCGCGGGAACCGTGCTTATTCACCGTCTGTCATGGATCACCTACGTCTTCGGAGTGTTGTTGATCTTGACGGCAGTAAGGTTGCTCGTGGTCCGGCATGACAACTTGGAGCCCGATCGGAACGTGCTGGTCAGATTGGCGCGGAGAATCTATCCGGTCACCGCGGAGCTGGACGGGCAGAAGTTCTTCACGCGCCTCGCGGGTGGGCGCGCGATCACGCCGTTGCTGGTCGTGCTGCTGGTTGTGGAGAGCACCGACGTCCTGTTCGCGGTGGATTCGATCCCCGCCATCTTCGCCGTCACCCAGGACCCTTTCATCGTGTTCACTTCGAACGTGTTTGCCATCCTGGGCCTGCGGTCGCTTTACTTCGTGCTGGCTGGCGTAATGGACAAGTTTCGCTACCTCAAGACCAGTCTCGTGTTCCTGCTGGCCTTCGTCGGATTCAAGATGCTCCTCGCTCACCACTATCCGATACCCACGCTCGTGTCCCTGGGGATTATCAGTGGGATCCTGTCCGTGGGGGTCTTGGCTTCCATCCTCGCAGGTCACCGCGACCGTGCCGCCCTCGTCTCGCCGCTCGCTGACGAACTGGAAGACTTGGCCAAGTACTCCTGGCGGCAGGCCCGCCGCATCGTGATTGCCCTGTTTGGCGCGACGATTCTGGTCATCGGAATCGCGATGATCGTGCTTCCCGGACCGGCAATCGTGCTGATCCCCGCCGGCTTGGCGATCCTCGGAACCGAATTCCTGTGGGCCCGGCAGCTCCTTGGAAAGATGGCGAGGAAAGGGACCACGCTGACCCAGAAGCTGCGGCATACGATCCCCGGCGGTGGAACGGGAAACGATGCCGGTGATCGCCGCTGACGGGCGGAGTTCGGCGGACGAGGTTCTTCCGGATCACCCCGCCGGGGTCCCGTACACCACCGGCATGATGGCCCGCCGAAACGCGGAGCCGCGAATGTCGCTGGCGTGGCGACGAGCGCATCGCGAAGGGCGATACAGGTCGATGTGCCGGGCGGCGTCATTGCTCCGGTGCGAGGTTCAGTGGCGCGGGCGAGACCAAAGGGGTCGCCGGAATCGCGAGGAATCGGCTTCCGGCGGGCTAGGGAATATACGTATCGCGTAATTCCCGGGGCATCATTCGCGGCGGCATTGTGGGGTATCGAGTACTTCAGTCCCGCCGGGGCATGCGGCCCGGGCGGGCGGAGGGGGCGGGCGTGCGTCCGGTCCGGGTTGTCGATGGCGGAGCAGCGGAACCGTCCCCCGTCCCAGTACTGATGCGTGCGATCGACGTGGGTTGGGCCCGACGTGAACGCCGCGTGAGACGCTTCGCGGGCGGCCGCACGGCCCCGGTGACATCGCCAATAAGCACCGTCGCGGAATGAAGAAACGTGTTTTCGTCACACCCCGCCCGGCGGGTGGTGAGAGGTTTCGTTCACGCCGTCCGCCGACCATTTGGGCGGCAGGTTCGGGAATTTTGGTGAGGGAGCGAGACCGATTTGTTATGGTGACAGCTTACCGAATCTGTTGCGGGTCTTGCAGTTTGGTGCGTTCGGTGTTCCGGGATGAAGCGGTCGGGCGGCGTTCACCGGCAGCCACATCGAGTCGTGGCCGATTCCGCGTTGGTGCGTGCGCCCCAGGGGGTAGTCATGCGTGACGCCAGCAAATCCAAGGCCCAACTGATCGCGGAGTTGCATTCCCTCCGCGCGCGGGTCGCCGCCCTGGAAGGCAGCTTGGTCGCCGCAGGCGGCGACCGTGGTGTCGACCTGCCCGCGGCCTTCTATCGCGAGATTATCGAGACCGCACACGGGGTCCCTTACCAGTTGAATATCGAGACGGGGGAGTACGTCTACATCGGGCCCGGAATCAACGACTGGCTCGACGTCGCGGCGGAGCAGTTCACACGCCGGTGTTACCTGGATGCCATTGAAGAAGTGGATTTGGCTGATTCACTCCCGTTTGACGGCAAGGAATCGTATCACGCCGCGTTCGCGCGGGGCGAGGTGGCCCGCTATCACGCCCACGTGCGGGTCCGGACGCCGCACGATGGGCCCAAATGGCTCAGCGACTGTGCGGTGCCGATTCGTGACGAGTCCGGTCGGGTGGTCGGCTCGCTGGGCATTCTGCAGGACATCACCGACCGCAAGAAGTCGGAACAGGTGATCCGGGAGAGCGAGCGACAACTGCGCCTCGCGTTGACGCATATGCCGGTCATGGTTATGGCTCTCGATGACCGGGACACCATTATCGTGTGGAACCAGGAGTGTGAGCGCGTCACCGGCTACGGGGCGGACGAGGTGGTGGGGGACCCGGGAGCCCTGGAGCGGCTTTACCCCGATCCCAGGTACCGGGCCGACCTGCTCGCCGAATGGCAGTCGCGGGCGGGGGATTACCGCGACTGGGAGTGCACGCTGACCCGCAAGGACGGCTCGACCCGCGTGGTCGCGTGGTCGGCCCAGTCGAGTCGATGCCGGATTCCCGGCTGGCATCGCTGGGCGGTCGGGGTGGACGTCACGCAACGGCTGAACGCCGAAGCGGCCACCCGCGCGAAGGACCAGTTGTTGCAGGCAATCATCGAGGGCACGGACGACGCCGTGTTCGTCAAGGACGGTGAAGGGCGCTACCTGCTGGTCAACTCGGCGGACGCGTTGGGCACGGGGCGGAGTGTTGCCGAGGTCATTGGCTTGACCGACCGGGACCTGTTCCCGCCCGCGTTGACCGGGGCCATCGAAGAGAGTGATCGGCAGGTCATCGACTCGAAGCAGAAAAAGGTCTACGAGCAGGATTTCGACGTACCGGGACGCGGTCGCCGGACCTATTCCATTGCGAAGCATCCGTATTTCGGGGCCGACGGCACGGTCGCCGGCGTGGTCGGCATCGGGCGGGACATCACCGCCCGCAAGCGGGCCGAGGAGGAGCTGCGGCGGCAGAAGGAGTTCGCCGAGGGGCTCATCGATACGGCCCAGGCCGTCGTGCTGGTGCTCGACTCGCAGGGGCGAGTCCTTTCGTTCAACCGGTACATGGAGCGCCTTTGCGGCTACCGGCTCGACGAAGTGCAGGGGCGGGACTGGTTCGACGTGTTTCTGCCCGAGTGGGATCGCGATGCCATTCGGTCGTTGTTCAGCAAGTCCATCCGCGGGCGATCGGTGTCGGGCAACGTGAATCCGATCGTCACCAAGGACGGGCGGCTGGTCGACGTGGAGTGGCATGACACGGTGATTACCGACGGCGACGGGCGCATCACCGGTTTGCTGGCCATCGGGCAGGACATCACCGACCGGCTGCGGGCGGAGCAGGAGTTGCGGAAGGGGCACGAGGAGCTGGAGCAGCGGGTGGCGGAGCGGACGGCGGCGCTGGCGGCGTCCGAATCGCGGTGGCGATCGTTGCTGGACACCATCCCGCACGGCATCGCCGAATGCGACGCGGACGGAACGATCACCTTTGCCGGTCCGTCGCTCGATCAAATGATGGGCCGACCGTCGGGCGGACTGGCCGGCTGGAAGATCTGGGACCTGTTCGACCCCGCTGAGGCCTCGGGGCTTCCGGAGCAGCACTGGCGGGCCGTGTTGCGCGACCATCCGACGCCGACGCCCTGCGTGACACGCGGTCGGGCCCCGTGCTGGACGGAACTCGTGTTCCAGGTCGACTGGGACTACCGGCGGGCCGAGAACGGTCAGGTCGTCGGGCTCGTGGCCGTCATCACGGACATCACGGCTCGCACGCACGCCCAGCAGCAGCTCCTGCGCAGCCAGAAGCTGATCCAGAAGACAAGTGACACAATGCCGACACTGCTGTTCATTTACGAGTACGAGGGCGGGGCGCTCAAGTTCATGAACAAACGGTGCACCGAGTTCTTCGCCCTTTCGCCGGATCACGTGGCGTCGATGCGGGAGGATTACATCCTCCGCCACGTTCACAGTGATGACCAGCAACAAGTGTCGGCGGTGCGGGCCCGAATCGGGGCGTTGGCCGACGGGGAGCAGCTCGAGTGGGAGTTGCGCCTGCGGAACCACTACGGCGAGTGGCGGTGGCTGCGGTTCTGGTACACGGTGTTCAGCCGCACGGAGGACGGCGCGGCGGACCAGGTCCTCGCGACGGCCATTGACGTGACGGAGCGAAAGGAGGCGGTCCAGGCCCTGATCGCGTCGGAGCGGGAGAAGTCGCTGATCCTTCGCAGCGTGTCCGAGCATGTCTACTACCAGGATGCGAACTTCCGGGTGTTGTGGGCCAACCGGGCGGCGGCCGAGGCGTTGGATCGGTCTCCCGACGAGCTGATCGGTCGGTACTGCTACGAGTTGTGGCAGCACTGCGTGGAGCCGTGTGTCGATTGCCCGGTTGCCCAAGCCCGGGAGTCCGGGCGAGAAGTGGTCACCGACAAGGAAGGACCCGACGGCCGGGTCTGGCACATTCGGGCGTACCCGGTGTTCGACGAGACGCATCAGCTCTGTGGCACGGTCGTGGTGTCTGCGGAGATCACGGAAGCCAGGCGGAACGAGGCGGAGAGGGCGAATCTGCAGGAGCAGTTGCACGGGGCCCAGAAGATGGAGGCCGTCGGGCTGCTGGCCAGCGGGACCGCCCATGACTTCAATAATCTGTTGACGGTGATCCTGGCGAGCACGCGGCAGCTACGCCTCGTCACCGCGGGCCAGGACGACGCTCAGTCGGCGCTGGCGGCGATTGAAGAGGCGGCCCATCAGGCGGAAGAGGTGACGAGGTCGTTACTGCTCTTCTGCCACCGGATGCCGGGGGAGAAGGAGCCGGTCGACGTCGGGGCGGTGGTGCAGGGGTCGGTTCGCCTGATCCAGCGTTTGCTGCCGGCGTCGATCGACGTGTCCGCTCGTGTGTCCAGCGAATTCACGCCGTGCGTGCATGCCGACAAGACGCAACTGCAACAGATCATTCTGAATCTCGCGATCAACGCCCGCGACGCAATGCCGGACGGGGGGCAACTGGTGTTGTCGGTTTCCGAGGCGACGGGCGCGGAGATGCGCGAGCGGGGCGTGGCGTGTGGCGAGAGCGACGTCTACATGCGGCTGGACGTGGAGGACACGGGAACGGGCATGTCGCCGGACGTGCAAGCCCGCGTCTTCGAGCCGTTTTTCACCACCAAAGAGCGCGGGCAGGGCACCGGGTTGGGCCTCGCCGTCGTGCACGGGATCGTCGAGGAGCATCGCGGCTGTGTCTTCGTGCGGTCGGTGGTGGGGGTGGGATCGACGTTCAGTGTTTTCCTGCCCTGCGTGGCCTGTGCCGCCCGGGAGGAGGTCGAGCCGGCGGAGACGGCGATGGCGCCGGGGGACGGTGAGACGGTGCTGCTGGCCGAAGATCACCGGCACGTGCGGGAGATCATCGCCGCCACGCTCGATTCGCTGGGGTACGGTGTTGTTCAGGTCGACGACGGTCCGTCGCTGCTGGAGCGCTTCGCGCAATGCGGTGATCGGATCGGGCTGATGCTGGTCGACGTTGACCTGCCGACGTGCAGTGGTCTGGACTGTGTGCGGCAGTTGCGGGCGGACGGCGTCGACGTACCGACCATCCTGATGACCGGTCGAGCGGATGTCGGGTCCGACGTGGCGCCCGACGATCGGACGATTCTGCTGCGCAAGCCGTTCCAGATGTCGGATCTGGCCGCGTTGCTTCGCCACGTGCTGGCCGGTCCGGCGGCGGGGCACGCGGTTGAACACGCCACGTGACGTGGCTCGTCGCCTCGCGCCGCCGCCAGCCGTTGCGGCCGCTGTTCTAGAGCGGACGCCCTATCTGGCCGTGGGGGTTGCGGGTGTGGCGGGGCGGGTGTCACGGGGTAGTGCCCCGGAGTCCGCCCGGCCGGTCGGCGCGTCCGCGTGGCGCGGTCGCGCTGGAAGGCGTCACGAGGGCGACTCCACGTCGAGGCGACAACGAATTTAAGAAAGAGCTTTATTCATACGAGATTCTCCTTACATTGGTCGATAATGATGGTGTTGTGCAGGCGTAGGATGGGTCGGGGAAGCTGATGGCTGCGTGTGAGGGGAAGGGTTCCGAATCTGGAATGCGACCCACGCGCTGGTTCTTTTCGTACCGATGTTCCCAGCCGACCGCGCAGTATGTGACGTTTGTGGCGACGGCATTCGTCGGCGCGACGGTCGTGGCATGGGCGCGTCGGGTGCGCGGCTTCGTGGCGACGGGACGGTCGGAGCCGACGTGTGGGTTCGGTGCGCTGGTGCGGTGTGATGAGGGGCGGATCGCTTCGCCATCCATGTGACTAGTCCGGATGACGGGAGGGACGTGAAAGAGGCGGGCGGGGGAGCGGGATCGTGCGGCGGGCCGCGTGGTCCGCGGCGACGAGCACGGGTCCAATCGTAGGGGAATGCAATGGACCGGATCACCGTACTGCTCGCGGATGACCATGCGCTGGTCCGCGAGGTGCTTGAGACCTGCCTGCGTTCCATTCCTGATTTTGCCGTGGTCGGGAGCGTGGGGAACGCGGAGGAGGCGGTCAACTGGACGTCCCATCTCCGGCCGCGCGTGGTCGTGATGGACATCGACATGCCAGGGCTGGGGGCGTTCGAGGCGGGCGAGTTGATTCAGCAGGTCAGTCCGCAGACGCGCGTCATCTACCTGAGCGCATTCGTGCACGACTGCTACATCGAGCAGGCCCTGCACGTGGAGGCGTCGGGGTACATTTCCAAGTCCGAGCCACCGGAAGCGGTCATCGAGGCGATTCGGAAGGTGGCGTCCGGATTCGCGTACTTCTCGCCGGAGGTGCGGTCCCGTATGGTGGTGAACTCGCGAGGGGCGGGCGTGACACGGACATCGACGCTGACGCGGCGGGAGCGGGAGATTCTGCCGCTGGTGGCCCTGGGGGTCTCCAAGCGGGACATCGCCCGTCAGATCTGCGTGAGTGAGCGGACCGTCAACACGCACTGCGCGAATATGATGGCCAAGCTCGACATCCACGATCGCGTGGGATTGACTCGGCTCGCCATTCGCGAGGGCATGGTGGACGCCTAGCAGCGCAGTGGAACCATCGTACGACACATGAGCGGCACGCAGTGTCGCGGTTTGCGCGTGAACGATACCCGGCGCTGGCCGCGGCGGAGGCGGGCGGCATGTCGACGAGGCCGTCAACGACAACACGCGTGGTCTCGGGGGTGGTCGGGTTCCAGTTTGGGCGCGAAGTTCACTCGGCGCTTACCGTAGTGGACGCGGGCGGTGCGTCGACGAGGCCGTCGATAAAAACGCGCATGGCGTCGGGGGTGGTCGGGTTGAAGCTCGTCCGGCGGATATCGTCGGCGTTCTGGCGGCGCTGGTCGCGATCGGTGGCGGTGAGGTTCCAGAGCCGGCGCGTTTCAGCGTGAATCTGCTCGGGTCTGTGGCAGACCGGCGAGGGGTCGGGCAGCCCGGCCAGCGGGTTCAGGTTCAAACCGCCCTCGCGGCCCACCACGATGGCCGGCACGCCCGCGGCCACGGCCTCGTAGAGCACGGCCGAGCCGGACGAGATGATCAGCCGGGCACGGGCGAGCCATGTGTCCATGCTCCCGTCGACGAACTCGAAATGGTCCGGCATGCGGTCGACGCGGCAGTGGTGCATCAGGTCGGGCAGGCTCATCATCGGATGCGGTTTGACCTTCACCGCCAGATCGGTCGCGTCGCCCAGACCGGCGAGCACCTTCGACAGCAGTTCCACCGCCGATCCCAGCTCGAGCGGCAGGGCGACCAACACGCACGCGCGCTCCTCGCCGTTTCGGGGTGCAGCGCCGGCGAGGTGGGCGTAGCGGAGGGCGGGGCCCTCCACGACTCGTTGCGGGTCCAGGCCGTCGCGCAGCAGGGCGTCGCGAGAACGCTGCCCGTTGCAGACGATGCGGTCCGGGAGCGGGGCCCGGCTCGCCTCGACGGATGTCATGAAGTGGCACAACAGCAAGGGGGCGGGCAGGGGGTGCTGGAACCCGACGATCTTGACCGCCGGCCAGTGCCGACGGAAGCCGGCGATGGTCCCCCGCTCGGGGAGCATGTTCTCGTACCCTTCGATGAGCAGGTCCACGCGGACGCCCGCCCGCTTGAGTCGTCGCGGCAGCCGGGAAACGAGAATCCATTCCAGCACGTCGCGGTCCAGAGCGAAACGCAGCCGCTCCTCTTCGAACAGCGGCGTGACGTCCAGGTCGTCGAGCCCCACGCGGCCGCGCGGCAAGAACGCCTGCCGGAGCCCGACGCCGAGCGTGAACAGCAGATCGGAGAATCGATAGTACTCGTCGGCGTTCACGAATCGCCGCCGGTTGTCGTGCAACCATCGCCAGGCGTCGCGGTACGAGCGCTTCACGTTGTACAGCACCGGCAGGGTCAGCACCTCGTAATGCTGGGCCTCCAGCCACTCGCTCACGCCGACCAGCTGGCGGTCGCGAAACGTCCCGTCCTCCCGCAGGCACGCGTCGTCGACAAACGTGCGCAAGAGCACGGTGGGGCGATCGGAAACCTGCGGGCGGTCCGCACGGTGGCGTTTCACGTCGCGGGCCAGGCGGGCAACCGACCATCGGTGGCGCAGGAACCGGCCGGCGTGTCGGGCGAGGTTGGCGTACCGACGCAGCCGTACCCGCCACAGCGGCTGCGACGGCGTGATCCATCGCACCGGCCGATGCCGGGCCCGGGCGTGCCGGGCCAGGGCGTGCAGCGCGGCCCAGCTCTCGCTGACCAGACCGAGCGAACCTGGGTGGCGTTCCAGCAGTTCGACGCCGACGTGCAGGTGACAGCAGTGCAGAAACAGGGGGCTCACCATGGTGTTTCGCTCGGCCACCCGAGACGTCCACCAGGCCAGCGAGTCGTAACGCCGCCCCATGTCCGCCAGGAGTTCGAGGTACGGGCGGCGAAGCCGGTGGGCGGTGTCATCGAGGTGCCGCGTAATCGGCACTCGCTCGTGCCGCCCCGGGACGTCTTCCAGGCCGCGTTGCCAGGCCAGCAGTCGCAGGTAGTCCTGGCCCAGGTAGGCCCAGGGGATCACTCCGGCGGCGCGCTCCGGGCCGGTCACCTGATCCGGACGGCCGGAGGCGTGGGCGAGCCAGACGGTGCCGCGCCGTGGTGGCGCATCGCGGCGCGGTGTCACGACGTGACCCCTTCGGCTGATCGGGGCGTGTAGCGTTTCCGCCAGGCGTCGTGCTCCATCAGGGCCCGGACGATGGCCAGGTCCTCTGGAGTGTCGACGCTGACGGCGGCGTGCTTCGTTCGCACCGCCCGGATCCGCTCGCCGTGCTCGAGGATGCGCAGATACTCGTTGTACTCGATCCGTTCCAGTGGCGTGGGGGCCCAGGCCGCGAACCGCTTGAGAAACGGAGTGCGGAACGCGACGATGAAGCACATCTTCCAGAACACGTTCACTTCGGACCGGGCGTCGCTGGGCAGGTCGGCACGGGAGCAATAGAGCACGTTGTCGTCGAGATCCAGCACGGCCTTGATGTCGGACGGACTGTTTCGCTTGTCGAACGGGCAGACGCCGAGGGCGACGTTGAGCGCGGGGTCGCCGGCCACCGCGTCCACGATGGCGTCGATATGCTCGGGGTCGACCAGCGGTTCATCGCCCTGGATGTTGACGGTGACGTCGGCCTGGACGGAGTCGACCGCTTCGGCCAGGCGGTCGGATCCGGTCGCATGGTGCGAGCCGGTCATGATGACGTCGACGCCATGTCGGGCGGCCACGTCGCGGATCTCCTCGCTGTCGGTGGCGAGGTAGACGGCGTCCAGTCGCCGGGCGAGGGCCGCTCGCTTGCAGGTGTGGACGACCATGGGCAGGCCGGCGATGTCCGCCAGGGCCTTCCGCGGGAGTCGGCTCGATTCGAGCCTGGCCGGTACCATTCCGATGACCGTCATTCGCGCCACTCCTTACCGCCCCGTCACCTGGCGGAACTCGTCCACCGCATCCCGCATGGCGCGGTGCAGCACCGCGCAGTCGGGGAGGTAGGTGATGAACTGCATGCCGATGTTGATCATCCATTGAATGTCGTCGCGATCGCGGGCGACGAAGCCGCCGGCGGTCAGCCCCGCGTCGCGGATCTTCCGCACGCACGATTCGAGTTCGTGCCGCACCCGCGGATCGTCCACGTGCCCCGGCATCGCCATGGCCTGCGACAGGTCATAGGCCCCGATGTAGACGAGGTCGAGGTGCTCGGTCCTGAGCACGGCGTCCAGGTTGTCGATGCCGCGCCGGCCTTCCAGGATGGCGCCGACGAGGGTGCGGCTGTTCTGCCGGTCGGCGTGGGCGCGCATCGACGCGCCGGAGTAGCCGCCGGCCCGGGTGTAAGGGGAGAAGCCGCGTCGGCCGACGGGATGGTACTTGGACAACGCGACCGCCTCGACGGCGTCGTGAGCCGACTCCACCCGCGCGACCAGCACCCCGTCGGCTCCCAGGTCGAGGGCCCGCAGGATCGTCGCCTCGTCGATCCGTCCCAGTCGAACGAGGGGGCTCACGCCTTCGGACTGGGCGGCCCGGATCATCTCCTCCGCGGTTTCGAAGCCGGCGGGTCCGTGCTCCAGATCGATGATGACGAAATCGAAGCCGGCCGATGCGGTTACGTTCATGGCCGCCCCCGTCGGCAGTGCACACCAGGGGCCGAACACCGCTTCGCCGGCCGCCAGACGGTGCTTTAACGACGTTGTGGGTGTCATCACACGGTTACCTCCTCGGGGCGGGATGCCTCCCGCTACGTTGCCGTCCTGAGCCGCTGATCAGTCCAGTACTCCACCGGCAGGTGGTACCAGAAGTGCTTGACCCGCAGCTTCGCCAACCGCGTGGCCAGTCGGCCCCGCCACCCGGCCGGTCGATCGCCCTCGCGTGGAGGACGGGTGGCGACGTCGTAGTAGTACTGGATGCGCGGCAACTGCGTGCGAAATCGTCGGGGGGTCCACGGAATGCCCGAGAAGGTGGCTTCGTCGCGAATCAGGAACTCACGCCAGTCCTCGAGCCGCGTGGGGATGGCCAGGTTGTGCCGGGCGACCAGCCGGTCGTAGATCGGTGAGCCGGGATAGAGGCGGAACACGAACGGCCCGGCAATGTCCGTCTCGGGCCGCATGGTTTTCATCCGCAGGCATAGATTGTAGGTGTCCCTGATCTGATCGAGCGTTTCGCCTTCCAGGCCGACCATGAAGCTGTAGCGCGGGAAGATGCCGGTCCCGTCGAGCGTGCGCAGTGATCGCAGCGTCTGCGCAGGTGTGATGTCCTTGGCCAGCCGGTCCAGGACGTCCTGGTTGCCGCTCTCGCCGCCCATGACGAGCGAGCCGTGTCCGATGCGATCGAGCCGGCGGACCAGGTCCCGGTTGAGGTAGTCGTCCGAGAAGTGGTCGACGCGACACCACATCCGCCAGTTGAAGCGGAGGTTTTCCTTCTCGACCCGGTCGAGGAACGTGAGCACCCGCCGCTTGTTCACGAAGAAGTCTTCGTCGAGGAACAGGAACGTGTCCGCGCCGTGCTCCCGCTGCAGACGCTTGATCTCCTCGACGATGGACTCCGCGTCGCGATAGCGGTAGCGGCGTTTGAGAATGACGTTGATGCAGAACTGGCATCGGTAAGGGCATCCCAGGCCGGTGAGGATCGGCGCGATGCGGACCTTGCGGCCGGCGGCCGGGAACTCGCGCTGGTAGACCGACACGGTTCTCTTCGGCTGCACGTACTGCTCGATGTCGATCAGCGAGAAGTCGAAGTGGGGCAGAGCCCGGATGTCCTCCGGCTCCGCGCACTCGGTGATGACGGGCTGGCCGTCTTCGTCCCGGTACCCCACCCCGCGAACGGCGTGAAGGCTCTGCCGCCCCCGCAGGACATGGGACAGCTTGACCGCCGTGATGGCGCCTTCGTTGACGACGATGATGTCGATGTTGGGGTCGGCCAGCGTCTGCTTCGGGAACAGGGTCGGGTGTGGTCCGCCCCAGACGACGCGGACGGAGGGGCACGTCTGCCGGACCGCCTTGGCGGCGGCGAGGGCGAGCGGCACCTGTGTGGTCATGACCGACAGGCCCACCCAGAGAATGTCCGCCTCGTGGGCCGCGACGTAGTCTGCGAGCCGGTCGAGGTAGTCTTTGTGGTAGCCCCCGTCGATGACGTGCACGTCGTAGCCGTTCTGCTTGAGCAGCGTGCCGATCAGCAGAACGGCGGTGCTGGGATACACGGATCCCGCGATGGCGTGCGTGCTGTTCACCGACGGCAGCAGGTTCACCAGGACGATCGTGTTTGCCCGTTCGCTCATGCCGCGGATTCCGCTCGGGCCGCTACGGCCTGGATCTCGGCGATGCTCCCCACCACGTGGGGCGTGACCTGTTCCAGCCGGGCGCGGTCGGTCACCCCGCTGGCCACGCCGATGGCGGCCCGGCAGCCGGCGTTGCGTCCGGTCTGCACGTCGCCGATCGAGTCGCCGACCATGACGGTGTTACTCATTCGCACGCCGAGCGATTGGCCGATCAGGTACAGCACGTCTGGTGCCGGTTTGGAGCTGGCCACGCGATCCCCGCCGGCGATGCAGTCAATGGCGTCTTCGATGCCTAGCTGCCGCATGGCGAGCGAGGCGCGGTAGGTGCGATCGGTGGTGGCCACCGCGATGCGGCAGGCGGCCGCCTGGAGCCGGCGGATCAGCGCGTGCAGCCCTTCGATGGGTTGCACGATCTCGGCGAGGTGATCCCGCGACTGGATGTCCGCCTCGCGGAAGGCGTCGTGCAGCAGGTCGTGCACGTCGCCCAGACCTCGGGATTGCAGGTAGTCCGCGCCGGCCCGCAGGACGATCTCGCGCCCTTTGATCCCGACCGGTCCTTCCGGCTTGATCCGCATCCGCGGGACGTCGACGCCCATGCTGTCCATCAGGCCTTCGGTGGTGGGACGATCCAGTCCGAGTTGTTTCCGCACGAGTTCCGCCCGCAGGCGGATCATGTTGGACCAGTAGGTGTGGATGTCGATCAGCGTGCCGTCCTTGTCAAAGACGACGAGTTCGATGCCCTCCAGTTCCGCATCGTTGACCACCAGTGTCGCGCGCACGTCAATCCCTCCTGATTCGGTCGATGTTGGTTTCCACGAGTCGCCGGGCCTTGGCCACGGCACGAGCCAGCCGCGCGGAGTCCTCGTCGAGGTCGGGCCGCTGGATTTCTTCCCGCACCAGGTTGCGGGCGAAGGTTCCGATCGACACGCCGTTCACGTCCACGCCGCACAGAGCGGCCAGCTCGCCGGTCCGGCTGTTCGTGCCCCCGGACAGGAGGATGCGGACGGGAACCTTGCTCTTGCGGATGACGGCGGCACAATCGACCGAGCTCAGCGTGGTGTTGAAGTCGTCCGCGCCGCCGCTCATCGGCGCGCCGTCCGCCTGGATGATCAGGCGCTCGCCCGCCACGTCCCTCGCCCGGCGCACCCGCTCGACGAGGTGGTGGTTCGACAGGCGTGACCGGTCGAGGCACAGGCTGACGAACTGGTGGGGGAGGATTTCGTTGATGATGCGCCAGTCTCTCAGGACCACCTCGTCGTCGGGAACGACGGCGTGCAGTTCCAGGCTCTCGGCGCCGGCGGCGAGGCACTCGGGCACCACTTTCCGCAGGTCCACTTTCCGCGTGTAGAAGTGCACCGCCTCGCTGGGGCAGGCGTCGGCGCAGCGCCCGCACCCGATGCACCGGCCGGCGATGATTCTGTACGGGTCCTTGTCGATCGCGAATTGATCGCAGTGTTCGTAACAGGCGCCGCACGCCACGCACGCGTCGTCCGCGATGCGGGCCTTGCGCGCGTGCGGGTCTCCGCGGAGTCCGACGCTTACCGTGATGAAGGGACGCGTCGAGACCGATCGGCCGAGTGACGGGGCGAGGGCGGCGGCTCGCTCGATGCCGCGTCCGCTCGCCCGGACGACGTCGGCGTGGGCGGACACGTCGATGCCCAGCGCCCCGGCCAGCGTATAGACGAGCGAAAGCCGGTAGACCTCGTCGGGGTCTTCGTTGCCGGCTCCGCAGACGACCTTGAAGTACTCGCCGCGGTCCAGGATGTTCCTCATCGCCTGGAAGCGGGTCGCGCGGGTCGTCGAGGCCCGGGCCGGCGCGGCGGATGTTGCCAAGGGACTGGCCATGAACTCTCGCGTCACACGCTGCACGGTTGCAGGAAGTTCTCCATGCCCTTGTAGAACCGGTGATGGCTCGTGGGGGTGATGATGTGGACGCCTTCCTGTCCTCGATCGCGCACGTACTGGTCGATCTGGCAGAGGAACCGGTCGTTCCACTGGTGCCGCTCGGCCACCACCTCGTAGTCTTCCGGCTCGAGTTTTTCCTCGTAGAACAGGGCGCGGGTGACGGTGGCCTTGCCGAGATATCCGTCCATGCCGGCCACGAAGAGTCGCCGCGCCCCCATGACGATTGCGACGCCGAGCAGCAGCACGGAGATCGTGCGGCAGTTCGTCTGGATGCGACCGTCGACGATGTCGAAGTCGGCGTCCAGGACGTTTCGGAAACCGAGTGTCTCGTAACTCCGCTCCACGTACTCGGCGACCATGCTCGGGGGGATGTTCTCACCGATGAGCAGTCTGGAGTTCGGGCCGACGGTGTCGTGATACATGACGAAGCGGTTTTTGTTGTTGAACGCGTGGTAGGTCGGCTCGAACAGGCCCGACAGGCGGTTCGCCCCGAGCACGATGGGGTTGTACGTGTCGATGAACTCGCGGATCTGCCGGCGGTACTGCTTGAGGCTCGGCCCGTTGGCCAGGACGAGGAAGTCGCGGCCCGGGTGGCGGTTCACATAGGCCACGGCGGGGGCCGGCTTCGCCGACTCGGCGGCGGCGACGGGCGGCCCGGCGGCGGCCTGGCGGCCCAGGCTGCCCACCACGCCGTTGCGGATCAGCTTGTTCACCAGTGACCGGTCGAAGCCGACCGGCTTGAGTTCATCAATGACTTCCAGTGCCTTCCAGATGTCCCCAATGGAGTACTCCTTCCGCTTGACCAGGTCGGCGGCGTAGTAGGGATGGCACTTGAACATCCCGGAGATCATGTACGGCAGCTCGTAGCCCCAGGGCTGCGTTTTGCGGATGTGGACGTAGTAGCGGTCGATACACTCGAGCACCGGCACGACGTTGTACTTCGCGCTGCCCTGCGTACAGAGGTAGGCCAGCAGCGCTTCGGTCGGCAGGTTTCCCGCCCCGCGGCCCATGCCGAAGATGGAACTGTCGACGATGTCGACGCCGACGCGGATCGCCTCCAACGTGTTGGCGAACGCCATCTGCAGGTTGTTGTGCGGGTGGAAGCCGACTTTGACGCCGCCCAGTTCGAGGAACGGCTCGAACAGCGGGCCGATGTCGTTGGGGACCATCGAGCCGTAGCTGTCGGCGATGTAGAAGTAGTCCAGGCCGGCGCTGACGAGCGCGCGTTTCAGATCGGCTTTCTCCGGCTCGGTGTAACTCCCGAACGCCATGGCCTGCAGCGACGTGACGTAGCCCTTCGCCTTGATCTTGTCGAGCAGATTGATGGCGTCGTGGACCTGGGTCTTGTGGGCGGCGATCCGGACCATGCTGGCCAGGCTGCTGGCTTGCGGGTCGAGGTCGGACAGCTCGATCTCGCCGTAGTTGCCCATGATGGCGATCTTGGGGCCCGGGATGCCTTCCATCGCGGCCCGGAGGCTGTCTTCAGAAGTGACACGCCATGGCCCGTAGACCTTGGGGTCGAACTGCCGAGGGCTGCCCCGGAACCCCAGCTCCACGTAGTCGACGCCGCTCTTGGAGAGGGCGCGGTACGACTCGCGAACCACGTTTGTGTCGAACCACCAGTTGTTCACGTATCCGCCGTCGCGAATCGTGCAGTCGAGGATTTCCAGCTTGCCGTCCTGATTCATCGCGCGTGTCATCTGTCTCAAGAGTACCGGTCCAATCGTCCCGACCGGGCCCCGGCGCGGGTGGCGATTGACGCCCCGCGGGGCGGCCCCGCCCTATCGAGACAACCGTAGTTATCGGCTGTTCAGGCCGCGCGAGACGTGACGTTTTTTTGGGGCGGGAGAGGGGAGGAGCGGAGCGGCGGGAAGCACCCATCACAAATGGCAAGTGGGGCCTCGCGGCTGGGCCGGTTCTGCCCACGGGCATGCGTGCCGTGTTCGTGCCTGGTCCGACCAGCGACGGGGCTGCTGTATCCTTCTTCTCCGGCGGGAGTTGCGGGCGTTCTCGCCCGGACGAGGGTCCGGGTGCGCACTTCGGCAGGAACAGGGCGAGGCGGGTGGCCGATAACGAATGGAGTGATGCACCTGGTAACACGGAACGGCCCCGCGTCGGCGGCTCGGCGAGCGTCGCATCCGGCGAGGCGGTCGCCCGTGAGGTGAGGTGATCGTGCGCATCGTGGTGGTCTCCAATCTCTATCCGCCGCACGGCGTGGGCGGGTACGAGCTTCGGTGCCGGGCGTATGTCGATGGGCTGCGGCGGCGCGGGCATGACGTGCATGTCGTGACCAGCCGGCTCGACGACGACGACCAGACGGACCCGGATCCACCTGGAATCGACCGGGCGTTGCACCTGTCGTGGTCTCCGCCCTATCCGCCGGAGGATGTGGCCGGGCTGCTCCGCTGCGAATGGGAGGACCGCCAGGCGATCGCGGCGGTGGTAGATCGGGTGCGGCCGGACGTGATCGACATCTGGGGCATGGAGGCGTGCTCGCAATCGACGGTGGCGGCGTTGCTGGCCGGTCCGGTCCCCGTCCATCTGACCGTGGATGACATCTGGCTGCTCGATGGGTGTGCCCGGGACACGCTGTGCGGATTGACGGCGGTCGCGTCGGCGGCGGGGGTGGCGTTCACGCCGGCGATAGGCCGTGTTTGCCGCCTGGGTTTGACGCGGCCGTCACTCGGCACGGCGCCGGTTTGCTTCGTGTCATCGGCGTTGGCGGATCGGTATCGGGCGGGCGGATTCAGTCATCCGCATCAGTGTGTTCGCATGGCGGGCATCGACGTGTCACCCTTCCGTGCGTTGGCCCCCCCGTCATCGCCGCCGCCGTTTGTCGTCGTCAATGTCGGGCAGTTGACCCGCCGGCGGGGGCAGGCGGACCTGATCGAGGCGGCGGCGCGGGTGGCCGTCGACGCGCGTTGTCCATGGCCGCTCGAGCTTCGCATCGTGGGGCCGGGCACGGCCGCGTACCGCGCGGAACTGGATGCGGTGGGGGCCCGGTGTGCGTGCGACCGGTTGACGGTCCATTTCGCCGGCGCGGTGCCGCCGGATGAGGTGGCCCGCGCCTACGCCGGGGCGCATCTGTTCGTGCATCCGTCGCGATTGCCGGAAGGGTTGCCGCGGGTGTTGATGGAGGCGATGTCGGCCGGTGTGCCGGTCGTGGCCACGGACACCGGCGGGCAACGGGATGTTCTGGCGGACGGGCGCTGGGGGAGGCTGGTGCCGCCCGGTCGGCCCGACGTGCTGGCCGACGCGATTCGGGGCGTGATCGGCGAGTGGCCGCGCTGGCGGGTGCGGGCGGATCAGGCGCGGGCGTACGCGCTCGAGCGGTTCGATCAGCAGGCGTGCATCGATCGTCACGAGCAGGACCTGAAGGAGTTGGAGGCGGCCGGTCGGCGGGCGCCGGCCGAGTCGCTGCCCGGGTCCCGTCCGAGTGACGCGGAGCTGAATGACTTCGCGGCGCGGCTGGGAGCGGCCGCGGAAGGGCGGGCGGACGCGTGTGACGTGGCGGGTGAGCCCGATGGGGTGTGGCGGTGGGCCGTCGTGCTGAAGCGGACCGGGCGACTGGCGGCGGCCGATGACTGGCTGGCACGGTTGCTCGCCGCGCATGAGTCGGATCCGACGCAGACGCGGCGGGTGGCGTTTCATCGTGGCGAGCTGGCGATGGTGCAGGGTGAGTGGGAGCGAGCCGCGGATCTGTTGCGGGCGTGTCTGGCCGTGGCCCCGGATCACGCCAAAGCGGCGTACGATCTGCGTCATGCGGAGGCGGGGCGGTTGCCGGCCCATCTGGCGGGACTGTGCCGCGCGATGGCGGTGCACGGCTAACGAGAACGATGAACGGAACAGGTGGCGGGGAAGCCAGCGAAGGAAGCGGCGCGGGCGTCGGCCTTCGGCCGCGGGCGGGAGCGTCTGATGCGAATTGGGATCCAACTGCTGTCGCATCGGGCCGGGCAGACCGGCGGACAGGAGATGAACATCGTTCGCATGCTCGCCCGGATGGTCCGGCAACTGGGCGATGACCGGCTCGTGCTGTTCCTGCGACCGGAGGTAGCGGGTGGGCCGTCGTGGCGGGCGATTGTGGCGGATCCGTGCGTCGAACTCGTTGTGGAAACGCCGGACGACCATTACGGCGACGGTTACGAAGCGTGGAACCTCCGCCTGCTCGACGCGGCGCGGCTGGACGTCGTGTACTTCCCGCTCTTTTTCTTCTACCCGCGACCGCTGCCGTGGCCGGTGGTGGTGCACGTGCCCGACGTGCAGCACGAGTATTTCCCGGAGTACTTCCCCGCCGACCAGTTGAGGTGGCGGCGGGAGCGGATCGCCGAGTCGGTGGCACTGGCCGACGCGGTGATCACGTTTCCGCCGGCGGTGCCGGGCGTGCTGGCCAAGCTGGCATTCGATCGCGACAAGCTGCACGCGATCGATGCGGGGGGGTTTCTGCCGGAGGACATCGAGGCGGCCCTGACCTCGCCGGACTGTGCCGCACAATGCGTGGCGGATCAGCCGTTCTTCTTCTATCCCGCGGGCGACTGGCCGCACAAGAACCACGAGACACTGTTGCGGGCGGCGGCCCGGATGGCGGCCGACGGTCGGCCGGAGCACTTCGTGTTCACCGGGATGGTGTCGCAGCGCGGCGCGGCGTTGCGGGCGCTCGCGGAGAGCCTGGAGGTGGGCGAGCGCGTGCACTGGCTGGGTTGCGTGCCACAGGACGAGTTGATTCGGTTGTACCGTGCAGCGCGGTTGCTGGCGTTTCCGAGCCGGTTCGAAGGGTTCGGCATGCCCCTGGTCGAGGCGATGCAGCTAGGCTGTCCGATCGTCGCGTCGCGGGCCACCGGCGTGACCATGACCGCCGGCGACGCGGCGGCGTATTGCGACGATGATCCGGCGGCGTGGGCGGCGCGGCTGGCGGCGGTGTCTGACGACGCCTCGCTGCGTGAGGATCTGCGCCGTCGCGGTTTTGTTCAGGCGGAGCGGTACGATTGGGGCGTTAACGCGCGGCGGCACCTCGAGTTGCTGCGGGCCGTCGGGGCGACACGCGACGTGCGAGTTGCCAGTTGCTGCTCGCCGAGGAGGCGTCGCGGTTGGACAGGTTGACGGCATGCAAGCCCTGTATGCACGGTGCGAGCACAGGGTGTGCTGTTCGTGACGATTCACGCATTTCGGGTCATGCGCGGTGTGCAGTTGCGGTGTGGGAGCTGGTTTGCCTCGTCACAGTGCTGGTTGCGCCGTTTTTCAGGTCAAACAGCCATTTCATCACGCGGTCGGTGGGGTTGCCGGGGTCGGCGAAGACGTATCGGCGCACGTAGTCGCACGGGCTCGCCTGGGCGAGGTCGCCCACCAGGCCGGACGGGTTGGCAGCCAGGTCGCGACACGCGTCCAGCATCTCGGCTTCCGTCTTGCACCAGCAGAATGTGCGCTCGACGTCCGGCTTGAAGTGCTCGGCCAGCGCCGTCTGGTCCGGGTCGCAGAAGAGGATGAGCGGTTTGCCGAGGATCGCCGCCTCGTCCCATGTCGTGTTGCAGTGGATGTCGGTCAGGATCACGTCGGCGCCGGCCATGAGTTCGGCCAGCGGCGTGGTACTGTCCACGGTTACGCCGGGGATCGGGTCGCGCCCGAGCCGGAAGCGCACACCGTCGGTGGCCGGTCCGAGCGTGGGCGGGAATGGGCGGTAGCAGACCGCGAGGTCCGCCCGGCCGGCCATGGCTCGAAGGCAGCGGAGGACGAGGTGATAGCGGCGCGTGTCTTCCGGCGCGATGAAACCGGCAATCGTGTTCTGGTGACTCGTGCCGCCGATCCAGAGTGCCCGGCAGGGGCCCGGGTCCCGCTCGATCCGCCCCGTCGGTGCGGATGCGTAGTTGCGCGATGAGCCCACGGGCACGAACGTCGAGCGAAGTGGCCAGCCCGCATCGTCGGGTCGCCGGATCCCACGGCCGTAGCACAGGAAGTAGTCGCAGTCCTGGAACCCGCCCAGCTCGTGTGGCGGGTCGACGCACGTGCCATACGAGCCGCCGTGCTGGTAGAGGATCGTGGGAACGCCACGCTGCCGGCAGTGCCAGCAGAGCCGCTTGGCGAACAGGGTGACGGCGGCGATCATGCCGACCGCATCGGGCCGGAAATCGTCGAGGATATCGTTGGCGAGATCGTCGCACAAAGCTATCGCGGCGCAACCCTGGGCTCCCCGATGAGCCAGGTGCGGTACGAGTGCGTGCCACAGTCTGGCATCGACGTCGCCGAGCGGGCGGAACAGATCGTACTGGCGACACCAACGCTCGATCGGCTCGACGAGGTCACCCCGGTCGGGCACGTCGTCGGCGGTGTGCCTCTCGTAGAGCCGCCAGCACCCCGTCGCGAGATCGCGCACCCGCGAGTGCACGACCGGCGGGACAGGGTCCGCGTGCAGCGTGCGCGACTCGAAGAGCAATGCCTGCGAGGTCGGGTCACGGACGAGACGCTGGACGACCGGCTCCCAGTCGTAACCGGCGGTGTCGATCGTCAGCAGGCGGAACCCGTCACACGGGGCGCGGGGTGCGGTCAGCGGCTTCACCGCGTGGTTGTGGGACCCGGCGGCGGGATCGACGGTTGCCGCCGACGCATGCGTCCCCAAAGCGTCGGTACGTGCTCCGGCGGTGTGGAACGCAATTCCTTCCGCCGACAGCCACTCCTTGAGGCTGGTGGTCCATGGGTTCTCGGTGTACCCCTGTCCGGCGAACCACACGTTGATCGTCTCGGGCAGGAACCGGCAGGCGGTTGGGCGGAGGGCCCGCACCGCCTCGCGCATGAGGAAGAACCGCGTGAACAGCGCGGTCATCGCGTACTGGATGATGTAGGACTGGGCGGTCAGCAGCCCCGGGCCGTCCACCGCGAACCGCGGCCAGGCCTCGCGGAGGCGCGTATCCAGGGCTGTGCAGAGTGACCAGCACTGGTGCATGAGGGCGTCGTGCACGTCGGTGGTGAGGCGTCGGACGTCGGCCACGCGGCCGACCGGCAGGTGGTCGATGCCGGCCCGCTCGAGGGCTTCGCAGGCCTCGGCCGTCATCGCGACCACGGTGTGCGTGGACAGAGCGTCCCCGTCGGCGGCGATGGGCTCTGCCTGGTGCTGGTCATCGACGAAGACGAGCGTTGTCCGAGTCACGTCGGTTGGATCGATCCTTGCCTGAGTCCGGTGCAGGTCGGGTGTTCGCCCCATGTCGGTCGGACGGTGACCGCGGGGCCTCTCCGCCCGGCGGCGTCGGCCGCGTCGGGCGCCGAACGCCAGGTGTTCGCCCGTTGTTTATCGACCGGTGGTGTCGCCGAGGGGCAGCGGGAATGACCAATGACGAGCGACGGATGGCGGATCGAGCCGATCGAAGGGGCGCCGCCATGGGGTGCGGGTTGCGGGTGACGGTTGACGCTAATCCGCTGTGCGGTGGTGTGTTGCGCGGTTCGATTGCGGTAAAGATTTGTCTCAGCGACTTCCGATAACCAAGCAGTTTGTCATTGACCACAGTCGGGGTCCGCTCCGGCGCGGCCCGCCGGCCCCGGCGGCGGAGAAGGAGACCGGTTTTGACCACTGGCAGGCGTGTTGCCATCGTCATTCAGGCGCGGATGAAGTCCACCCGTCTGCCCGGCAAGGTGCTCAGGCCGATTGCCGGTCGGCCGATGCTCGACTACGTGCTGGACCGGGTGTTGCGATGCGAGCGGTGCAGCCGCGTCATCATCGCGACGTCGGATAATTACCAGGACGATGCCCTCGAAATCCTCTGCGCGATGCGGCGGTTGCCCTGTTATCGCGGTGATCACCGCGACGTGGCTCGCCGGTTCCTGGACGTGCTCGAGAAGTTCGAGCTGGACGGCTTCGCGCGGGTGTGTGCCGACAGTCCGCTGATCGACCCGGCCTTGATCGACGAGGGGCTCGCCCGATTCCACGACGGAGCTCACGACGTTGTCACCAATAACCTGCGGCGCACGTTTCCGGCGGGGCAGACGATCGAGATCGTCGACGCGGAAGCGTTCCGGCGGGCGTACCGGCGGATGGAGTCGGCCGCCCATCGCGAGCACGTGACGCGCTATTTCTATGACCATCCGCAGGATTTCGACATTCTGAACCTGACCGCGGATGAGGACCACTCGGGTCTCAACCTGTCCGTCGACACGCAGGAGGACTTCGATCGGGTGGTCGCGATCATTCGCGGGATGAAGCTGCCTCACTGGCGTTACCGTTGGAGCGACATCGTTGCCAACCTGTGCGCGACTTCACAATGAGACCGACGCGCGGGCGACCGCGCGACCGTTGCGGGCGGCCGTCATCGGACTTGGCGTCGGCGAGGCTCACGTGGCCGGGCTCCAGCGCCACCCGCGATGCGAGGTCGTCGCCGTGTGCGACTTCTCGGAGGCCAAACGTGACAAGGCACGGCACGCGTACCCGAGCGTGGCGGTGCGGGAATCGTCCGAGTCGGTGCTGACCGACCCGGACATCGACGTCGTCTCGATCGCCTCGTACGACAACTACCACTACGAGCAGGTTGTCCAAGCACTCGAGCACGGCAAGCACGTGTTCGTGGAGAAACCGTTGTGTTTCCGGGCCGAGGAGGCCCGCCACATCCGGACGCTGTTGAACGAACGCCCGTGTCTGACGCTGTCATCGAACCTGATCCTGCGGATGTGCCCGCGGTTCGCGGCGTTGCGGGAGGCGATCCGCCGCGGCGAGTACGGCGACCTGTTCCTGGTGGAGGGCGACTACCACTACGGTCGCCTGCACAAGATCACCGAGGGGTGGCGGGGCGCCATCGAGTGCTATTCGGTGGTGCACGGCGGCGCGATCCATATCGTCGACCTGCTGTTATGGCTGACCGACAGCCGGATCGTTGAGGTGTCGGCGGTCGGCAACCGCGTGGCATCCCGGGGTTCTCAGTTCCGGTTCAATGACGCGGTGGTGGCGGCGCTCCGGTTCGACAACGGCGTGATCGGCAAGGTCGGCGTGTCGTACGGTTGCGTGCGCCCGCACTTCCATGGTCTGTCGATCCACGGGACGCGGGCGACGTTCGTCAACGGGTGGCCGGACGGGTGGCGGTTCGAATCCCGTGACCCGCGGGTGGCACCCACGCGGATCGTGGACGCGTACCCCGGTGTGCACAAGGGGGATCTGCTCGCCAGTTTCATCGACGCGATTCTCGACGCACGCGACGCCGTCGTGAACACCGAGGACGTGTTCCGCACGATGTCGGTCTGTCTGGCTATCGAGGAGGCCGTGCATACGGGTACCGTGCAGCCCGTGGAGTACATCTGACGCTGGTCACCGGCGACCGGCGGCGTTCGAGGCATGGAGGCCTTGCGGCGAGTTCGATCGCCGCGCGTCAGGAGGACGTGACCGTTGGCATCACAGGCGATCCTTGAAACACCGACCGCGGCTGCCGCGCCCGCCGGCTCCGCGCCGGTTTCGATCCCCTTCGGCTGCCCATTGATCGATGACGCGGAAAAGCAGGCCGTCCTCCGCGTGCTCGACGGGCCGATTCTGACCCACGGTCCACTGGTCAAGCAGTTCGAGTTGGATTTCGCCGCGTTCACCGGGGCGACGCACGCGGTGGCGACGTCGTCGTGTGCCGCCGCCCTGCAACTCGGGGCGTGGGCCCTGGGGGTCCGGCCGGGCGACGAGGTGATCGTGTCGGCCCAGACGCACGTGGCCACCGCCCACGCGATCGAACTGTGCGGCGCCCGATGCGTATTCGTCGACTGCGCGCCGGGGTCGGGCCATCTCGACTGCGACCGACTGGAATCCCTGATCACCGCCCGTACAAAGGCCATCGCCCTCGTGCACTACGGCGGGTTCCCCGCCCCGATGAGGCGGGTCATGGCGATCGCCCGGCGGCATCACCTGTCCGTCATCGAGGACTGCGCGCTGGCACTGGGCGCGGCGATCGACGGGACGCACGTCGGCCTGTTCGGCGATCTCGGCTGCTTCTCGTTCTACCCGGTCAAACAGATGACGACGACCGAGGGTGGGATGCTGATTACCCGCCGGCCGGACATCGCCAACGCGGTGTCGCGCTACCGGGCGTTCGGCATCGACCGCAACGTCGTGAGCGAGCGCCCGCAGCCCGGGATGTACGACGTCCCGTCCATCGGGTGGAACTGCCGGATGAGCGAAATCGGCGCCGCCCTCGGCATCGAGCAACTCAAGAAGCTGCCCGCGTTTCTGGCGACCCGGCGGCGCAATTTCCGCGCCCTGGCGGACGGGCTGGCCGGCGTGGCCGGCGTCACGGTGCTCGGGGCGTCGGAACTGTTGGACCGCTGCGGATGCTATTGCCTGACCATGATGCTCGAGCCGCCGTTGATCGCCGTCCGCGCGGCGCTCATGCGGGCCTTGGAGACCCGCGGGGTCGGGACGAGTGTCTACTACCCGCACCCGGTCCCGCGTATGACCTATTACCGCTTGAAATACGGCAGCCGGGAGTCCGACTATCCGCTGGCCGCCCGGATCAGCGACGGCTCGATCGCGTTGCCGGTGGGCCCGCACGTGACGCCGTCCGACATCGAACGCATCGTGGCGTCGGTGAGCGACGCCATCGAGGAGGTGCATTGAGTATGGATTCGCTCGACGCCAAACGAATCGTGCTGATCGGGGGCGCGGGATTCATCGGTCACAATCTCGCGCTGGGATTGCGCCGGCTCGGCTGCCACGTCGACGTCGTGGACAACCTGCAGGTGAACAACCTGCTGTCGGTCGCATCGGGTGATCCATACGCCCACAACCGCGACCTCTACATGCGAATCGTCACGCAACGGCTAGACCTGTTGCGAGGCGCCGGCATCCCGCTGCATATCCAGGACGCCCGGGACTACCACGCCCTGTCGCACCTGCTGGAGCGGATTCAGCCGCAGGTCATCGTCCACCTGGCCGCCGTCTCGCACGCCGGGCTGGCCAACAAGGATCCGCACTCCACCTTCGATCACAGCCTGCGCACGTTGGAGAACGCCCTGGACAACGCCCGGCCGGGCTGCCTCGATGTGGAGCGGTTCGTCTACTTCTCGTCGAGCATGGTGTACGGCCATTTCCAGGGCGAGATGGTGACGGAGGACGTCCCGTGCGATCCCATCGGCATTTACGGCGCGTTGAAGCTGGCGGGCGAGCGGATGGTCATCGCGTACAACCAGGTGTTCGGCCTGCCGTACACGATCGTGCGGCCGTCGGCGTTGTACGGCGAGCGGTGCGTGAGTCGGCGGGTGGGGCAGGTGTTCATCGAGAACGCCCTGAAGGGCGCGGAGGTGCAGGTCCAGGGGGATGGGGCCGATCGACTGGACTTCACCTACGTGCAGGACGTGGTGAACGGCGTGGAACGTGTGCTGCGCAGCGACAACGCGATCAACGAAACGTTCAATATCACGTATGGGCAGTCCCGATCGCTTCGCGAGCTGGCGGAGACGCTGCAGGCGTACTTCCCGGACCTCGAGGTGCGGTGCGTGCCGCGCGATCGACTGACGCCCAAACGCGGTACGCTCTGCATCGACAAGGCGGCGTCCGCTATCGGTTACCAACCCCAGTACCCGCTGGAGGTGGGAATGGAGCACTACGTAAACTGGTACAAGGAAATGACTGATGCGTTATGTCCTGTGGGCTAACGGCAACCGGGGCGTTCGCTGTCTCGATGCGCTCGTGTCGGCGGGGTACCGACCCGCCCTGGTCGTCGTGCACGCCAACCGCGGTTCGCAGTGGTACGCGTCGGTGGAGGCGGAGGCGAACAAACTCATGCTGCCCACCGTGGCACCGGTGGACCCCAACGGTCCGGAGCACAAGGAACGGGTGCGCCGCGAGGACCCGGACGTCTTCATCCTGGCGGGTTACGGGCCGATTCTGAGCGAGGCGGTCCTCCAGATCCCGTCGCACCTTACCATCAACCTTCACGCGGGGAAGCTGCCCGAGTACCGCGGCTCGTCGCCCATGAACTGGGCGCTCCTCAATGGCGAGACGTCGTTTACGCTCTCCGTGATACGCGTTGACGCGGGCGTGGACACCGGCGACGTGCTGCTCGACCAGACGTTCCCCATCGCGATCGACGACACCATCGTCGATCTGCACCGCGTCGCCAACGAGCGGTTCCCCCAGATGCTGTTGCAGGTGGTGGAAAAGATCCATACCGAGTCCCTCCGGCCGCGGAAGCAGGACCCGACCCTGGCCCGGTACATGCCGCTCCGCTTCCCGGACGACGGCCTCGTGCTGTGGGACATGCTGACCGCCGAGGAGATTCACAACCGCATTCGAGCGCTGCGACCGCCCTACCCCGGCGCCTTCACGTTCTACAACGGGCGGCAGGTCACGCTGGTGTCGTCCCGGCTGCGCGACTTCGAACACCGCGGTGAACCGGGCCGGATCTATCGCAAGGCGGACCACGGTCTGCTCGTCTGCGCCCGTGACCGGTGCCTGTGGATCACCGAAGCGGTGTTCACGGACGACAGTATGGCACTGTCCGATGCGGTGACGCGTTACGACAAGCTGGCCACGATGCAGGGGGCAGCGCTGCGCTTCTATCGCAAGGGGGGGCAACCGTGCTGATCGACGGGTTCGACACGAACGACCGTGTGCTCGTGGTGGCCGAGATCGGCAACAACCACGAGGGGCGATACGCGGTGGCGGACGAGATGGTCTGTCGAGCGGCGGAGGCCGGGGCGGACGCCGTCAAGTTCCAGACGTTCCAGACCGAGCACTACGTGTCCCCTGCGGACACCGCCCGGTTCGAGCGGCTCAAGCAGTTCGAGCTGACCCGCGATGAGTTCGCCAGGCTGGCCGAGCGGGCGCGGGCCGAAGGGGTGCTCTTTCTCTCAACGCCGTTCGACCTGGGCAGCGCGGTCTTTCTCAACGCGCTGGTGGCCGCGTTCAAGATCGCGTCGGGCGACAACACGTTTATCCCGCTCATCGAGACGGTGGCGTGCACGGGCAGGCCGATTCTGCTCTCGTGCGGCATGGCGACCGTCGCCCAGTTGCGGCACGCCCGGTCGGCGGTGGAGCGGGTGTGGGCCGAAGAGGGCGTCGTGCAGGAGCTGGCCGTGCTCCATTGCGTGTCGAGCTACCCCGTGCCACCCGCGGAGGCGAATCTCGCCGCGATCCGCCACCTGCAGCAGGAGTTCGGAGCCACGGTGGGGTACTCCGACCACACGCTGGGCATCGAGGCGGCCGCGCTGTCGGTGGCCGTCGGTGCGCGGATCGTCGAGAAGCACTTCACGCTCGACAAGCAGTACTCGGACTTCCGTGATCACCAGTTGTCGGCCGACCCGTCGGAGCTGAGACAACTGGTCGAGCGGATTCGCGTGATCGAGACCCTGCTCGGCGGCGGTCGCAAGGTGCCGCAACCGAGCGAGGACGCGGCCCAGACGGCCTTGCGTCGATCGGTGGCCGCCGGTCGGGACTTGCCGGCGGGGACCACGCTGACCTGGAACGATATCACATGGCTCCGGCCGGGTGGGGGCGTGCCGCCGGGGCGGGAGGCGGCGGTGCTGGGCCGCACGGTGGCGTGTCCGGTGCGGCGCGGGCAGCCGCTGACCCTGGACATGCTCGCGCCGGTGGAGGTCGGATGAAACTGGCGGTGCTGACAACCGAAACGACCCATCACGTGCACTTCGTGCGCGGGCTGAACGAAGTGCACCGCGTGGACTTGATCGTGGCCGAAACGCGCGGGCCCACGCCGCCGTTCGAGACGGCCCACCCCTTCGAGGCGGAACGGGACGTCTACGAGCGGCGCGCGTTTTTCGAGGGGGCCGACGTTCGCCTGTCCGACGTTGCCGAGGTGCTCGAGGTCGAGTCCGCGAACGACGGGCGGGCGGTGGACGCGCTGGGCGGGCTCAACCCGGACGTGGTCGTCGTGTTCGGCACGGGGCGGCTGGGGCGCGAGGTACTCGCCCGGTGTCCGGATCGGACGATCAACCTGCACGGCGGCGACCCGGAGCACTATCGCGGGCTCGACACGCACCTGTGGGCGGTGTACCACGGCGACTTTGATCAGCTCATCGCCACGTTGCACTATGTCACCGAGGACCTCGACGCGGGCGACGTGATCGCCCAGACGCGAGTCCAGGTCGAGCCGGGCATGCCTCTGCACCAGCTCCGGGCCCGCAACACCGGCGCGTGCCTCGATCTGACCCTCGCCGCGCTGGATGCGTACCGGCGGTCGGGACAGTTTATTCGACGTCCCCAGCGGCAGCGGGGGCGGTACTATTCGTTCATGCCCGCCGCGCTCAAACCCATGTGCGTGGAACGGTTTGAAACCTACACGAAGGGATTGACGTCATGACGCTCGAACAGCGACTCGACGAACGTCGGCTGGCGGTTTTCCTGTTCCACGGAGTGGTGGAGGAATCGTCCTACCGCGTCCGTAACTACACCCGCAAGCATCTCGTGGTGGACGAGTTCGAACGCTGCATTCGCAGCCTGGCCGAGGCGGGCACGCCGTTATCCATGGACGACGTGCTCCGCCATCTGATCAACCACGAACCGTTTCCGCGCCGATCGTTTGCGGTGACGTTTGACGACGGGTTCGCCAACAACCGGTCGATCGCCGCGCCGATCCTGCGCCGGTACGGCGTCCCCGCGACGATCTACGTGACCACGGGGTTCGTGGAGCGCAACGCGATGTCCTGGATCGACCGGATCGAGTGGGGCTTCGAGCGGGCGGCCCCCGGCTGCGTGCGGTTGCCCTGGTCCGACTCGCCGGCCGCGTTCAGCACGCCGGACGACCGCGTTCGCATCCTCGACGAGATCCGGATCTACGCGAAGGCCACCCCGCGCATCGACCGCGAGGCGATGGCGGATGACCTGCTCGCCCAGTGCGGCGTGCCGGACGTGCGGACCAGCGACGACCCGTTGGACCGCAAGCTGACCTGGCGGGAGGTCCGCGAGCTGGCGGCCGACCCGCTGTTCAACATCGGCGGCCATGCCCACCATCACGCGATCCTGAGCCACCTGTCGCCCGAGGCACTGGAGAACGAGATCGACGCGAGCATCACCCTGCTGCACGACAAGGCGGGTGTCAAGCCGTGCCACTACGCCTACCCGGAGGGCTTGCGGCACTGCTACTCGCCGTCGGTGATCCTGACGCTGCGATCGTTCGGCGTGCAGTGCTGCCCCACCGCCATGGACGGCCTGAACGATGAGACGACTGACCCGTTCCAGCTACGCCGGATCCCGGTGGCGGGCGCCGGTGCCGCGGGCGGCAGCAACCAGCGATCGGTGGCGGAGGTGGCCGGCTGACCATGTGCGGAATCGCCGGATACATCGGGTATCGCCGACTGGACGACGGGCCGGTCGCCCGCACCCTGGAGCGGATGGCCACCCGCGGGCCGGATCACCGCGACCACGTGCACCTCGAGGAGGGCGATCTGCACGTTTACCTGCTGCACGCGCGGCTGAGCATCATCGACCTGGACGAGCGGGCCAACCAGCCCATGCAGCGCGATGGCTGCACCATGATTTTCAACGGCGAGATCTACAACTACCGCGAGCTACGCCGCGACCTGGAAAGCGACGGGTCGGCGTTCGTCACCGACTCCGACAGCGAGGTGCTGCTGCAATCGTATCGCCGGTACGGTGCCCGGTGCGTGGATCGCTTCGAGGGCATGTGGGCGTTCGCGATCTACGATCGGCGGAGGGGCACGCTGCTGCTGTCGCGCGATCGCTTCGCCGAGAAGCCGTTGTACACGCTTCGCACCGCCGACGGCCTGTACTTCGCGTCGGAAGTCAAGTACCTGTTCCTGCTCTCGGGGCAGCGGCCGCGCGTCAACCTGCGGCACGTGTCGCGGTTTCTGGTGAACGGCTACACGGCGTTGTACAAGCAGGACGAGCGGTTTTTTCTCGACGTCGGCGAGGTGCCGTTCGCCACGAACGTCATGATCGACGCCGGCCTGCGCGAGACGCGTGAGCGGTACTGGACGCCCACCAGTTGCGTGCGCGAGATGTCGCTGGACGAGGCGATCGAGGCCACGCGGGCGCGGCTGCTCCACGCGCTGGAGCTGCGGATGCGGGCCGACGTGCCGTTGGCGTTCTGCCTCAGCGGCGGCGTGGATTCGGGGGCCCTGGTGTCGATCGCGGCCAAGTCGATGGGCCGCCACGTCGTCACCTTCTCGATCATCGACCGCGATGAGCGGTACGACGAGTCGGCCAACATCAACGCCACCGTCGCGGACCTCGGCTGCGAGAACGTGTCCATCGAGATCCCGAAACGCGGGGCCCTCGACCACATGGCCCGGCTGGTGGACGACCACGACGCCCCCGTGCACACGCTGTCGTACTACGTGCACTCGTTTCTGTCCGAGGCGATCGCGGAGCGGGGGTACAAGGTCGTGCTTTCCGGCAACGGGGCCGACGAACTGTTCACCGGCTACTACGACCATTTCAACCTGCATCTGTACGAGATGCGCGAGCATCCGGAGTTCGCGCGATACCGCGGCGAGTGGGAGACCCACGTGCAGGGTCTCGTCCGCAACCCGCACCTCCAGCGGGGCGACCTGTTCTTCGAGCAGCCGGACTTCCGCGGGCACATCTGGCTCAACAACGAAGTATTCGCCGCGTTGCTGAAGACGGACTTCCGCGAGATGTTCACCGAGGAGCCGTACTGCGAACCGCTGCTCCGCAAGCGCATGCTCAATGAAATGTTCCACGAGATCATCCCGCAGGCGCTGCATGAGGATGATCTCAACTCGATGCGGGTCTCGCTGGAGAACCGCAGCCCGTACCTCGACACCGGGCTGTTCGAGCTGGCCTACGCCATCCCGCCCGAGCACCTCATCCGCAACGGCTACGGCAAGTACGTGCTTCGCGAGGCGGTGGCGGGCATCCTGAACGACCCGGTCCGACTCGATCGGCGGAAGGTGGGGTTCAACGCGGCATTCGTGTCGGTGGTGGACACGCGTTGCCCCGAGACGCGTGCCCGGCTGCTCGACGACAGCCCGGTCTTCGACCTGGTGGATCGGGATGGGGTCGCGGCCCTGCTCGATATGCGGCCGTTGCCCAACAGCTACAGCAAATTCCTGTTCTCATTCGTGAACGTGAAGCTATTCCTCGAGCGGTTCGCCGCCTAGACCCGGAGGGGAGGCATGACGCCGGTCACGACAAAGCAAGCCGACTACCTGGCCACCAACCTCAGCTACCACCAGCGCGCCTATCGGAGCGGGTACGGCATTCAGTATCCCGAGGGGCACGTGGTCCGGTGCTACCACCGCGTGCTGCGCCACGAACTCGGGCTGGACGGCACGCACGGCGAGAACCTGCTGGACTTCGGCTGCGGCACCGGAACCCACTGCGCGTTCTTCGGGAGCAAAGGGTTCAACGTGTACGGCGTCGACGCGGACGAGACGGCGGTGCGCGCGTGCCAGGAGCGATTCCCGGCCATCGCCGGGCACTTCGAGGTCGTCGATCCCAAGCCACCCGCGGATCGCCGGCTGTTCGACGTCGATTTCGATATGGTGCTGTCCAACCAGGTGCTCTACTACCTCTCCAATACCGATCTGCGGGCGTGCGTGGACGGCCTGCACGCACAGGTCCGACCGGGCGGCGTGTTCATCGCGACGATGATGGCCGAACACGGCTGCTTCCATGACTTCGCGGAGCCGGCGGACGACGGTTTGTGGCGGGTGAACGCGGGCCCGCTGACCGGACCGCAGCCGACGTACATCAACTTCACCCGTTCACCGGATGAGCTGTGCCGGCGGTTCGAGCCCTTCATGCCGCTGCACGTGGGGTATTACGACTTCGCGGTCGACGAGCGCGACGGAAGTTCACTGCACTACCTGTTTATCGGGCGGAAGGGGTAGACCATGACCACCAGGCAGGCATCACCGCCGATCCCATGCCGGCACGGCAAGCCGCTCGACTACGGGCGGCTCGGCAAGACCTTCCGCGACGGTGCGGACTTCATGCGGCACCTGAAACATGCGGCGGAGGAAGCGGTCGCCCGGGCCGAACGGGAAGGCGCGGTGCGAATGGTGGATCGCTGTCCGGCGTGCGGCTCGCCCAACGTGGTCGACCGCTTCAAGGCGTACGGGTTCCAGTATCGCCAGTGCACGGAGCGTTGTTGCCGGCACGGGTTCGTCGCCACGCTGATTGACGATTCGCTGCGCGAGGCGTTCTTCCGCGATGACGCGCGGTACAGCAATACCAACTACTGCGATCCCGACAAGGCCGCGTTCCGGGTCGACCAGATCGCCCGCCCGAAGGTGGATCACGTGCTGGGCGCCACCGCGGCCGGCGCGTCACGGTGGCTGGACGTCGGCTGCGGAACCGGCGAGGTGCTGGCCGTCCTGCGCAGGATCGGAGGTTGGAACGCGATCGGCCTGGAGTTGTCGCCGCGCGACGCGGCGTTCGGGCGGGAGCAGTACCAGGTCGACATCCGGGAGCAGCGGCTGGACGCGTTCATCGCCCACCAGCCGGACGCGCGGTTCGATGTCGTCTCGTTCTTCGGCGTGCTGCACTGCGTGGAGGACCCGGCCGCGTTGATCAAGGAGGCGGCGACGCAACTGACGGACGGTGGCCTCGTCGTGACCGAGGTGGCCCACTGCGACGCCTTGATCACCCGGGCTGTGGAAACGTTCCCGGACCACCCGTCGGTATCGAGTTACAATGGCCTGACCACGCTGCACCAGTTTACCGTGGATTCGATCCAGGGCGTGCTGCGGTCGGCCGGGCTGGACCCGCTGTCGGCGTGGTTCTACGGGACGGATGTGCACGAAGTGCTCAATCAGTGGTGCTTCCGTGATGCGCGATTCGCGGGCAGCCCCTTGGAGATCGCCTTGCGGGAGCTGGCCCCGGCGCTGCAGCAGGCGGTGGACGAGGGCCAGCGCAGTTCCAACATGCTCTGGATCGCCCGGAAGTCGGGGTGATACGCCGGTGGCCGCGCCGCCACCGTGCGACGGCTGTGACGGTGGATGATCAGGCACGATGCCGGCCGTGACGGGAACCGGTGTCGGCCGTGGAGGAATAGCCTATGAGAGTCATCCTGGGGATCCAGGAGGCCCACGACGCCTCGGCCGCCGTGATGGCAGATGGAAAGATCATCGCCGGCGCGCAGGAAGAACGTTTCACCGGCCTCAAAGGCGACTACGGATTCCCCCAGCACGCCATCGGCGCCTGTCTGAAAGAGGTCGGACTGTCCACGGCGGACGTGGACGAAGTGGTGCTCGCGTCACACACGTGGAACCCGGTCCTGACCAAGATCAAGCGCAACGCTAATTTCTCCGTGGCCGACTGGGTCAAGGAGCAGCGCGACTACTGGAGGCCCCGGTTCTACGAGGAGAAGAGCCCGGTCTACTACGACGTGTTCAAGGCCCGCGACGACTTCCGGTACGACGACACCTATCCCATGGATCACCTCCTACAGGGGTACATGGACCCGCTGGAGATGGAGGAGCTGAGGGGCTTGCGGGTCGCCGTGGCCGCCGAGCGGCTCGGGCTGTCACCCACCAAGATCCGCACGGTGACCCACGAGGACTGCCACAAGTTCTACGCGTACTTCGGGTCGCCGATCCGCCACAAGGCGTTGGTGCTGACCGCGGAGGGGTGCGGCGACTACTCGAACGGCACCGTCTCCGTGTTCACCCCGAACGAGCATGCCGAGTTGGCGTCGATGAAGGACAACCATCTCGGCCACGTGTACCAGTACGTCACGCTGCTGCTGGGCATGAAGCCGGTGCAGCACGAGTACAAGGTAATGGGGCTCGCCGCCTACGCCAACGACCGTGAACGGCAGCGCAGTTACAGGGTCTTCGAGAACGTGCTGAAGGTGGACGGCCTGAAGATCGGCTTCGATTGCCGCCCGCCGGACCTTTACTTCCACTTCCGCGACGCCCTGGAAGGGCACCGGTTCGACGGGATCGCCGGGGCGGCCCAGGAGTTCCTCGAGCGGGTCCTCTGCCAGTGGGTGACCAACTGTGTGAAGCATACCGGGTTGCGGCAGGTGGTGTTCGCGGGCGGCGTGGCCCAGAACATCAAGGGCTGCAAGGTGATGGCCGAGCAGGCGTGCGTGGACAATCTCTACGTGTGCCCGTCCGCGGGTGACACCACCCTGCCCATCGGAGCGTGCTACGCCGCCATGTGGGAGCACCTCGAACGGACGGGTGGCGATTTCAGCATGATCCAGCCGTTGGAGCACGTGTATCTCGGGCCGTCGTTCTCCCGCGAAGAGATGCGGCGCGGCTTGCAGCGGGCCGACCTCGGGCCGGGTTTCTCCGTCACCGAAGGCGTGGGTCCCGAGCGGATCGCCCTATTGCTGGCCGACGGCAAGATCATCGCCCGCTGTGCCGGCCGGATGGAGTACGGCATGCGGGCCCTGGGCAACCGGTCGATCCTGGCCGACCCGCGTCGCCCGGACACCGTGCGGCGGATCAACGACGCGATCAAGTACCGCGATTTTTGGATGCCGTTCTCGCCGACGATCCTCGACCGGCGGGCGTCGGAGTACCTCCACAATCCGAAGGGACTGCGGAGCCCGCACATGACCCTGGCGTTCGACAGCACGGACCTCGCCCGGCGGGAATTGATTGCGGCCCTCCATCCGGGTGATTTCACCGGTCGACCGCAGATCCTCGAGCGGCACGTGAACCCGGAGTACTACGAGCTGATCCAGGCGTTCGAGAGGGTCACCGGCGTCGGGGCGCTGCTCAACACGAGCTTCAACCTGCATGGCGACCCGATCGTGCGCGGTCCGGACGAGGCGCTGCGGACGCTGAAGCAGTCGGACGTGGACGGTCTGCTGCTCGAGGACATTCTGATCATGAGGTAGGGCATGCGATACTGCCGCCAATGCTGGATCCCGGACACCAAGCCGCACGCGCGGTTCGACGAGCGCGGTGTCTGCTCCGCCTGCCTCGCGCACGCTCGCAAGCAGGCGGCACGGCACGCGATCGACTGGACGCAGCGGCAGGCCGAGTTCGACGCCCTGCTTGACGAAGTAAAGGGCCGGCGGGCACCGTTCTACGACGTGGTGGTACCGGTCAGCGGCGGCAAGGACAGCATCACGCAAGTCCACCGCCTCCTGGGCCGTGACCTGCGCATCCTGGCCGTCCACGTCGACTACGGAATCAAGACGGAGATCGGCTGGCGTAACCTGCAGCGCATTCCGAGCATGGGGGCGGACCTGTCGATCCACCGACCGGAGCTGTCGCTGCACGGCGAGTTGATTCGCCTGGGGTTCGAGGACTTCGGTGACCCGGACCTGCTCAGTCATACCCTGTTGCACGCGTACCCGTTGCACGTGGCGTTGCGGTTCCAGGTGCCGCTGGTGCTGCTCGGCGAGAATTCGGCGTTCGAGTACGGCGGTGACCCGGACCTCGCGTGCCGCCGCACCATGAACCGGGCGTGGTTCTCGCGGTACGCCGCCAACAACGGGAAAGACGCCCCCTTCGTGGCCGAGCGATATGGCATCCCCTTCGAGCGGCTGCGGCTCTATGACTTCCCCGAGGAGCTTGACTCGGCGCCGACGCACGCCGTGTTCATGAGCTACTACTTCTTCTGGGACAGCCACGCCCATCTGGCCATCGCCCGGCAGCACGGGTTCGAATCGCTCGACGAGCCCGGAGAGGGCACGTTCCGCAACTTCGTCGGCATCGACGAGAAGATCAATCGCATTCACCAGTACTTCAAGGTGCTGAAGTTCGGGTACGGACGGGCGACCGACCATGCGTGCGAGGACATTCGCAACGGGCGTCTGACCCGCGAGGAGGCGCGGGAACTGATCCGCCGGCATGACCTGGTCCCGCTGTCGGACCATTACGTGGACGATTTCGTCCAGTTTGTCGGCGTCACCCGCGAGCGGTTTTTCGAAGTGCTGGAACGGAACCGCAACCCCAAGATCTGGACCCGGTCCGCCGACGGCGAGTGGTTTGTCGACGGGCACCTGGTGGATGCGGAACCGGTGGGAGCGACGTCATGAAAGTGGAACAGCTTGCCACGGCGCGGGAGTTCTCCACGCGGAGCCGGAACGCGTCGACGTTGCAGCATTGTGCGAACATCGAGTTGGAACCGGACGAGCAAGTGACGTTCGTCGGCGCGCACGGCGGAGGCTACGACGTCGTGCGGAAATCGTGGGGTTACTATGCCACGCCGTCGCTCAACGGCCGACTCCGTGATCACGGCCTGCGGGCCGCCCTCGTGCGAAACCCCGCCGGACGCGCCTATCTCCTGCTGGTCGAGCGCGACCGGGAATCGGACTTCGCCGCGTACCTTCGGCAGGACGGTCAGCGGCTGATCTGCTGGCTGGATGAGGACGAGGCCATCGACCGGCTGGCTGGTGCGATGCAGAACACGGACATCCAATGAGGCGCCGACCGGCGCCGGTGGGAGCGACATGAGCATCTGTAGTCAAGCTGAGAATCCGTGCCCGGCGTGCGAGACGGCCGGTACGTTCGACGACCGGGCCGACGCCGCCCGGCGAATGACTCTCGCTTTGGCCGACGCCCGCCGGCGCGGCCTGGACCCGGTCGCCTTGTACGGCGCCGGCGCCCACACCGCGAAGGTCGTCGAGTCCCTGTTTCATTCGCCGGTTCGCATCGCGGCATTCGTGGACGACGATCGCCTCCGGCAGGGGCGTGCGGTGTTCGGCTGGGAGGTCGTGGCGCCGGCGCGGGCGGTTGAGCGGGGCGTCCGGGCCGTCGTCCTGAACAGTGATTGGTGTGAGCCCCAGTTGCTCGAGCGATGCGGCGTGTTCGAGCAGGCCGGCATCCCGGTGCTGCGGCTCTACGCTGATCGGGTGCGGCGGCCGCCGGCCCCGACGACGGTGCCCGAGATCGAACGGGCAATGGCCGGCCCGTTCCCGCTGTGCCGCGACGCGGTGCACACGTACTGGCGGAGCCGCGGGGCGTCCGAGGCGTCGGCGGAGAACGCGCCGGACCAGTACACCACGAACATAGCGTGGAGTCAGATGCTGGCGGACTGGATGCAGGAGGCGGGCGTTGGGCCATCCGATGCGATTCTCGAGCTGGGCTGCAACATCGGTCGCAACCTGGCAGTGCTGAACCGGCGCGGGTCCCGCCGACTGCACGCGATCGAAATCAATCCGCACGCCGTCGCCGCCATGAGCCTCCACTATCCGGACACGAGTGGGCGGGTCGACGTCACCATCGGTTCGTTTGAAGACGTCTTGCCCGGCATCGCCGACGACGCGTATCACGCCGTCTTCAGCATGGCGGTGCTGGAGCACGTGCATCCCGACTCGGATGCGATCTTCGAGCACGTGGTGCGGATTGCCGGACGGTATATTGTCACCATCGAGGATGAAGCGACGGCGACTCCGCGTCACTTCGCTCGCGACTACCGCGAGGTGTTCGAGAGCCGCGGGTGCCGGCAGGTGCGGATGCTCGACTTCGACCAGGTGAGCGCGGAGGAGTTCAATCTCGCCGGCTTCTCGCACGGCCACGTGGCGCGGCTGTTCGAGGTCGGCGACGGATCAGAGGGCAAACGGTAGGGAGTAGAGGCTATCCCGAGACTCTTGTGGCACTGTCTTGGCACCGGTGTTGTTCCGGCCTCGGCGTAGCTTCCCGAGGGGCACCGCGCGCAAGGGAGTTGATTCAGGCCGGCCCGAGGGCTTCGACCATCCACTCGCACAGCCGTCGCATCAGGGCCTGGTGACCGAACGCCTCCAGCATTCGCTGTCGCATCCGGCGGGCGGTTTCCCGGCGCTCTTCCTCGTTGGTCAGAAATCGCTGGAGTTGCCCCGCGAGTTCGTCGGCCGAGCCGAAGGTGACGGCGTCAAGGTCCGGCCAGACGCGCAGCGAGGCCATCTGCACGTCGCTCCGTTCGCTCACCGCCCGGGCCGACGCCACGTGCTCCGGAGTGATGGTCTCCTCGACGAAGGGGTCGGTGCCCATCATTTTGCGGACGGCCACGTACCACTCGTTCGCCGGCGGGGGCAACACTTCGGGCCAGCAGACGGTGTCGCCTGGCTTGACCCGGCCTTCGCACAGCGCTTCGTTCACGGGGCGGGCGGATCGGTCGGAATAGTCCACGGCGTGCCGGCGCAGCAGCAGGAACCCGCCCGCAGCGAGGCCGTCGAGCACCCGCTGGTGCATGGCGTTGTTGCAGCCGGCGTGCAGGTTCACCCTGGCCGCCCGCACCGCCCGGCCCAGCTCCGGGCCGTGCTTGAGATACCCGGCCGCGTACGTGGAGAACGTCGGGTGCGTGTCCCAGCCGTTGCCGTAGAGGCGGAAGACGTGGCCGGTCGCATCGGCCCAGCGGGCGGTCCACTCGATCGTCTGGCGGCGGATGAGTTGATCGACGATCGGGTGGATGAAGGTGTTGACCAGCGGCTCGCGCTGCGGCGGCCCCAGCTGGATTCCGAGGGCCGCCGCCGAGCGATCCAGGTAGGCGTACTTGTCGAGTCCGCCGTTGAGGTCCCCGTGTTGGGCGAGGGCGATCAGTTCCTCGTACATCGCGTCGATCAGTCGCTGCATTCCGGCGTCGCAGTGCGTGCGAAACTCGTTGTGGACCGCGTCGGGGGCCCGCCCGCGGTTCGTGGCGAATGCGACGTCACAGGCGTACGGCGAGTCCGGCTCGAGCGGACCGTCGCCGGCCAGCACGGCCTCGATGTCGACGCCTTCGTCGAAGAAGACGGCCGGGTCCGTAGCCATCTTGCATTCCAGGAACTGGTCGGCCGGGTAGCCGTAACCTTCCGACAACTCGTTACGCCCGAATCCCATGCAGAAATCGAGCGGGCCCATGGCTTCGCCCGTCTGGCGGTCGCACAACCACGGGAGGCGATCCTGGATCCACGTGACGAACGGAATGTTGTCGGTCACGCCGTCTCGCTGACCGGCGCGGGTGTGGTCGATCATGAGGACCAGGTCGGGCTCGAAGTCGCGGATCGTGCTGAGGATGGTCTCCGGCGTGAGTCGGGCGTGGTTGCTGGGTTCGATCAGCAGGCGCGTGGGGCAGCCCAGGGCGTCGAACGCCCGAATCGTGTCACGCATCGAGTACTGCAGTACCGTCGTGAAGCGGCACGTCACGCCGAGCACACGCAGCGGCGGGGCGTTGCCGTGCACCGCATCACGGTACCGCTGTTGCCACCAACGCCGGTCGCGTCCGGCGTACTTCGTCTCGACCGCTTCCCGAAGAGTCATGCAGCGCGCTTGTACCCGCGCGCCCAGTTTTTCCAGGAGCGGCGTCAGGCCTGTGCCGTTGGGTGGCGGGCCCCACAGGCCGGCTCGGACGACGGCCTGCGGCGGCGCGTTGGTCATGTCGTCTTCGATGATCTTGGCGAGTACGTCGAAGGCCTCGGGACCGAGGCAGAACCGTACGCGTTCGTCGGCCAGCAGGGCACGCCAGTCGCTCAGGTGAAAGGCGACGGCCACACCCAGCCAGGACGGCTCGATCTGGTAGAGCACCGCGCTGGCGCCGAGGAAGGTGTTCGCCGTGGCGGCATGGAGCCAGGGCAGGTGGTGGCCCAGACCGATCCCCTCGATCGCCATGGCCGGCGGGATGCGGCCGTTCAGTTGGGCGGCCAGCTCCGCCGCCGGCGGTTGCGGGACGTGGTTGGCGAATCGCGGTCGCCAGCCGCCTTCCCGGTCGATCCGGCGGTCGAATACCTGGTACAGTCCGTGCGCGGTCTGGTGCAGCTCGAGAAACCGCCGCTCCGCCCGCCACGCGGCGGCCACGTCGTCGGCGAAGTCGCGGTGCTCGCGGGCGGCGGCCAGGTTGGCTTCGAACGGCTGGTTGAATCGGCTCCACGCGATCTGGCCGTCGTGCCGGGTCGCGGCGAGCTGCCGGCGCAGGGCCGCGAAGGCGGGCTGCTGCCGGACGGACTCGGACAGCCCCTCGCCCAGGGCGGCGGCCCGCCGCAGCAGGCCGACTTCCGCCAGACGGCGCATCAGCAGGAACCGGAGCTCGTCGTGCGGCTCGCCTTGCGACAGCACCGCCGTGGCGCCCGTGACGAACGGCCCCAACTCCCCTCGGCGTCCCAGCGCGAGCAGTTCGTCGACCGTGGTCGTGGGTGTGAGCGTCGTTTGCATCGGTGCCGTCTTCGGTGACGTATCGGCACCGGTCGGCGATCGCCTAAAGGCGTTTCGGGGCCGGTGCCGATAATCTCCGGACGGTCGGGCCTGGAGAGGGTGTGCCCCGGGCCGACCCCCGCCGACACTCCGGCGACCGGCTGGCGGCAGGACAAGCGTGGAACGCGAGCGTGACCTCATGCCGGACCGGCCCGACATCTCCATCATCACTCCGTGTTACAACGCGGAGGACACGATCGACGATACGCTGGCGTCGATTTGCGGGCAAACGCATACCAACTGGGAAGCGATCTGCATCGATGACGAGTCCACGGACGCCACCCCGGAGCGACTCGCCGAGCACGCACGGCGCGACGCGCGGATCCGTGTGCTGCACGGTCCGCACGGTGGACCCGGACCCGCCCGTAACCTCGGCGTGGCGGCCGCCCGGGCCGACCGGCTGCTGTTCGTCGACGCGGACGACCAGCTTCGGCCCGATGCCGTGGCGGTGCTGCTCGAAATGGCCGGGCGATGCGACGACCGCACACTCGTCGTCGCCGGCTATGAACTCCTGGATGAGGTCGGCCGACCGTTGTCGCTGTACCGGTTTCCCCGCGTGGATCACTTCAGCGTGGATGGGCTGCTGCGTGGCAACCCGTTGACTCCGATGACTTTGGTTCCGGCCGCGATGCTCGACGCAGAGGCGTTCGATGCCCGCCAGGAGGTGCAGCCTTGCGCGGACTGGGACTTGTGGTTGCGGTTGGCGTCGACGGGCGCGAAATGCGTGGCCGTACCCCGCGTGCTGTTTCGTTATCGCCTGCGCGCCCTCAGCATGAGCCATCACGCGGATGCGACCCACGCGGCGGCCCGGTACGTGGTGGAACGATGGCTGCCCCGGGCGACCGATCCCGGGTCCCTGCACGATGCTCGGCATCGCACGGCGTACAACGGCGGAGCGGTCGCTCTCGCGGCGGGCGATCCGCGTGCGATCGATCGTTTCCTGGCCGATCTGCCGGAACTGGATCCGAGTGACGAGTTCCTCGCGCACGTGGTTGGCTGTCTGCAATACGCCTTCGTGTTCGTACGCGGTGCCATCGGGCAGGCCTGGCACGACCGCGCCGACGATTGGCTCGCGGAGATTCGCGACTGGGTACAGGCGACACCGATCGCCCCGCACGCCGGTCGGATGCTGGCCCAGCCGGTCGGCTTCGCGGTGGATTCACGTCGGCCGCTGGCGGCGGCGACGGATTTCATCGACCGCCACGTGGCGGCGACGGTCGTGGTGTACGGGTTGGGGACGAACGGGTTGATCGTCCTGGAGCATCTCCGCGGTGATCGGGGAATCGACGCGGCCCGCCTGCGGGCGGCGGACGACCGGTTGACGGACGATCAACTCGCGGTGGCCGGAGTGGCTCGAGTCGATCCGCGCCGGTGGGACGGCTGGCCGCCCGACACGGTGGTGCTGGTGACGCCCAATGACCACGAGTTGATCTGCCGCCACCTGGCGCGAGCTGGCGGCCGCGAAGGCCGTCATTTTCTCGTGGTGCCGACCGCGCGGAGCGTAGCCGGCCCCCGCGCCGCCTGGCACGGGCTCCCCGCCTGACCCGACCGCAGGCCGTGTCCTCCCGACCTGCGGATCAACTGTTCTGGAAGCTATCCCCAAACCCGTGTGGCACCCGCCTGGCACCGGTGTTTCCTCGGCTCCGGGATAGCTTCCACTCGCTCGGCCGAAGGCCGCAAGCCTGTCGTAGCCCTGCAGCGGCTGACGGCAAAACGGAGGGCGGGTCCTCCATGCCGAAAACGGCGGCGATCCCAAAGAGAGGTTGCGGGAACGGTACGCACGGAAGTTGGCCCCGCACGGCCATGCGCTCCGGTCTGCTCCTATCCGGTCTCTCGGCCGAGGGCCGTCAGATACCGGCGAGTACGGCGAGGCGGATCAGGTCGGCCAGCGTTTCGGACTCGGTTTTGTGCATGATGCGGGCACGGTGTGCCTCGACCGTCCGCGTGCTGATCCCGAGTCGTGCGGCGATCTCCTTGCTGAGCAGCCCTTCCGCCACCATCTCAAGGACTTCCCGTTCGCGTTCCGTCAGCTGTTTGAGGCGGGTCCCGGCGTGGGCTCGGCGGGCGGCCTCGGCTTTCACGCGGTGGTCTTTCTGGAGTGCGCCCCGGACGCAAGTCAGCAGCGTCTGGCCGTCGAACGGTTTTTCAAGGAAATCGACGGCGCCGGCCTTCATCGCGCGGATCGCGATCGGCACGTCGGCGTGGCCCGTGATCATGATCACCGGCAGATCCACGTGGCGGGCTTTCAGTTGCTCCTGCAATTCAAGCCCGGTCATGCCCTGGAGCCGAACGTCCAGCACGACGCACCCTTGCATCCCATCGCTGCACGCGGCCAGGAACTCTTCGGCCGACGCATAGAGCTGGTGAGCGAGGCCCGACCGGCTGAGAAGCCATCCCATCGAGTCACGGAACGCCGGGTCATCATCCACAACGAATACGATCGGTTCCTGGCACATTAGAAGAAGCATGGGTCTCGTGTCCCATGCAACGTATGTTAGTGGCGGACCAACGGCGGCGTAATACGTATTTCTACGGATGCAAGCGATTCCAGGGCCCCTTTTTCCGACTCGGTGCGGCTTTATCTCGCTCGATTATGACTTGGGGGCCGCCGGCGCCCGACCTGCGGACGGCAGCGTAAACTGAAATGAAGTGCCGTGCGGGTCGTGGTGACGGGCCGTCAACCGCCCGCCATGGTCTTCGATGATCGACCGGCAGATGGCCAGGCCGAGTCCAAGCCCTTCGGCCCGGGTGGTGTAGTATGGGTCGAAAACCCGTTCGAGCTGATCGTCGGTCAATCCGGTGCCGTTGTCGGTGACCGTGATCTGCACGAGGCGATCCGTGCTGTGACGGGTCTGGATCATGATGGTCGGGTTACGGATGTTTTCGGCCACGAGGGCCTCCACCGCATTCTTGAGCAGGTTCGTGACGACCTGCTGGAGCAGGACGCGGTCGCCGACGGTGTGGGGGGCCGGGTCCGCGAGGTCCGCGGTGACCACCACCCCGGCGACGGAGGTCTCGTGGTCGAGCAGCTCGATGACATCGCGGACCACGTCGTTCAAGTTCACTTCGGTCAGTTCCCGCTCGCGTCGGCCGACGAAACGGCGGGTCCGACGGATCACGCGGGCCGCCCGGCGGGCCTCGGCCGCGATGCGGCCCATCGCGTCCAGCAGGGTGTCCCGGCTCCCAGTGTCGTCACGGATCATGGCGGCGCAGCCCGCGGCGTAGTTGCTGATCGCCCCCAGTGGCTGATTGAGCTCGTGGGCCATGGTGGTGGCCATCTCGCCGATCGTGCTCAACCGTGACAGGTGGGCGAGGTCGGCCAGTCGTGACCGCGCCAATTCCTCCGCCCGCTTCATCTCGGTCGCGTCGCGGGTGATGGCCAGGATCTCGACGACCGAGCCGGACTGCGGATCGCGGATGCTCCGCGATTTCGAGTCCACCCACACGAACGAGCCGTCCGCCCGGCGAAGGCGGCACCGGATGTGGACGTCGCCCACCCC
The DNA here is from genome assembly GCA_964495075.1 of uncultured Phycisphaeraceae bacterium. Classification (GTDB taxonomy): domain Bacteria; phylum Planctomycetota; class Phycisphaerae; order UBA1845; family UBA1845; genus JAFGJQ01. Next base: position 72,850 of record CAZBUJ010000009.1, read on the forward strand.
CTGCCGGATGACTTGGTGCCGGTCATGCACCATCGGGAGGTCCTCCGGATGGACGAAATCGAAGATGTTTCGCCCGATTATCTCCGATGGGGCGCGCCCCAGGAGTGAACGGCAGGCCGGTGAGGCATATCGACAGACACCTTCGGTGTCGTGCCGCGTGATCATGTCCGAAGCATGGTCGGCCAGCAGGCGGTAGCGGGCTTCGCTGTCCTGCAGGGCTTCTTCCGCGCGGCGATGTTCGGTGAGGTCGCTGAGGACGGCGAAGAGCCCGGCCACGTTTCCGTTCTCGTCGACGTCGGGGACATAGCTCGCTCGCATCCACCGCTGTCCCCAGGGGGAGACGGCAATATCCGCCTCGAATGTGACCGGCACGCCCGCGAGCGCGAGGTCCATGTGCGGCTTGACCTGGGTGGCGTAGACGGACTCGCCCACCACGTCGCGCACGTGTCGCCCCACGATGTCCGTCCATTGTTCGGCGCGCCAGATTTCATATTGTCGATTGGCGAACTGGTAGTACCCGTTCGAGTCGATGTAGGCGATCAGCGAGGCCACGTTCTCCATGACGAGCCGGAGCTGGGATGCCCTTCGCCGCGCGTTGGCCTCGGCCGCCTTGAGGGCGGTGATGTCGAATCCCGCCCCGTACACGTGCGTGACGCGTCCCGCCTCGGGGTCCTGCTCCGGTCGAGCGGCGTCGCGCACCCAACGGATCTCGCCCGATTGCCCGACGGCGCGGAGGACGCGGACATCATCCCGACCGGCCAGCAAAGCGGCTTTGCGCTCCGCCGCGATCGGCGCGTCGTCGGCGTGCAGCGTCAGTCCGAGGCCGTCACACCCGATCACGTGCCGCTCCTCGTAGGCGAACAGGCGCCGGAAGCCGGGCGAGACCCATTCATAGAGCAGGCGTCCGTCCAGCGTCACGTTCAGGGCGTACAGGTAGTCGGCCGCCAGTTCCGCCGCCCGGTGCAGGGCCGCGTTGCGCTCATCGGGCTGCATGATGATCCTCTGCCAATCGCCGATGCGAATGCCGGGTCGGGACGTGGCCGGCAACCCGATTATCGGCACATCGCCAAGGGACTATTCTGACCGATCGTGCCCGGCACGGCGATGCCGTATTTGTACGCAATTGGAGGCCAGATGTGTAGTGCCGTGCAGCGAATGCCCGATGAGTGTGGCAAGGGGGTCGAATTGTTCCAGGGGCCGCAATCCAGGCGGGGAGGTACTTACAACACGGCCTGCGGTGACGCGTGGCGCCCCTGGGACCCGACCGACCACAACACCGCAGGCGTTTTTTTGGGTGCGGCCACTGGCCAGCGGTGGGATGATATAGAGTGGCCGGTCCAGGGGTGGTGGGCTACCCCGCCGGGCCGTCGCGTGTGCCGCGAGCCAATCCCGCTACTCTGCGGTTTCCTCTTCGAACTCCACCTTGCGGCTATTGAGTTCGGTAACCGAGCCGGTGAGCTGGTTGACCGCGGCCACCACCGTGTGGTTCTTGATCTTGCGTTTGTGAATGCGGATGGGTCCCTTCATTTCCTTGACGAACGACGTGACGCGGTCGTCGATGCGGACGGTCACGCCCTGGCAGACCTTGGAACTGACCAGCACGTAGGGCCCGAAGTCCTCCGCCGTCTCGTGTTCGCCCGACGGTACGTAGACGGCCGCCATGCCGTCCTTGACGCGTTGCTCGACCTTGTTGATCTCGGCCTCGATGGAGTCCGCCTGGAACATGAGCTCGGTGGCCCGTTCCCGCTGATGCTGGGCGAGGTGCTTGGCCTGCGCCATGAGCGGGGAAACGGTTTCCCGGATCCGCTCGATCGCCTTACGCCGCCGCGCGTTCTCGATCTCCGCCACCTTGGCCTCGCGGAGCAGGTCTTCCCGCACCCCCACCGCCACGTCGGTCGGCACGCCGGCATCGCTGCCCACGACCTTGGCCTCAATGGCCACCCGGGCGTACACCTTGCCGCCAATCACCGCCCCGTTGGGGATCAACAGCCGGGATTCCGTATTGACACGGCTGTTGAGCACTTCCTTGCCGATCGTGATGTCGCCCTCCGCGTCGACTTGGGCTTCCGCGCAGAACTTGGCGGCGATCGTACCGCCGGACCGGACAAAACCCTTGTCCCGGTTGAGGATGCCACCCCGCACTTCGATATGCTCCGCAGCGTCCACTTCCGCCGCTTCGATTGCCCCGCCCACCGTGAGCCACCGGTCCGTCCGGACCTGGAACAGGTCCTGGATGTTGCCCCGCACGTTGACCGGCGTGGGCGAGTTGATGTGGCCGACGGAGAAATCCACGTTCTCCGTGATCTCAAGCACGGTGACGACGGTGATGCGTCCGTCCGCGACGTTGACCCGACCGGCCTCCTGGGCGACGACGGTGGTGCCGTCCTCCGCCAGGACGACGTTTTCGTTCAGTTCGATTTCGCTGGGCGCCTTTCGGATGGGGATTTCGTTGCCGTGGACGTCTATGCCGGGCGTGGCCGGGACGGCGGGCGTGATGTGGCCGATGGTGTCCCCCGCGTTCACCATCACGAACTTGGAGACGTCGTAGTGGCTGAGACGCCTTTCGTCTTCGTCCTCGTTGATGGCCTCCTCGCGAGGGGCGATGGGTTCATACCACTCAAAGGTAGCATCCTTGCCCTCATCGAGTGGGCGGCCTTTGGCGATCAGTACGGGTTCATACGCGTGCCTTCCAGCGGTGATTCGCGCGATGTACTCCTGGATCCGGGAGGTGACGGCGTCGTCAACCATGATCCTGGCCTGCTCGAGGGCGACCACTACGTCGCTGGTGGTGACGTGTTTGAAGTCGGCCTCGTCGCGCAGGCGGATCGTCGCCGTGAGGTGGTCTTCCGCTACCACGACGCGAAATGGTGTACTGACCTTTGTCGTACTCATGCCGAGCCCCTTCGGCATCGGCCCGGTGGATTATGTTTGGGCGGACACTTTGGCCATCGTCTGGTTGATCTTCTCCGACAGCGTTTCGCCGGTGAACGGCTTGACCACGTAGTTGTTGACGCCCGCCTTGATGGCCTCGACCACTCTTGACTTCTCCGCCTCGGTCGTGCACATGATGATTGGCGTGGTCTTGTCCGTTTCGCGGACCTTGCGGACCATCGTGATGCCGTCCATATTGGGCATGTTCCAGTCGACGAGCATGAGTTCGGGCTTCTCGGCCGCGATGCGAGACAGGGCCTCCACGCCGTCGCCGGCCTCGATCACGTCGGTGTAGCCGATCTCCGCGAGCACGTTCTTCTGGATGTTGCGAATGGTGCGGGAGTCGTCGACAAGTAAGATCTTCATGATGAGGCTCCTGCGCTCGCGGCGGCCCGTTCCGATACCCCTGGTCTGTCCGTGGTCATTCCGATTTCGACGTACACGGAGCCGAATTCCGTTTCGCACGGTATCACGACGCGCGGGACCGACCGCGAGGTCGAGACAACATGCTCCTTGCCGATGATTACATTCGGAAGCGAGATACTGACGCTCATCCCGCGGAATTCCTTCTTGGCGTTGCCGGCCACCATGTTGGCCAGTTCGCCAATGGCGTCCGCGAAGTCGGGGTGATGCTGATCGATCGGCACGCCCGCGAACTTCGACGCGGCTTCTATCGCCACTCGTTCCGGAAAGCTCAGGACCACGCTGCCCGCCGCGTCACCCGAGAAGCCGATGACGCCCGAGACGTCAGCCGAGGCACTCGGATCGTGCTTCACGAACGGCTTGCCGACCTGCACCTTCGTCTGCACCATGGTTTCGAAGACGCGTTTGATCGCCAGAACAAAGGGGTTGATATACTGGACGTCCATTGAGCCCTCATTGCCGTTAAGGGTGGATACCCGCCAGAAGGCAAGTGCGGCCGGCCCTTGCCCGCTGATTTCAGATCGACCGTTCCCGATCGTTAGTTTAGCTGCCCTGTACGGAGGACGCCTCGGCGATGCACCGCGGTCGGCTGGAAGAGCCGCCCATGACTTATCGGAACCGGGCCGGCCGGAACACGGTGCTTCACGCCGGATCGCAACGCCGCCCCGGACGACCCGGCGGCGCGACGCCGCGCGGGAAGCCGATCGGTGGGCCTCGCTGCCCCGCCAATCGGTCCACCGGACGGTGCGGCGCGGCTCCGGGGCAACCCGTCGAATTCCGCGTCAGAACGCTCCAACGAGTTCAGTTTCCCTTGCCCTGCCAAGGGCGATTGCCGGAAACAGGCTCCAAACGGCCGAAAGGACCGCCAAGTCCGCATTTCTTCCTTGCGACGCGAATGGGGCGCAGCTAGAATCCTGCCCGAATCGAGGGACTCGAAAGCTCGGAAGTGCGTCACGGATTTGTCAACGCAAAAGGAGTGTCGTTCGATGGCGAAGAAGAAAAAGGCGAAGAAGGCCAAAGCGTCCCGATCGAGGAAGGACGTGCTCGTGGTGGCCAGCAAGGTCAAGGCCTACATGCACAGCAAGAAGATGAATACGTCGGCCGATGCCATCGCCAGCCTTTCGGAGCAGGTGTATTCCATGCTCGACGCGGCGGCCGAAAGGACCAAGGCGAACGGGCGGAAGACCGTCAAGCCCCAGGACATCTGACCGCACGCCGGTGACATCGCCGGATGGAGCCGCGGATCAGCGGTCTCAGAATCCAAGGCAGGTGACCCGCCCGGTCACCTGCCTCCTTTGTGTGTGCCGAGCATGTTTGGCAACTCGGGGGTGCGAGTCCCCCGTCCAACCTGATGGAGGTGAAGGACAAGCGGGTGCTCAGGCTCATCCGGGCGTTCTTGAACGCCGGGGGTGATGGAGAACGGGCTGGTCAGTCCGACCGACGAGGGCGCGCCGCAAGGCGGCCCCTTGTCGCCGTTACTCTCGAACCTGGTGTTGGACGAGTTGGACCGAGAGCTGGAGAAGCGAGGTCATCGGTTCGCGCGCTACGCGGACGACGGCAACATTTATGTCCGCAGCGAGCGGGCCGGCCAGCGGGTGATGGCCAGCGTGACGCAGTTCATCACACGCCGGCTCAAGCTCAAGGTCAACGAGACCAAGAGCGCGGTGGCCCGTCCCTGGGACCGCAAGTTCCTGGGATTCAGCTTCACCAGCGGCCGGGAGCCCAAACGGCGGATCGCGCCGAAGGCCCGCCAGCGGTTCAAGGCGCGAGTTCGGGAGCTGACGCGTCGGACGCGAGGAATCAGCCTGCAGGAGATGGTCAACCAACTGGCCGACTACCTGCGGGGCTGGCGAAGCTACTTTGGCTCTTGTCAGACGCCCTCGGTGCTCCGGCATCTGGACTCGTGGGTTCGGCGGCGACTCCGCTGTGTCCAGTGGAAGCAGTGGAAGCGTGGCAAGCGACGGTTCGCGGAACTGCGTCGTCTCGGGGTGGGTAAGAACCTGGCGGCTCAGACCGCCGGGAGCCCCCACGGCCCCTGGCGGATCAGCCGCAGCCCCGCCTTGTCCTTCGCCATGCCGGACGCCTTCTTCGTAGCACTGGGACTACCCCTGCTCGCCGCTCGTTGACAGCTCAACCCGCTCGAACTGCCGTGTACGGACCCGTACGCACGGTGGTGTGACAGGGACAGCCCGTGAGGGCCTACCTATGTCGATTGTCGCGTTGTTTGGCCCACGCGGTCCGGCGGGTGGCCAGTTGGTCGCACCGCGGGCACCGCACGCCGTCGCCGACCGGTTTCCACGGGCCGGTCCCGTGCCGGTACTGCACCAGCCGGCTCCGACCGTCGGGGTCCTGCTCGTAGCGGACGAAGCACTCGAAGCTCCCGTGCTTGCGGCACGTGAAAGGCAAGACGATGTCCGCGAACTGGCCATCGCGGGAACAGGGAAGGGGCTTGTAGCCGCCCGGCGCTTGGAAGCGTTCCCCGGACGGGCACTCCCACGTCACCGTCAGGTCGGTGATGTTGCGCTGCCGGGGCGGCTGGGGCGTGTGCTTGCCGATGTACAATCGCCATCCGACGAAGATCGCCAGAGCGGCTACGACCACCATCACGAAACTGATCATGGCGGTGGTGCGCTGCGGTTTGTCGTTCCGGATTCTGACCATGCCTCGTGGACGTCTCCCGGCTTTCGACGCGGGCGAGCCGCCGCCGATCCTACCGCGCCGGGCCGTGCGAACAAACCCCAACCGCGCACTCGCGACGACGGCCAGACGGTCAGTCCGGAGTCAGTCAATACGGAATCAGACAGTACGGTGCCAATCAGCCCGGGATCATTCGGGTGAGCGACCGGGATTGGACGACGGCTGGGGGACCGCGCCCGTCCACCAGAAGGTCTGGGCGTGTGCGAATGAATAGTGCGGCTTTTGCAGTTCGAGGCACAGCGGGCACTCGCCGCCGGCGCAGTCCGGGTAAAAGCTCTCGATGGGCAGGCGCATCATGAGATCGGTCCGCACGCGACGCACATTGCCCCCCATGGTCACCGTGTTGATGCCGCCAAAATGGCGGGCCGTCAGCCAGGGGACCGACGCGGACGGCGAGCCCGCGTCGAAGCTGTCATCCCACGGGAGCCGACCCAGCGACCGATGGGTCAGCCAGGCTTCCGCCGGATTCGTGCTCACGCCCGTCACCACGTCCGGTCCGACGTCGGCCAGCAGAAGTGTGTCGAGGGGACGCTTCGGCTGATAGCGATCCATGTAGGCGAGGTAGCCGTCCGGACTCGACTGAATGAAGTCACTCAGTCCGTAACTGCTGTCGACGATGGGCTCACCTAACGCGTTGAGCGTGGCCGGGTGCAGATCGTCCGGACACCGCAGCAGATGTGGATCACCCAGGTATTTCGGAGTCAGCTTGGCGAACCAACTATCCGCCGGATCCAATGAAGACCGCGATGGACTCAACGTCGAAATCGGAATCCATCCGTCGTTGTCGATCCGGTAGGTATGTAGCGCCTGGTAAACTTCCTTCAGGTTGTGCATACAAACGGCGTTCGAGGCTTGACGCATCGCCCGGGCAAGAGAGGGGACCAGGATGGCCACAAGAAGGGAGATGATCAACATCACCATCAACAATTCAAGGAGGGTAAACCCTCTCCGTCCCGACTTGGGCAGACGGAATATACAACCCCGCGCGCTGCTGGTTCGACCACGCATGGAACCTGTTCCCACCATCTAAGACTACACTGAACTTCCTCTCATTGCAAGGGTTAAGAGGGTTTCCGGATCGAACGGACCCACGCCGCTTCGCTATCCGGGCGGTGGGCGAACGGGTATAATCCGGCGGGTTGGAATCGTGGAGACCCACGGCGACGCAAGCCCCTGCGAGCCGGGTGCCCGAACTGAAATCCCTGTGAATGTAAGTGGGACTTGCCGTTTGAACTCGTTACAAGATCTTATAAGTTCTGAACTTCTGCCGTTTGTCCGGCAGCCGGCTCAGTACATCGGCCGCGAGATCAACCAGATCGTGGCGGACGGAGAATGGGACCGGGCAGAGGTGCGCGTCGCGCTCGCGTTCCCCGATGCGTACGCCCTGGGGATCAGTCATCTGGGTAACCAGATCCTTTACTGGCTCTGCAATCGCACGCCGGGCGTGGTGGCCGAACGGGTCTATTGTCCCCAACTCGACGCCGAGCGGCGGATGCGGGACCGTGGTATTCCGCTCTTCACCTGGGACACGCGGCGGCCGGTGACATCCGCCGACATCCTCGGGATCTCGCTACAGTACGAGATGCTCTACACGAACGTGCTCACGCTGCTGGACTTGGCCGGCATTCCGCAACGGGCGGCCGACCGGGACGCGTCGCACCCGCTGGTGCTCGGCGGCGGGCCGCAAGCCGACAACCCCGAACCAGTGGCCGGTTTCTTCGACCTGATCGTGAACGGGGACGGCGAGGTGGCCATGTCGAGCATCCTCGACACGTACCGCCGTCTCAAGCGGGACGGGGCCCGGCGATCGGAGATCGTGCGGGTGCTGGCCCAGCGGTACGAGTGGCTGTACGCGCCGTCGCTGTACCGCGTACGGTATCACGCCGACGGCACGGTGGCCGGGATCGAGCCGACCGTGGAGGGCATCGCGTGCCCGGTGCGGCGTTGTCAGACGCCGGGGTTCGAATCGTCGGCGGTGCCCGAACGGCCGCTCGTGCCGCACGTGCAGGCGGTGCACGAGCGGGTCAGCATCGAGGTCATGCGCGGCTGTCCTCAGCGATGTCGATTCTGTCACGCCGGGTATACCAAGCGGCCGCTTCGCTGGCGGAGCGTCGACCGCATCCTGGAGATAGCGGAGGCGGCGTACCAGGCCACCGGGTTCGACGAGATCGGGTTGCTGTCGCTGTCAACGGCGGATTATCCCAAGCTGCGGGAACTGGCGGAACAGGTGGAACGTCGGTTCAGCGGGCGCAAGGTGAGCATCTCGGTGCCGTCGCTTCGGGTCGACAAGATGCTGAGCGACGTGCCGCTGATGGTCAACCCCGTTCGTAAGAGCGGATTGACCATCGCGGTGGAGGCGGCCCGCGACGACATGCGGGAGTCCATCCTCAAGAAAGTGACGGACGGGCGTCTGCTCGACGGGGTCCGTGCCGCCTACGAAGCGGGCTGGCGGAGCGTCAAACTCTACTTCATGGCCGGTTTCCCCGGCGAGCGCGAGACCGACATCGAGGGCATCTGGGAGCTCAGCCGCGCGGTGAGCGAGGCGCGGCGGGCGGTGTGCGGCAAGCCAGCCACCGTGAACGCCGCCGTTGGCTGGCTGGTGCCCAAGCCGCACACGCCGATGCAGTGGGCCGCCCAGGCGACCGAAGCGTACTTCCGATCGGTTCGCGACCGGCTGCGGTCGAAGTCTCGCCGGCGCGGCGCGGTCAAGCTCAAGATGCCGCGGATCGACCGCTCGATTCTGGAAGGCGCCTTCGCCCGTGGCGACCGGCGGCTGGCCCGGGTGATCGAGACGGCCTGGCGGCTCGGCGCCAGGTTCGACGGCTGGGACGAGCACTTCCGCCCGGACCTGTGGGATCGCGCGTTTGATGAGAACGGGCTGGACAAAGCCTGGTACGCCCATCGTGAGCGTGACCGGGACGAGGTCTTTCCGTGGGCCCACCTCGTCGGCGCACGGCAGGGCGACGCATACCTGTGGGACCAGTACAAGGAGGAGATTGCCGGAATCGCGAATCGCCAGACAGCGCCGGGGTAGACCGGTACGGAGTCGCGGCGCAGGGTGCCGCACGGGAAACGTATGGCGCCCCATCGTGGCCCCGAGCCGTACACCGGCCACCGTCAATGAGGTCGTCGCTGGGCGGAAGGTGAGTGGGGTCTCGGAGGCGGATGTCACGAACCTCTTCGGGGGTCCAGGCCGCGGACGGCAGCTCCGCCATGTCAAGCACCGAATCGGAGACCCGCGTATCCTCAATCTGGTTCGATGGTGGCTGAAGGCCGGTGTCCCGGAGGATGGAACGCCGGGCCCGAACGAAGAGGGACGCCATAAGGAGGTTCGATCAGTGCACGGCTGAGCAATAGTCCATTCGCCAATCGTCATGCGGCCGCGCTCATCCCTGCCGCGTGAACCCCTTTTCGCTGAGGATCAGGCGTACCGGGTAGAGATGTTTGAACTCCCAATCCTCGTAGGCGATCTCGAGCATGGTCGCGATCTTCGGCTTGGGCAGAACGCTGACCCGCTTGCGGCCGTTCCAGATGATTTCGATGGGTTGCGTAAGGTCGATCAGCTCCGGGCCCAGCCGCAATTCGACGTGCGTGGTCCGGGTCGTCTCGATGGTGATGGTCTGCCCCTCGATTCGCCCGCCGATGTAGGCCAGCTTGCTCTTGAGCACCTCGGTGGCGTAGGTATAGAAATCGGTCGTCGGCGCGGACAGGATCGAGATCTGCGAGGACTGCCACGGCTCGCCATCAAACCCCCGCTGCAGAAGCCACCCGATCCGCCCCTGGGCCGGGTACCGGAACCAGTGCGACACCTCCCGCTGAGACGGATCGCGGCGATGGTCCATCACCCCATCGAACGCGGTCTTATAGTCGGGTGCCTTCCTGGATTCTGACTCGTCATGCTCGATCGCGGCCACCGGCAGCCGCAGGCGGTTGGCCTCAGCAACCAGCAAGCGGTTGCGCGAGATGACGTCGTGGTACGCCAGCGAGAATCCCTCGACTTCGCCCGCCAATACCGACAATACGTCGTCGCGTTGGCTGCTCTGCGTGGTCGCCCCCGCACGGGGTGCTTGCTCGCGGTCCTCCCCATCTTCACCGAGCCATATGATGAGCGCCGGCGTGTGCATCAGGTTGGGCAACAGGATGTCGTACATCGGCTGCGGATAGGGAACGTCCAGGCTGCCCCCAAATGACACCAGCCCGGCCACCCAGTGCGTGTACAAGACGGCCATGCTCAGCGTGTCCGTCGCGCCATGTCCTTGGCCGAACAGGAACACGCGGTCGGTATCCACGTGGAACCGCCGTCGGATTTCGCGAAGCAACCGAACGGGCTCACGTGAGTCAGCCAACGGCGCGTCGAACGCGGCCCCTCGGCACTTTTGAACGGATGCGACGATGAACTGTTCTTCCGGCCTGGCGTGCGGGTCGGCTTCCAAATGCTCAAACAGGTGCAGCGGGGCGAGACCGACCGCGGGCTTGTTGGAGCCCACGCCCGCGACCGGCAAGCAGAGGAGTAGCGGATACGCCTTATGTGGGTCGGGGGCGTCGCCATCACATGCCGGAAGCACAACGTGCACCGTCCGCTTCGCCCCATCTGGCGTTTCGTACACAAAGGACGATTTTCGCCCTCCCACCGGCTCCCAGACGCAGACCCTACGAATCGCCGCTGCGACTTCATCGACCCCGACCCCCTCCATCTCCTCGATCGCGACCGCCCGTTCCTGTCTCCGCTCCGCGTTGTCTTCGAGAAAGTACGCCCGCACCATTTCATCCATCAACTGCACGGCCGGCTGCGAAGTAGCCTGCGTTGCGGGCTGCACTGTCGGCTTCGAGGCGGGTTGGGACGCCGGCGGCTCCGCCCCCGCGCCGACCCACATGCTGGCCAGCGTCACGACCAAAAGCTCCGCCAGCGACATCGCCGAAGCCTCCCCGCAAGTGCTTACTGGTGATCGACCACCACGGTATACCCTCCCCCCTGCGCCTTGTACGTAAACACGATCTCTGCGCCGCAGTCGAACACCAGCCCTTGCTGCACGACCCGGGCCGGGCCGCGGCCGCGCTCCTCGCCGGTGTCCGGATCGAGGAATCGCCCACCCGCCACGCCGAGCGTCAACCCGTCCTCACAGGCCACCTCGATGTGGTCGGCCGTCAACGGAATGAGCAGCCCTGTACCCGCCACGCCGACCCCCTCGGTCACCAAGTTGTTGGGCAGCATCAGTTGGTCGACGGTCGCCCCCGCGCCTTGGGGAAGCACGTAGAACTGCGTCTCCACCACCGTGTCGGTTTCGTTGACAAACGACACCCGTACCAGGGATTCGTCGTCGGCCGTCGCTGGCACCGGTGCCCCCGCCCCCGAGCCGGCCAGCGGGGCGACGCCCGTTTCGCAACCGCCACCCAGTCCCACCGTCGCCAGAACCAGCAATAAACCCATGCCATCGCTGCATTTACGATCAACCATCCGTGTCTCCTGGCTGAAATGCCCGTGCTCGCCAATCGGCCGCGACCCGGTCCGCGCCCTCGGATCACTCGATTCGCGGCGAAGCGCCACCACCAGTGTACCGGGCGGCCTTCGCGGGGCAATGGTGGAGTTCTACAGTAAGCCCTGGCAGCGCCGTGGGTAACGGTGTCCCGTTCGATTGACAGGTATGCGGCACGGTTTATAATGCTCGAAGTTGGCCGAAGGGGAGGTCCAAACGAGCTGGATTGCCCCAATCGAGGAGAGTTTGCGCCTGTTATGGCAACGGTTACGCTGGTTGAAGTCAGTAAAGTGTACGGGGGAGACCGGGAGGTCCGCGCCGTCAACAACATCTCACTCGATATTGCGGACCGGGAGTTCCTCGTCCTGGTCGGCCCGTCCGGGTGCGGCAAGAGCACCACATTGCGGATGATCGCAGGGCTGGAGGAGGTCACCGAAGGCACCATTCGCATCGGCGAACGCGTGGTCAACGATGTCGCCCCCAAGGATCGTGACATCGCGATGGTCTTCCAGAACTACGCCTTGTACCCGCACATGACCGTGTTCAACAACATGGCCTTCGGACTCAAGATGCGGAAGGTCCCCAAGGCGCAAATCAAGGAGAAGGTGCAGAAGGCGGCCCGGATGCTCAGCATCGAGCATTTGCTCCAGCGCAAGCCGAAGCAGCTATCCGGCGGCGAGCGGCAGCGGGTGGCGGTCGGCCGAGCGATCGTCCGCAGCCCGAAGGCCTTCCTGTTCGATGAGCCGCTCTCCAATCTCGACGCCCGCCTCCGGGTCCAGATGCGGGCGGAACTGAAAAAGCTACACCGTGAATTGAATACCACCGCGATCTACGTGACGCACGACCAGGAAGAGGCGATGACTCTGGGCGACCGGATCGTGGTGATGAAATCCGGGGTGGTGCACCAATGTGCCACGCCCCTGGAGGTCTACGGGCGCCCCGTGGACCGTTTCGTTGCATCGTTTGTAGGGACCCCGCCGATGAACTTCATCGAGGGGCGTTTGCGGCGATCTGACGGGGCACTCTGCTTCGACGACGGGAGCGACACGCTCCGGCTCTCGGACCGGCTCCAGCAGCGGCTGGCCGGTCGCGAGAACCAGCCGATCGTGCTGGGGGCGAGGCCGGAGACGCTGGCGCTAGCGAGTGCGTCGGGCAACGGCAACCGGTTGCCGATGCGGATCACCGTCGTCGAGACTCTGGGACCGGAACAGGATGTTTACCTGCAGACCCGATCGGGGGTGCAGGTCGTGGCCCGCGTGCCCGCCGAGGTCCGGGTGACCGAGGGTGCGGAGGCCGAGGTGCGCTTCGATGTGAATCGCGTGCACCTGTTTGAGCCGGGAGACAACGGCGTGAACATCAGTTTGGACGGACAGGGAGCGCGGACCAGTGCGGCCTGAGCCAGGCCAGCACTCGCGGCCGTCGCGTCCCGGGCGCGACGGAATCCGGACCGGGCGCATCGGAGGGCAGAATCCGATGCCTTAGGACTCTGACCAACCCCGTTCTTTCGTCCGTTCAGAGTGGGTTTGCCCGGTGCACTGCCCACTTTTTTGTTGCTGGTAGGCGGGTAGGACAATTTGGCAATTCGGCAATTTGGACGTGCACGGACGTCGTTTCATCCGTGCCTAGAAGAACGGACGCAGAACGATGATCAACAGTCAGGAAGTCCTCCGCATCGTCGACTCGATCTGTCGCGACAAGGCCATCGACAAGGAGATGGTCTACGAAGACCTGGAGGCGGCGATGGTGTCCGCGGCCCGCAAGGCCTACGGACAGACGGAAGACGTCACCATCAAAATCGACCGGATGACCGGCGAGATACACGCGATGATGGAAGGCGAGCGGATCACCATGCAGAACCTGGGCCGCATCGCCGCCCAGACCTTCAAGCAGGTTATGATCCAGCGGATCCGCGAAGCCGAACGCGGCAGCATCTTCGACGAGTACTCCGACAAGGTCGGAACGATCGTCACCGGCACGGTGGCCCGGTTCGAGAGCGGGGCGCTGGTGGTCTCGCTGGGCCGGGCGGAAGGGTTCCTGCCCCGCAGCGAACAGATCCCCGGCGAGACGCACCACCCGGGCGATCGCATCCGGGCGATGGTGCTCGACGTGGAGGAGAAACCCAACCAGGTCCGCATCGTCCTGACCCGCAGCCACCCGGACTACATCCGGAGACTGTTCGAGTTGGAGGTCCCGGAGGTCGGCGAGCGCATCATCGAGATCCGGGCCCTCGCTCGCGAAGCCGGATACCGCACCAAGGTGGCCGTCTCCTCGATCGACACAAAAGTCGACGCGGTCGGGGCCTGCGTGGGGGTCCGCGGCAGCCGGATCCGCAACATCGTGGACGAACTCGGGGGCGAGAAGATCGACATCGTGCGCTGGAACGAGTCGTCGCAGATTCTGATCGCCAACGCGCTGAAACCCGCGGAGGTGCAGGAGATCGCGCTCTGCTTCGAATTGAACCGCGCGACGGTCGTGGTGTCGGAGGATCAACTATCGCTGGCCATCGGCAAGCGCGGCCAGAACGTACGCCTCGCCGCCCGTCTGACCGGCTGGGACATCGATATTCTCACGCCGGCCGAGTACAACAAGGGGCTCGACGAAATGGAGAAGGCCCTGCGGTCGATCGAGGGAGTCGAGGATGTGATGCTCGACAAGCTGATGGCCATGGGCGTCATCTCGGTGGCCGACATCGAGGAGATCGGGACCGAGCCGCTGGTCAAGGAACTCGAAGTCTCGGATGAACTGGCGGAGCGGATTATCGTAGTTGCCGTGGAAGCGGCGAGACGGCTGGCCGCCGAGGCGGAGGAGGCGAAGCGCTTGGCCGCGGAAGCGGAAGCGGCGCAGGCGGCCGCGGCCAAGGCGGCCGACGCGGCGGCCGCCGGCGAAGGGGCCGGCTTGGAAACCGCCGACGTGGCCACGGTCGAGGCCCCGCTGGGCATCGACGCGGGACCCGCGGCGGTGGAGTCGGATACGCCGGACGCCGCCGATGCGGAGCGTGCGGGGGCGGATGCGCCGCCGGCCGGCTCGACGGTACCGGTCGCCGCCACGGAAAGCGAATCGGAAGAAGCCACTCGGACCGCCGGACCTCCGGCGTCCGAGGCGGAAGGGATTGAAGCGGTGCCCGACGAGTCGACCCGGCGGTCGCCGGCGTCGTCGTCCGGGCAGGAACAGGCGGAGTAAAGGTTGACGAACCGCGGAGACAAGTGTGACGTTGGCTCGATTCCGGCCGGCGGGGGCGCCACGCGAGAGCGCCCCGGACCGGGCGGTTATGAAGAACGGAAGGATCGAGACCTTGGCTGACAAAATGCGCGTTCACATCCTGGCGAAGGAACTGAACGTCACGAGCAAGGCGATCCTGGCGAAGTGCGCCGCGGAGGGGCTCAGCGTGAAGAACCATATGTCCACGCTGACGGCGGGGCAGACGGCCACGCTGCGTGAATGGTTCTCGGAAGGGGCGCACGAAACGACGGTCGAGGTCGCCGACCGGGTGAACCTCGACAAGGTGCGGGCGCCGCGGCGGCGTCGCAGGCCCAAGACCGCCGAAGCCGCCACCGCGACGGCCGAAATGCCGGCCACTACGCAGGTCGGCGTGACGGAAGCGGGCCCGCCCGCGACCTCGGTCCAGGCGCCGCTGGAGGCCGAGGAGACCCCCGACGAGAAGGGGGCACCGGCCACCGCGCTGGTGGCGGACGCACCGCCCACCGCGGTTGAGGTGACCGCCCCGCCGACGGCCGACATCACGCCGGATACGCTGGTCGGCGCCGAACCCGCCGGCCCGCCGGCCGGTCCGTCGGTCACAGCCCCGACGGAGCCGGCCCCGGACACCACCACCGAGCCGGCCACCGCCGCCCGCGTCGCCGCGGAGGCGCCGCGGGAGGGCACCGAGGCGCCGCCGCCGCTACTCGAAGCGCCGGCCGAGGCCGAGGAGAAGGAAGACGTCACGCTTCAACCGGCCGGACCGCAGAATGTTCCGCAGCCGGCCCGGCTGCGCGGACCCCGCGTGGTGCGCTACGAGGCACCCGAAACAAACCTCTACCCGCCGCGGCGGTCCGGAGCGCGGCGATCAGAGTTGGGCAGTCCCGCCGCCGCGGCCGAAACCCCGACCGGTGAGGCACCGCCGGGTCGCGGTCGAGGCAAGGCCGCCGGGAAACGGCGCGGGGGGCGCACCCACGAGCGGCGAGCCGGCCGCGGCTCCGATGCCGGTACCGACAAGATCAAGGAATGGCGCGATCGGGACCTGATCGAGCGCCGGGAGCGACTCGCCGGGGCGACCGGCCGGCGGATCCATACCCGTCGCTTCGAACTCCAGCAGTCCCACCAGCCATCCGCCCCGCCCCAGAAGAAGACGAAAGCGGAGATTCAGGAACCGTTCACGCTGAAGGACTTCTGTGCCGCCATCGGCGTCCCGTTCCTGTCGGTGTTCAACGTGTTGAAACGCGATCACAACGTGCTAGCGAACGTGAATAGCAGCATCGACAAGGAGACGGCGGAACTCGTCGCCTTGGAGTTTGGCGTGGAACTGACCGTCGCGGAAGCCCGGACCTCGCTCGACGTCCTGAAGGAGGAGTTCGAGAAGCGGGAACGCAGAGGCCTCCAGCCACGATCGCCGGTGGTCACCATGCTCGGTCACGTGGACCACGGCAAGACCAGCTTGCTGGACGCCATCCGGCGCACGCAGGTGGCGGAGGGTGAGGACGGTGGTATCACGCAGCATATCAGCTCCTACCACCTGATGACGCCCGCCGGTCCGCTGACGTTCCTCGACACGCCAGGCCACGAGGCGTTCACCGCCATGCGGGCCCGGGGCGCGCAGTTGACGGACATCGTCGTGCTGGTGGTGGCGGCGGACGACGGGGTCATGCCGCAAACGGTCGAGGCGATCAACCACGCCAAGGCGGCCGGGGTACCGATCGTCGTCGCGTTGAACAAGATCGACCTGGGCGACCACAAGGTGGTCGAGATCTACGGTCAGCTGGCGAGCCACGGGCTCACGCCGAGCGGAGACTGGGGCGGCGACACCGACGTCATCCGCACGTCGGCCACCGGCGGGCAGGGCATCGACGAGTTGCTCGAGCACCTGGTGGCGATGGGCGAGGTGCTCGAAGTCCAGGCGGATCCGACCATCGAGGCGATGGGAACGGCGATCGAGGCGGAGACCAAGGCCGGCGTCGGCCCGGTGGTTCGCCTGCTCGTGCAGGAAGGCACCCTGACGAAAGGTGACACGGTCGTGTGCGGGAACGCGGCCGGCAAGGTCCGGGCGTTGCACAACGACCGGGGCGAACTGATCGAGTCGGCGGGCCCGTCCATGCCCGTGGAAATCTGGGGCCTGGAAGACGTCCCCATGGCCGGCGACAAGCTGTTCCAGGTGGACTCGATGCACCGCGCCAAGCAGATCGCTCAAGAGGTCGCCCATCGCCGCCTGGAGGAGACCCGGTCGGAGTCGCGCAAGGCCACCTCGCTCGAGGACCTCTTCAAGCGTCGAGACGCGGAAGAGACTCCCGAGCTGAACGTGATCGTCAAGGCGGATGTGGACGGTTCGGTGGACGTCCTGCGACACACGCTGGGCGAAATCCCGAGCGACAAGGTTCGGCTGAGTATTCGGCACGCGGCCGTCGGCGCGGTCAACGACAGCGACGTGATCCTGGCCGAGGCGGCTACTGCCATCATCATCGCCTTCCGCGTAACGACGCAGATGGGGGCGCGGAAGCTGGCCGAGATGCGTCACGTGGACATTCGGTACTACCGCGTGGTCTACGAGGTGGTGGACGAGATCGTCAAGGCGATGGAAGGCAAGCTCGCGCCGGAAGAGAAGGAAGAGCAGCGGGCGACGGCCGAGGTTCGGCAAGTGTTCAAGATCGGGAAGCTCGGCTTCGTGGCCGGTTGCATGGTAACGAACGGCTTGGTCTCGCGGAATCACTTTTGTCGCGTGCTCCGTGAGGGGATCGTGGTTCGCGACGGCTGCGCGATCGACTCGCTGCGGCACTTCAAGGATGACGCAAAAGAGGTTCGCGCCGGGATGGAATGCGGGATACGACTCGAGGGTTTTGATGACCTTAAGCCAGGGGACATCATCGAGACCTACGAGATCGTCAAGATTGCCAGAACGCTGGCGTAGCGTTTCCGTCGGCGACGGATCCCGAGCTAATGATCGAATTCAAGGCTGAGTGCGGGCACACGATTCGCGTAAAAGACGAGGACGCCGGAAAGGTCGTGCGCTGCTCGTATTGCGGGCGCGAGACGCAGGCTCCCGACAGCCGGGACGGCGCGGGTTCGGACGAACTGGAGTACCTGTTCTCCGAAGTCGAGCGGACGGGCGTGTACGAGACCCCGTCGGACCGCCAGCGCGTCAAACGCATGCGGAGAAAGGGCGGGACGCCGAAGCCAAGTGGCAAGCCGCGGCCCACGGCTTCAAACCCGTTCGGCCTCGTCCTCAAGCTGTGTTACGTGTGCCTGATCATCGCGATCGTGATTTTCGTGGGCAAGAAGCTCTATCGCACGTTCTACCCGGACGAGAAGGGCAGGCGGCAGGTGGCCCGGCGGACGGCGGAATCGGAGGAGAGGGGCGGTGGCGGCGCCTCCTCGCACGGCGGCGGGCTTGGGCTGTTGCGGCCCAGACTGCCGGGGGGCGGCTGCGGGATCTACGTGAACTCCGTGCCCGGCGGCGCCGACGTCTACATCACCGATAAGGGACGGATCGGCCGCGGCGACTCGATCTTCCGGGTCCCGTCGGACCAGGTGGTCGCTTCGCTGCAAAGCGGGAATCTCGCCGAGCGGTTGAAGGCGGGTCATGACTACGACATCTACGTGACACTGCGGATTAACGATCCGACCCTGATGCGGCTGCCGGGCTATCCCGCCTTGCGCCGCAAGTTCGAGGAGACGGGCGACGAGCGGTTGTTCGAGGGGTACTTCCTGCCGGACGGCGCGGTGAGCGTGCAAACGGATCGCCAGCCGAACCGACCGGAGGTTATCGTTCGGAAGTACGAGTGCAAGGTCTTTGATCGCACTTGGAGCCCGGTGGTGGCGCTGTTCCTGCCGGAACTGCCGCTGCCGGACCTCATCCGCCACCTGCCGCGCGAGAAGGTGTTCGGGTTCCGCGAGCAGGACGTGCAGCAGGAGTTGGAGTACTACGGCATCCCCGCCGCCGATCGCAAGTTTATGATCGACATCCTGTCCCGGATCGGGATCGTGCCTTGGCAGGACGACGAAGACGGGTACTACCGCATCTTCGCGATCAACCTCTCGGACGGCTCGATCTATTGCCGACCGGGGCGGTTCGGGACGCCCGATCGCGGATCCTCGTCGAGCGGACCGGGCACCGAGCCGGCGCCCCCGCGCCGCGCGACGGTCGAGCGGTTGTCGGCCGGCCTCGCCGGCGTCGGGTATGACCCGTGACGGTGGGCGTGTTGACACTGGACTTGGCGATTTACGAATCGCACAGTCTGAAAGACAAGCGGCGAGTGATCAAGAGTCTCAAGGATCGCCTGGCCGCCCGGTTCAACGTCTCGATCGCGGAAGTGGGCCGTTTGGATTCGCGACAGCGGGCGGTGCTGGGGATTGCGGTGGTCAACAAGGACCCCCATTACCTGCACGGCTGCCTGGACAAGATCGTCGACTTCGTACGGGCGGATCCGCGGGTCAGCGTGATCGAGTATGAGAAGGAAACACGGTGAGGCGGCGTGCCGGCAGCGTCGCCCACGCGATGGAACGGATATGTCATCGTTTCGTCTGGACAAGATGGCGAGCTTCATTCGGATGCTGGTGAGTGAAGCCATCGCCAACAAGGTGAACGACCCGCGGGTGTCCCGGTTCGCGAGTGTCACTCGGGTGGCCGTCAGCGGAGACCTCCAGTCGGCGAAGGTGTACGTCAGTGTCATGGGCACGGCGGCCGACCAGCGGCGGACGATGGCCGGACTCGAGCACGCCCGCGGGCACATTCAGCGGTGGGTCGGGAGCCAGTTGCGGGTGCGACACGTGCCGGAGATCCGCTTCCTTGCCGACGAGTCGATCAAGGGGGCGGTGGAAACGGTTCGCCAGATCGACGAGTCGATGCAGGAGTTGACGGAACACGAGCCGGCGCCCGGGCTGGATCGGCCGTCCCCGGTCCCGCCCCGCACCACCGATGATTCCCATGGAGTACCTGCATGAAGAACGGGGCCGAATACGCAAAACGAATCAAACGCCTGTTCAAGCAATTGCAGCGCGAGGACAAGGCGGATTCCGATGCGCCGGCCGAACCCACCAGCGTGACGGAACAGTTGATCATCGCGGTCCTGAGTGTCAACACGACCGCGGAGCAGGGACGCCGCGCCTACCGGCGCCTGCGCGACCGCATGGTGGACCTGAACGAAATCCGGGTCTCGTCACCGGCGGAGATCACGCAATCGGTCCGCGACCTGATCCCGACGAGCACCGAACGATCCAAGGCCCTCGTCACCACGCTCAACTCGGTGTTTCAGCATGAGCATTGCGTGGACCTGGAGCGCCTGCACGCCATGGGCGTCCGGGACGCGCGGCGCTACCTCGAGAGCTTGCACGGCATCGATCCCTACACCGTGGCGTTCGTGCTGCTCTGGAGCCTCGGGGGGCATGCGATCCCCGTGAGCAACCGCCTGCTGGAGGCCCTGCGAGCCGACGACCTCATCGCGCCCGACTGCCAGGTGGCCGCGGTCCAGTCGTTCCTCGAACGACACGTGAGCGCCGCCGACGCCAAGCAGTTCTGCCGATTGATGGAACGGTTCGCCGCCTCCCGGATCAAGTCGGGGTCGGGCAAGCGAAGCAGTGCGTCCAAGCGTGGTACCAGGAAGACGGCGAAGAAGCACGTCAAGAAGGGATCCCCATCGGGCGCCGCCAATCGCAAGAAATCAAAACCGCGAAGCTAGGATGATGATGATGCGCATACCGCATCCGCCCTGCGATGTCCGTGCGTTTCGGGGCCTCGTAGCGGTCGCCATGATCGCCGCCGTGGGGGCGACCGCCGCCTGCCAGGTACCGCGGCCCGCGCCGGTCGAACCGCCGGCACAAGCCGCGGAAGAACCGTCGGGCCTGGACGCCCGCGCCACCCTCACCCTCGACGAAATCCAGCCGCCCCCCCCGATGCCGTGGGGCGGCACCACTACCCAGCCCGCCGTCCCGCGGGCAACCGACGACCTGCTGGACCGCGCGCGCGAACTCGAGTACGAGAGCCGGTACACGGAAGCGGCCATCGAACTGGAGAAAGGACTCGCCGACGCCCCGTCGTCCATCCTGATTCGAAGCACCCTCGCCCGCTTGTACGCCCTCTCCGGCACGGAGGATCGGGCCCGGGCCTACGCCCGCCTCGCCGTCGAAGCGCGCCCCGACGACGGCATCGCCCACTACGTGCTGGCCATGCTGGCCGTCGCCGGCGGAAAACCGGAGGAGGCGATCCGGGAATTCCGCATCGCCCTGCTGTGCCCCGACGTCGCCGGTCAACCCGCACGGGCCGCCCTGGCACACTACCGATTGGCCTTACTGCTGGAAGGGGAAGGCTACTTCGCCGCCGCCCTGGCCGAACAACGGGCCTATGAATCGCGCCTGGCGGACGTGACGGAAGACCCGCCCGGCGATCCGGAACTGGCCAAGATCGTCCAGGTCAACGGGCGGACGGCGGCCGAGCCGATCGCCCGCTTGTGCGAACGGCTGGGACGCGATGACGAAGCGGCCGATGCTCTCGCCCGCATGCTCGACCGCGAACGGCCCGATGAGCCCGCCGTCCGCGCGCGGTACGCGCGGATACTGGCCCGGTCGGGACGATTCGACGCCGCCCTGGCGCAGGCGCGGGCCATCCAAGGCGACACTCGCCTTCGCGTCGCCCTGCTCAGCGAAATCCATGCCGGGGCCGGACAACCCCGCCAGGCCATTCAGGACTTCGAGCAACTCCGCCGCGACGACCCGGATGACCCGGTGCTCGCCGACGCCCTTGCCGACGCGTATGCCGAGGCCGGACGGTGGACCGAAGCCGTACTCGTGCTCCGCACCTTTGCCGAGACACACCCTGATTCGCCGGATGCCGCCTGGCTGCTTTACGAGTTCCTCGTGCGGCAGGCCAAGTGGTGTGCGGCGGTCGACGCGGCGGCCGAACAACTCGCACGACGACTGGACTCGTTCCCATCGGCCCGCGCACGGATGACCGAACTCGCTTCGCACCCCGGTGCGGTCGCCGCGGTACTCGAAGCGGACCGGGTCCCGGGGAGCGAAGTCTCCGCGGCCCGCGAGTACCTGGTCGGCTGCATCGCGGCCGACGCCAGCGACAGGGACACGGCCTGGAGCCGACTGGAACGAAGCCTCAAGCATGCGCCGGGCTTCGCAGGGCCGCGAATCGAGCTCGGTCGCATCCTGCTGAAGGAGTACCGGTGGGACGATGCCATCCAGTTTGCCCAGACTTCGGGCGAGCCGCATCCCCAACTCGAACGGATCCTCGGCGACGCCTGCGCCGGGCTCGACGACTTCGAGCAGGCGGTCGAACACTACACCCGCGCCATCCGGGAGAACCGATCGGACGTCGCCACGATGCGCACGCTGGCCGCCCTCTTCGAGCGAAACGACGAGCCGCTCCAGGCCCGGCGGGAATACGAGCTGTTGCTCCGCGAGAACCCGTGGGACGCGGAGGCCCGGGCCGCGCTGGCCACGCTCTACCTGCAAGCCGGGGAACGGGCGGCGGCCGTGGAGCAGGCGAACACGCTCCGTCGCATGGCGGCTCCCGCTCAGACACTCGCCCGCGTCGAAGCCCGTCTCGCCTTCCAACCGCAGCAACCGGACCACGAGCGGTTCCGCCAGATGCTGCTCGACGCCGTCGGAGACGACCCGATGGAGCCCGAAACGGCGTACCTGCTGGCGTCGAGCTTCATCGCTGAACGCGACTTCGACGCCGCCGAGCCCTACGTGCAACGCGGACTGGCCGGCGACCCCGATCACCAGGACCTGCTCGAACTCGATACCTGGATCCTTCGCCACCGCCTGGAATTCGCCGAGGCCGAAAGGCGACTGCGCCGGCTCGTGGAACGCTGGCCCAACCGCACGCTCTGGCTCAACCACCTGCTGCACACGCTTCTCGTGCAGCAGAAACACGAGGACGTCATCACGCTGGCCCAGTCCATGCTGACCCACAACTCGCTGGACCGGGAGGACCGCCAACGGTGCCGCGTGGAACTGGTCGACGCGCTGCGGGCGATGGGTCGGGCGGACGAGGCCGTCGAACTTGCCTTGCGCTGGTGCGTCGACGAGCCCGACAACAGCGCTCTCCGCGCACTGCTGATCACGACCATGCTGCGCGAGGGTCGGCGTGACGCCGCCCTGACCACGGCGCGTCGGTGGTACGACGAATCCGACGGGCAGACGGAGCGCGAGGTGCTCCTCGAAGTGCTCACCGAGAGCAAGCAGTACGACCGGGCCGCCCAGTACCTGCTCGGCTGGCTGCAGAAAGACCCGTTGAACGACGATCTTCTCGCCGACCTGATCTTCACCCTGATCGCCGCCGAGCGCTTCGACGACGCGCTCGAGCTGGCGGAGGCCAACTACGATCGCCCGGGCAGCCGCATCACGTACGAGCTCGCGGCCCTCCAGGCCTACAACGCGGCCGGCCGCCACGACGATGCGATCCGTCTGCTCCGGCAGTGGATCTACCGGAGCGAGCGCGGCCTGAGCACCGAGTTCCCCCTGGATCTGCCGCAAGCGCGGCGGTTCCTGGTGGTCGCCCTGATGGCTCAGGACCGCATCAACGACGCCCGCAAGAACCTGAACCGGTGGCTCGACCAGGAACGCAACCCGCTCAACAAGGTGTCGTACCTCACCCTGCTGTCGGAGTGCGATCGCCGGGCCGGACGCCTCGAACAGTCCTTCGAGTCGCTGGAACTGGCCCACAGCCTCAATCCGCTTGACGTGAACACCTGCAACGGCCTCGGCTACACGTGGGCGGATGCGGGACGGCGATTGGAGGAGGCGGAGGCGATGATCCGGTACGCGGTGGCGAACGAGCCGCGCAACGCCGCCTTTCTCGACAGCCTCGGCTGGGTTCTGTACAAAAAAGGGGATCACACGGGGGCCGTGTACTGGCTGGAACTGGCCCGCGGCGCCGACGCGACCGGTGATGCGGTGATTCTCGATCACCTGGGCGACGCGTACTGGCGATCCGGAAACTCGAAGGCGGCCATGGTGGAGTGGCGAGCCGCGGCGGATGCGGCTCGCCGGATGGTCGGCGCGGGAAAAAGCGACGACCCGAGCCATCTCGAGGTCCTGGAGCGAACGCCGACGAAGATCGAGGCCGCCTCGAAGGGCGAACAACCCCCGGTCGCGCCGATCGGGTCGGCTGGCGAACAAGAATAAGGAGGCACGGATATGTCCGGGCATTCCAAGTGGTCGACTATCAAGCATAAAAAGGCCGCCCTGGACGCCAAGCGCGGCAAGGCCTGGGGCAAAATAGCCCGCAACATCACGCTGGCGGCCCGCCAGCACGGCGGAGACATGTCGGCCAACCCGTCCCTCCGCCTCGCGGTGGAAAAGGCCAAGGGCGCCAACATGCCCAAGGACACCATCGAGAAAGCGATCAAGAAGGGGACGGGCGAGCTGGAAGGGGAATCGTACGAGGAGGTCGTCTACGAAGGGTACGGACCCGGCGGTGTGGCCGTCCTGTGCCAGGTCGTGACCGACAACCGCCATCGGACGGCACCGGAGATCAAGAAGATCCTCGAACGAGGCGGCGGCAACCTGGGTGCCCCCAACTGCGTGGCCTGGATGTTCCAGAAGAAGGGCGTGTTCGCCGTCAGTACGGAAGTCGCCGACGAGGAAAAGGTCATGGAGGTGGCGTTGGAGAACGGCGCCGAGGACGTAACCTCCTCCGACATGGTGCACGAGATCACATGTGACCCCGAGGCGTACCACGATCTGGCGGCCGCATTCGAGAGGGCCGGGATCGCCGTGCAGAGTTCGGATGTCACCATGGTGGCCTCCAGCCAGGTGACGCTCGATCTGGACAAGGCACGCAAGGTGCTCAAGCTCATGGAGGCGCTGGAGGACCACGACGACGTCGACAGCGTCTCCTCCAACTTCGATATCCCGGATGACGTGATGGCCCGACTGGCCGGCGGGTGACGCGGCGACCGATCAGGCGTCGCCGTCCGTCTCCGGATCCAACCCGTACAGATGCGCCACCACGCGGCGCAATTCGTCCGGCAACGCGGCCGGCGATGCGCCGCGGCTGTCCGCGTGCCCGGGCGATCCCGGCAGGCCGCTCGTCTTCCGCGCCGCCAGCGCCGCCTGCGTCTCCGCCCGCCGTTGCTCTGCGATGATCTTCGACAGCGCGGTCAGATCCTTCAACGGCAACTCCTCACCGCCGTCCATTAACAGCGTGAACACACGTCCCAGCAGCGCGAGATAAGCGCCGCGCCCCCACGCGTCGGGGTCGCGGAAGGCCAGGTCGCTGGCCAGGCTCGACACGGATCGACCGGCCCGGGCAAGACGTTCCCGGAACGCGGTGGTCTCCGGCCCGTCGGGCGGTGGACAGTCGGCCGGTGCGGGCCCGGTCGGCGCCGGGGATTCGGGGTGCGACGCGGGTCGAGCGTTCATTGCTCGAGAGCCGGATCCCGGATGCAGCGATCCGCTAGCTCCACACCGCTCGGTGTCAGGCGGAACCAGCGGTGCTTCCACGGAGTCAGGCGTTCGTCGGCCTCCGTGTCGCTCACGGCTCGCCGGATGTATTCCTTCTCTGTCAGGTACGCCAGGTCGCGTTTGAGATCCTCCCACTCGAGGGTGGGGAACAGGCACATCAGCGTGCGCAGCAACGACTCCGCCTGAAACGCGGCCGGATAGATCATCTTCAATGCCACCAGGATCTCGTTTCGTACCCGTTTGATCTGCCACGTGCCACGACCGTTCGCCATACCAAACCCCTTCCGGCAAACCCGCTCGTCGCTTTCCGTCATTCGCCACCCGCCATTCGTACATCGCCCTCCGCCCCAATTCGCGCTTCGCTATTCGCTGGTCCGCCCCCGGCTCTCCAGGCGGGCGAGGGTCTGCGACATGCGATCGATGTGCTGACGGGCGACCATCGATTCCCGCAGCCATTCCTCTTTCGTCGCGTAATCCCGTTCGAACTGTCGCACCGCGGAACGGAGGGACTCCAGGCTCGATGCCAGCGTGTCGAACCGCCGCGTGGTCTCGAGGCGGCTGGCCTGCTGCGCGTCGCGGATGGTTCGCAAGTGGATGGCCACGATGGTGACGTGGACCGCCACCAACGGAGCCAGCACGGCCAGCACCGGGGCCACGTCGTTCCACCAGTTCGAGATTCCGAGCACCACTTGGCTCCTGTTCCCGCCCGATTCACCGCGTGGAGAGACAATCGACGGCCACCGTGAGCAAGCAGAGCAACCGATGGGCCGTGTCCGCACGGACGATGCCGTCCGCCAGGTCGCGGCGAAACCGCACGACGTCGGGGTGAAATCGCAGGGATCGGGCATTCGTCGCGCGGGGCGGCGCGCCGAGAACGGCGTCGATGGCGTCTCGGGCCCCGACATCGTCCGCCAGCAGGACGGACAGCCGCTCAATCAACTCGTCCAGGCTCTGCGTGGGTTGAGGCATCACGGTCTCCTGTGGTCGGGCCTTGCGCGGATTGTTGCCGGGCGACAAGGTCACCGAGGTAGCGTCGCGCCTCGTCGGACAGCGTCGTGCTCTCGACGGCCAGGCGGCGCAGACCGTCGGCGATCTCCCGGAGTACCACGACGTCATCGCTCATCGCGGTGTAGCGAGTCCATTCGACGTCCCGGTCGTGGCGCAGGCGGCGGACGGCCTCGCGGAACGCATCCGCGTGCCGGG
The DNA here is from genome assembly GCA_964495075.1 of uncultured Phycisphaeraceae bacterium. Lineage (GTDB taxonomy): Bacteria > Planctomycetota > Phycisphaerae > UBA1845 > UBA1845 > JAFGJQ01. The sequence continues at coordinate 99,201 of CAZBUJ010000009.1, forward strand.
CCGCCAACCGCGCGTCCTCGTGGTCGCGACGCACGCGTTCGATGAACGCGTCGACCACGGCGTCTTCCCGCCGTGCGTCTGCGTCGGACACGTCCCGGTGGTACTCGTCCAGTGCAACCGTCATGCCGGCCGCGATCCGATCGATCGCCGTCGCCGCCGACATCTCGACCCGCGCGTCGCCGCCACAGCCGGACACCACCAACGCGATCGAAACGATCAACCGCGTCGCCGTGTCACCCGGTCCGGGCCGGCGATACTGATGCGACAAGCTCTGCACGGCTTCATCCTCGACCAAGAGCGACCGGAGTCCGGCCTCGCGCGTTGGGCAACCGTCACCTGCATAACCGGAGGCGTGATCAAACGCGTCGGGCGGTCAGATGAACCGGGGAGGAGGAATGGCGAGTGGCAAACAGTGAAAAAGGGCCGCCGAGTCCCCGCGTGGCGCCACGATCCCGCATCTCAGACATTGGTACCGACGCGGGAGTCCGTCGGGTTACGTGTGGCTTTGGTGGTCGTTGAGGGGCGTCGAACCGGCACAATTTATGCACGTCCCGCGTTACCGAGCCGGTCGGTTACGTTATAATGCGGAGTGTGCCTTATCGGCCCGGCGTGCGGGGGAGACCGCTGGCCCGAAATCGAGGCGACAGGACGCACATGTAGTGGTGAGCGAGACGGGAACACACTTCGTGCGGGTGTTGTGTGTAGTGCCAACGCCCGATAACTCGACGCACCCGCTCCTGCTGGCGGCCAACGATCTCGATGCGCGCGTTGAGACGGCGGGCGACGTGTATGTCGCGCTGGCCCGGCTGGGCAGTCCCGGGGCCCCGTGTTTCGACGCCGTGCTGGTCGACGTGACCGGTGTCGACGCGGCGGAGATGGAGTTTTTCGACCTGGTGTCCCGCTGCCACCAACATGTGCCGGCACTCGTGTTCGGGGATGAGGGGGCCCAGGGCAAGATCGACCAGGCCTTGCTCCGCGGAGCCCGCGGCACGGCAAGCCCCGAACGGCTGCGCGAGCTGGTGCTCGCCCGGTCGGCGGTGTCCGCTCCGCCGGCCGTCGATGCGGCTGGCACGCCGCGAACCAGGCGGGACGATCCATGGGAAGACGCTGTCGAGTCCCCGCCACCCACCAGAACCGGGGGGGCGCCTGGGTCGGTCGAGGCGCCGGTTGATGAACCGCTCGGCGAACCGTCCGAACCCGTTGTGGGCGACATCGACGTCGATTTGGAACGTCGATTGACGAGCCTTCTGCCGCCGGAACCGGCGGAGAGCGAAGCGGTCGTCGAGCCGCCGAACGAGCCGACGGAAGAGCGCACGGCGCCAACGGCTAAACCGGGCCAGACCGTGACACCGCCGGCGGGGGCCGTCGCAGGGAACGGCGCCGCGGCGCCGGTCACCGCGGACCGCGAATCGCAGACGGCGTCACCCTCGCCGGCCCGGCCCGGCGCGAAGAAAGAAGACAAAGGGCGGTCCGGGTCCTCGGCGCGAGTGCCGTGGCAGCACTACGAGAAGCGGCCTCATCGCATGCCGCCACGTTCCGGCGCGGACATGTCCACGGGACTGCCCACAATCAAACCGGTGGAGCCGAAGTCGGCGGCGGAAGACGATCCACCGTTGCTCACGCCGGAGGAGTTGGACGCACTGGTTGGAGGACCGCCGACGACGTCGTCGGAGCCGGCCGATCCGGACGCCATGACATGACGACATCAACGGATCCCAGCCTGATTGCGCGGGACCGCATCCTCGTGGTGGCGGACGGCGGGCGACTGGTGGAGACGGTCCGTGGCCGCTTCCCGGACTGGGACGTCGCGACCGCAACGAGCTACCTGTCCGGGATCAGTGACTTGGCGCGGCACCCGGCCCGCGTGGTGTTGGCCTACGTGAATAGCGGGGTCGGTCGCCTGGATCGGGCCGTGGCGGGTTTGCGCGAGGCGGCCGGCACCAACGCCCGTCTGATTCTGTGCTGCCCGCCGGAGTTCGAACCGCGCACGCGCCGCCTGATCGGCGCCGGGGCGGACGACTACGTCGTCTTTCCGGTTACACCGCGTGAACTTGACTCGGCGATCGGCGTCGTCGTGCAGGCCGAGTGGCCGCGGGCCGAGTTGACACCCGTGCCGGCCGCGTCCATGGAGGAGCTGAGCGAGTTGGGCGAGTTGTTGTCGCACCTCGACGATGGGCCGTCGGACCTGCTCGGGCGGTTGGCAAACCTGATCCGGACGGCCATGGGATGCAGCACGGTATGCGTCACCGCGGATAACCTGTCCGTTCCGAGCGGGTTGGACCCGAAGGAGTTGGTTCTGATCGAGCCGATTGAGTCGAACGGCCAGGTGTTGGGCCACGTCGGTGTCGGGCCGCGGGTCGGTCGGCCGTTCACCAATACCGACACGCTGAAGCTCCGCCACTATGCGACGTTGAGCAGCCATTTGCTCACCGCGGCCTCCAAGCACCGCCGCAGCCGCGAGCTGGCGATGACGGACGAGGTAACCGGGCTGCCGAACCGGCGTTATCTGCACCGGTTCCTGACGGCGCTCATCGAGCGAGCCCGTCGTGAGCGGTTTCGCGTGACGATGCTCGTGTTCGACATCGACGATTTCAAGACCTTCAACGACACGTTCGGTCACGACGTGGGTGACGAGGTGCTGCGGGTGACGGCCGACCTGTTCCGCCGCCACACCCGCGAGCACGACGTGGTGGCGCGGTACGGCGGCGACGAGTTCGGGGTCGTTTTCTGGGACGCCGAGCAGCCGCGGGTGGCCGGCAGTCAGCACCCGTCCGACGCATTGGCGGTGTTGCGTCGCTGCACCGAGGCGTTACAGGCGCAGGAGTTCCCCATGCTCGGCCCGAATGCCCGTGGCGTGCTGACGGTGAGCGGCGGGTTGGCCACCTTCCCCTGGCACGCCGACAACGCGGACGACCTGATCCGTCGCGCGGACGACGCCTTGCTGGTCGCCAAGCGGGCGGGCAAGGACCGCATCTACCTCATCGGGGAGGCCGACGACTCGGCGTCGGGACCGCGCCCTGCTCTATGAGCACGGCGAATTGCCAAATACCGTTGCGAATCACAAATGAGCCTTCGTGTTCGGAGTGTTGATGGGTTGGCCCGCGGACGCGGCTTTCTGCCCGCTGCCGGTTGCCCGTGCGACAGCGTGTCCGTAGCGGATCCACACGCACGGTCGAACGCGGCTGGCGGGCCGCGCGCCCCTGGCTGTACCACGCACTGAGCGAGGCACCGTGACGTGACACGCGAGTGGTGGCAGACAATCCGGGCGCTGGCCTATCACGAAACCGATCTCGAAGCCGGTCCGAACGCCCATGCCGGCGCTGTTCCCGGCGCTGGTCTGAGCAGGCGAGCCAAGGTGTTCGGGGCACTTGCACAATTGCTCGCGTTCAGCAGCGACCCGGCGGCGGCGGAATCGCGGTTTCGCCAAGTACTCGCGGTGATTTCGCAGCGCCGGGTGTCCGGTCAACCGGCACCGCCTTGCTCGCGCACGAAGCCTCCGCTACAATGACACGAAGCTCGCTCGGCCGGACGGTGGAACAAAGGCAGATCGGAAGCGATGGCTTCGCCGCGCTGGTGCAGTGTCACGCAGTGTCACACAGGGGCGGAACGAAGCGGGCATGTCTGGAAAGATACTCGAACACCAGGCTCCTCACGGCGGCCCGCCCGCCGTGGCAGAATCCCGGTACCGGGGTAGAGTGTGGCTCTTCTTGTGGGTGGCGCTGTGCGGCGTGGTGTTGATCGAGACGGTGAACAGCGCGAGGGTCTTTTCAACCGCCGAGCCCCCGCGACGGTTCCCGTATGACTACGTCAGCAAAGGCGTCTGGTCATGCTATGGCTGGATTCGTCCACCGGACGTAGCCAGCGAAGATCTGGAGGCCCCGCTCCGGGCCGCGATCCGATTGCGGCACGGAGACCCGGCGCTGTATGCCGAGTTTGACGGCGCCGGTGTCGATTTCGTGTATCCGCCAAGCGGCGCCGCCCTGATGCTGCCATTCGGATTCGCCGCCGAATCAGTGGGGACCGTACGCATCGTCCAGATCGTGGACGTGCTCAATCGCGGCTGCATGCTGTTGATCATTCTCCTCAGCATTTCGATACTGCGACGCGCCGCGTGGACGACGGCCCAACTCGGTATGTTTGCCGTAATCATTCTCCTTTGCTTCCCGGTTCGCTGGGCGGTGGTCTGCGTGAACGTCCAGTGCGTGATCAATACCTGCCTTGCTCTTGCCCTCGTCGCGTACGCTGGGAGACGCGAAGTCCTCTGCGGAGCCGCGTTGGCGGTGGCGATCTGCGTTAAGCCCTATTACTTGCTCCTCACCGTCTTCCTGTTGATCCGGGGCAGGTTGCGCACGCTCGCGACCGCCGGCGTCTTGGTGCTGGGCGTCACCGCTCTCTCGGTGGGGTTCGGCGGACTGACGCCATGGCGCACGTACATCGCGGACGTACTGCCGGTGATGTCACATGGCCACGCGATCTGGGGTAACCAAACCGTGACCGGCGTCCTGCGACGCTGGGTGGGGGACGAGTACGTTATGGCCTTCGAAGCCACCAGCCCCGCCGTTCTCTGGACGAGCCGGGCGCTGGCCCTACCATTGCTCGTTGGCGCTTGCTGGCCGCGCTGGAGAGAGACAAGGCGTTCAGCGCCTCAGGATGAGGCGACGGCAATGCCGGTCTCGTGGCTGGTGAGCTTCCTCGACGTAGGCATCGCGCTGTTGGCCATCACGCTCGCCAGCCCCATCGCATGGGATCATCATTATGGCTGGGCTCCGATCCTGTTCGCCGGTTGTCTGGCCGCGACCGCACATCTCACGACGAGCGTCAAGTACGTCGTTGTCCTGGCCACTGCCTGCGCATTGTATGCCGCGGATTGGGTCCCGGTGGGCGCGGGACGGACAGGGATCATCACGCTGCTCGATTCCACGGATGTCGCGGCGGTCGTATTATTGGGGGGCACGGCCTGGCTGACCGGGAAGCGCCTCGCGAGTTCGGCTTAGCAACCGGCGATTAGCTGTTGGCAGTTGGAGCCCTTCTTCCGTCGATCGACCATCGCTGTGCCGAGCAGCAGCAGTGCCATTGTCGATGGTTCCGGGATCGGGATGGCCAGCGATGCCCATTGGGCGCCCGCGTCGTGAGCACTGATCGTGGCCTGCCAGCGAGCGAGTCCGGTGTCCGGATCGAGGCGATAGATCCGCCCGGTGCGACTCTGAGTCATCCACAACGTTCCTTCCTGATCGAACGCCAGGCCGCCGCCCCCGACAATCTCGCTGCCGGTCGCGGTCCGGATTCTCGGACCGGGAATCAGTTGGCCGGTCTCGAGGTCGACCCGGTACAACCGTTTCTGAAAAACATTGTCCGCCGCGTAGGCGATGCCGTCCGCGCCGATCGCCAGCGAGTCGGCGTAATGGTCGAGGTCATAGCCCACCAGCGACGACTCGCCGGTGTGGGGATCCACGCGGTAGAGATAGGCACTCTCGAAGTGCGACCAGGTACCGCCGGTGAGCGCATACAGGGTATCCGTCGAGAAGTCGTACTCCATCCCCACGTCAACGCCCACCACGTGCGGCGTGCCGATGCGTTCACCCGTCGGCAGGAGCTGCCAGTATTCTCGGTTGGACGAGTCCATCCCGACGATTCGCCCGTCCGGAAGGGCGGCCGCCGACTCAAGGTCACGACCGGGGATCGTGTACAGCGGGGTGGCGTGCCCCGTTTCGATATCGACCTCGTAGAACCAATTCTCGCCGTCGTCCGAGTGCGGAGACCACGTGTACGCGACGGTCTCGCCCCAGGCCGCCGGGACCACCGACAACAGACTGCATGTAAGCCACCAGCCCGATCGACGCATTGTGCTCGCGATCATTTCCGCTCACCTCCGTACCGGGTTTCCGCATTGCCCGTTCGACGGTCGCCGCTTCCCAGCCGGCCCGGTGTCAGGGCACAGGCACAGCGCCCGCTCGCGCGCTGAAGTTGCCGATCGCGAGACCGCCTGGATCCCACCAAGCACCGTCCGGGTGCGTGGTGTATAATTGTCTGGGCCGACCGTACGACACGGGGCCGCCCTAGGGGGTCGCGCAGAACGGTCACGCCGCCCGACAGTTTTTTCTGTTTTTTTGTGCGTTCCGGGGCACGACGTGGACGGAGCTCGAAACAACGCGCAACGCAATGCGGCAACAACCGCGCAGTCGTTCCAGCAGGTTCTCGCCCTGTACCCCGAGCTGCACCGCCTGGCCGAAGGATTCATGCGCCGCGAGCGGCGCGACCACACGCTACAACCCACCGCCCTCGTCCATGAAGCCTTCCTGCGCCTTCGGTGTGGCGGGGATCTGGGCGGCGGAATTCCCAGCGATGGGGAGTCGGGCGAGCCGGCTTACGACGAGTTCCTCTGCGCGGCCAGCCGGGCCATGCGGGTGATTCTCGTCGAGCATGCCCGCAAGCGACTCGCCCGGAAACGTGGCGGTGGGCGGGCGCGGGAGCCGTTGGATGAATCCTGCCCGGCGCCGGGCGGCTGCCCGGAGGACCTGCTGGCCCTCGACGAAGCGTTGCAGCGATTGCAGGCGCTGGACCCGCCGCTGGCCCGCATCGTGGAACTTCGGTTCTTCATCGGTCTGGACATGCCGGCCATTGCCGAGGTGCTGGGCGTATCGACCCGCACGGTCGAGCGCGGCTGGCGGGCCGCCCGCACCTGGCTGTACCACGCACTGAACGAGGGACCGTGACATGACACCCGAGCGGTGGCAGGCAATCCGGGCACTGGCCGATCGGCTTACCGATCTGCCCCTGTCCCGGCGATGGACCGAACTCGACGCCGCGTGTGAGGACGATGACGCGTTGCGTGACGAGGTGCTCGCCCTGATCGATGACCGCAAGATCCAGCCCGAGTTCCTGCAGCCGGTCAGTCCGAGCTGGGCAGGGTCGGTGCTTGCCGAGACCGTGGCCGTCGAAGCGGTCGGCCGGCGGATCGGCCCGTACCGACTATCGGAGATCATCGCCGTCGGCGGGATGGGGACCGTCTACCGCGGTCTGCGCGACGACGGCCGGTTCGATCAGCAGGTCGCTATCAAGATCCCCCATCAGCCGCTGGTCTCGGACGAGGCCCGGCGCCGCTTCGCCCGCGAACTGCAGGCGGTCGCCCGCCTGGAGCACCCCCACATCGCCCGCCTGCTCGACGGCGGCGTCGTCCACGAGCATACGGCCTATCTCGTCATGGAACTCGTCGACGGCATTCCCCTGCATCGTTGCTGCCGTGAGCATCGCCTGACGATCGACCAGCGGTTGACGCTGTTCGGCTGCGTCTGCGACGCGGTACAGTTCGCGCACCAGAACCTGGTGGTCCATCGGGACCTGAAGCCCGAGAACATCCTCGTGACGAAGGACGGGCAGGTGAAACTGGTCGACTTCGGCATCGCCCGCCTGCTCGACGACGCCGGGGCCGACGATGGCCCCGAGACGACACGCACCGCGTGGCGGGCGTTCACACCGCAATATGCCAGTCCGGAACAGATCCGCGGCGAACCGGTGACGGTGGCCGGCGAAGTCTATTCGCTCGGCGTCGTGCTGTACGAGTTGCTGAGCGGGCGCCGCCCGTACGATCTCGCCGGCCTCGGCCCGGGCGAACTGGAACGCGTTATCGGGCAAGTCGATCCGACACCGCCCAGCGCTGCGGTGGCGGCGGACCTGACGACGACGCGGCCGGATGGGTCGGCGGGCGATCCATCGCACGATGCCCGTGCGCTCCGGGCCGAGCAGCGACAACTCGAAGGCGATCTCGACACGATCGTCCTCAAGGCCCTGCACAAGGACCCGGCGCGTCGCTACCCGTCGGTGCGGGAACTGGCGGCGGACATCGATCGTCACGTCCATGGTTACCCGGTGCTCGCCCGGCGCGACTCGCTCGTCTATCGCGGCCGCAAGTTCGTGCGCCGCAACCTGGCCGCTGTCCTGGCCGTCGGTGTCATCATGCTGTCATTGATCGGCGGGATGGTCGTCGCCACGTGCGGTGTCGTTCGTGCCCAGCGATCCGCCCGGATCGCGGCGGCGGAGTCCGCCCGCGCCGACGCGGCCGCCGGCCGGGCGATGGAAATAGCCGATATGCTCGAGGGCCTGCTGATGTCCGCCGATCCGCTCGGTCCACACGGGTCGGACGTCCGGGTTCGCGACCTGCTGGCCGAGGCGGAGCGCCGCATCGACGGCGAGTTGTCCGGGAAGCCGGACCTCCAGGCCGTCCTTCACCGCATCGTGGGCTCGGGGTACAAACGGCTGGGTCTGTTACAGGACGCCGAACCGCACCTGCGTGCGGCGGTGGCTTATCATGAGGCCGCTCTCGACGCCGGCCCGAACGCCCGCGCCGGCACGCCGCCCGGCGCTGATCCAGTCGAGCGAGCCAAGGCGACCGAGGCACTCGCGCAGTGGCTCGCGGCGAGCGGCGACGTCGCCGGCGCGGAGACGCTGTTCCGCCGGGCGCTCGCGAGTCGACAGTCGCTCCCGTCGGCGCCCGATACGGCCACCGCGGAGGCGCGTATCGCCCTGGCCGACGTGTTGCGTCGGCAGCAACAGTATGACGAGGCCGAAGAGCATTTGCGGGCCGCCCTCGCCATTCGCCGCGACGTGCTCGGCCAAGAACACCCGCAGGTCGCCGATGTTCTCGATCGCCTGGCCACGGTGCGCGGTGCCTCCAACGACGACGCGGAGGCGGAAGCATTGCTCCGCCAGGCGTTGGCGATTCGCCTGGCCGCCTTCGGCGCGTCAAGTCCCGCGGCGGCGACCAGCCATTACCAACTCGCCCGACTGCACACGCGGCGCGGCGAGGTCGAGCAGGCCGACGTCTGCTATGGCGAGGTCATGCGGATCTACGAGGCGCTGGCCCCCCGTGACCGCATCGCGCTGATTCGACCGCTGTTCGAATGGACCGGTGTGTTGCAGCAGCGCGGCCGGACGGTTGAAGCGGAAGCGCTGCTCGTGGATGCGCTGGCCGTCACCACGGACGAACTGCCGCCGTGGCACTATATTCGCCTGTTGACCGCCCAGCGCTACTCCGCGTTGTTGAGTTCGCAGGGCCGTTACGCGGAAGCGGAACCGCACCTCCTGGAGGTGTACCGCGGTCTCTGCCAACTCATCGGTCCGGACCATCCCAGCGCGAAGTCCGTCCGCCAGATCCTCGTCGAACTCTACCAGCGTTGGGGCCACCCGGAACGGCAGGCGGTCCTGGAGGCACAATCCACGGCCGACCCCAGTGACCGCGCTGCGCCACGGCGGGAATAACGCCACACGCGGTCACTTCCCGACGATGCGCGCCGGGACTGCCGTGCGGGTCCGACGGCTGGGCAAGACGGCGGTGGCCGTGCAACCAAAAATCCCGGTCATTCGCGGTGGCAGCGGTGCTTCTTGACCAAGTAGCGCACCAACCACGTCAAAGTGGCGGCCACCGCGGCGAGAAGCAACGAGAAAACCGTGATCGCCCCGAACAGCCTCGACTCCACGGACTGACCGGGCGATCCCGAGAGCCCAAACCAGCGGACGGCCACCCCTGTGTCTTCCAGTGTGGAGGGACAGACGATGGCGAAGGTCATGAGAAACGTCGGCAAGGCAGCGCCGGCCTCGATGGCCAGGATCTCATTCAAACCTTCGGGGGGCAGGCCGCGGCGGAGCCATGGTCTCGCGGCGTCACAGCGCGGGCATCGCAGACCTGTTGACCGCACCGGTGCCGTGCCGAACGCCACTCGACCAGTCGCACTGTAACGCGAGGGAAATTTACGTACGTGCACGGAGCGAGCGAACGACATCAAGGAGCCACAGGGCGGCATTATCTCTTCACGCTGTGGTATGCGCTGCGGTACGCTACAGTGCTATTCGCTGCTCGAGCTCGGTGGCCCGTTGCTGCCAGGCCGGGTCCTGGCACATCTGTTCGAAGGCGTGTAGGCCGCTGCGGGCGGCGTCGGTCTGACCCAGGTCGAGCAGAATGAGTGTGGCAAGGTAGACGGGGAAGGGGTCCTGCGGATGCGACTGCGAATACAACTCCAGCCCGCGCAGCAAGCGGTTCGCTACGTCCGCCGGCCGGCGGTCGGCCGCGTGTAACAAGAACTCCACCTCCGCGACGGCCGCCTCGGGATCGCCTCGCGCCAACGCCGCCAGGGCCAGACTCGCCCGGGCCAGCGACGCACCACCATCGCGAGCCAGCGCCTCCCGAGCCGCCCGCTCCGCGCCGACGTACCGCGAACCCAGCGCCAACGCCCACGCATGCCACGCCGTCAATTCGGCCCCGGATCGTTGTTGAGAGGCTCCCCCCTGGCCCGTCGTCCGCTCGATCAGGCGCGCCCACGCCTCCGCCGCCCGGTCATACTGACCCCGGGCGATCAGCACGTCATGGTAGGCTTCGTGAAGAACCGGGCTGTCCGGCACGGCGGCCATCGCGTCGCGCAGAACCGCTTCCGCTTCGGCGAGTCGGCCCGCCCCGGCCAGCAGCGTGGCCAGGTTCGTTGCGGCCGCCACCGCACCAGGATCATGCCGCAACGCCTCCCGGTACGCCGCCACGCCTTCCGCCGTCCGACCGAGCCGAACGTAACATACGCCCAGATTCGTCCACGCCCCGACGTTCTCCGGCGCCCATGAGACCAGCGGCGCCAGCCGCCGGGCGGCCGCCGCGTAGTCGCCGTCCTGCATGTCCAGTTCGGCCAGGCCGTACGGCGCGTTCACGTCGTATGGGTTGTTCTCGAGTATCTTGGCGTACGCGGCCCGGGCCTCGTCGACCTGGCCGAGCTGGCGACTCAGCGTGGCCAACGCGAGCCAGGCCGGGTTGTGCAGCGGCGCCTGCTCCGCCGCCCGCCGAAACTGGGCGGCCGCCTCCTCGTCCCGATTAAGGTCCTTGAGCACCGTGGCCAGTCGCATGCGGGCCTTGAGATCCCGCGGCGCGGCGGCGACCGTTTCGCCCAGGATCGCCAGTGCCCGCTCGCTCTCGCCCAGCCGATGCCAGGCCAGCCCCATTATCTGGTTGGCCGCCACCCGCATCGCTCCCGGGTGCTTTTCCAGATCGCGCCGGGCCGCCTCCACCGCTCGCCGATACTGCCCGTCGTCGTAGAATGCTTCCGCCAGTCGCACCCAGACGCCCGGTTCGTCGGGGTACCGCTCGGCCACGCACTGCTGCCGATCGACGGAGGTGCGGAAACTCGGGCCGTAGCGCCAACTCAGCCCGATCAACACCGCGCAGACAACGCCGACCACGGCCGCGCCGGCAACGGTCGCCCTCGCTTCATCGTGCCGGTGCCGGAGCTTCGCCATTGCCGACGCGACACCCGACCCGACGATCCAGAACAAACCGATCGCCGGCAGGTACATGTATCGCTCGGCCACCAGCAGATTCCGGGTCGGCACGAACGGGAGCGTCACGGCGATCGTCGCGAGGAACCACACCGCGCCGAGCCACGCCACGCGATTCGTCCTCGCCGACCAGGCCAACACCCCTGCAAAAGCTACCACCCACACCGCCGCCATGGGCAACGCCGGATCCGACCACCGGGCCGGGTTCGGGGCGGGATGCCACGGGGCCAGCCCGACCGGTAGCACGAAGTGCCGCAGATACCAGCCCATTGCGATCACGGTCCGCACGATGCCTGACCCTTCCAACGCCTCGGCGCCGCCGGCCAGCAGACCGCGCGACATGCTCACGTTGAGCAGCACGCACCCGCCCGTCACCGCCACGGCCAGCCCCCAGACGATCCACGCCCGCGTCGGCGGGCGCCGTCCGCGCACGAACATCGGGATCACCATCAGCACCGGCAACGCCGCCCGCACCTTGCACATCATGGCCAGGGCGGTCAGCAGCACGCAGAGCACGCCTGCCGGCCAGCGCTGCCGCGCAAGCCATTGGTCGAAGGCGATCAGCGCCGCCAACGCGAAAAGGGTCGAAGTGAGCATCATCCGACCGTTCAACCACGCCACCGCCTCGACGTTCAGCGGATGAACGGCGAACAGCAGACCGGCCACCAGCGGGACGGTCCAGCCCCGCGACCACCGGGCGAGCAGCCACCAGACGAGCGACGCGTTGGCCGCGTGCAACAGCACGTTGGTCAGATGAAACAGCCACGCTCCGGCCCATGGACCCGTTGCCTCGCCGGTCAGCCCGACGGCGTGCACAACGGCGAAATTCATGGCGAAGCTAAGCAGCGGGATCGGCTGATAGAGGTCGCGATTGGCGTCCGGCCGGAACAGGCGGATCGCGTGCTCGATCGATGGGTGGTTGACCAGCACGTGGTCGCGCACGAGTTGGATGTCGTCGCCCTGGAGGAAGCCGCCAGCCAGGGTCGGCAGTCCCATCAGCACCGCGGCCAGCGCCACCAGAATCACTGCGATCCACGCCCGGCGATTCTGCGACGGCCGGCCCCGCGACGGCGATTCCTGTTCGTTGTTGTGCCGTTCGTCGGGGTCTGGTCTCGGCATGAAAACGACACTCGCTGGCTGGGCACTCGGCGGATCCGCTACCACATGCTACGCCGTGTGAATCACGTCGACCAGTTCCGCCACGCCGGTGCGAAGGCTGTCCACGACCGGCAGGCCGGTCTGCTCCCGCGTTTGCTGGACCACCTGCTCCCGCTCGGCGTCGCTCAGGCCAAGGCTGTTCAGCGCCACCCCCACCACGCGGGCAGGATGGATGGGCCGGACGATCGCTTCGTATAGCGCAATGGCGTCGTTCAACGGCGGCCTCGGGACGTCGGTGTTACGCATCGTCGTGCGTGCCGGGGCGTGGCAGAGAACCATGAAGTCGGGCAGTGTGCCGTGCAGCAGGCCGAGGGTCACCGCCGAATAGCTCGGATGGAGCAGGGCACCCTGCCCTTCCACGACGACATAATCGGCGTCGCCCCGCTCGAGGACGGCCTGCTCGATGGCCCCCGACACGAAATCGGAGATGACGGCGTCCACGATCACCCCGGACCCGCTGATCATCACGCCGGTCTGCCCGGTTGCCAGGAACTCGGCCCGGCTCCCCCGGCGGTTCAGTTCGCGGGTGAGTTCGAGGGCGGTCACCCGTTTGCCGATGTTGCAGTCGGTGCCGACGGTGAGGACGCGTTTGGCCCGGGTGTGCCGGGCCTTGCCCGTGCCGACCGTAGTCGGCTGGGAGACGTGGCGGAGATCGAAGATGCGGCGGCCGGTTTGGGCGGCCACGGCGGCCAGTTCGGCATCGCGGTTCAGCCGGCTGTGCAGGCCGTTGACGATATCCATGCCCGCCTCGAGGGCCGACTTGAGGACGCCACGCCACTCGTCCGGCAGTTGGCCGCCGGGCAGGGCCACGCCGAGCACCAGTTGATCCGGCCGGTGCGGCACGGCGGACGCGATATCGGGCACTACCGGAACTCCCTCCCCGCAGCCGACGAGCGGCACGAGCGACTGCCCGGCGTGTTCACGGTCGAGGACGGCCACGACCTCATCGGGGCAGTAGCGGAGGAGTCCGACCGCGGTCTTGGCGTTGAACGGATCGAGTCGTCCGTCGGTCAGGATGCACATGCGTCGGGTCTTGTTCACGGCGGATCGTGCCTCGCCGGGGCCCGTGATTCCCGTCACGTTTCGCCTCGGATCGGGGGCCCATTGTAGCGATTTCCGGGGCGGAATGGGCGGGATTGTCGGTCGGAGGGGCCGCGGCGGCGCCGGGGCGAGAGCCGGCATCGTCATTATTGACATAGGGTTACGCCAGATTCGATGTCTGGGGGCCTCCGATGGGTGGGTGGCATCGCGAAGCAGTGACGAATCATTGTGGTCCGGCGGTTGGATCGGGATGATTGACGGCCTAGAATGGATCGTTGGGTCAGCTGCCTGTCTTGATGCTGCATTGATGGACAACCGGAGATTCTGGGGCAATGGCGTCGTCGAATGGTTCCGTAGCGCAACATGGGATGGATATCTTGATGGAAATGGCGGCCGATCCGACACCGGTCAGTCGCACCGCTCTGAAACATCGCACCGCTTTGAAACCCAGCCAATTGGATGCCGGCTTGGACGTGCTGACGCGCGGCAAGCTCGTTCGGCGCGAGCCGGGCGCCCGCGGTCGCTTCTTGTTGACCGCGTCGCCCGAGGCGATCTCGATCAAACGGTTGCGGGACGCGTTGTCAAGTGACGGCGGGAGGTCGAAGAAGAAAGTACCGACGGGCACCGGGGTCGGCCTGACCGGTCTGGATCCCCGCATGAGCCTGTCCCAACTGCGGGTCGCCCTCGCCGAAGTGGACGCCGAGTTGTGCCCGTACTACGAGGCGTGCGTCGCTCTGGGTGGCCCGGAAGGCCCCAACATCCACAGCAAGTGCAAGGAAGAATGCGACCCGCGCTGCGAATGCTAGCACCGCGCTGATCGTTCTGATTACCACCCCACTGAGGGGGTACCCCGCGATCCCATCTCGCTTCGCCGTCAGCGGTCCATCAGCGGATGGCGAGTCTACTGCGCCGTCTCCCGCCGCGATCGACCCCCGAGAGACCGTCCACGAATCCGCGATACAATCGCGAGCAGGCCGCGACCCGAACAGCACCGTCGCTGATAACGCGTGCCCGGCGCGCTTTTCGTTGGCCGGGCGGCCCAGTTGGCGTTTATCTTCGCAAGAATGGCACACGCGTTCAGTCGGTCGCTCTTTTCGTCTCGGCGGCGCAGGCGGACGTCCTGGTTGCCTCGCCGAAAAACAGGCGCCACGCGCCTTGAGTGTCGCCGCATGGAAGTCGATACTGAAGCGACTGAACCGCCGGCCGTCCGACGAAACCACCAATGACCGGAGAGACGCGATGGAAATCCTGACCTTAGTCGCGACTGTCATCGCAGGGATTCTGAATTTCATCTTCGACTTGATCGGCTCGCCCCTGGAGATCTAGGCCGCGTTTCTCACCAGTTCTCTGCTGCGTCGCCGTAATGCCTTGCGTCTACTTCACCATGCTCGGTCGGCCTGCTCGACGACCCGTTTAGGGTCGCCTCTGCGGGCCTCG
>CAZBUJ010000010.1:0-105435 GCA_964495075.1 uncultured Phycisphaeraceae bacterium
ACCGAGCCGCACATCTATCGGCCGTATGTCGCTACCACACTCAACAACCTCGGCACCGTGCTGAGTGACCAGCGGGATTTCCCGGCGGCGCGGCGGCCGTTCGAAAAAGCGGTGGAAACCTACCGCTCGTTGGCCGAGACCGAGCCGCACATCTATCGGCCTGACGTCGCCCTGACGCTGAACAACCTCGGCAACGTGCTGGAGCAACTGACACAACACCAAGCAGCTTGGCAGGTGTCACGTCAGGCGGTGGAGGCAGCGGAGGATCCCAACGCAAAACCGGATCGAATCTGGCTGGCCAAGGGAATGGCATCGGCGGCCTACCGTCGGTGGCTCGGTCACTTGGTTTCTGCAGAGGACTGGCCGCGATGCTATCGCTGTCTGGCAGCTATGCGTGAAGGGCCTGTCCGAGCGCTGGGCGAGGACCCATCTGAGTCCCTGGAATCAGCCGTCGCGGCTCTGGTGGACGCCAAGCCGAGACTCGGGCAACGGGTGTGTTTCCTGATCCCCCAAGGCTTGACGGACTCACGGACGGTCCTAGGTGTGCTCGATCCTAACGATCGGAACAACCTGCGATGCTATTCAGGGGGTGAGTTCGCGGACACCGCCCGCGATTTGTTTGATGAGATCCTCAGTGTCTTCGATAGGAACGACAAGCGTAGTGGCGCCGCTCGCCGTGAGGAGGTTACTCGACGGGCCGTCAAGGCTTGGTATGCACTCCCAAAGTCGGTTCAAGCGCTGTTGCGCCCCGATAATGAGCACGCCGTCTTCATCAGCGGCGATCCCTATTGGGCCGCGTTCCCATGGGAAGCGCTGCGTTTCGGCGACGGTGAACAGGATTGGCTCGGCTTGCACAGGACGCTGGCCCGCTGGGGGCCATTGACCGCGGCGTCGATTCGTCAACTTACCCGTCGGTCATTTGGTGACGACACCTCACGTTCTGGCTACGATCGACGTTCCGCCGCCATTCTGTGCCCGTGGAACGCATCGTCGGACCCAGAGAGGTATCTTCCGGCCGCCAAGAGGGAAGCCGAAGGCCTCGATTCCCTCCTGAACGAAGCAGGTTACAAGCTCCTACCAGACGGCACGGCTCTGCTCGGGCAGGCCGCGCAGCCAGCCGCAATGAACGAGGTGCTCCGTGACACAGCTTCCGTTATTCACTACACCGGCCACGGAGCGATCGTCGGAAACGAAGAGACCCTCGTCCTCCACGGTGGAGACGATGAACACCCGTACGCCTACTTCGGGCGTCAGGAAACGAAGATACTCAAGCAACGCCTGGGACGCGACAAACTGCTTCAGCATCGACCGCTGCTCGTTCTGAACTCTTGCCTGACGGGGCGCCTGCGCGATTTCGGGGGTCAGCGAGAGGATCTGGCGTCAACCTTCCTGGCCGAAGGCGCCGAAGCCGTCATCGCCAGCGCGCTACCGGTGTTCGACGCAATGGGCCAGATCCTGGGCGAGTCACTCTATGACCCACTCTTCGCGTCGCCCAAGGGTATGGGCCAGACCCTCGTCAAAGTCCGCCGCCTGCTGGAGTTCCGGACTCGCTCATCGCGGCTCTGGCCAGCCTGGACCCTCTTGACCTACCACGGCAATCCGTATGCGAGATTGCCGCATATTGCGGACGCCGAAGCGGCGCCCGACGAGTTACTGGAGTGCGGTTTCCTGGGTCGGCTCGCCAACTGGCTGGGGCTGCGAGATGCCTCTGAGGCAGCTGAGTTCCTCAGGCAGATCCAGCCGTAGGCACGGCTCTCGACTGTTGCGCAACATCGAACACACGCTTATCGGCTCGCTGCTCATCCACATCGCGAACCATCGTCTGCGCTCGTGCGCTGTCGTGAAAAACGATGTCGGTTCGTAAAGTCACGCAGCTTACACGCACGCGACTGTGAATGCAGGTAGTGCCTCAGGGCAGTGTGGCCCCACAGGTAGCGCCTCAAATCTGCTGTAAACCGGTGTGAAGAAAAGTATGGTGATGACTCCGAAAGATTGTTCTTCGGCCCGTTTCGACGGGCAGAAAGGAGTCACCACCATGAAGCGTAAGATATCACCGGGCGACCGGTACCGCAAAGAATTGGCCGATGCCGTCGCGGCGGCCAGCTTGGACTTCTCGGGCTATTGCCGCCTGGCCGCCCAGGCCATGCTGCAAAGGGCCATGGAGATCGAGGTCGAAGAGTTCGTCGGCCGGGGCAAGTACGAGCGCCGCGGGGACGGGGAATCGACCTACCGCAACGGCTACAAGAAGCGTCGCGTGGCCACCGGGGAGGGCGCGGTCGAGCTGTTCCTCCCCCAGACGCGGGACGGACTCGATCCGTTCCAGACGGCGATCCTGGACGCCTACCGCCGCCGCAGCGAAACGCTGGACGCCATGATGCCCACCCTGTTCGTCAAGGGCCTGAGCGTGCGGGACATCAGCGACACGTTCAAGCAGGTTTTCGAGGACGAGGGCGTCTCGCCGGCCACGGCCAGTCGGGTGGCCCAGCAGATCTACGAGGACTTCGATACCTGGCGGAAGCGCAGCCTGGCCGGCGTGGACCTGCTTTACCTGTTCGTGGATGGCATGCACCTCAAGCTGGACCCAGAACGGGACGCCAAGCAGCCGGTGCTGCTCGCGTACGGGATTCTGTGGGACGGCAGGAAGGTCCTGCTGCATGTCGATCTGGGGGATCGCGAGAGCTACGAGGCGTGCCTGGGGTTCCTCCGCGACATGACCGAGCGTGGCTTGCGGCCTCCGCTGCTGTACTGCAGCGACGATTGTCCCGGCCTGCGCAAGGCGCTGAAGGCGGTCTGGCCGACGAGCCTGCCGCAGAAGTGCCAAGCCCACAAGATGCGGAACATCCTGAGCAAGCTGCCGCGTGGCGTTCAGGGGGAGATGAAAAAGCAGATCCACCGCATCTTCCGGGCGACGACGTACGAGCAGGGCCTGGCCCGCGGTGGCAAGCTGATCGCCGACTATCAGGACCGCTACCCGAACGCCTGGCGTGCCTGGCCAAGAGCCTGGAGGCGTGCATCACGTGTTTGAAGCTGCCGGAGTCGCACCGGCGTCGCGTTCGGACCAGCAACACGCTCGAGCGGCTGATCGAGGAGGCGCGGCGGCGGACCAAGGTGATCGGCCCGATGGCCAGCGAGCAGTCGGGCCTGTCGCTGGTTCATGCGGTGCTGGTGGACGTGTCCGGACGCTGGCGAGGCATCAAGATCACGCCGGGTGATCTGGAAAAACTGAACGTGCTTCGCGGTGAGGTTGTCCCTCTCGCCGCGGCCGGGTAGAAGCATGGAATCGGAGTCACGCCAGCACCGAGTTTACAGATACTCTGAAGCGCCACCCCCCACGGGATGCGATGGACATACGGCATGCGCGCTCACGTGGCGATTTGTCTTACGCAAACTTGCCATCCTCGAGGAATCTTTCAACGGTGGCAGGATCGTAGCGAAATGCCTTGAACACGTGCTCAACTAGTTGCCGCTCCGCATCCTCTATCGCGCCGCACGACACTTCGACGGATCGGCATACAACTCGATTTCCACGCAATCGCGTATGGTCGAAATGTGACGCGTTGATGTCGAGGCGTTCCAGCGAACCTGGCGGAGAAGCACAGAGTTTCAATCCGCTGCAATTCCAGAACGCAACAATAAACCTGAACCGATCGACGCTTGGCAAATACGTGCTATAGTCGCGAACGAATGAGACGAAGGCCTTCGAGTACCCAATGACTGCTTGAGGCTCCAGGACGTATATCAATTCGGATCGACGCCCACCGCTGGACATCAAGAAGTCTTGCGTCTCCACGCTAGCAGAAAACTCCGCAAAGCCGTTCCGCGCGAGAATCAGCATGCACGCTTTTCGTCGGTCCTCTACTATGAGGCCGTATTCCTCGTCACGCGGGTCCGCCGGCGCGTTTATGCCCCACCCACGATAATCGTGCATAGCGATGGATGAAATAGCGTCCCGAACTTCAGTGTCGCGGTCTCCAAGTGGCGCCCGGGTCAGAAGCGGCAGAGGCATTGCCGTCATGCGAATTGCTCTCAACTGTGGGGAGGCCTTCAGTCGTACCCTGAATAGAGCCTCAAAGTAACGGGCCACGCGATCAGGATCTCCGCACTGCAGAACGTCTTCTGCTTTCAGCTCTTTCGTCTGCAGTTGGGTCTTCATGTCTTGAATGTCGCGGCGCATGGGTGCCTCGAGCACAGCTTGGTGGACGTCACCGACCGTCATGAATGTTGTGTGATCTTCCATTCGCGTTGGGAAACGGACCCAATGCTGGTCACGCTTCTGGCTACCTATCCAGCGGCAGCCCCTAGGTTTCGAACGTGTATCCGGGACACGGATCACGAATACGTCACAACCCTCGACATTGATCCGTTTGCATCTCAGGCCGTCCAAAAGCGGTGTAATATGTTCCGCAGCGACGTCGACCAAGGTAGCTTCGAGCATATTTGCATCCTCCACGTTGATGAAGTCTACGGCTCGTTCGTTCTTGGTTTGAACACCTGCGATGATGTGCCCGCCACCACCGTTTGCCATGGCTGCGATGTCCTTGGCGATCTCGCGATTCTTGGTCTTCTTGCTCACGGCCGTCTTGCCCCTCTCGACGCCGTGCTGCTCGCCCAAGTCACTTGGATCAGCGAATGTCCTTTTGAACTCCAGTTTTTGCGATTCCCGCTCTCCGATTAGGGTCTTCAAATCGTCGGCGGTGATTTGCTCGAATGGCTTTCCAAGAGGATCCAACTTGCTGCCTCCAGGCATAGTGACGGCATCCGCCTATTCTCTCCCGAGTGTAAACAGGATGGTGCGCTGTTAACAGAGAATCCGAGAGCGCGGCGGGCCGAAACGACGCGTCGACCAGCTGCTGGCCGTGCGAGCCGTCTCAAGGCGCGCTTTCTGGCCGCCCGGTGCGATCCGGCCCCGGCCGTAAGTCCTTGCGAATCCAGGCGATAAAATGAACAACCCCGGGCGCCCTCTTGCCCGGGGTTTGGTGTGAACTGGATGGTCGCCCGTTCCGCGACCGGGCGTTGACCTCGGCGATCAGGTCGGCATTGATGAACGTGGGGCAGTCGCCCTCGGCCGGCAGGAACTCGCGGGCGAACGTGGTCTTCCCCGCGCCGTTGGGGCCGGCGATGACGATCGCCCATGGGGCCGTGCTGGGTGCGGGCTTACTCATGCCGCAACCTCCGTCGGCCGGATCAGGCGCTGCAACTCAGCGAAACTCTGGACACACCCCTTTCCAATCGACGTTGTTAACCCGTACCGGCTCTCGGCGGTGAGAGTTCGAGAGTTTGGCCCCGAATCGCCCCTACCTCGCGCGTTGCGATTAACAGGCGAGAGCGTCGGGTTGATGGCGTGGGCGGGCGGCATTTCCCATATCCCTTTGCGACAACGAGTTATGGGCTACGATGATCACGACTTGCCGATCGCAAGAATCAGGCCGGCATCGTGCTCGATACCGGCCTCAACCTCCCCGAGTAGGGCTCGAACCTACAACCTAGCGGTTAACAGCCGCTCGCTCTACCAATTGAGCTATCGGGGAATATTCACTTGTTCGACCGGCGGGCGGCCGCGGCGGAGCCCACTCGACCACGCAATGCCGGAACCCCCTGAGTTTAAAGATCGACGACGTGGAGTCAAGATGCACACCCGTCTGCATCTGTCAGAACCGGTGGCGCGGACCCGATTTCCAGCCGCTCGAGCTCCGCCCCTTCCCCCATCATTCAGGCCAATCCTCGCCGGTTCGCATGCTAACACGCCACGAACCACCCGGCGTACCCCAGCAACCCGGCCATCCGAGCCCACGGAACACCTGAGCACCCGCCCCGAACACGGCAACGCGCAGCGGAAACCAATGCCAGAAATCGCGGGATCGCAACCGGGATCTCACCTGGGCAACACCACCCCCGGCATCACCGCCCCGGCGGCACCGCCATCCCGATGGCAACGCCACCCCGGTTTCGTCAAACAGGCACCAAGACCGCACATGATCAGCGCCCCGCCACTGCATGGGGGATCCGACGCCAGCCATGTGCACCCACGGGCCACCCCGCTTCGTGAACCCGACGCCGGACGCATACACCACCCGACAACCCGGCATCGGGGAGCCGACGCCGGACATGTACATCCACGCAGGCAACCCGGCATCGCCAGCCGGCCCAATGGCCCCAAGCTAAGAGTGCTCTACCTTATCTGCACGGGCCCATGTTGGAGCAAAACGGACAATTCGCGGTCGGCACCAACGAAATCCAACGATTCGAGCCGATGCTGTTAACGACCATCGCTTGCGTTGCGGGATAGGTGTGTGCTCACAGGACTCGACGCAGGGCCGTCGGCCCGGCCCGGCCTGGCGAAACGCCCATCAGGGTCCTTGCGCCGTGGACCCTACACCAGAAACAGCAGCACGAACATCACGATCCAAACAACCTCCAGGAAATGCCAGTACATCGACGCGTACCGCACCCCCGGATGCCAAACCGATGAATACCGGCCCTGAAATGACTTCGCCGTCACCCTCCCCAGGTACGCCAGCCCGCCCAAAACATGGGCCGCATGCAGGCCGGTCAGCAGGAAAAAGGTGAACAGGTACAGCCCGGAGTCCAGGCTGGCTCGCTGAATCCAGATCAGCCAGCCCCAGTTCATCGCCTGGACGGCCACGAACACCACCCCCAGCAGCGTCGTGATCATCATCGCCCCGATCAGCGTCCCCTGATCGTCGCGCCGGACCGCCCGCAACGCCATATGCATGGTCACCCCACTGACCAGCAAAACGCCCGTCCCCACCCACAGCCCCCACGGCAACCGCGGCATGTCCGGCGGCGGCCACGACGCCGCCCGCGACCGGACAACCAAATAACCGGCCATGCTGGCCATGAACAACACCGACAACGAACCGAGAAACAGCCACATCCCCAGCGTGCCGGCCGCCCGACTGGCCGACGCGGGCGGTGAACCGCCCGACGGTGAACCATCCGACGGGCGATCGCCCGGCGGTGGACCGTCCGACGAAGGCGCCGGTCCGGGATTGGCCTGGCTCGTCATAGCGGTCTGACCTTGGGCGCCGGGCCCTGATCGAGCAACGGTTGATACTCTTTCGTGTCCATCAGCGTCAAGCTGACGAACAACATGACAAACACCAGCGCGCCGACAAACACAATGATGTGAAACGGCTTGTCGTGACGCAAGTGCATGAAATACAAGGCCACCAGCGTGGCCTTGATCGTCGCGATGACCATGGCCAGCCAGAGGTTGAAATCGCCGAGATCAATGGCGGTGGCCTTCACCGTCAGGTAGGTCAGCACCATCAACGCGAGCCAAACGCCGGCCAGCAGCCACACGGGCATGATATGAACCAGGCCGCCGTGACCATCATGGGCCGCGGCCGCCGCGGCGCCGGACACGCCCCGCGCAGGACTCGACGCCAGCGATGTGTCGGACTGCCCCATCTGTTCCCTCGTCGATTCCTCGTCTCGTCCCACGCCGCCACACCACCCGTCGGATCGCGCCGACCGGCACCGGTCAGTGAATCAGGTAGAGCAGCGGGAACAGGAAAATCCAGATCAAGTCCACCAGGTGCCAGTACAGACCCCCAAGGTCGACCGGCGTGAAATACCCGCCGTCGAAGTCGCCCCGGACCGATCGCACCAGCAGCCACGTGATCACGGCCATGCCGGCCAGCACGTGCACGCCGTGCAACCCGGTCATCGAGAAGTAGATCCCGAAGAAAATATGGACGTTGTACGGCGCATCCTCGGGCACGCCGCGATGGTCTCGACCGGCGGACCCCGTCGGATTGACAAGCCCGCCCGGGCCCACGGCGGAGGGGGCCACCGTCGACTTCTCGTCCGCGGGCACCGCGTCCGCGGGCGGCGTCGCCGCCTCCGCCGGGTGACCTCCATCGAGCCCCGCGCCCGGACCGGCGTGTGCATCGGCGACCCTGTGTTCTTCGTTGCGGTGTCCGCCGTCACCGTGTCCCGCGCCACCGTGATCGAGGTGCGGTTCGTACTTGGTGCCCCACAGCAGGCCGTGCTTCCACTTGCTTTGATACTCGATGCCCTTGATCGCCATGAACCCGCACCCGCAGAGCAGCGTCAGGATCAGGCACGCGATCAGCCCCTGCCGCTGCTTGACCTGGGCACACCGGACAGCCATGGCCATGGTGAAACTGGAGACGATCAGCACGACGGTATTGATCCCGCCCAGCGTCACGGACAGGAACTTCTTTTGGTAGACGTAATAGAATATCTCTGGATGGTTCGCACGGTAGACGGCGTAGGCACAGAACATCCCGCCGAACAGCAGGACCTCGGTAACGAGGAACAGCCACATGCCGAGCTTGCACGCGTCGAACTGCTGCTGCTCCGTGTCGAAATGGTGGGCCAGATGCGGCGGGTGATCGTGGATCGCCGAACCTCCGGCTGGGTTACCATGCCCCATGCGTCTGATTCCTACTGCCCTGATTGGGCACCGGCGGGTTGGCACACGTAGCCGCCAACCTCCGGATCGTACTCCAGACCGCGGTAGTCGTAGCAGTCGCCGACCGTCGGCGGCTCGTCGAAGTTGTTGTGCGGCGGCGGCGACGAGCATTGCCACTCCAGCGTTCCGCCACCCCACGGATTACTCGGCGCCTTACGACCTCGGAACAACGAGTGCATAAGGTACGCCGCCATGATCACGAAACCGATCGCCAGCAGGTACGATCCCATCGTCGACAACCGATGGTACGGGGCGAACTTCGGCAGGTAGTTGAAGTACCGCCGCGGCATCCCATGGGCTCCCATCACGAACTGGGTGAAGAAGGTGACGTTCATCCCGACGAACACGATCAGGCACGCCAGCCGCCCCCACAATTCGCTGTACATCCGACCGGTTATCTTCGGCCACCAGTAGTGCAACGCGCCGAAAAACGCGATCATCGTTCCGCCCATCATGGTGTAGTGAAAATGGGCGACCACGAAATACGTATCGTGCAGGTGCACGTCCGTGCTCAGGGCGCCCAGGAACAGCCCGGTCAACCCGCCGATCCCGAACAGGAAGATGAACGCCAACGCATAGCACATGGGCGTCTCCAGGCTGATCGACCCCTTGTACATGGTGGCCAACCAGTTGAACACCTTGATGGCCGACGGGATCGATACGCTGAACGTCAGCAGGCTGAAGATCACGGTGAGAATCCCGGATTGCCCGCTGACGAACATGTGGTGGCCCCAGACGATGAACCCGAACAGGGCAATGGCGATGCTGCTGTACGCGATCGCCTTGTAGCCGAAGATATGCTTGTGACTGAACGTCGCGACCAGTTCGCTCACCACGCCCATCGCCGGCAGGATCATGATGTACACCGCCGGGTGCGAGTAGAACCAGAAGAAGTGCTGGAACAGCACCGGGTCGCCGCCGAGGGCCGGGTCGAAGAACCCGACCCCGAACGCCCGCTCCACCGCCAGCAGCACGAGCGTGATGCCCAGCACCGGCGTGGCCAGCATCTGGATGATCGCCGTCGCGTACAACGACCAGAGAAACAGCGGCATTCGGAACCAGGTCATCCCCGGCGGCCGCAGCCTGTGAATGGTCACGATGAAGTTCAGCCCCGTGAAGATCGAACTGAACCCGAGGACGAACGCGCCCGAGGTGGCCGCGATGACGCTCGTGTTCGTGCTCGTCGAGTACGGCGTGTAGAAGGTCCAGCCGGTGTCGAGGCCGCCCGTCGCCATGGTGAGCACGAAAAACAGGGCCCCGAACACCCATAGATAGAAACTGCACAAGTTCAACCGCGGGAAGGCGACGTCCTTCGCCCCCAGCATGATGGGCAACACGAAGTTCCCCAACGCCGCCGGGATGCCCGGAATGATGACCAGGAAGATCATGACCGCCCCGTGCAGCGTGAAGAACTGGTTGTACGTGTCGGCCTTGACGATTGTCGGCCCGGGCGTGAGCAATTCCGTACGGACCAGAATCGCGAATATCCCGCCCAGGAAAAACGACGCCAGAAT
This sequence comes from uncultured Phycisphaeraceae bacterium, assembly GCA_964495075.1. Classification (GTDB taxonomy): domain Bacteria; phylum Planctomycetota; class Phycisphaerae; order UBA1845; family UBA1845; genus JAFGJQ01. The sequence goes on from CAZBUJ010000010.1 coordinate 9,976, forward strand.
CGCCGCGAGGTACATGACCCCGATACGCTTGTGGTCCAACGTGAACAGCCACGACAGCAGGCCGGTGCGATGGGTGAGGTAGTTGTCCTCCCACCCGCCGGCGCCTGGCACGGCTCCCGCGACCGTTGTTGACTGCGACATACTCATCACTTCCGTCCGCCCCGCACGCGGCAGGCGGCTCCGACTCCCATGAACGCGGCGGGCCGGGCATCCGACCGCCGCCTCGTCACCTCGTCATCCCTCGCCGCTCCAGCCCGGATCAGCCCCCCTTCAAGCTCTCGACGTACGCGATCAACGCGTTGATGTCCCGGTCGGACAAGCGACCCTTGTAGGTCGGCATCACCGGCTCGTAGCCGGCCACCACCTTGGCCTGCGGCTCGAGAATCGATTCCCGGATGTAGTTCTCGTCCACCGTAACGTCCGTGCCGTCCGCCAGCTTCTGCAACTCGCCGAAGATCCCCTTGAACGTCGGCCCGGTACTGGCCGCCCCGTCCGCGGAGTGGCACTGGCCGCACCCTTTCTTCGCGTACAGCCGGCGTCCCATTTCAATCGGGCTCTCGAGCCCTTCGAACTCGGGGTTCGCGGCCAGGAACGCGGCCGGGTCCACGAGATACGATTCGTACTGCTCGGGCGTCAACCGCTTGAGCGGATCCGCATTCGCCAGCCACTCCTTGAACCCGCCCTCGTCGTGCACGACGCAGGTCGTGAGCATGTCGGAGTGACCCGTGCCACAGTACTCGGCGCAGAAGATGGTGAACTCACCGGTCCGCGTAGCCCGGAACCACATCTTGTTCGTCCGCCCGGGCACGGCATCCATCTTGACCCGGAACTCCGGGATGTACAGACTGTGGATCACGTCCAGCGACTGCAGGGCGAGGGCCACGTCCTGGTTCACCGGCACGTGCAGTACCGAATCCAGGTGCCCGTTGGGATACTCGAACTCCCAGCTCCACTTCTGCCCGTACACGTTGATCTTCAGCGCGTTCTCCGGCGGTGTCCGCAACTTCACGAAACCGGTGAAGCCGATGTAGAAGATGATGATCACCAGGATCAGCGGAATCGCCGTCCAGGTCACCTCCAGCGTCAGGTTGTGCGAGGCGCTCTTCTCCGGACGACGCCCCTCGCGGCGCAGGTACTTGATCACGAAGACGACCATCAACACCACGATCAGCACGAAGAAGAAGAGCGCGAGGTAGAAAATGAAATAGAACAGCGCATCCGCGGTCTCGCTCGCCGTCGATGCGCGAGCGGGTAACCAAAAGGTGCCTTCATTCTGACCGAGCATGCCTGCGTCTCTCCGCGGCGAGGATCACTGCGACTCCGAAGGCCCAACATCCGAATCCGCCGCGCTCGAACCCACCGAGCCGGTCCTGCCGCGTCCGCTGCGAAACCGCAGCCCGATGACCAGCGCTCCGACGCCGACCACCGCCAACACGGCCCCCACCTGCATGATGTTCATGGCGGCCGGGGCGTAACGGCCGGAGGCGGCATCATAGTGGAAGCAATACAGCAGGAACTGGTCGAACGGCGATCCGATCTTGCCGGCCCCCGCTTCGACCAGCGACAGGCGCAGCGTCGACGGGTCGAACTGCACGTTGCCGATGTACCGGGACAGTAGACCGTCCGGCGTGCAGATCATCAGCACCGCCTTGTGCGCGTACTCCTGCCGCTCGGCATTCCAGCGGTAGCCGAACCCGGTGGCCGACGTCAACGCCTTGATCGCATCCTGCTGACCGGTGAGGAAATGCCAGCCCTTCGCCGCCCGAATGTCGCCGTACATACCGATGTACGACTCCTTTTTGGCCCTGGCCAGACGCGGCGTCTCCGTCGGATCGAAGCTCACCGTGACCAGCTCGAATTCCTCGCCGGGCAGCCACTTCAACTCCTTGAGGGCATCGACCATCCCGTTGAGCTGCAACGTGCACAACATCGGACAGCGAAAGTAGTTGAGGGTCAGGATGACCGGCTTGCCCTGGTTGAAGTAGTCGCCCAGCCGGACGGTGTGCCCTTCGTCATCCTTGAAGAACAACTCCAGCGGTAACGGCTCGTTCAAATGCTCGACGACCTCCACGCCTTCCAGCCCCCCGGGGAGCCTCTCGGTCCGATCCTTGGACCCGGGCGTCCCCCCCGGCGGCGGGACGTCGACCGGCGGCGCCGCGATCGCGCCGGCCGCCGCCACCGCGGTTACGATCAGCCAACTTGCCTTTTTCATGGCGATCCCTCGATTCTCGATTGACCCGCCGGCCCGTGGTCCGTCGGTCCGGCCGCCATTTCCTGCACCACCAACTCCATCGCCCGGGCAATTGGGATTCGAACCACTTCCTGGCCGTCCTCCTCCTCGATCGCACCTTCCTCCAGCGCGACCTCCTGCTCCGCCCACAACTGCCGGACCGGGCTCGGGGTCAAGGTGTACTGCTGCGTAATGTCGCCCTCTTCTTTATAGAACAGGGCCTGCACCCCGACAATGCTGATCGTCAGGGCGATCACCCCGATGACGCCGACCAGGACCGTCGTGGAAACGCTTGGATCTTGATTCGTGCCGGTGGAGGCCATTTTCATACGTTCTCGAAGGTGAGCGATTCAAGCAACCGCGGGTCCCGCTCCGGCACCAGGGCGCGGCCCCGGGCCCGATGGGCGGCCCCGGCGATGAAGAGTCCGCCCAAGCCGATAAAGCACGCCATGTCCATCAGACCGAACGGCACGGTACCCGCCGGCAGGTCCGCCACCTGCACACCCGGCATGACCAGCCAGTAGATATCCACCCAGTGCATCACCAGCATCCAGACCGCCGGGATCACCAGCACGTACCGCCGCCGCTTGGGGATCCGCGAGATCAACGCCAGGAAGGGAAGCACGAAATGCCCCAACAGCAACAGCAGGCTGACCGTCACCCAGCCACCCGTCTGGCGCGTCAAGAACCACTGCGTCTCTTCCGGCATGTTCGCGTACCAGATCAGCATGTACTGCGAAAACGCGATGTACGCCCAGAAAACCGTGAACGCGAAAACCAGCTTGCCCAGATCGTGGTAGTGCTCGCGGGTGATCGCCCGCTGCAGCCGGCCTGCCCGCTGCAAACTGTACGCCAACAGGATCAACAAGGCGAAGAAGCCCACCACGCCGCCGGAGAAGTAGTACACGCCGAAAATTGTGCTGTACCAGTGGGGGTCCAGTGACATCAACAAATCGAAAGCGGCACACGTGAGCGTGATGCCGAACAAGTACATCGCCGGAGCGCTGAAGCGCTGCATCCGGATCGTCAGCGCCGTATCACCCGTCGCGTCCTGGGCCACGCTCCGCTGGAAGAAGTACCGGGCCAGCCCGCTCCATACGGCGAAGCAGATCACCAGCCGCACGATGAAGAACGGGCGATTCAACCACGGCTGCTTCGATTGCAGTAGAGAATCATGGGCCACCGCGCTCGCGTGCGTCCAGTTGTACAACTGGGGCATGCCGATCACGACCGGAATCGCCAGGACGGCCAGCAACGGCATCACGCTGGCCACCACCTCCGCTATCCGCCGCACCACCACGCTCCAACCGGACCGGGTCACGTGCTGCAGAAGCACGAAGAACAACGCGCCGAGGGCGAGGCTCAGGAAATACGCGAAGCTCACCAGGTACGCGTGGAAGAACCGGTTCCGGCCGTCGGCCAACACCATGGCCAGCACGGCCGCCACCACCAGGCCCGCCGCCCCCACCACGCCTGCCACGCGGATCACCCGCGGGGCGAGGTCGTCAAACCGCCGGTCGTCGGGCGAAGTGTCTGGCGGCGTGTTCAACGTGAGTCCTCCCCGGTCGCCGGTGGTTCCCGACGCGTCAGTTCATTCCAGTATTCCGGCGGCATGTCCCGCCGGTTCGCGTGTTGACTGCGCTGCAGGGCCCGAACGTACAGAACAATGGCCCAGCGATCTCTCACGTCCGGAATCTGCCAGCGATACGGCACCATGGTTCGAATGCCGTTGGTGATGGTGTTGTAGAGGTGCCCCACCGGTCGCTCCCGGACTATCTTGTCGTGGTACGACGCCGGCGGCACCCACGGACCGCCGATCTCCTCGGCACGCCGCGCCACCGGCCCCCGCCCGTACCCGTCCAGCCCATGGCACTGGGCACAATAGATCCGGAACCGCTCCCGGCCGCGTTCCATCAGTTCCGGCGTCACCGGCAGCGGGATCGAGGTGACCCACTCGCCGTCGACCTTGCCGCGGTACAGCGCGTCGTCCAACTCCAGATCGCCGCGGGCGATCGTGCCGGCCACCGGGGGCCGCATCGCGCGATTGTCCCGGAACAGCGAGTTCGATTGCTGCGCCTTCGCCTTGGGCTGATCGTCCATGTCCAGAATCAAGTGGATCCGCGGCTGGCTCGACTTGACCACCCGCGCGCGGGCCACCAGCAATGGTGGCAGAAACGCCAGCAGAATCACGAACACCGGCGCGATTTTCATCCACTTCGGCATCACTACTCGTCCGTCACGGCTTCGACGGTCGTACCGCCTATCGACTGCAGGAACGTCCGCGTCCGATCACGGTCGAACTTCGGGTCCACCGCCTCAATGCTGATGAAGAAACGGTCCGCCGTCACCCGCCGGAACCGCCGGCTGCGGAACAACGCATGGTACCACCTCGGCAGCCCGTTCAGGAGCAACATACCGAGGAACGACGCGACCGCACTGAACAGGATCGTCAACTCGAACGTGACCGGGATGTTGGCCGGCAGCGAAAAGTACGGCTTTCCACTGATCAGGAACGGATAGTTGACCGCGTTGGTCCACCACTGCAACGCCAGCCCGACCATCGCCCCGGTCAGCCCGGCTCCGAACACGATCAGCGGCAGCCGCGTCGCCTTCAGGCCCATCGCATCGTTCAGCCCGTGCACGGGAAACGGCGTATGGCAGTCCCATCGTCGATACCCCGCGTCGCGGACCTTTTCGGCCGCTTCGATCAACGCGAGCGCCGACTCGAACTCCACGAGATAGCCCCACAGGGCGTCGTCAATGCCCGACTGGGATTCCGCGGCCCGCGTCACGATTGCCCTCCTCTGTCATGGAGTCCTTCCACGTGCAGCTCCGGCATGTCGCCCCAGTAGTCGCCCAGGCCGCGATGCTCGCCATGGACGAGTTGCGCCTGCGGCATGACGCTCTTCACTTCCGCCATCGCCACCATCGGCAGGTAGCGTACGAACAGCAGGAACATCGTGAAGAACAACCCGAAACTGCCGGCGAACGTCAGCATGTCCACGATCGTCGGCGAATAGTAGTCCCAGCTCGACGGCAGGAAGTCCGCACTCAGCGAGGTGACCGTGATCACGAACCGCTCGAACCACATCCCGATGTTCACCACGATGGAGATGCCAAAGAGAATCCACACGTTCGACCGGCACTTTTTGAACCAGAACAGTTGCGGCGACAACACGTTGCACGTCACCATGATCCAGTATGCCCAGGCGTACGGGCCCAGCGCCCGGCTGACGAACGCAAATGCCTCGTACGGATTGCCGCCGTACCACGCGATGAAGAACTCGACCCCGTACGCGTAGCCCACCATCGAGCCGGTCACCAACATGATCTTGGCCATGTTGTCCAGGTGCCGCATGGTGATAATCTCTTTCAGCCCGAAGAACTGCCGGGCCGGGACGATCAACGTCATCACCATCGCGAACCCGCTGAAGATGGCCCCGGCCACGAAGTACGGCGGGAAAATCGTGGTGTGCCAGCCGGGCACCTGCGCCACCGCGAAGTCGAAACTCACCACCGAGTGCACGCTCAACACCAGCGGCGTCGCCAGCGCCGCCAGCAGCAGGTACGCCCGCTCGTACCGCAACCACTGCCGGTTCGAACCGCGCCAGCCCAGCGCGAGGATGCCATACGCAACCGCGCGGATTTTTGTCGTCGCCCGGTCCCGCAGCGTGGCCAGGTCCGGGATCATGCCCATGTACCAGAACATGGTGGAGACCAGGGCATACGTGCCGACCGCGAACATGTCCCACAGCAGTGGGCTGCGGAAGTTCGGCCATATCTCCATCTGGTTCGGGTACGGCGCCATCCAGTATGCCACCCAGACGCGGCCGAGGTGAATGCCTGGAAAGATCCCCGCGCACATGACGGCGAAAATCGTCATCGCCTCGGCGAACCGGTTGATACTCGTCCGCCATTTCTGACGGAACAGAAACAGGATCGCCGAGATCAACGTGCCCGCGTGACCGATCCCGACCCAGAACACGAAGTTGACGATCGCCCAGCCCCAGCCCACCGGGTTGTTCACCCCCCACACGCCGACGCCCGTGGCGAACAGGTACCCGATCATCAGGAACAACACGCCGGTCAGAGCCGACGAGCAGCCGAACGCCACGTACCACGCCTTGGGCGGCCGGCGCCGCTCCGCCAACCCGCAGACCGTGTCCGTCACGGTGGTGAAATCGTTTGCCCCCACGACCAGCGGCGCACGCCTGGTGGGATCTTCCACCGTGTTGTCGATCGCAACCTGGTTGACCGGAACCGTCGTCATGGCTCTTGTCTCGTCACCCCGCGCTGCCGTCCCCGCCGCGCCGACCTACCCGTGCGCCTGACCGTGATCGCCATCACCGGCCGGCGCCGCGGGCGGACTCGCGTCGAGCCCGGACCGCGGGTTGCGGATCCGCGCCGAATACTTCGTCCGCGGCTTGATGTTCAATTCGTCCAGCAGCACGTACGCACGGTCGGCCGCGTGCGCCTTCGCCACCCGGCTCTTCGGATCGTTCAGATCGCCGAACACGATCGCGCGGGACGGGCACGCCTGGCCACATGCCGGCGTGATTTCGCCGTCGGCGATCGGCCGGCCCTCGTTCCTCGCCGCGATCTTCACCGCCGAGATCCGCTGCACGCAGAACGTGCACTTCTCCATCACGCCGCGGCTGCGGGCCGTCACCTCCGGGTTCAACCCCAGTTTCTCGATGTCCTCCCGGTCCTTGTAGTTGTTGAACCAGTTGAATCGCCGAACCTTGTACGGACAGTTGTTGGAGCAGTACCGGGTCCCAATGCAACGATTGTACACCATGTCATTGAGCCCTTCCTGACTGTGAACCGTCGCGGCCACCGGGCACACCTGCTCGCACGGGGCGTTCTCACACTGCTGACACGCCACCGGCTGGTGCGCCACCGCAGGCGCGTCCACCGCGCCCTTGAAGTAGCGGTCGACGCGGATCCAGTGCATCTCCCGGCCACGGGACACTTCGTCCTTGCCGACCACCGGGATGTTGTTCTCCGCCTGGCACGCCACCACGCACGCGCTGCACCCGATGCACGCGTTCAAATCGATCGACACCGCCCAACGCGGCTTGTCGGGAAACGTATGCTCCTCCCATAGCGAAACCAGCGGCAACGGGTGATGACCCGGCGGATGCTTCGCGAATTCGGGACGGTGCACGTACTCGGCCAGCGTCGCTTCACGCAGGATGCGGTTCGGCACCCGGGCCGCCTTCTCGGCGTCACCTACCCGCGACTCCATCGCATGGTGATCCTGCGTGGTGGCCAGTGGGTAGGTGCGGCCGGTCCGCGTCACCGTGACCCCGGTAGCCATGTGCATGCCCCGCGTCGCACGCAGCGCGTAGGTATTGAAACCCGTGCTTTCGCCGACCCGGCCGACCACCGTGCGGCCGTAGCCCAGCGGCAGCGTAACCGTGTCCGGGGCATGGCCGGGAAGTACGAAGGCCGCCATCTCCAACGACCGGCCGTTGCAGTCGATCTTGACCATGTCGCCCGATCGCACGTTCAGGCCTCGGGCCGTGGCGGGACTCATCAGGGCCGCGTTGTCCCAGGTCAGCTTGGTCAGCGGATCCGGCATCTCCTGAAGCCAGCCGTTGTTCGCGAAGCGGCCGTCGTAGACGCTCGCGTCCGGCCGGAACACCACTTCGATCGGCGCTGTCGGCCAGCTCATCAGTGCGGACAGCCCCGCCACCCATTCGCCGGTCACCGGCTTCTGGTTCAGCGGCGGCCGTTTCTGGTCGATCACCGCGCCGTTGCACAGCGATTCCGCCCACAAGTTCTCGAAGCCCTTCCCCGCCCGTTCACTCACGCCCTTGAACGTCTCGCGGACGATATCATAGGGCTTGACCGTCTTTTCTCCGGCCAGCACGGCCACCAGTTCCAGCGGCGTCCGCCCGCCGTACAGCGGCTCGATGATCGGCTGGACGATACTGAAGGTGAGGTCGTGGCTACGGGCGTCGCCCCACGACTCGAGGTAGTGCGCCCGCGGAACGTGCCACGTGCACGCAACGGCCGTTTCGTTCTCGTACTCGCCGAGATGAATCGTCATGGCCACCAGCCCCAGACGCCGGTCGAATTCCAGGTCGGCCGGGGCGTCGAAGACCGGGTTGCCGCCGAGAATCACCAGCGTATCGACTTGGCCGTCCGCCATCGCCGACGACAGCTTGGCGATCGCCGCGTCGTGCGACAGCCGGTCCGCGTCCGGCTCGGGCAGGTACCACACCGTCTTGTTGGTGTTGCCCAGCGCATCGTTCAACAGCGCGACCAGCGCGTGCACCTCGGCCGGCTGACGTGGCCCCACCGCGATGGCGCCGCGCCCCGGGTTGGCCTGCAGGTCCTCGGCCATCGCTTCCAGTACCGCGGTCTGGTGCGACAGGTCATCCGGAATGCTCGCGGCGAGTTGCCGGACCTCGTCCGGCAGCTTCACGCCCCGTTCGGCCAGCATCGCGGCCAGCCGGGCCACCAGCTTGGGCACCAGCGTGGGATGGACGGCCAGTCGGTGATCGGCCATTCCGCCCGTGATCGAGTAATCGCTTTCCGCCACGTAGAGCCGGTTCATCGGCTCGAGCGTGTCGGTCCGCTTGCCATCGCGGCGGATGCACCGGCCGGTGACGAACTCCCGGGCGTGCCGAACTGACGCCGGGTGGCTCCCGAGGAGGTCCTCGTCGAAGCTCACGATCACCACCGCATTGTCCAGCATCAAATGCGTGCGGTACGGTCGCCCCAGGGCCATCCAGGTCCCGAGCCGCTCGGCGTCCCGCGACACCGGCTCATACTCGAACCATTGCATGCCGGGGCATGCCTCGGCCAACCGCTCGCGGAGGCGGGCCAGGCTCGGCGACGACGACGCCTCACTCAGGACGCACAGTCCTTGCCCGCCCTGACTTCGCAGCGGGGCGAGCTTCGCGTTGAGCGCGTCAGTGAACGCCGTCCAGTCCCGGTTTACCGGCTTCCCGCCGACCCGCTCCACGATCGCCCGGCTGCGATCCGGGTCCCAGACGCCCAGCACGCCGGCCTGCGCGAACGCGTCCGTGGCCCCGGCGTTGTTCGGATGAGATGGATTGCCTTCGACCTTGATGGGTCGACCGTCATAAGCCGTCACCAGCAGGCCCTGGGCATGCCCGCCGAGATCCATTGCGGTCGCGTACTGCACCGGCACGCCCGGAATGCGGTGCTCCGGCCGCCGGGCGTACGGGGCGATCGTCTCCTTCGGCCAGCGGCACCCGGTCAGGCCGGCCATCGCCATGGACGCCCCCATCAGCTTCAGGAACTGACGGCGGGACGACGATCGCAACAGCTCCGGTGCGAAGTTCGGGAACTCGTTCTCCACGAATTCCCGGAACTCCGGCGTGTCGGCCAGGTCGTCGAGACTGCGCCAGTACATGGCGCCGGGCTTTGTGTTTCCTACCGATGGCATGTACTGCAATCCGTGGATGGATTGACGTTGTAACTCTGGATCATCGCTTGCCGCTCCGTCTCTTTCATGTTGGCCGGATCAAAGGCCAGGTCGAAGATCTTATCCCGCGGGCACAGGTGCGGCTCCGGGTTCCGGTGACACGCCAGGCACCAGCCCATGCTCAGGGTGTGGACCTGGTACACCGTCTCCATCTTGTCCACCCGCCCGTGGCACGAAACGCATCCGATGCCGCGCTGCACATGGGCGCTGTGGTTGAAATAGACGTAGTCCGGAAGGTCGTGGACGCGAACCCATTCGACCGGCAGGCCGGTCTCGTAGCTGCGTCGTACGGCCTGCAGCTTCTCGCTGTCCGGCAGAATGCCGGCGTGACAGTTCATGCAGGTTTGCGTCGGCGGGATGGCCGCATGCGCCGCCCACTCAACCGTATTGTGGCAATAGCGGCAGTCGAGCCCCAGCTGATCGACGTGGACGGCATGACTGTACGGAACGGGCTGCGCCGGCTGATAGCCCACGTCGGTGGTGCGTGGCGACGCGGCGAGCGCGAACACGCCCAGCGCGTAGACTGGCCCGCCGATCAGCCCTACGGCCAACCCGGGCTTGAGTAGGTTCACCCACTTTGGGAAAACGTGCATGCTCATCAGCAGCTCGGTCAGCAGTAACTCAATCAGCCCACGCGTACGGGAGACATGCCCCTCATCCACCGTCGCCAAGGGCCGGATCGTAACTTGCGTCACAAACCCGGTCAAGCACGCGTCTTACGGCTCATTCGCCGCCGCCGAAGCGGCGCGCAAACACCGTTCTCGGCGGAATCGCTTCAGCAAAGCCGTATTCATGGTGCCGCTATCGTGACATATTCCATGTATTGGTGAAGAGACGTCGCCGCCCGCTTGTCGCGTATCCGACATAGCTTGCGCGAACAAGGAGCACCCACGAAGACCGAGTGGCGACCGTCCGATGCCCCGTTCTTTCGTCTTCGTTTCCGAACGCGGCGGTCGTTCCGTCTCACGACTCCGCGGTGTGATCGATGCCCCAGGTGCTGCGGACCACGAACTCCGGGCGGTCCTTGGTCTCGCCGTAGACGCGCCCGACGTACTCGCCGATGATCCCTAACGACAGCAGTTGAATGCCGCCCATGAACAAAACGACCACCATCAGTGACGCGTAGCCCGGAACATCGACTCCCTTGATCAGGGTTCGCAGGATGAGAAACAGACCGTACAGAAACGCAAGCATCGCGATGACACCGCCCACGTAGCTCCAGACCCGAAGCGGCACCGTGGAGAACGACGTGATCCCGGTCAGCGCAAAGTTCCAACGCTTCCACACGCTCCATTTGGTGTGGCCGGCCGTCCGCTTGGGACGGGTGAAGTATACGTAGGCACGACGAAAACCGATCCAGGAGAACAGTCCTTTCATGAAGCGGCTCTTTTCACGGATCCGATTGAGCTGGCGGACCACGCGCCGGTCGAGAAGACAATAATCGCCGGCATTCTCGGTGAGTTGGTACAAGGCGATCTTGTTGAAGACCCGATAGAAGGCCGCGGCCGTGAACCGCTGAAAAGTCGAGTCCTCGGGACGGGCCTTCCTCACCGCCAATACTACTTCCGCCCCCGCCTCCCATTTCTCCAGCATTTCGGTCAGAATCTCCGGCGGGTCCTGGAGGTCGACGTCCATGGGTACGACCGCTCGACCCGTGGCGTACCGTAACCCCGCCGTCAACGCCAACTCCTTGCCGAAGTTCCGCGCAAGGCTCACGATCCGGATGCGCGGGTCCTCCTCGTGCCGCGCGACGAGCATTGCCAACGTGCGATCCGAGCTGCCGTCGTCCACGCAAAGGATCTCATAGGACCGATGGAGACCGTCAAGAAACGGGACGACGCGATCAAAGAAGCAGTCGATCGCGTCCTGCTCATCGAACATCGGGACGATGATTGTCAAGTCCACGACGTGTTCCGTGTTGTCCTGGCCGCTGGACATCTGGCGTTCCTTCTAGCGGCTGGCAGCCGGGCGGCTGCGGTTCACGACCGTGGTGGGCTCGACGCGTCGTGATGCCTGGGGAATGCCCGTTCCGGTCGTTGACGACAACATCTTCGGCTCCACCGCGTTTGGCGATGGGCCACGATATACCATACTTATTGATACACCCCGATACAAGCAGAGGCGGTTCCGCGCGCGGTGCACTCACTCAGCGGGCGCCGGACGCGGAGCCCGATCGTCGATCGACCCGCCGACGTCGGTATCGACGGCCGGACCGCCGCCGGGGATCAGCCGGTACACGGTGGCGTTGTCATCGGCATAGACCACCTCGAACAGGGCCGGATCGCGAAACTGATCCAGCGAGCCGAACCGCTCCCGCTCGATGCGGCCGACCAGCACGTACTCGATGCCCCACCGCGCGAGCAGTTCATGGGCGACCTCGCTCGCGTTGGTGGTGAACGCCCGCTCGACGTCGGCCATGGCGCAATCCATTCGGGCCGGGTCGAGCGGCTGGAACACAACCACGTGCGGACACTCGGGATCCAGCACGCCCAGCGGCCGGTCGATCAGGGCCGCCAGATCCACCCGCCGGAGTGGATCGCCCTGAACCACCGCGTCGGGCGGCGTCTGCTCACGCAGATACGCCAGCGCGCCCGCGTCGACCATGGCCGAACGGCGCTCGATCAGTCGGCGCCCGGCGGTAGCGGGTACTTCGTACAACCCCACCGAAAGCCCCGTCGTCACACCAACAACGATCACCGGCCACCGCAACCACCGAACCGACGGCCGAACGTACGCCGGCGTCAACAGGGCGCCGGCCACGACGGCGGCCAACGCCGCTGCCGGGATCCCGCCCACCCGCAGACCATAATCGATCTTGTTGACGTCGCTGCGAATCAGGAAACAGGCCGCCACGCCGAACACCGCGGAGATCGTCAGCAACTGCGTTCCCGCATTCGACAAAAGCCGCTTCCACACCTGCCGGGTCACGAACAGGCACGCCAGTGCCCCGAGCCCCAGATCAACGATCAGAATCCACGGCGCGTCCAGGAAGTTCGCGATCGGCCCGGGCGGAACCAGGCGACCCAGCACCGCGTAGGGAAAACGATCCCATTGCATCGTGAGCCCGCCTTCGTAACGGCTGTTCATGACGGCGCACTGGTAGGCCTGCAAACCCGTGAGGAGCAGGCCGATCACCGTCATGGCCCCGATGGCCGCGAGCAGACGCCCGGCGCGGCCGCCCTCCATCCTCGCCTCGCGGATGACGCGGACGACGAGGAACACGGCGGCCGCCGGGAACACGACGATGGCCACGTGGACGCTGCTGCCGAACAGCGCCGCACCCGCCAGCGGGGCGACCACCACCCACCACTTCTGGTCCGGCGCGTGCCATAGCCAGTACGCGCAGAGAAGTAGCGCCACGCCGGCCAGCACATGCTGCGGACACCAGAAGTACTGGGTGATCACATTGGGAAACCGCCACGCGACAGGCGACCATGCGTCGAGCGTTACCACCATGACACCACTGGTGAGGAAGCGAAGGGCGACGGGCAGGATGTCGAAGCCGCCGACCACACTGACGCACGCCGCGCTCAACAGCGCGCCGCGGTCCGATTCGAGCACAGCCCGAGCGATTAGAAAGACCAGGACAATGAACACCGCGGCCTCCGCGGCGGCGATGAGCCCGAACACAAACGCGATCGACACCGCATTGCCGGTGATGGTCCGGATCGCGGCCGGCACGAGATACGCGTAGTGATAGTAGTAGTAGGGCGTGTTCGACTCGGCGGCGTAGAAGACGTTGTGCAGGGGGAGCGGGTGCCGCCCCAGCGAACACATCACCGCGTGATGCTTCAGGTAATCGTGGGCTCGCGTCGTCGTGACGCCACCGGCCGCGTAGGGAAGCCAGAACGACGCAAATACCGCGCCGCCCGTCCAGAGCACCAGCGCGAGCAAAATCAACCGAACCCGCCGCGACGGCGCCGGCGACGGCGGCGCCGAGGGACGCCTCCACGAAAACACGATGAGCAGCAGATCGACGACCGACACCGCCGCCACAATCACCCACCGGTTGTTCGTGAGCAGGTAGACCCACGTCAGCACCACCGGGATGAACACGAGCGACGCCGCGACGGCCACCGGCCCCGCCCCGGCCGCACGGTCCACGCCTCCGAGCGATCTGACCAGAGACCGCCCCGGCAACCAGGCAAACAACACCAGGGCGGCCGGTAACGCGAGCCAGGGCACCGTCGTCACGCACCCCGCCACGGACGCCACCAGCAAAATGAGATCAAAGGCCGGGTTCTGGCGACGATGCACGATGCATGACTCCTACAGTCTCGCGTTCCGCCACGACGCACCGGGTGACGCGGCGGGCGGCCACGAGTAACAGCAGCGTTACCAGCAGTATGCAGTAGGTTTGATGCGGCAGGAGCACGGAGTTGGACCACCAGGTCCGCAGCGCGCCGGGCGGCATGAGCCGGAGCAGCGTGGCCACGCCGGGAACCAGGAACACCATCAGCAGAACGGTCACGCCGCGAGCCGGCCAGCGACACCGCGAGTCATTCCACGCGCCCAGTGCCCAGGCGAGCGGAATCAAAAGCAGAACCGCCGAATAGAAACGGTTGTAGATCGGCAGCAGGGTGAGCGTGCTGATCAGGGCGAGATCGACCAGTTCCAGTTGCTCGGTTGCCGCCGGCCCGGCCCGACGCCGATGCCATCGCCATGCCACGACTGCCACCATCACCACGATCAGCCAGGGGAGGTACTTCGTCACCACGCCCCGCCCGAACCAGGTGCTCAGCACCGGCTGCAGATTAATCATGATGAAACGTTCCGGCCGGTCCGGCGCGAAGGATCCGGTGCCCTCGCTGTGTTGACCGATCTCGTCCTGCTGGAACAGGTCCACGTTTCGGGGCCACGCCTCGCGCCACTCGACGTTCGCCAACTCGAACCGGTAGACGGCGATCAGCATGACAAGGGCGAAGACCACAGCGCCGCTGATCCCGACGCGCACGCACCGCCGGACGCTGATCAGGTACCACAGCGCCAAGACAATGAAAAACGTCGGTCGAAACGTGGCCGCCGCCGCGAATACGGCGCCGGCGGCGTACTGATGTCGCTGCCGCATGAGCCATACGCCGCACAGCAACAAGGTCATGGCGGTGAGGGCGTGCTGGCCTTGCGAGATGGTCGTGTGCAACGGCGCCCACGCCACGACGAGCAGAACGAACGCCGCGCCCGCCCAACCGGTCGGCACCTGACCAGGGAACAGGCGATACAGCAGCCAGACGATGACTGCCGCCAGCACGACATTGCCGATCAACACCAGCACGTTGGCGACCGGATAAGAAAACACCGAAAGCAGGGCGAACCACGGCAGCGAACACGGCGGATTGATCAGCATCTGAACATAACCGTCGGGTGGACCGCCGTGCTCACGAAAAGTCCGGACGAGTACGGGCATATCGTAGGGGTCTTCCCCCGCCCACCAGGCTGCCCCCGCGGCGTAGAACACCGGGAGGTCGGGACAGACACGAACCAGACACCGCCGCGGGCCGCGGTAGCCGAAGTACGCCAGCGCCAGGGCGAACAGGAGGACGTAGACGCCGATCAACACTCGTCGGCGAGACGTGCCCGGACCGGTCGGTACTGTCGGTTCTACGCCCGGGTCCATGGCGACACTGCGTTCGTCGAAGAGCGGCCGCCGGTCGCGAACCGCGGCGTGGCCAGGCTTCTCCGGCCGGTCGCATGACGGGGCGAGGAACGATGCGTCACGCCGCTCTCCTGCAAGAAAGGTGAAACTCGGAGACCGCGGGGCCCGTCGCGGGACAAACCCCACCGCGGCAGTCTAGTCAATGCCACCCCCGCCCGCAAATCAGCCCACGAGAAAACCGTGCCACTGCACGGCGGTGACGGTCCGCCCCATCGACCGCCTCCCGGAACATGGAGCCCATTCGGCGGCCGCGCTCTACTGCTCGTCTGCTGCTCTACTGTCTCGGCCGAAGGTCGAAGCGCGAGGCGGGTCTCACGCGCCGCCTGCTCGAACGCCGCCAGGCGATCCACCCCGTGCATCGAATACGGGCCGAACGCATGCGCGGTCATCACACGCATACGATCATCCGGCCGTTGTACCGTTTCGTGGTCTCCAGCGGGGGGCAAGGTCCGCCCATTCTCTAGGCGAAAGGCCAAGGGAACGTCGAGCTACTCATTGGCGGGGCCGGCTGATCGCTGTTGGCGATCAAGCGGGCGATCTTCCAGGTGCCGTCCGGCTGTCGCTTGACAATGAACAAGGATATGCCGCTGTCTTCGAGCGGTTCGCCGCCGGCCTTGGGCGTGGCTGTCAACGTGTAGGTGCTGCGGTAGAACGCCCAGTCGCCGGCCACTTCGACCTCGAGCAGCTCGCCCTCGCCCTTGATGGTGTACTCGTCGAACACGGATTGATACAGGGCGTTGATCTCGTCTTTGCCGATCACCGCGGGGCGGTTCTGCGGCATCAATACCGGGTCA
Source organism: uncultured Phycisphaeraceae bacterium (assembly GCA_964495075.1). Classification (GTDB taxonomy): domain Bacteria; phylum Planctomycetota; class Phycisphaerae; order UBA1845; family UBA1845; genus JAFGJQ01. Next base: position 26,115 of record CAZBUJ010000010.1, read on the forward strand.
TCCGTCCAGAGGGCGGTCAGCGCGGCGGCATCGCCGGCCAGCCACGCATCGTGCCATACCTCGGTCAGCCGCGTGATCGCCCTCACGTCTTCCGCGTGGTCGCTCGGTCCGGCGTCCGGCACCGGCCGGGGTTGGGCGAAGCGACAGGACGCCCCCAAAAGCAGCAGGGCCATCAACCCCGCTATGGATGTGTACACTTCCATTGGACGTGCCTCCCCAGCGGATTATCGCCGGATCGCCGATGCTCGCAAGATCACCGCCATCCACCGCGGTTGACGGCCCGCGTACGTCCCGCTCCCCGTGTCCTCCGTTTCGCCGACGGGAACGGGCGTGTGTAGCAAGCGTGCACGGCACGGGGGCCGCTCGCGCCTTGAGCGGCCTGTTTGTGGTATCGTATCTGCATGCGACGGGCCCGAACACGGCGGATTCTGAAGTGGGTGGGGCTGGCTGCGAGCGTGCCGCTCCTCGCGGCCTGGACAGTCCTTCCGAGCAGCACGTTCACCTTGTTCGGCTCGCCGGCGATCCGCCTGGAACGGGGCTTGGCCATGCCACACCGGGTGTTCACCATTGTGCACATCGACGGGCCCGAGTACCGTCTCGGCTGCATCAACCTCCCGAAGTTTATGCACGTCGCCGTGCCGTTCTGGCTCGCGTTCGTACCGGTCGCCGTCCCGACCGCCATCCTCTGGTACCGCGATCGCCGGCCACCAAAGGGGCATTGTCAGAACTGCGGATACGATCTAACCGGCAACGTGTCGGGCGTGTGTGCGGAGTGCGGGGAGGCACTCTCGCGGCGTGCGTAGAGGCGATTGGACCAGTTGCGCACGCGCTCACAGGAAAGAACTGAACAAGGCTTGCGCTGGACGGCGTTCTGCTGGTCCTGATTGCCGGGTGCGCCGGTTCGCAGAGGGTGGCATGCGACGTCAAGGAGTTGTCGCAAGACGACATCCAGGCTCTGGGAGACACCCTCGGCCTTTCCCTTTCAGACGGTAATGCGCCGGACGCGTGGGAGTCAGGTGGCTTGGAGTTCATTCGCGGAGGGCAATGGTGTCGGGCGGCGTACTTCTCGACGGGCGGTTGTTTGGGCTCTGCTCGCGTGGGTTTCTTCGAGGAAGCAGGACTCCTCAGGGAAACGCGGCACACGGGGCCGGACGCGGACGACGAAGCCAAAGCGGCCGAAGCCCTCACCGCCGAATGGTGGGAGGCCTGAACGCAGGAGAGCTCGGACCGGGTGGAGGCCGAACTCGACGACTGAAAACTCCCCTGCGACGAGCCCTACCAGCCACCGGTATCCGTTCGGCAACGGAGCCTCGATATCGTCGGCACCTGGCGTACCCATGGCGGTCTCGAGGGGAGCAGCCTCACGATCGAGCGGGCCGACGACGTGGGGTACGTCGTATCGTTTTCCGCCTACGGCTGTCTCGACCACTGGCGTTTGGAGCGGTACGGCGATTATCAGGACTGCATGCTGGTCTGTGCAGGCAATTCCGGGCATGCGTTCTATCTGGGTTCCACGCTGACCCTGCGGACGTGGAACATCGAGACCGGCCGGCGCCGAGTGAGAAGCGGGGCCGCAACCCCCCCCCAGTCTTTGCTCTCTACTTTTTACTTTCGCCCTTCTCGGCCGAAGGCCGCGGCGTCAATCGAACAGGCCGTGCAGGAACCAGCCGCCGTGGTGGTCGCGGTAGAGCCAGAACCGCTGGCCTGATGCCGTCGTCACCCGGAAGTAGTCGCGCTGAATGTGCTCGCCACGCCACCAGCCGGTTTCGATCCGTTCCGGGCCGATCGACTCCACCACGTCATGCGACCGCCCTTGCCAGGTGAATCGGGCCGGCGGCCCGGCCGGCAGCAGGGCCACCACGGACACCTCCATCGCCCGACGCCACAACCGCACCGGACGCCCCCGCACCGCCGACTCCCCCCTCCCCACCGCACCCGCGCCGGTACCCGTTCTTTCCACTGCGCCCGCACTCGAGACCTTCCGCCCGGCCACCTCATTTTCACGGGGCACGCTCGCGGCGACGCCATCCTCGCGGGACCTCGATAAACGGGATGCACTGGCGCGCCTTTTCGACGCACGGTCCCTCGGCGTAGGGGACTCGATCGCATTATCCACCATGGCGCCATCTGGCATCGCGCCTTCCCGCGCTGTGGAGGACGCCGTCGCGCGACCCGTCACTGCACCATCTGGCGTCGCGTCGCTCCGCGCCGGGCGGGACGCCGACCTGCGTGCCCTCGCCGAACGAGATCCTGTCGTTGGGGATCCCGTCGTTTGATTCATGACCGGGCTGTATCGAAACGCCGCTTCGGGCTGATGTTCGCTCACCAACTCCGGGGAGACCACCCCATCAGGACCCAGCCGCACCGACAATCGATCCACCAGTTCCGCCAGGCCTTCCGCGTCCCGCTGGCCCGTTTCGAAGAACTCGTCCTGCCAGTCCGCCAGCGACTCGGTTTGCCGGGTCCACACCTGAACCGTGTGCACCGGCGAGGGAACACGCCGTTGCTCGAACCGTGCGACGGCCAGCGATCGCAGCCGCTTGACGGACCGCGTGGCCCGCGACATGTTGACCTCGAACGTGTAGGGCCCGCCCTCATCGCAATAGAGCGTCACGCAGACCCGCCGCACACCCACCCCGCGAACTCCCAACTGCTCGCAGAACTCCGCGAACAGCCGGTCCAGCGCCTCCCCGACAATGTCCCGCCGTTCCGTGGAAACCACGAACCGCAACCGACTTGTCACCGGGGGCGGTGGGCGAAACGGAGTCAGTAACTCGATCGCCTCACCCAGGACCTGGTCCAGCCGCAACAGCAATCCGTCGCCGAACCGCCGGGCCAGCGACGACCGCGGCAGGTGCAGTAACGCCTCCACTGTTTCCACCCCGACCGCGGCCAGCGACTCGACCGTCGCCCGATCCACTCGCAACGACCACACCGGCAACGGGGCTAGCGCCGCCGCCGTTTGTCCCGGCTCGACCACCAGGGCGGCGTTCGGATGCGCGTGGGCGAGGGCCCAGGCCGCACCGGGCGTGTCGGCCACCGCCGCTCGCACCGAAAACCCCCGCCTCGCAACGCCCCGGTCCGAAACGTCCTGCTTCAAACGCCCCCGCACCGGAGGCTCCTGCCTCGATACGCCCTGCCCCAAAACGTTCTGCTCCGACACTCTCCGTTCCGTGTCACACTGCCCCCTCATGCCACCCTTCGCGTCCGGCCCGCCCGCACCGCCTTTCGCAATAGGACGGCCTGTCTCGCCGGGCCGACTCGCACCGGTCGCACCCGCCCCCGAAGGCGGCGCGCTGCAAGCGGCGCCGAAATCGGAGAAGGAAGCACCGCAGGCTTCCAGCCTGCCCTCGGTTGGATCGCCGCCAGGCGATCCACTTCGGTCGTCGACGTTCCGGCGTGTGCCCGCGCGGCGCTCGCTCGAATACGACGAACCGTTGTTCGGACCCGGCTTGCCACCACCATGCAGGTTGGAAGCCTGGGCTACTACCGTCCCCCCCGTCCGCCCACTTCTCCGCCGATCCGCCCAGTCACCATCGTCGTACGGCCGGGCTCCCCTGCTCTCGGCCGAAGGCCGCATTCTCCGCAGCCCTTCGATCGCCCGGGCGAGCAGGTTTGCCTCTCCCTGGAACAGCCGTTCGCAGCCGGTCACGTCCAGCAACAACGAGCGGTCGTCCGCGATGTGCACGATCGGAGAAAGGCAACCGGCCCATTCCGCCAGTGCTTCGAGCGCGCGACGATCCGCGTCCGCGTCATAATGTTGCGACTCGATCCCCGGAACCAGCGCGCGGGCTTCGGTCAGCGTCACGCCCCGCCGCACCCCCAGACGAGCCGCCGCCCGATTCGCCTGAACCACCACCATCGTGCCACGCTGCTCCGTGACCACCACGACCGGCCGAGGCCCCGATTCCGGTTCTTCAGATTGCGACGCTTCCTTTCGTGATGTGTGCGATCCCGATTCGACACGCCCCGATCTGTTACGCCCCGATGCTCCCGATCCTGGCCCGCTAAGCCCCGACCTGTCGCTCTCCAACGCCAGACGCTCGATCGACAACCATGGAATGTAGAGGCACAAAAACCGCCTCATCGTCCAACCCCACCAAGAAGGGCCCCGCCGGCATCCCTTCGCGAACTTTCAATAAACTCACCCGCACCGACCGAATCCCACGGGCCCCGACGGTCAGCCTCGGATTCGCATCCGGCTCGACTGGTACCGCCTCGATTGGGACCGGCTCCAACCCGATCCGCACCGCGGCAAAACTCCGCGGAACACTCCGCGAAAAACGCTCCCAGGCCTCAAAAGGCTCCCGTGCCCTTGAACACCCCCGGATTCCTGAATGTTCCCCAACCCCAGGGTCACCGCACGCCTGCGAAGACCACGGGGAAGCTTGCCGCGGTTCTTTCCGCCCGTTCCGCGACGCGTTCCCCGGTGCATGTCTCTGTGAGTTCCCCGGAGATTGCCGCGGCGCGATCCGGGGCGAGTGCCACTGGGCATTCGACTGGGCATTCCCCCCGGCATTCCATTGTGGCCACCCCCACCGGGACCGGAGGATCACACCCAGGTTGCCCGCGCTCTCCGCCGCCAACTGCAACCGACGGGACTGACCGACCTCCAATCGGTCCAACCGGGCGATCACCGCCGCCACGGCCGGACACCGCAGACACTGATCCGCCGCCCAGACCGCATCCTTCAGGCAGCGCGGCCGGACCACGACGAGCTGATCCACCCGCAACCCCAACCGCTCGACCGCGGGGGGATAGAAATCGCCCGTCCCAAGACCCCCTGCTCCCCCCAAAAAAACCGGCCCGTCGACCAGCACCACCGGACGTTCCGCCGCGGCCGCCCGACCGGCCAACCGCAGGGCAAACGACGTTGCCCCGACCCCCACCGCGCCCTCCAGAATCTCCGTCACCGCCCCCTTCGGCACCCCGCCAAAGGGCAACGCCGCATCCAACGCCTCCAACCCCGTGGCGACCACGGCGCGCCGATCCCCACGCCGCAGCCATAGAAAGCCAGAGCCAGCCTCGCCGTCACCCGACCGGTCCTCATCACCGCCGGGCCAACCGTCGGGGGACCCACCGTCGCGGGACCGGCCGTCGCGGGACCGGCCATCGTCGGACCAGCCGCCACCCGCTCGCCCGCCACCGGGCCAATGGCTGTTAGGGCGGCAGCCGCCTTGCTGATAGTCGCGCAGCATCCACCGCAGCCGTTCCACCACCTCGGCGGGGCCTCCCACGCGCATACCTTCCCCGTTGGCCCGGACTCCCGGCATTCCACGTCCTCCACGACTCAATTCAGTTCACAGACCAAACATATACCAAACATTGAGCGGTGTCAAGCGAGGTGAGCACTATTCCAGAGTTTATTGCAAGTACCTGTAAAAAATATAGTTAATACTGCACAATCGCCAGAGAAGTTGACGGGCTTTCCCGCCGGAAGGAGAACCACTGATTCAGCGATGATCAAACCAGTGCGAGTGGGGACTCGTGGCTCATCCGAGTCCGCCACCGCGGCCGGCCATGAGACACCCCGCCTCGCGATAACCACCGCCACAGCCACACACAGATCGGCAGGCGGACGTCCTCCGGCGCATTCAGCCACCCCGCGTCGGCCCGGCTCCCGCAATACCTGGTCAAGGCAGCCCCGATTCTCGGCGCGCGAACACAGGAGCAGAGCAACGGTGCACTGCCCCTGTGTTCATCGCACCCCACTCACCCAACCGTCGCGACCGTTCGGGCCCGTGGCGGACCCGTGCTCTCACATACGAATGTCATGGCGGCCACCGCAGTGGACGGTCGATCGTCCATTGACCGGACGGTAGCCGCCCTACTAGCCCCAGCCAAGGCGGAAGCCCGCGGGTGTCCGGAACCCCAGCACCCACCGGGTCGAGCCTGCGATTCCGGTGGGTGGTGGCGGTTGGCCCGGCCCGTCACGGACCGGCCGACAGCGGGCCGGTCACCGATTCGGCCAAGCCGCGTCGCGAGCCCGCTCGAGCGGGCCGCGTCTCGACGGCCGGCGTGTAGCCGTCGGATAGGGTCTTCATGAACGCCACGATCGCGGCTTCCTCGTCCGGTGTCAGACCGAGGTCACCCAGTTCTTCCGTGTTGACGTTCTCCGCGACCTCCGGTGGCGGCCACTCGGCGACGTCACGCGTGTTGTAGAAGTGGACGATCTCCTCAAGCGTTTTGAAGAAGCCATTGTGCGCGTACGCCTTGGCGAAATCCGGGGAGGGCCGCCGATCCACGTTGCGGAGCGTCGGCACTTTGTGTTTGCCGAGTTGGGGTTCGACTACCTCAAACCCGAAGCCGGCCCGCATCAGGAACCCGCCCAGCCCGTGGTCGATCCAGGCCTCGCCGGCCGGGTTCCACCGGCGGGGCATCGCGTAGAACGGATTCTCGAGGTTCTTCGGTACCCCGAGGTTGTCGTAGGTGAAGTCGGTGAAGAGCGGCGGTTCGCCGTTCGGGCCCGGTGTACTCGGGTGGCACGCCGCGCAGTTGCCCTTGCCGGGATCGTTGAACAGACTGAGCCCCCAGGCCTCCGGCTCGGTGAGTTCGGCCATGCCGGCCAGGTAATAATCGTACTTGGAGGAGAAGGGATTGACTTCCGGCGACCTTTCATAGGCCGCGATGGCGCGGGCGATCCGCTCGTAGGTGCCCTCGACATCGTCAACGAAGTCGAGCGAGCCCGGTCCCCACACCTCTTCGAAGAAGTCGGCGTAGTCTGAATTCGCGACCTTGATGCATACCTGCATGGGGTGTGGGTTGTTCTGCTCGAGCGGATTCACAAACGGCCCCTGGGCCTGCTCGGCGAGCGGGTCGCCCAGCACCCACCCGGTCGCCCGGCCGTCCCAGAAAACACCGCCCACCCAGGTCTCCTCGTCCTCGTCGTAATACAGTACGGGGCTGTCGCCGGCGTACGACGCGGCGGGCGGTTTGCGGTTGCCAAACCGTTCGTGCACCGCCCCGGGATACACGGCGCCGTGCGCGTTGAGTTCCGAGATCGGACCGGTGAAACCGACTTCGGGACCGTGGCACGCGGCGCAGGATTGTCCCGGCGGCGTGGAGAGGTTCTCGTCAAAGAAAAGCAGCTTACCCAATTCTTCCAGCGGCGTAAGTTCCTGCGCCAGCGCGGGAATCGCGCCGATACTCAAACCGACCAGTAAACAAACTGTCATCCTGCTGTTCAACATGGCAATGCCTCCTTTCACAACCGAGTTCAGACGTGATCGGCCGGAAGCTCCCGGCGTACGGGACGACTGCAATCGCGCGCCCATCCGCCGAGGACAAGTGCGCGGAAGCAGCGACAGAAACGCTCGCAATCGCAGCCGACTCCCGGCCCGACACTGACCACACTACTTGATTCCCGGTTCCGCGGACGGTCTATTAGAGTGGTCTAATCATTATGCCGTCCTGTTCAGCGCATCACCGCAGTACCGGCGTTCGACTACTCGATTCCGGGCGCGCCGTGTGCCATGAACGATGCACTCGGCCGCGGTTCGAAGATCCGAGACCACAGGTGCGGTTGGGTTCCGGCCCGTTGACCCGTACAATCAGCGGGTGGGTCGTAGGCCTGGCATGCGAACGACGTTGGCAACGGACATCTCGTCATGGAAGCAATCGAGAGACCACGCGTGTTACTGGTGGAAGACGACGATGATGTGGCGAGCACGGTGCAGGATGCCTTGGCTGCCGCCAACATGCAGTCGGATCACGCAGGCACGCTCGCCGCGGCGAAACAGCAGATGGACCATCGCGCGTATGACGCCGTCATCCTCGACCTGGGGCTTCCCGACGGGGATGGTCTGGAACTGGCGGACGCGTTGCGGCGCGACGGCAGCGAAATCCCCATCGTGATGTTGACGGCCCAGGCGTCGGTGCCCCAGCGCGTGAGCGGTTTCGCCCACGGGGCCGACGACTACGTGTGCAAACCGTTCGCGGCCGAGGAACTCGTCGCCCGGCTTCAAGCATTGCTGAGGCGGGTCCGGTCCCAACAGCAACACGTTCTGCGGTACGCCGGCGTGGAGCTGGATCTGCTTAAACGGAGTCTTCTGGTCGACGGTGAGGAAACCGCGCTCTCGGATCGTGAAGCCGCGTTGCTCGCCTGCCTGATGCGGCACGCCGAACAACCACTGTCTCGCCACGAGCTGGCCCAGGAAGTGTGGGGGATCGACTCCGAGACCGACAGTGGCGTGGTCAACGTGTATGTCAATTATTTGCGCAACAAACTCGAGCAGGGCGATCGACGCACGCGACTGATCCACACCGTCCGCGGGGTGGGTTACGTGCTGTCCGACCGCGACCCCAACTAACACTCCGTCGTCTGCGAGTGAGTCACCCGCGGGCCGACCGGATCCGGCTCCGCCAGTGGAAGCCAGACACAAAACGTCGCACCCGCCTCGGGCCGGTTCCAGGCCTGAATGACGCCACCCGCGTTCTTGACCGCCGCGTACACCACCGCCAGCCCCATGCCCCGGCTTCGCCGCTGTCCATGTTCCTTCGTGGTGACGAACGGCTCGAACAGGCGCTCCTGCACGTCCGGGCTGATGCCGCAGCCGGTGTCGGACACGGTGAGAACGGCGTGCGTCGACGGCCCGTCCGTATCCGCGGCGGACGGCAGTTTGCCCGGCTGCACGGCAATACGGAGTTCTCCCCCCTCACCCATCGCCTCGCATGCATTTCGAGTGAGGTTCAGCACAATCTCTGTGAACTGATCACGGTCAATGATGACCGTCGCCGTGCGATCAAGGTCGGTCTCGAGCCGGGTCTTGTCGAACCAGGATTCGTCGAGCGATTCGAGAATCAACTCAACGGTGTCGCTCAGGTTCAGTCGCTCGGGATTGCCCGGGTCGCCGCCGGCGAAGGTGAGGAGCGTGCGCGACAGGCTGACCGCCTGGCCACACGCACGCAGGGCCTTGCCCGCCAACTCCGCCGATCGCCCATCGCCCAGCACCGAGTTCAACTGGGACAACGACGCAATGGCGCTGGTCAGCAGGCTGCTGAAGTCATGGGCGACCCCGCGGGCGAGCGTCACCGTCGCCTCCATCGCCTCGGTACGTCGAACTTGACGCTCGGAGCGCCGTTGCTCCGTAACATCACGGAGCACGATGGCCACGGCCATTCGCGCGCCCAAACGCAGGGGAAACGCGATCAAATCGACGATCAGCGCTCGCTGGGGATCCCCGCCGGCGTGCAGGCGGACGTCCGTCGCCCGCACCCGCTCCCCGTTGGCCAGCACCTGACCGATGACGTGCGACCAACTCAGGGCGTGATCCGCCGGCCAGAGCTTCACCAGCGACCGCCCCTCGCAATCGTGGGCGATTCGGCCGAGGAGGCCCGTTTCCCCGTCGCGGCATTCGATAATCCGCGCCTGCTCGTCACAGATGATCATCGCGTCCCGCAGGTTATCGAACAGGGACCGGTACTTCGCCTCCGACACGCGCAGGTCCTCTTGCGTCTTGGTCAGCGTCTCCGCCATCCGGTTCATCGCGGCCCCCAGCGCACCCAGTTCGTCCTGCGACGAACCGGCGACGCGGTGAGCCAGATTGCCCCGCGCGAACTCATGCGTCGCTCTTTCCAGGTTCCGGATGGGCATCAGCACCCAGCGTCGCAGCAGAATCGTTCCCACCGCGACCAGCGTGACTCCAATGACCGCGATGACGGAAGCGCACAGCAGCACCTGCGTGTTGGTGGCCACCACCGCGTCCACGGCAGCCGACCGCGAATCGTCGAGCATCCGCTGGACTTGCTTGAGTTGCAGGTCGAGCGCGGGCGCCAGTTCACGCTCGATTCGTTCCTGGTACAGTTGCCGGGCCGCATCGGCCCGAGAGTCGCCCGCCAGCGCGACGCATTCCCCGAATGCCGAGCGAAGCTGCGCCGTCAAGCCCAGGATCTGCTCGGCACAGCTGCCCTGATCCTGGCCGAGCGTGAACTGAGCCACTTGCCGCAGCTCATCGAAGTACGCCTCTCGTTGGGCCTCGTAACGTTTGTCCGCCCGGCCCAGCCCGGTCAGTATTTCGTGCAGTTGGACCTGCTGCTGCCGGATGCCGAGTCGCAGCCGCTCGATCCAATCCGCCTCGACGTGGGTTCGTTGGACGCTGGTCAGCGCCCCTTCCACGTGCAGGCGGACGGCGTACACCGTAACCCCGGTGGCGAGTGTCGCGAACCCGGCAAACGCCGCAAGCAGCCAGGTTAGTCTGCGTTGAAGGCTCATGACCACAGTCGCCCCTGCGCGTCGCAGGACGCGCTAACGGCGAACCTCCGCCTGGTAAACCCAGTCCCACTGCTCCGCGCCAGGATGTTGGGTGGACGAGACATGCCCCCCGACGAACACAACGTTGGTGTACCCGCCATGGCGCTTCGAGGGAAACCAGTACCGCCCGTCTGAGTACGGACCCTCGTCGTCCACCGCGGGCGGTGGCGCCGCATAGAACGGTTCCAGCCCTCGCCCCACGGCCGCCTCGCCATCGACATCCATGAGTAACGGGACGTACGGATGCTGGAGGACGTCGACCCTGACACGCGTGGCCGCGGCGGGGGCGAGAACGAGCCGACCCATGAACTCGACCGTGGCCCGATACAGCCGCATGTTGGCTCCCAAGGTGACGGCCTCCGGGGGCTCGATCGCGGCCCGGCTGCACGGCAATCCGGCCCGCCGGGTGAGTTGGGAGGCGCCGGCCGGGCACAACATGGCTTCCCGGGACGCCTTCATCGTCGCCGTGGCGACGCCCGGCACGTCCCAGTACTCATCAATGCGATACAAGTAGTCCAGAAAATCGTTGATGTAGAAGCGGTTCGGACCGAGCGCCTGGCTGTCGCCCTGCCCTCCGGGCGTATTGCCCTCCGCATACAATTGGAACTCGAACGCCACCGTTCGCAGGTTCGACGAGCACTTGAGTTTCTTCATCCGACTGCGAGCGGACGAGAGTGATGGCAGCAGGATGGACAACAGAATGGCAATCATCGTCACGACGACCAGCAGTTCAAGCAGCGTGAAACCGGCCCCTTGGCGTCGACCTCGCCTGATGGGGCAGGCGCCGCGGCGGGGATGCCCTTGCCCGGCCCGGTCAAACTGAGATGCGGCTTCCCCAGTCACGCGTCGATACCTCTGCTACTCGCCGGGAGGCCGCCCGGCCATCGGTCTCACGGCTATTGATGCTCACAACCCGGCCCCGTCCCGCGGACGAGCATGCGTACGACGTCCGCGCTGTCCACGTCCCCATCGGTGTCCAGATCCACAAGGCGACAGGGGGTCGATTCGATCGGTACCTCGGGCCCGGCGAAGCACCGCTGGGCAGTCGAGAAATCGGTGAGATCCACGTCATGATCGCCATCGACATCGCCGGGAACGCTGACCAGGAGAACATCGATGTCATCCACCACGCCATCGTGGTTCACGTCAAACACACTGAAGTTCGCAGGAAACCCGCTCAGGACGACGCTTCCGGTGCCGCCCCCCTCGTCATCGATGAATCGTTCGATCCTTCGCACATCACCCGTGTCCGCCTCGCCATCGCCGTTGACGTCGCCTCGCAAGCCGTCCGGGTGAATGTCCGTCCAGACGAAGTACTCGCCGGACGGATCAGGTGCGGTGTAACTGGTCCCCAGGATGACGTTCACCGCCCACGCGCCAGGCACCAGAAAGTCTTCCGGTTGTTTGTGTTCCCACTCGATGATGATGTGTTCCTCGGGGAGACCGGTCGGGAACTCACTGAGAAAGACGGCACTGAGGTGCAGATCGACCAGAGCCTCGTGGACGGAGAACTGGTTGGACGGATCGAAATCGGGCGGTTCGGGCGGCTCGCCTCGCATGGCCGCCGCCGCCTCGTTCGTCAGGGGGAACACCAGCGACAGAACCGTGGTGTCGTCGGACGGGTCGTGCGCGAACCGCAGCACGCAAGGGGGCTCGTAGGCGCCGGGGGCGCCGCCGCCCTGGGCCAGACTGAACGGCTCGTACCCGTGGGCCCGATGGAACCACGGCCCCTCAATCTCCCAGGCTTCGCCGGGCTCGAATTCGAGATCGCCGTCTCCACTGACAACCGTTACATCGCCGGCCCCGAACGCGCCCCCGAGCAAGGCGAGGTGGAACTCCTCTCCGCTGCGATCGACAAAGGGACGCGTCATGAAATCACCGTCAAACGCCGAGGCATCCAGCGCGAACCGGTCCTCGAGCGATTCCACCGCGGGCTTGCTGCCGAACCGCACGGCATTCCCTACATATCGGAACTCCGGCGCCTCCAGTTCACCACCGGTTTCCTCGTCGACATCCATATCGAACTCGACGAATCCATAGACGGGATTATCGCCGTAGGCGAACGGATCGAAGACCGAGGGAGCCGACGGACCGGGTGGATTCACCAACCCGTCGACGCGCAAATCGAGGCGCAGGAAGAGGCCCTCCGGCGCATATTCGCCCTCGAAAAGGTCGCCCGTGGGTTCGGCAGGGCTCCACGAGCCGATGGAGAGTTGGAGCAGGTCGATGGGGCGGTGCGTGGCGGGGTCGAAGGGGAGACTCCCGTCGGCATCGGTTGGTCGCAGTAACCAGTCGTGGCGCGGATCCTCGAGGCAAACGACCCCGGCGGGATCCGCGTGGACCGCCGCCGCCCCCATCGCCAGGCCGATCAGTACGAGCGAAGCCAGCCGGGGGGGCCGCCCACGTCCGATATCGGCCGCTGGCCGAGAACCGCTCGTGATCCCAGACCCGTGCGGACCAGTGCGCCGTGACACGCCGCTCGGCGACAATCTCGACTCGTCGCCCACCCCCGGCCCTTCGATCCCACCCATCATGACCATTCACCTCCGGTACCTGTCATTCTATCAACGCCGCCCCCCCAAAGCGACGGCGTTAAACCGGGGATCACAGGCCGGTAAGCGTGCCGGGAACACACCGCCCTCGGTACGTAAGAACGGCGGGCTGGTCAGGCCGCGAACTATCGAAGCGGGCAGGACCCGGCCCATGGGCTGGCCGCCCTGCGCTCGCGCGTTTGGCAACCGGCGAAACGCATCCCGGTGGCGTTGGTCGGGCTCGACTTGAGTCGCACACCCGAATGCGCCACCCGCTGCGCGAAGGCGAAGTGAACAATCTGCCGCACGAGCCACCCCGTTCGGAAGCTCATCGCAATTCGGCGGCGGAGGGAGCCGGCCCCACCGTCTGCGGTGCGCCCCTCGCCCGCTTTCGGCATGACGCACGGTTCAGCGTGTGCGAAGCGTCTGCCGGACGTCAGCGCATCTCGTCGAACGGACCCGCCGGGCCGACGACCCAAGCGTCCCCCTGTTCCACCCGACGCACGATCTCCGACGCGCCCCCCCGCTCGCCCCGCAGGTCCCGCAGCAACTGCTCGAAACTTCGGAACAGAACCGGATGCCGCACCTCCGCCGCGATCTCCACCAGCGGCACCAGCACGAACGACCGATGCTGCATACGCGGATGCGGCACCACCAGGTTCGGCTCTTTACGAACGCAATCGCCGTACGTCAACAGATCGATGTCCAGCGTCCGCGGCCCGTCGACCACCGTTCGCTTCCGCCCGAGCCGGTCCTCGATCCGCAGCCCGCATTCCAGGAGCGCTTCCGGCCCGCCATCCGTCTCCACCGCCACCACCGCATTGAGAAACGACCCCTGATCCACCGGCCCGCCCACCGGCGACGTCTCGTACACGCTCGACACCCGCAACAACCGGACGCCCGGCTCGTCGGCCAGCCGACGCACACCCTCCCGCAAGTAGCCCAAACGGTCCCCCAGATTGGAGCCCAGGGCCAGAAGCGCCGTCACCAACGGGGATGGATCCGAATTGTCACAACTTGTCGCCGGCTGCATGACTCCTCAGTCTATCCGATCCCTCGCGGTCGCCCCATCCCCGTCTGCCGTGACGTCGAGCCCCGCCAGTCGCGATCATGCTTGCCGGCCGCTTCAGCCGAAACATAGAATGCCGGCGGTGGCCCGTGCCCAGACCGACCCGCCTCGGGGAGAACGGAGTCACCCTGAAGCCGACGCCGCGGAACCGACGGGAGCGACCACAACGTGCCTCAAACCTTCACCAGTACGACGGCCCGGGCGGTTCATATGAAGAGCCAGGCCAAGCAGCAGTTTGACGCCTGGGCGCGAACGTACGACCGATCCCTGCTCAACCACTTCCTCTTCCGCCCGGCCTACCGGATCTCCATGGAGGAGATCGCCAAATGGTACGAGGAGAACCAGCGGCCGTTCCGCGTGCTTGACATCGGCTCCGGCACCGGGTCCCTCGCCGGACTGCTCGCCGCCTCCCCGTGGCCGGTCTCCGTGGTCGGCACGGACTACTCGCCCGCCATGTGCGTGGAGGCCATCGCGAAGGCCCGGCAGGCCGGGCACGCCGGGGATGCCGGCTTCGTCGCCGGCGACAGCGAACACCTGCCCTTCGCCGACGGCACATTCGACATCGTCACCTGCTCGAACTCCTTCCACCACTACCCGCACCAGGACGTCGCGGTCCGGGAGATGCGCCGCGTGCTCGCCCCGGGCGGACGGCTCATTCTCATCGACGGCTACCGGGACAACATCATCGGCTTCGTCACCTTCGACGTCATCATCGATCACGTCGAGAAAAACGTCCACCACGCAACCTGGTCCCTGATCCACCGCTACTTTGAGGACGCCGGCTTCAAGAACATGCGACGCCGAAAGACCGGGTTCTGGATGCCCCTGCTGGCCACCATCGGCGATGCCTGACCCGGTCTCGCCACCGTGGGACACTGACCGGCGCTCGTGGGGGCGAACGCCCCGTTCCCATCGCACGCAAAAAGCGGCTACACTCGCCCGCTGCGGGATCGGTTCCCCTGCTGCGATGGTGCACCCTGATGAACTACTTCGCCCATGCCACCCTCGTCCTCGCCCACGACCGGCCACTGACCACCGCCGGGGCGATCCTGCCTGATCTGATCCGCTACGCCGGCCCGCGCCGCGCGCACAAGCCGCTGGATTGGGCCGACGTGGCCGACCCGACGGTGGACGGCTCCAGCGAAACCCGCTCCCCACGCGTGCGCGAGCAGTTCGAGCAGGTCGCCGACGGCGTCCGCAACCACCTCGCCGCCGACGCCGTGTTCCACACTTCCAAGCCCTTCCTCAGCGCGCTGCACGCGTTGAACCGGTTCATCCACGACAAAACGCCGGTGCTCGCCGACCACTGGACCCGCTGGCTCCTGCCGCACGTCGTCGTCGAACTGGTGCTCGACCGGCTGCTGGTGCGGGTCGACCCGGCCGGCGCCGAACTCTGCTATCACGCCATCGACACCCTCCGCCGCAGCGAGGTGTTCGACCGCATCTGCGACCGCTATCACGTCGACCCGGCCGTCACCGACGCCCTCCTGACCCAATGGGTCACCAACCGCCGCCTCCACAGCTACGACACCAACGAGGGCATCAGCCGAGCCATCGAGCGGACCCTCGGCGGCCACGGTCGCCGTGTCATCGCCGACGGCGAGGCGAAGGCGTTCGCCCTCCTCCTCGACCACACGGAATCGCTGATTGGTGAGCCGTATCGATTGCTACCGCCGATGGGTGAAACAGGGCGGCGTTGATGCCTACTCAGCCACGTGCTACGATCCCGCCCGACCGGCGGACGCGGCCCAGACCAACGAGGAATGCCTTGGACAGCAGATTCAAAGAAGAACGCACCAAAAAGCTCGAGAGAATCCGTGAACTCGGGATCGATCCGTACGGGCACCGCTACCCCGATATCAATGCCATCTGCGCCGTGCGGCAGCGCGGCGAGGCCCTGCACCTCGACGCCGGCCAGATCGCCGACGCCGAGCGGTGCCGCGTGGCCGGCCGCATCATGCTCCACCGGCCCATGGGCAACCTGGTCTTCCTCACCCTCCAGGACGGCACGGGCCGGATCCAGATCGGGCTCTCCAAGCGGGCCCTCAAAGACGACTGGCCGGTCATCAAGCTCCTCGACCTGAGCGACATCATCGGCGTCGAAGGGGCGATCGGCACCACCAAGACGGGCGAGCTGACCGTCTGGGCCGACAACTTCGTCATGCTCACCAAGGCCCTCCAGCCCCCGCCCGAAAAATGGCACGGGCTGACCGACGTCGAGATCCGCTACCGCCGCCGGTACGTGGACCTGTTCGCCAACCCCGAGGTGCGAGACGTCTTCCGGCAGCGCAGCGCGATCATCCAGGCCGTCCGCGATTACCTCGTCGGCTTGGACTACGTGGAGGTCGAGACGCCGGTGCTCCAGCCGATTTACGGGGGCGCCGCCGCCCGACCGTTCACCACCCACCACAACACGCTCGACATGGAGCTGTACCTGCGGATCAGCCCCGAGCTCTATCTCAAGCGGCTGCTGGTGGGGGGCATGGACCGCGTCTTCGAGTTCTCCCGCAACTTCCGCAACGAAGGCATCAGCACCCAGCACAACCCCGAGTTCACGCTGCTCGAACTCTACGAGGCGTACGCCGACTACAACGTGATGATGGAGCGGGTCGAGCAGATGACGGCCGCCGCCATCGAGCGAATCGGCGGTGGAACGCGACGGACCTTCGCCGGTACGGACCTGGATTTTGCAGTCCCCTGGCCTCGCCGCAAATACGCCGACCTGTTCCGCGAGTACGTGGGGGTGCCCATGACCGACGTCGCGGCGGTCCGGGCCAAGGCCAGCGAGCGGGAGCTCGACCACCAGTCCATGGCCGACGCCGTGGTGGTCAACGAGCTGTTCGGAACCTGCGTGGAGCCCCACCTGGTGCAGCCGGTCTTCGTGTGCGACTACCCGGCCGAGATCTGCGCGCTGACCAAGCGCCACCCGGACGACCCCTCGCTTGCTCTGCGCTTCGAGGCGTTCGTGAGCGGCATGGAGATCGGCAACGCGTACACCGAACTGAACAACCCGCGAATCCAGCGGGAGAACTTCGCCCGAAAGCTCGACGGCGAAGGCGACGAGACAATGGCGGTGATGGACGAGGACTTCATCACTGCCCTGGAGTACGGGATGCCGCCCGCCGGCGGGCTCGGCGTCGGCATCGACCGCCTGGTCATGGTTCTGACCGACAGCCCCAGCATTCGCGACGTGATCCTGTTCCCGCTCCAGAAACCGCAACGCGGCCCGGACGTGTCAGCAGAGCGGGACGCCCGGGGAGAGAGCGACAGGGATGTATAAGCTCTTCCTGACACTTCGCTACCTGTTACGCCGACGCATCGCGGCGGTCGCGGTGATCGGCGTCTGGCTCTGCGTGGCTCTCGTGCTCATCGTCATCAGCGTGATGGGCGGTTTCCTGGAGATGGTCAAGGAACGATCGCGCGGCCTGCTCAGCGACCTGATCATGGACAACCAGACGCTCCAGGGATTCCCCTACTACGAGGAATTCATCGACGAGATGAAGCTGAAACTGCCCGACGTCGTCGACATCGCCACGCCCGCCATCTACAACTACGGCATCATCCGGGTGAAGGACATCAACTTCACCAAGCCCGTCCAGGTGATCGGGATCCGGCTGGACGACTACATCCGCGTCAATGACTTTGGCCGCGCACTGTTCTACAACAAGTACTACCCCGGCACCACCACGCTCGGCGCGCAACGCATGCCCATGGCCGGCTTCAACGAGAAAGGCGAGCCGGTCCTGCCGCCCGAGTACCGCGAAGCGCTGGCCGCGTACGAGGCCGAGAACCCCGGAGCTCTCCGCCAGGACAAGAACCGGACAACCCCGCGATCGGAGTCACCCGATGGTATCGGCATCTTCCACCGCTCGTTCGGGCTCCCCGGGTATGACGGCGACGAGCTGCCGGGCATCATCCTGGGCACCGATCTGATCAACTCGCGGACCGACCGGGGGACCTACAAACGCGAGTTCTGGCGCGGGTGGGAGATCATCCTGACCCTGCTGCCCATGACCCAGGAAGGCGTCATCTCGGCCACCGGGGCCACCACCGTCGCCATGCGCTACATCGACGACTCGTACACGCGGGTCTTCGACATAGACAAACTGTGCGTCTACGTCGACTTCGAGCTGCTGCAGCGGTATCTCCACATGGACGCCCAGGAACTCGTCGACGGGGGGGAAACGCCGCCCCGCGCGTCGCAGATCCTGATCAAGCTCAAGGACGGGGTCGACGCCTACAAGGCCAAGGAACAGATCGAAGCGCTGTGGGCCCGGTTCTACGCCCGACTGGCCCCGTCCCTCTCGCTGATGGACGACCGGATGATGGCCCGCGCCTCCGTCGAAACGTGGCAGGAGCGGCAGATCGAATACATCAGCGCCGTCGAAAAGGAAAAGGTCCTGATGCTGATCCTCTTTGCCCTGATCAGCCTGGTGACCGTCGCCCTGATCGGCTGCATCTTCTACATGATCGTCGTCCAGAAGACGCGGGACATCGGCATCATCAAGAGCGTGGGGGCGTCCGCGTCGGGCGTGGCCAGCATCTTCATCGGCTACGGGGCCGCGATCGGGATCGTCGGGTCGATCCTCGGCAGCATCACCGGGGCGGTGTTCGTCTACTACATCAACGACATCCAGGACCGGCTGGCCCAGTTCAACCCCAACCTGCGGGTTTGGGATCCCAAGGTATACGCCTTCGACCGGATTCCGAACGTGGTGAACGCGGACGAGGTCGTCGTCATCTTCCTGATCGCCGTGGCGGCATCGATGCTCGGGGCGTTGATCCCGGCCATCCTGGCCGCCCGGGTCTGGCCGGTGAAAGCACTGCGCTATGAGTAAGTTCATCCTGACCGCCAGCAACGTGCACAAGTCCTACATGATGGGCCCGGGCCCGCTGCACGTCCTGCGCGGCGCCTCGCTGAAGGTGGTCGCCGGGGAACTGGTCGCCATCATGGGGGCGAGCGGGTCGGGCAAGAGCACGCTGCTGCACATTCTCGGCGCCCTGGATCTGCCGGACAAAGGCCAGGTCACCTTTGACGGAATCGACGTGTTTCGTCAGTCCGGCGCGGCCCGCGACCGCATGCGTAACCGCAACGTCGGGTTCGTGTTCCAGTTCTATCACTTGCTGCCTGAGTTGGACGTCCTGGAGAACATCTTGTTCCCGTCCATGGTCAAGCACTCCGTGTGGTCTTGGACGCACGGCGGGCGCGAGGCCCGCGAACACGCACGGGAGGTGCTGACCCGGGTGGGACTCGGCGAGCGCATGCACCACCGCCCCAACGAACTATCCGGCGGCGAGCGGCAGCGGGCGGCCATCGCCCGGGCCATCGTCAACCGGCCGGAGCTGCTGCTGGCCGACGAACCTACCGGCAACCTCGACGCCCACACCGGCCAGGGCATCCTCGACGTCCTGCTCGACCTCAACCAGGTCGGACAGACCATCGTCATCGTCACCCACGACCCCAACGTCGCCGCCCTCGCCCACCGCTGCGTCCAGCTCGTCGATGGCCGGATCGCCGACAAGTAGCACGCCGTCGCGCCAAAGGCCACTGCTCCGCCGCCGACCGCAGCGCAGAAAGCGAAATCATGAGCATGCCATGCGAGCGACACGGCGCGAAGATGGAGTTCATTCAGCGCACACCCATTCGGCTACAGACATGCAGCATACGTTCGCACGTGAGCCGAAAGGGATCGCAAGAAGTGGAAAGGCCCCACCTCGGGGTTGGGTGTGGTGAACGTACCATTGAGCGAGCCATGTTCGGCCGGGCTCAAGATAAGACAAGCGGCATCATATAGCCGTTCACGCACGAGCCTCAGACAGAGTAGCTCATACCGCTCTGCATAAGATGAATCCTTGAACTCCGCAAACACGGGAAAGTGAGGCTCCTTAACTCCCACTGGTTTGACGGAACCTGGGGCTTCCTCAAGAAGCATGAAATAACCGAGCCATGGCCTCGGTGAACCCTCAAAGGCTCCCTCTCGATATGCCGTCCAGAAGTCTTGAGCGTTACCAATCGCCTCTTCCGTTCGATTATTCGCGTTGTTTCCGAACGATCCAACCTGTGATTTCAATTCAATGCAGGCAAGAATCTTGTGCTCCCCGACGACCAGCAAGTCCCACTCTTTAGTTGGACGGAAGAAACCTGGTAAATAACGAGTGTTCTTGTTGCGGTAATAGATGCTTGCTTCCGCAATACCGGCCTCTCTCGCGACTTCTGCGAATAACTCAACGAAGCCGTCAAGTTGCTTTCCCCCGGTTACCGCACCTCTCGTCCCCGCGTCCTTTACTCCCGTCTTTTCGCCCTGCCGTCGCTGTTGCGATAACCGAGCCGCCCAGAAGTACAGAACAGCCTTGGCCACTCGGCCATGGACGTCCTCGTCGTTCATCGTTCTACCTGAATGTCATACTTGCTGAACAATCCTGCCGACTCCTTCTCGACCCGCCGCTGGGCCAGCGACAGATAATCTGGGTCCACCTCGATCCCGATGCTGTTTCTTCCCGCATGCATCGCAGCGACTGTTGTCGTTCCCGTCCCAACAAACGGGTCCAGTACCGTGTCGCCCACGAAGCTGAACATTCGAATGAGGCGATCGGCCAGTGCTAACGGATAGGGGGCTGGGTGCTTGCGAGTCGACGCGCCAGTCAGGCCCATCCAGACTTGTTGGAACCACTCCTTGTGTTCATCCGCCGCGATCACACTCATGATGCGAGTAGCCTCTGCTGGTCGTCGATAGCCGCCTGGCTTTCGTTCCATGAGAATAAACTCAATGTCATTCTTGACGACGGAGTTAGGCTCGTACGGTTTGCCAAGAAAGCCAGCCCCATTTCCTTCGGCTTCGTAGACGGCATTGGCGATTTTGTTCCAGATAATCGGCGCGAGATTATCGAATCCGATGCGGCGGCAAGCCTCCTGAATGGAGGCATGTAGCGGCACCACGGTGTGCCGCCCGTTGTTCTTGCGACGTGCTAGGCAGACGTCTCCCACAACGCACACGAGACGCCCTCCTGGTACCAAAGCGCGAAAACACTGGCGCCAGACCTTGTTCAGTTCGCCAAGAAACCGTTCGTAATCCTCTACGTGTCCAAGCTGATTCTCAGACGCGTTATACTCCTTGAGTGTCCAGTAGGGAGGAGATGTCACGACAAGATGAATGCTCTCCGGTTCTAAGTGCATTTGCCGCGCATCTCCCAGGCTGATGACATGGCGGGTTGGAAAACTCTGAATCGCCGCGCGGATTGCGCCAATCGCCTTGGGGTCTTTTGCGATGCGAGGGATGCCACGCTGCGAGTCCTGCAAGTCACGGAGGTGTTGGGGCACTAGCTGTGCAAGCCCGGCAGGCGTCGTTTCGAATTTTCGTACTTTCGTTTCTGGCATAACGCGCTGAGATTATTGCCTGGTGGGCGGCGACGTCAAGTCATGGTCAGGAACCGGCAAGCGTTGCAGATCCTGCACACATCACGTTTCGGAGACCGCGATCGTACAATCCACATCACTCGTGCGCTTAAGTGCAAGTACGGCTGGACGGGATTCCCGGAGAGCGGTGGGGCGAGGCGCGGCTTTCGGCCACGTCCGCGCCCGACCGAGCGACGAGACGACGACCCTACCGCCTCCCGATCCCGGTGAGCTGCATTCGGCGGGACGCCGCCGCTTCCATCCTCGTCGCCGAGTCAGTCGCGTATCGTCAGCTCAAATGCCCTTAGGCCAGCGCTCATAAGGCAGAGGCCGCTCTGCCGGTGCGCGGCGGAAGACCACAGCTCGGCGTCCCAACGAACGAGCCCACGGGCCGGAACTCGTGGGCTTGCGTTTGGTTCTATTGTGGCGTCCCGTTCTCGCGGCGAAAGAGACCTCAGCGCCGCGTGCGGTACCGCGGGTGCGGCGGCGAACGCTTGAGGTACGACCGCTTGAGCTTGCCGACCGTCTCGAGCCGCCGTTCGGCCATCAGGTCCGCCGCCCGCGCGGTGGAGATCCCTTCCCGGTCGGCGATGTTGAAGATCGCGTGGATCGTGTTGTAGATCTTGCTGACCATGCGGGTCGCCCGATCCTTGGAGTAGGCTTCCAACTCCACGAACACGTTCATCAGCCCGCCCGCGTTGATCGCGTAATCCGGGGCGTAAAGGATCCCCCGCTTGCGGAGCATGTCGCCCATCTCCGGCGTCTCGAGCTGATTGTTCGCCGCACCGGCCACCACTGAACACTTGAGCTGCTCCACCGTGTTCGGGTTGATCGTCGCGCCGAGCGCACACGGACAATACACGTCGCAATCGACGGCGTAGATGTCGTCCGGCTTCACGATCGTCACGTTCTTCAGACCTTCGATCGCTTCCTTGCACCGCTGCTCGTTGATGTCGCACACGTACAGGGTCACGCCGGCCTCGGACAGGCTGCGGGCCAGGTGAACGCCAACGTGCCCCATGCCCTGGATGGCGACCGTCAGGTCCCGGAGCTTCTTGTCCGGGAGCTTGCGCTCGACACACGCTTCGATGCCCCGGAACGTGCCGTACGCCGTGAAGGGGGACGGGTCGCCGCTGCCGCCGTGGAACTCCCCCACACCCACCACGTTCGACGTCTCCATGAACACGTATTCCATGTCATCGACCGTGGTGCCGACGTCCTCGGCCGTGATGTAACGCCCGTTGAGACTCTCGATGTATCGCCCCAACGAGCGGAACAGACCCTCGGACTTGTCCTTTTCGGGGTCACCCATGATGACCGTCTTGCCACCGCCCAGGTTGAGCCCCGACACGGCGGCCTTGTAGGTCATGCCTTTCGATAATCGAAGAGCGTCCAGGAGGGCGGCGTCGTCGGACTTGTACGTCCACATCCGAGATCCCCCCAAAGCCGGACCGAGATGGGTGTTGTGTATGGCAATGATCGCCCGCAGCCCGACATTGGGATCACTGCATAGCACGACCTGTTCGTGACCCATCTCATTGATGAGGTCGAAGTTGAGCATGTTGGTGCCCTCCGAAATGGATAGACAATCGCAGGTTCTGATCAGCCGACCCCGCCTGTCTGCGGCGTCAACGAGTGGACGGGGTCCCGCGCGCAGCCGCGCCGGAAAAATACGATACTAGGCGGTCCTGCCAATTGTTGCAACCGCCGCGGACCGACTCCGCGACGGCGCCTGCCTGCACGTTCCGCGCCGCGCCGAACGGACGCGCAAGCCGCCACATCAACGCGCGGAACGACGCCCATTGACCTCCGCACCTCCCCTCATCACGCCCGCCACCCATACCGGCTGCGGGAAATTCCGCGACCCCCCGCGCGCCGCCACACGGCCGACCCACCCGCGCGCCGATTGCTTCACCGCCGCCGCCAACCGACCGATACACCTCCTGGAGTTGACGCCATGGTCAGATGGAAGTACCTGTCTCTCGGCTCGGTCATCGGGGCCGGCGTGCTCGGATTCCTCCGCGTCGTCGCCAACGAAATCCTCGCCGTCGAAAAGAAACTCCGGCTCCTCGAAGCGGAGGAAGAAGCACGCCGCGAACGGGCCAGGAAGTGGGGAGAGGCCGCCTGACCGCTCACGCGGATACGGACCGAACCCCGCACCGCCACGGCCCGAATCGCCCCGCCGCGCATTGTTGACTTGCCGTTAGGCCCAACTTAGAGTGAATTTATCGGGCCCACGGCAGGGGATGGCCGGTCGGTGGGGCGGCGGAATGGGAGAGGACTATGCGATCGCATCCGGTTCGATTCTCGAAGATACGCACGCTCGTGGTGGTGTTCGCGGTGCTGGCCATTCTCGGCGGCGCAGGACTCATCGCCCTCGGCGTCAGGGAAACCCTGCGAAGCGGGCTGACCCCGTCGGGCGGCGTGCCGTTGATCGCGGCCGGCCTGGCGACCATCGCGGTCGCCTTCGCGGCCGTCGCCATGACCTGGCTCCTGGTGAAAATCGAGTCGCACACCAACCGCCAATACAACCAGCTCATCGACCTGTGCGATCTCATCAAGAACGAGGCGAACGTCCTCTCCTCCATCGCCCAGAGCAGCCGGATCTCGGAGGCCGTCAAGTCCATCACCGGACGCGAAGAAGAGCGGGAGGCCCTCCGCGCCGCCATCCGCGAAGACATTTCCCGCGAGGACTGGGAAGCCGCCCTCTACCTCGTCGATCAGATGGAGCAGCGGTTCGGGTACCACGACGAGGCGGAACGACTGCGCCGTCAGGTCATTGACGAACGCACCAGCGACATGCGCAACCGGTTGAACGAAGCGCTGGGACGCATCGAAGAGCACTGGGCCGCCTACGAATGGGACCGCGCCGCCCAGGAAATCCAGCGACTGTTGCGGGCGCTGCCCGACGACAAGCACACCCGACGCCTCCCCGAAGAACACCAGAAACGGCGCGAGGCCCGCAAGCAGGAACTGCTGGCCGCCTGGCGAGACGCCGTCCGCCCCTCCTCCGCCCAGGAGGACGACATGGACCTCGACAAGGCCATCGCCGTGCTCACCGAACTCGACCCCTATTTAACGCGGGAAGAAGCCCGCGCCCTGGAAGAGTCGGCCCGCGGCGTGTTCCGGGCCAAGCTGGCCCGGTTCGGCATGCAGTTCGAGCTGGCGGTCAAAGACCAGCGATGGCGCCAGGCCCTCGAAATCGGGGTCCAGATCATCGAGGAGTACCCCAATTCCACCATGGCCCAGCAGGTGCGCGAGATGGAAGGGGTGCTCCGGCAGCGCGCCGGACTGACCGGCGACGTCGAGGTCACCGTCCACCCCGCCCCGGCGTCCGATAACTAGCCCGGGTGCCCCGCTCCACCCCGTAACGCCCGCGACCCGCACGGGACGCCCGCCGCGCCGACCACGCATTTACTCTTTAAACCGACCCGATAATCGGCCGATACGCCTGAGACCGGTCCACCGGGAACTGGGCGTGCCCCCGGCCGGTCCCGTGCGGTCCGAGAAACTTGCCCGACCGTGCTATCGAATTTTACGCTGTGAACTGACGGTTGGGGAACTGAGGTCTCTGGATGGCTTGTGATGGCGGCTGCAATCCAAGGGGGCCGACCACGCCGAACGCTCGGCCAGTGGATCCGGGCGTCGGTTCTCGGTCTACAATGCAAATCCACCGTGCTCGTCGTCGCCCTGACGCTCTGCGTGGCGACCGTCGTGGGCGGACTGTTCGTTCACTTCGCCGGACGCCTCACCGCGAAGAACCAGGAACGACACGCCACCCAGCTTTGCGCCGGATTGGCCCAACTGGCCGCCGATGCCCTCGCCCAGCGGGACTGGCCGCACCTGCAGCGAGTCGCCAACAAATTCGCCAGCGGTGACCCGCTCATCTTCGTCTCCTTCTGCGATGCGCAGGGCCGGTCGTGGGCATCCGCGTCCCGGAACGACCTGCCGATCGACCCGGCCTGGCTCCAGCTCGGGGAGGACGCCCGCCGAACGGTGGGCCAGCCTCTGCTCCGCTACGAGCATCCGGGCGTCCCGACCTTCCTCGACGTCAGCTACCCCATCAACCGAGCACTGGCGGCCACCGACGGTGGGCCCAGCCCACTGCTCGGGTACGTGCGAGTCGGCTTCAATGTCGATCCCACGCTGAAGGAGTTCGCGGGGGTGATGGATCTCGTTTCCGGCATCGCCCTGGTGGTCGTCCTCATCACGATCCCGTTCGCGTTCCTCGTCGTCCGGCAGATCGTGGTGCCGCTCAACGAGCTGTCGCTCACGGCCGAGAAGCTTGCCCAGGGCGACCGGTCCGCCCGCTCCCGCGTGAGCCGGACCGACGAGATCGGACAACTCGCCCGGTCGTTCAACCACATGGCGGACGAGATCGATCGCAACGAAAAGAAGATCACGGCCATGAACGCGGACCTTGAGGAACGGGTCCGCGATCGCACCCGGCAGTTGAAGGAGATGGCAGCCCGCGATCCGCTCACCGGCCTCTACAACCGGCGCCACGTGGACGAGGTCCTCGCCCGCAGCTTCGCCGAAGCCAAGCGCTACGGGCACCCCCTTTCCTGCCTGATGATCGATCTCGACAACTTCAAGGCGGTCAACGACCGGTTCGGCCACCATGCCGGGGACCAGGCGTTGATGCTGGCCGCGGACACCGTTTCGGGCGAGTTGCGGGCGTCGGACATCGCGGCACGCTTCGGCGGCGACGAATTCGTCGTCCTGCTGCCCCACGCCGAGCAGGAACAGGCGGCCGTGCTGGCCCGGCGGATCGCCGACCGGTTCGCGAGCAACATCCGGGCCGCGCTGCCGACGCTCCGTACGCGATTGAGCATCGGAATCGCCAGTCTGGGCGACGGCGACGCGGATCGTCCGGAGGGCCTGGTACGAGCCGCCGACCGCGCCCTCTACGCCGCCAAGCAGCGCGGGCGCAATCGCATCGAAATCTCGCGAGTCCCCGTATAATTCTGTAAGCACGCCCGCGAATACACGGGTGTCGGAGCGGTGGCGCCCGACGCATATGCGGTTCTGCGACGCCCTTTCTAATCGCAGCCGCGGACGTTGTGTGTTATGGTTTCAGTGGGCGGGCGAACCGCCCCCCAGGACTCCCGAATGGCGGTGATCGACGATGTGGACGGAAGTCGGAAAATTCGTCGGCGGCAAGGTCCTGACGGCCGTACTGGTCGTCGGCGTGTTTGCCAGTGGATTTTGGTTCTACAGGCATCCGGAGCAGCTCCAGGCCATCTGGGGCGTGCTGAAATCGGTGCTCGCCTGGCTGGGATTCGTGATTGTCCTGCCCTGGGCCCTCTTTTTCGTGGTGGCCTGGGTCCGGCGGTTCGACAGCAACGCCGCCGCCGCCGCCATGCTGATTGCGTATCTGCTGCTGGACGTGCTGGCCGCCCTGTACCTCGCCGGCTGGCACGTGAGCGGGGCCCTGACTTGGACCGTGCTGGTCCTTGGCTTCCTTGCAGCAGGAGTTTATAATTTCCTGGCCTGTGAGACGATCGACAACCGGCTCGAATCGTCCGAGGGCCTGTAACGCCCGCGGTGGGAACGACGGGTGGACAGGGCCGAGCCGGCACAGAATAGGGAGGACCTGGCGATGGTCAGCCTGAAAGCAGGCGACCGAATCAGCAACTACCTGCTCGAGGAGCTGGTGGGGACGGGCAGCTTCGCCCAGGTGTGGAGAGCCCGCCATCATACCCTTGACAAGGTCGTCGCGATCAAAGTCCTGACCGACCAGCAGTACGTTCGGAACTTCCGGCAGGAAGGGGTGGTCGTCCACGGACTGCGGCACCCCAACATCGTGCGGGTCGAGGACATTGACGCGTACGATGATCCGCCGTATCTGATCATGGAACTTGTGGACGGGCCCTCCTTGCGGAGGGTGATCGATGCCCACCCGGACGGATTGCCCATCCCCGCGTGCCAGACGGTGTTTGGCGGGTTGTGCAAGGCCCTTTCGTTTGCCCACGAGAACGGTTTGATCCATCGGGACATCAAGCCGGCCAACATTCTGCTCAACCATCGCGAAGACGATCTGACCACGCTGACGGAGCAGGCGGTCAAGGTGGGCGATTTCGGCCTGGGCCGCACCGGCGGCGTGACCACCGCATCCATCATGCAGTCGGGCAGCCTTCAGACGGAAGAGGGCCGAAGCATCGCCGGCACCCTCGCGTACATGTCGCCCGAGCAGAAGGAGGGCGGGGCCGTGGACGCGCGGAGTGACCTCTATGCGTGCGGCATTGTCCTGTTCGAGATGCTGACGGGCAGTCGACCGGCCGGAGTGGAGATCCCCAGTTCCGTGCGTTCGGACGTCCCTCCGGTCCTGGACGAGGCCTTTCGTCGCTGCTACACGCGGCTGGATCGCCGTGTCGCCTCCGCCGGTGACCTGCTCGACATCGTGCGGCGTACCGGTCCGTCGGGGCCGGCGGCGGCCGGCGGGGGGCTGACGTGCCCGTCGTGCCACGGGCGCGTCGCCGGTGGAGACCAGTTCTGCACCCACTGCGGATACCAGTTGGTCGAGTCGGTGCCGCGCTGTCCGTCGTGCCACGCGTTTGTCAATCGCACTGACCGGTACTGCATTTTCTGTGGGACGCAGTTGCAGAGAACCGGCGAGTAGCATCGGGATCGAGTGAGATGGCGTCGTGGATCTTCATCATCTTCGCGATCGTCCTCGTGGCCGGGCTCGTGCTCACCGCGGTGCTCATGATCATGTTCATCGTTCATAGCGCCAAGCGGTCGTTGTCGGGACAATCGCCGCGCCAGCCGGCCGGCCCCGCCCGACGCGTTGGTGACCGACGGGCGAATGTTGACCGGATTTGTCCGAATGATCATTGTAGGCATCCGAACCGGTCGGATGCCCTCTATTGCGGCCAGTGCGGACGGCGGTTGTAAACGTTGACCGATTCATCGAGCGGACAATCCGGCCGGCTGAACGCGGACGCGGCGGAGACCCTTCGGGTCGAGACGGAGTTTCTGTCCGGCGTGGAGGCCAACCTCGAGGCCGCCAAGGGCGGGCTGTTGCCCGGCGATCGCTGGCGTGCCGTGCGGGACGACGAGAGCGACGCCTTGCGGGCGATGATGGCCTCCCGGCGGATGTACGACCGCGAGTTGCTCAAGCAGCTCCCGCACAACCGGCGGATCGTGGTCCAGGGCTCGCAGCGTCGCTGGCTCCTGTTCCGCCGTCCGACCGAGGTGGCCATTGCCACCGTGGTGGCACCGTTTGAGCACTTGCTGACGCCCGAGTCGACCACCGCACCCCCGGTCACGCTCGGCGAGTTGACCGCCCACGTGCGCGGGCTGGTGGGCGAGGCCAAGGTGCCGCACGTTGTCGGCGTCTGTTCGCCCAGCGGATTCGCCGACGACGTGCGGGAGACGCGCCTGGACATGCCGAACGTCACCATCGTGCTGGTCGAGCCGCGGGCGGGCGGCGGGTGGACCATCGCGACGCCCGGCGGAACCCAGGTCTCGGAGAACATCCGAAAGCTGTACGACCCCGAGGCGATTAGCCAGAAGGTGACCCGGGCGCTGCGGGAGATCGAACACCGCCGGGTCGACCTGTTGACGGGCGGGCTGTCGGCCGCGTCGATCGCCGCGGGCACCGGGCTGCCCGAAGGAGTGGTCATGTTGGCCTTCAAGAAGGTGGCGGGCGAAGACACCGAGCTGCGCGTGACCCGCCGCTCGGGACATGTGGTGCTCTACCGCGGAGCGCCATCACGGTCGCAGGAGAGTAGTGCCATGAACGTCGTCGATCGCATCCGCGCACTGTTTTCATCGGAAGGCGACGAAGCCCAGAAGATCAACGTGCTGGCCGAGCGACGGGCCAACCTCGCCCAACGCCGCGATCGGCTCTACGAGGACATCGGCAAGCTGGAAAAACGCGAGGCCGAGCTGCTCAATGAAGGACGGACGTCCAAATCGCAGGTCACCCGCCGGCGGCTGGCCGCCCAGCTGGGGCAGCTTCGCAAGGACATCGCGCGGCAGAACACGACCGCCAACATGCTGAATCAGCAGATCAACATCCTCAGCACCGACATCCACAACCTCACGCTGATCCAGCAAGGCCAGATGGCCAGCCTGCCCAATACCGAGGAACTGACCGAGAACGCGGTCAAAGCCGAGGAAATGCTCGAAACCCTCCGGGCCGACGCGGACATGGTCGCCGGCCTGGAAACAGGACTGGCCGACGTGGCGACCAGCGACGAAGAACTGGCCATTCTCAAGGAGTTCGACGAGCCGGAGGCACCGAGGCAAACGGCCAGCGCCGACAGCGCGGCGGAACGCGAGGTGATGCGCGAGTTCGACCAACCGCAAGAAGAGGCGAGGCCAGAGAAGAACGCAGGGAAGCAACGGGCCGACCCGGAGGCGTGAGCGATCCGTCCCGCAAGCCCGACGAGACACCGCGAAGGTACAACGATGGACTTCTTCGACTGGCTGACCAAGCGAAAGAAACCGCTGTCCGAAATGTCGCGAGCCGAACTCCGGCGGCAGGAGCTGCTGCTGGAGAAAGACCGCACGCAACTGCTCAACAAGGTCACCAAGCTGGCCAAGGCCAAGCAGGAGCTGTTCGAACGCGGGGCCGGTGAGAAGACCCCCGAAGTCCGGCGCATCCTGGCCCAGGAGTTCGAACTGAAGACCACCGAGCAGCTCATGCTCTCCCGGCAACTCAATATCCGCAGCAAGGAGATGATGACCGTCTCCCGGCTGCGGATGCTCCGCGAGAACGCCGAGCGGGCGGCCAGTACCGGCGGCAAGCTCGGCCTGATCAACGAAAAGGACATGCTGCGCCTCGGACGCCTCATCGAGAACGACTCGATCAAGGCCGAAGCGTACCAGGAGCGTCTCGACGAGATCCTCTCGATGGGGGCGGAAGTGGACGAAGGGGCCGCCGGGCTGTCCGAGGCCGGTCAGTCCGTGCTCGACATCTGGGACAAGATGGACGCCGGCGCCATCGCGGACTCGCGGGAAGCGTTTGAGGAAGCGGATCGACGCGTCCGGGAGCAGGCCAGTCCGGCCGAGGAGTAGCCCATCATGGCGGGATCGCAACCACTGCGTCGATCCGTCAACAACCGTGTCATCGCCGGGGTGGTGGGAGGCGTCGCCGAGCACTTCGGCCTGGACGCCACCCTGTTGAGGGTGGTCTACGTGCTGGCGAGTGTGCTGTCGGCGGCGTTCCCGGGTATGCTGGTCTACCTCATCTGCTGGTTGATCATCCCCGAGCGCGAGTATTAGGCAACCAGACCGTCGTGCAGAAACCGGGGAGCCCCGGTCGTCCGCGCGAAACGCGAGCGGAACTCATGGCACTATTCAAGTCAGCGGAAGAGCGGCGGATTGAACGCGACATCAAGATCCGGCAGGGCATCCGCCGGATCGAGAAGGCCATTCGCGAGCAGAACAAGTTCGCGGACGAGTTCATCAAGAACGCCCAGCGGGCCAGGAAAATGGGCGACAACGCCCAGTACAAGTTCATCCGCAACTCGCTCAAGAAAACAGCCGCCGTCAAGCGGGCCCTCGAGCGGCAGTTGCTCTCGGTCAAAAACGCCCTGCTCATCAAGCGGCAGGCCGAGGCGTCCGCCGACTTCGCCCAGTGCATGGGCACGATGGCCACCGAGATCGGCAAGCTGTTTGGCGAGACCGACCTGCTCAAGACCCAGGCCGATTGGGAGAAGGCCATGGTCCAGTCGCAGTCGATGGAGGAACGGATGTCGATGTTCCTCGACACCATCGAGGACATCGCCGCCGAAGACACCGAGGCCGCTGAACTGGTCACCGACGAAGAGATCGACCGCATGATCGAGGCCGAACAGGAAGCCGAGCACCAGAAAGAGCTGGGAAAACTCGCGAACCTGCGAGCGGAGCTGGACTCCTTGAAAGGCGAAGGCGAGAAGCAGAAGTGAGCGGTAATGACAAATTACAAATTACTAATTACTAATGAACATGGCGGCAGAGCGGGTATCGGCAAATGGATATACGAATAATTGGATGCAAGGGCCGGGAAGCGAGATGTGCCGGTGTGCGCCCTCCTAATGGGCCATACACAACAATTGACAATAGCTCCGTTGCGTCGCCTCATTCGTAATTAGTAATTGGTAATTAGTAATTCACCTGCGTCCCATGACCGTGTCCTTTTCAACCTTCGAGCGTCTCAAGACCAAGGGCGTCTGCGCCTACAAGAAGGGCGAGTACAACTCGGCCAAATCGTACCTCATCGAGGCCGCCGAATGCATGGTCGAGCTGGCGGAGAAGGCGCCATCGGCCGAAGTGCGCCGTCAGCGCGAGGAGATTGCGGCCGAGCTGATCGACCTGGCTCGCGATTGCGAACGATACAAGACCTCGCCACCCCGGCGGCGGCAGGCCGCACGGGAACGCGACGACGACAGCGGCCGCGACGCCTCCGACTGGATCCTGAAGGAGAAGCCCGACTTCGGCTTCGACCATATCGCCGGCCTCGATGACGTCAAAGAGGAAATCCGGCTCAAGATGATCTACCCGTTCAACCACCCGGAACTCGCCCGGAAGTACGGGATCGGGGTCGGCGGCGGCGTGCTCCTCTACGGGCCGCCCGGCACGGGCAAAACCATGATGGCCAAGGCCGTCGCCCACGAGGTCGAGGCGACCTTCTTCGTCATCAGCCCCGCCCAGGTGCTGAGCAAATGGGTCGGCGAGGCGGAGCAGAACATCCAGAAACTCTTCGACGCCGCCACGAGTGAGGCGAAATCAGTCATCTTCATCGACGAGATCGAGGCCCTCGTCCCGCGGCGTAAGTCGGACGGGTCGAGCGTCATGCAACGCGTGGTCCCCCAGATCCTCCAGGAGCTGGAAGGATTCGACCGGAAGGGGGACCGGGCCCTATTATTTGTCGGAGCCACCAACAAGCCGTGGATGCTGGACGAGGCCATGCTGCGGCCCGGTCGGTTCGACACGCGAATCTACCTGGGCTTGCCCGACCCGCCGGCGTTGTACCGGCTATTGGAGATCTACTTCGGCGACCGCCCGCTGTCCGACGACGTCGACTTCAGCCGCCTGTGCGACGGGCTCGACGGCTACAGCGGCGCCGACATCAAGAACATCGCGCAACAGGCGGCGGCCATCCCGTTTATGGAATCGGTGGCCGGAGCGGAGCCGCGCCCGATCGCGATGAAGGACATCGAAAAGGTGATCGAAAGTACCCCGCCTTCGGTCAAGCAATCGGACCTCGTGCGGTTCGAGAAGTTCGACAGCACGGGTCGATGACCCGGGGCGACACCGCAGACGAAAGGAAGCGCTTCGGCGGCGACCAAGGTGACCGAACGGGCGACGGCGGCCGGAGGTAAGACGATGACAGCCAGGTTCGATGCCAAGCGCCTGTTCAACGACGTGGACGCCGTGGCGGCCGTGGTGCCGGCATCGGAGGTCTTCTCGCTACTGACGCGTGCGCTTGATCTTCCGCCCGCGTGGGCGGCCCTCGTCGGCGACGTCCAAGGGGGGCAGCGGTTCTTCGCGCCCGGTGAGGTCGTACCGCGCGAAAACGCCGATGAGCTGCTCCTCGTACGCGTCACGCCGATCGACCTCCGCGTCCAGGAATCCGGCCTCGTCTCCCGCGACAAGTACCAGTTCGATGCGGAAGTCCGCGTCCGGGTCGCGCTCATCGCCGATCGCGGGGAACTCAGCTCGTTTCAGAACACCGCGCTGGGCAGCAAGCGGACGGCCACCAGCGACACGTTGGCCCAACTCCTCCGTCCCGACATCCGGTCCGCCCTCATCGACGTGGTCGGCGAGTCGAACGCGGAGACACTGATCACCGATGCCGACCGCCACACCTGGTCCGACCGGCTGAACGCGGCACTCAAGCCGGTCTGTTTCCGCGCCGGCCTGGCCGTCGACGCGGCCCCGTCGGTGCGCTTCGATTCGCCGACGTTCCGGCAGGTGCGCGTGTCGCAGGAACAGACGGCCCGCCATCAGGCCGAGCACCAGGCACGCCGACAACTGGAGCAGGCCATCGAAGCGGCACAGGTCGAACACCTCGACCACCTCGAGAGCCTGCTGGCCCGGTTGAAGGACGCCGCCGACTCCTCACCGGACGTGGAACTGCCGGAGCTCATGCGTACCTTCTCGCAACGAGAGCGCGGCGAGATGTACGAGGCGCTGTTCGCGGCGGATTCGGTGCAGGCCACACGGTGGATCGTGGTGGCCACCAGCGACGGGCTTTACTGGTTCGACCCGGCATCGCCGGGCGAACCGGCCCGCGCCGTCGACGTCGTGCCGGAGGTCGGCGGGATTCGAAGCGTGCACTGTCTGCGTTCGTCCGCGAGTGATCAGCGACTGTTGCTCGGCGCCGCCCGTGGCGTGTACGAGTTCGTGCCCGAGGGCACGGATCCGGCTGCGATCTATGTCGCCGATCGGCAGCGCGAGGTCCGCGGCGGGTTCAACGCGGTCGCGCTGGCCGGCCGCCAACTCTGGGCGTCGCACTCGGAACTCGGCCTGGTCCGCTGGGATCGCACGGCGCCGGACCGACCGGAGCCCGTTCTCGAATCGCAAACCCAAGCCGCCCGCGCGGTGCGCGGCGTGCTGTTCCACGAAGGGAAGATCTGGGTCTCGCTCGACGACCGGGTCGCGTCGCTGCCCGCCGATGCTCCCGGGTCCGAGCCCGATTGGTATACCGGCAGCGAGGCGACGATCACGGCCCTGGCCGTCACGCCGGGCGGCGTGCTGGGCGGCACCGCGGACGGCCGGATCCTGCACTGGCGGTTCGACGAACCCCGGGCCCCGCAGACGCTGCACACCGGAAACCGGCGTTCGGTCGAGTCGATCCACGTGCTCAGCACCGGCGGCGTCGATCGCCTCTTCTTCACCGACACGTCGCTGGCCGTCCACGCCCGGGTGCGGGGCGATTCGTTTACGTGCCGTTACGAGGCGGGCGGCCAGACGTTGCGGCGGGTGGAGGTCATGCCGGACCTGATCGTGGCCACCAATGACGTGCGCGATCGCCTGGTCTGCTGGTCGCCGTCCAGACCCGACCAGCCCCGCGCGGTCATCCCCGTCGCCCGGCTGACCCACCATTCCGTACAGGATGTCTGCCTCGTGCCGACGGCGTGAGCCGCCGGCCGCCACCGTTCAGTGCCATCGCCCAACTGCCGCCCTGCTCTTGGGGCCGGATTCGGGGGTTATGCCCTCACGCCTCGGCTCGGCCACCAGATCGCCGTCGTGCCTCCCCACGATACCCAAACCCTCCGTGTCACCCGACCCGTCAATAATGGTGCGCCAGAGAACGTTACCCTCCGCATCGAACCGGGCGAGCCGGAGCTTCCGCCGGTCCGAACTGCCGCCGGCGGTTAGCCGGTGACGGCAAACCCGCCGTCGGCGGTGGCCGTCACGGTATTCACGACATCCGTCTCGCTACCTCCACAGGTCAACGCGTACACCGCACACTCGTCCGCCGTCGCGACCATCGTCTGGGACAACACACGCAGCAGATCCGTGTCACCATCCTGGTCATCTGTCGGTCCTCCATTCTCGAGATTCGCCATACGGTTTCGGCGGGAAGATCGGGTTGCAGAAGTGCCCTCCCGTGGGGGCCATGCGCCGACTCCCACCACTACTGCGGGGCAAACCGCACGCAGAGACCCTTCGCCTGGCACTTGGACCCGTGTGATCCGAGCGACAGCCGCAGACCTCCCGGACGCACGCTCTCTCCCCAATTCACTGATACGTCGGGTGCGGCCAGCGCTCCCGCGACCGCCGGAGTCAATTGCGCACACGTTGAGCAACAGTCGGACTGAACGCCCGCTCGCGGCGGTGCGTCATCAAGCCGTGCTGTCGACAGCCGGTATGAAGCGATGATCCAGAATCAGGTTACGCGATCAATGAGGCTCATGACGGCTTGGTGAATCTGTGCCGTTCATCGGCACCGAATCCCCGCCAATACGGAGGAACTTCATCAACGGCTTCATGGTCAAGCCCTGCGCGATGAGCGAGAACATGATCACCATGAAGCCGGAAATCAGCAGCACGGGACGAAAGGCGTCCAGGGCCGGGTGCCTGGGCAGGCCCAGCAGCAACGCGATCGGAATCGACCCTCGCAGTCCGCCCCAGAACAGAATGTGCGACCACCGCCACGGACGATGCGTCCCCCGCAGATTAAGCACCCAATACAACGGGTACACCGCCACCGCCCGGGCCGCTACGAACGCCAGGACAGCCACCAGGATCGGCCGTGCGTTCGCCGAAATGTCATGCCGCGTCACTTCCTGCAACTCCAGCCCGATCAGAATGAACAGCACCGAGTTGATCAAGAAATCAACCGACCCGAAAAACGTCTCCACCGTGTCGGTGGCCTGGGTGCTCATCGACAGCCGCCGCCCGTAGTTGCCGATCATCAGCCCGGCCAGCACCGTCGCGATCACACCCGACACGTGCACGACTTCGGCCAGCCAGAACGAGCCGTAGGCGGCCACCAGGCAGATCGCGTTCTCCAGCAGGTGGTCCTCCAGCTTCAGCAGCATCCAGTGGGCCGCCAGCCCGATGACCAGCCCCAGCAAGAATCCGCCCGCCGCCACTTTGACGAACTCGAGCACCGCGTACGACGCGTGAAACTCGGCCCCGCTGACCACCATCTGCAGGATGATCGTGAAGATCACCACCCCGACCCCGTCGTTGAACAGTGATTCGCCCTCGACCAGGTACCGAAGATCCTGCGGGGCGTTGGCCTCCTTGAAAATCGCCAGCACGCTTACCGGGTCCGTGGGTGAGATCAGCGATCCGAACAGCAACGCGATCAGCCACGCCGACACGCCGCCCAGCCAGAAGTACATCCCGCCGATGACGAACGTCGAAATCAGTACGCCGAGAACGGCGAAGGTCAGAATCGGCCACAAGTGGCTCAGCAGGCGGTTCAATTCCATGTGCAGCGCGCCGTGGAACAACAGCGGCGGCAACATTACGAAGAAGATCAGGTCCTTGCTGAACCCGGTCTCCGCGATCGCCGGCCCGACCCCGGCCAACGCGACCGCCAGCCCGACCACCGTCAGCGCCACCGTGTACGGAACGTGGGCGATCCACTTCGCCAGCGTGCCGACCAGGCACGCCACCAGTAGCAGTCCTACGTAAATCCCCGTCGCGTGCTGAATCGGATGATCCATGAAGCCCTGTTCCGGTTCCCGCGGCTGATCGAAGGCCGGGCACCAAGTGGATTCGCTGCACTCGCGCCGTATTGTGGCGGAAACCTGCCTGCCCACAAGGTGGATTCGGGCATCCGCCCCCTGGCCAGCCGCATCACCGGTCCGACGTGTGCGTGGGGCCTCTACGAACCGGGTGGCGTGCGGTCTGACCGATCGCCACTATGCGCACCCGCCGCAACCCTCGCCCGCCTCGCGCTCCGCGTCCGGAAGTAGCCCCAGTCGCTCGACCTGGCCCGTGGAGAGCCGATTCCGCGCCACTTCGTCCGCGTCGTTCGCCTCGTGGCAGTGCGGACATTCGCACCCGTTGGCCAACCCTGCCTCATCCGTGGCGGCCAGCTCGCCGCACCAGTCGCAACGGAAGTAGATCGCATCATACGCGGCATGGTCGTCCACCAGCGAACCCAGCACGTCGATCTCTTCCCCGCAATGCGGACACGCCTGTTCCGTACCGGCGGCCGCCGCGTCGAAACGGGCCTGCTCATCACAGAACGGACAAATCAGGAAGATCATGCCCGGTTCGTCCTCCGCGGCCCCGATCGACGCGTCGCCGGACACGTCCGCACCATCCGCGCTCTCCCGGCTTGCCAGCCATCGCTCGGTCTCGGTCGGCAAGGCGATGAAGGTGTGGCACTGCGAACACTCCACCGTCGTACCGGCCGCGATTCCCGGGTATCGGCCGACCGCGCCGCACGCCGAGCAAGCCATCTCGATCTCGTCCGCCATTGCATCGCTCCCTGCCACATTATCCGCGCCGGCACGCCGCCGGGCCGGCCACGACGATTGTCGCGGTCCTCCCGTTCCCATACAATCCCGCACGAAGAGGATCAGCCGCCCGGCTCAGCGGTGCGCTTGAGTTGCCCTAGCAGATCCCGGATCCTCCCCACCGGAAACTCGGTCAGGATCGCGTCGATGCGGCGCGCGAAGGCCTTGCGGCCAAGCCCCTGGTGCAGCCGGCAGTGCAGGGGCAGTGCCAACCTTTTATCCCAAATAGCATTAGGATCGAATTCGTACGGATGGCAATACATCACGGCGGGCTGGCCTCGGGCCTCGATCCGCCGAAGCCCCCACCGGATCAGTGGTAACGGCAACAGGCGATAGTATCCGCCGCCGCCAAGCGGAACGCGCCCCCAGGGAACGACATCCAGGGTCGCCACCGGCAACTCGATCAACTCCGCCCCCGACCGGCACCGCAAACGATGCGGACCGGGATACCAGCCCCGGATCCCGTAGCCGCGGATCCGCATTGGAAAGACCGACGAGTCCACGCGGAACCCCTCTTCGGCGAGGACGTCCAGGGCCCAGGCCGTCCGCTCGGTCAATGAAAATCGGGGCGCGCGATACGCGGTGACCGGCCGCCCGATCGAATCTTCCACCGCCGCCTTGGCCCGCGCGATGTCGGCCCGAAAGGCCCGCGGGGCCTGCCGGGTGATCTCCGTGTGGTCGTAGCCGTGCGTCTGCACTTCGTGCCCGCAGCGGTCCAGCTCACGCACGAAGTCCGGCGAATGCTCCGCCAGGTTGCCGAGCACGAAAAACGTGGCCCGCACGTCGCAGCAGGCCAGCAGATTGAGCAAGCGATCCGCCCCGGCCCGGAACCGGTGGGACGCCGGCCGACCACCTCCCAGCACGGACTGGTGCCAATCCTCCAGGTCGACGGTCAGGGCATGGCGGGGGCCGCCCCCGGGGACCATCCTCAACGGGGCCATGGCCACCCCCTCCACCGGTGTCTCGCGCCAGCGGGTCGGCGTTGCGTCGCGTGTCGTGATGGGCAGCGAATCGACCACCGGTCGGCCTGCCTCGCGTTACCTTGATGAACCCGCCGTCGACCGGGCACGGTGACCGGCCTGCGGTACGCCTACTGAACCGTCGTCCGCCGGCGGGGCCTGTCTTGAGAATCTTCTGAAGTGAGCGGGATGTCGGGGGCCGCCGGTGTCGCCGGCCGACGAGGCGGTGATAGCGCCGGTTGCTGCCAAGCGTCGTGCGGACGCGACGGACCTGGCCAGCCGCCTACTTCTTCCTTTTTTTGGCCTTGGCTTTTTTCGCCCTCGCCGCCTTGGTCGCCTTTTTGGCCGTGGTGACGGTTTTTGCCTTCACGACCTTCTTCACCGTCTTCTTGACGGCTTTCTTGGTTGTCTTGGTCGCCTTGGTCTTGGTCGTTTTCTTGGCGGTCGCCTTCTTCGCGGTCTTCTCCTTGGCGACCGCGACTTTCGGTTTGGGCCCACGAATGATCGATGGCGTGAGCGGCTTCTTGGGGGCTTTCACTCTGGCGGCCGCCTTCTTCGACTTGCTCGGCTCGGGGATGGGCTCCGGCTTCCACCGGTTCTTGGTATCGGGCGGTGGCGGCACCGTATCATCGATGGCGGACACCAACAGCCCGGTGTAATACCCCTCGGCTTGAAGCCGTTCCATCTGCGCGTCGGCGTCTTTCTTGTCCACGCATTTTAGCAGGGTGAGCGTCAAGCCATCGGCATAGCCGGTCAGCTTCCAGGCGAACGCGGGCGGCTCCTTCTTTTTCGCGGCGGGGCTCGCCGACGTCTCGGTACCGCTGTTTTCTTCTGTCTTTTCTCTGGGTTCGTTTTCCACGGTCGGACCTGTCTGCCTAATTCGCCCAAGCTGATGACTGTTGTGCGGGGATGACGTCTTCCTTGGCGCTGACGGTGGTCCGCCACGGCAACTGTGGCGGGGTGCGCCAGCTTGATCCTAGGGATCACGCCAGCGCCTGTCCAGGGTCATCGCGCCCGGGAGGACTCGAACCTCCAACCTACTGGTTCGAAGCCAGCCACTCTATCCAATTGAGCTACGGGCGCTTCGCGCCGCTCGACCGGCCGCCGCGATCGATCGGCCGATAGGCGACCCAGGACTGGGTTCCGACGCGTATTATATGAATTTGTTCCCGCCGTGCCACCTCGCCACGCCGGTCATATTGACAGTTACCCCGGCATCAGGCTTCCGCACCACTGGAACCGGTCATCGGATGCCCATCGGCCGAACCGCCGGAAAAGATGCGCCAAAGAACGCCGCCGATCTGGGCGACGCGGTGACGACGGGGACGCTCGCGTGGCTCGCCGGCTGGCTCGCCGGCGTCGATCCACAATCTGATCACCACCCGATCCCAACCGTGGCGCGACCGCGCCCGGCAGCGCCCGACAACGCCGCCATCCCCGTGGGCGCACTCGCCGAACTCGATACGGAAACCATGACGTCGACGATCCCGCAGCGCTCCGTTTGCCCGCGGAGCGCCGAGTCGGCCGACGGCCGGAGTGCGGGCTAGGGCGACGCCGGCACGGTCGGACAGCCGATCTGCTCGCGTAGCTGCTTCGCCTCCGGGTGGTCCGGGTGGGTGTCCAGCAGGGAGTCCACCGCAATACAGGCGTCCTCCTTCCGACCGACCGCATACTGCAATCGAGCCGTCTCCAGCAGCAGTTCGGGCGGCGTGTTGGGCGCGGTGTTCGTCACGCCCTGCTCGAGAATCGCCACCGCCTGATGCCAGGCCATCAACCGCCCAAGATCCGCCTGGTCCTGGATCACGTGAGCCATGGCGATGTAGGTGTTCGCCTGTTCGGGCATGACGGCCTGCCGGGTCTGCAGGATGCCGAGCCGGAGCCCCAGCATCTCGTTCAGCTTCATCAGCTTGGGCCGGTCGAACGGCGCTTCCCGGATGGCGGCGCGAGCCAGTTCCACCGCCCGCTGGGACGAAACATCCGCCTCCTCGTAGTTTTTCATTTGCAGCAGCGTCTGGGCGAGGATGGCTTGGGCGGCCAGGCTGGGCTCCTCGTCCAGCTCGATCGCTTGCCGCGCGTGCTGCGCGGCATCCTCAAGCATCTTCTGAGCCAGCTTGACCCGCGCCAAACCCAGGTGAATGGACGGCTCCACCTTGTTGAGCTTCAGCGCCTCTTCGTACTTGGCCTGGGCAAGCTCGTAGTAGCTCCCCTGGGTCAGGATG
Organism: uncultured Phycisphaeraceae bacterium; assembly: GCA_964495075.1. Taxonomy (GTDB): domain Bacteria; phylum Planctomycetota; class Phycisphaerae; order UBA1845; family UBA1845; genus JAFGJQ01. The sequence continues at coordinate 66,455 of CAZBUJ010000010.1, forward strand.
TCCGCCAACAGCTTGAAGCCCAGCCAGTCATTACTGCCCACCCGGGTCGACGTGTACTCCCGAAGGTAGCCCATCGCCTCCCGGTACCGCCCTTGCAGGAGCAACACCCGCCCCAGGACGAACGTGCCATGCGCGTTGGTTGGATCCTTGGCCAGAACATACTGCGCGAGCTGGTACGCCTTCTGGGCGGCCACGGTCGCTTCCGGACCGCCCGCCTCCGCCTTTTCGATCGCCGTCAACGCGAGGGTCACCGCGTCTGGAACCGTCAGCGCCTCGGCGGGCGGCGCGTCGGCGGCCTCCTCGGCCGGGGCGGCTTCCGGCGTCTGTCCCAGCGCGACGGGCAACCCCGCGTTGAGCAGCAGGCCCGCCCCGATGATCCATGTCAGCGCTGCTGATACCCTCGTCATGATTGTGCCTCCCCAGGTGCCTTCGCTCCTACGCCGCCGAGCCTCTCTTGGTTCACAGGGGCTCTTATCGTTGCCGCGCCAATCGAGTGGGTCAAGGCCGGCCCGGCGGTAGGTGGCCAGACGCGAATCGGCCGCGGGATGTGATCAGCCCTCGAGGGACAGGGTGCAGCCGGTGGGGGCGCCGATCGGAGTCGGACCGTCTTCTTCCGCCGAACCGGACGACGCCTGCTGGCCGGCGCGTTCCTTGTTCACCTTGTCGATCAGCATGACCCACGTCTCGCGCTGATAGCGCAGGATCTTCAGCACATCGTCGATGTCCTGCACACTGCGATTCACGCTGGCGTCGACCATCTTGCGGTACAGAAAGGCATAGATGGCCGACATGCGATCGCAAAGCTCCCGGTTGACTTCCGGCCGCAGCCCGTTCTGCATCTCGACGATGATCGCCTGGGCACGTGACAGCCGCAGGTACGACGTCTCATAATCCTTGACTTCAATCGCGTCGCGGGCCTGGAGGGTGAACCGGATCGCGCCGTCGTACAGCATCAGGTGGAGCTGCTCCGGCGTGGCGGTCATGACCGCGTCGCGGAGATACGCGTTGGGCGGCGGATTGGGCATGACGCCCAATACATCGGAGTCCGAATGACGCGATATGACGTAAAAATGAGGCTCGCGTGGTGCCCGGACGGCCGGGGCGGCCCCGTCATCAGGATTGTCCGAACGACAGCGAGCTCAACGCGGAAAGCGACGACTGCTGCTGGCTCAGTTGGGCCAGGGCGGTCTCCAGGGCCTGGAACTGCCGCTCGAGCAGCGCCCGCTTGCCTTCCAGCAGGGCTTTTGTTGTTTCAATCCGACTGTTCAAGTCGTCCTCGCGCTTCTGGAGGGTGGCATTCTGGCGGTCGATCAGCCCGTCGCTGGAGCGAGTGATCTCGTCCAGCATCTCCTCCAGCACCGCGCCGATCCCGTCCTCGTCGTCGGTGAACAACTGCTCCACGATCTCCGGGCGTTCGGCATAGGCGTCGCGGAACGTCTCTTCGTCGAACTCCAGCCGGGCACCGCTGGTCAGCCGGACCCCCACGTCGAACAAGCGGTTCAGCGCGGACGGGCCGGCATCGTACGGCTGAACCACCGCGCGGCTCAGCCGGTCCTGGATCCGGCGTACCGTGGCGTCGCCGAGCAGCACGCCCCGCGTCTCCGTCTCCGGGTCGAACGCGGTGTATTCGTCAATGCGATCCTGGACGTCGTTATACGTCGAGACGAAGCTCTTCAGGTCCGCCACGATCCGCTCGAGATCCTGCGTGACCGAAATGGAGACCGGGTCGTCGGAGGTGCCGATCAGGTTGAGGGTCACCCCCTCGATCACGTCGGACACCGAGTTGCTCGAACTCGACACCACGATCGGGTTTGGCGACGTTCCGTCACCGAGGAAAAAGACCGCGTCACGCGCCTCGACCAGCGTCTGCGTGGCGAGTCCGGTCGCCCCGGCGTCGAAGATCAGCTCGCCCCGACTGCCCGACACGTCCGAGGTCAGGGTCAGGCGGTACGGACTGGACCCCGACCCGTCATTCAGCACGGAGGCGCTGATCCGGCCGCCCGCATCGTTGATCTTGGCGACGACGTCGTTCAACGTATCGTCGGCGTCGATGTCGATGGAAAGCTCCATCGTGCCGTCGATGAACGATTCCCCGTCCTTCGCCGCGCCCGCGATGTGCAGGTCCACCGCGGTGCCGCCGTCCTCGTCGTCGACCCGAAGCCGCTCCTCGCCGCCCGCGCTGTCCGTGAGCACGATGCCGTCGCCCTGCTCGTTGATCGACGCCACCACATGCGACGCATCGGAGAACGCGTTGATCTGGCGTATGATGTCGCCCAGGGTGGTCAGCTGCTCCGAGATGTTGATGGTGAAACCGGCCCCCTGGCTGTTGGTCAGGCGCATCTTCCCCGCCCGCACCCCCTGACCGTAATTCATGTCCTCGAGACGAGTGGCCTCCGAGATGTACTGTAGCTGCACGTTGTCACCGTCGTGCACACCGTCGGCCGTTTCACCGAGCAGACCGAGATCCGCCGCCGTCGTGCTTCCGCTCTCTTCCACCCGAATGGCCCCGGAGGTCATCCCGGTCTCGTCCACGATCGCGATGCCGTTGCCGGCGTTGTTGATCTGGGCCCGGATCCGGGCGGTGCCGGCGCTACTATTGATCCGATCCAGCACGTCCTGCACCGTCTGGGCACCCGCCAGATCCACCACCGTTTGCGCCCCCGCCCGGTCCGAGATGCGAATGCTGCCGAGTGCCACCCCGCGTCCCCCGTTGAGCGACTGGAGCAACACCGTGTTCAGCCCGGCAATCAGGTCCCGCGACTGCGCCGAGAGGCCGCTGTGCTCGCCGGCGAGCCCGAGATCGGCGGCGGTGTGGGTCAGCGTGCCATCCGGCAACTCCACGCCTTCGACCGTGATGCCGCCGCCGCCGATCGTGTTGTACGTCAGTCGGATCCCGTTGCCGGAGAGGGAGGCGGTGACCTCTCCCTCGTTCCCCTCGGCGTAGTTGATCGCCCGAATCACGTCGCCGACGGTGGCGATGCGGAAGATGTCGCTGCCGGTCAGCGTCTGCTTGTCGACCTCGCCGGCGATCCCGAGATCGCGGGCCGCGAACCCGCTCACGTCCTCGATCTTCAGGGCGCGCCGCTGATCCTCCGGCGTCTCGGTCGTGTCCGAGATCATCAGGTAGTTGTTGGCCCGCGTCGCCCGCACCCCGACGTCCGCTTCGTTGATGAAGGTGATCACGTCTTGAATCGTCCGGGCCGACGACAGGTCAATCTCGGCGGACGTCCCGCTGCGATCGGTGATCCGGATGATGCCGGGCGGACGACCGGTTCCGTCATCCATCCGCACGCCGTTGCCACTATTGAGCTGCTCCAGCCGGGTCGTGTCGTCCAGGAAATCGGACAGGGAGACCGTGAACGACGTGTCCCCGCCGCCGGCGGTGATGCGGAAGTCCCCCGTCCCGGCGCGAACGTCACGCCGGACGCCGTTGCCGTCGTTGAGCGTCGACAGCAGCGTGGCGTCGGACAGGTGCACCACGTCGGCCCCGTCGATGCGACCCGTCTCGCTCGTCCCGAGGATGCCCAGGTCGGACGCCGTGGCCCCGCCGGCGTACTCGCCGACCGTCAGTGTGCCCCCGTCCACGTTCTCCAGCACGATGCGATCGCCGGAGACCGACGCCTTCACGTTGATCAGCGACTGCTGGTTGATCGCGTCGAGCACGTCGTCGACGGTGATGGCCGCCGAGAGATCGACGACCGCCGTCACCGCGGTGTCGTCGCTTCCGGTCGTGATCGAGACGCGTCCCCGCCGGACGCCCTCTCCGCCATTAAGGCGATCGAGCGAAGTGGTCGGGTTGAGCTTGCCCCGCCCGATTTCCACCGTCAGCGTGCCGGCCCCCACCGGCGTGGTGTCGGCGTCGGACAGCCCGCGGGCGATCAATTGGTGATTGCTCACCAGCGAATGGACGCGAAACTGGTACGAGCCCGGCCGGGCACTGGAGCTCGTGATCGCCGTCATGACCGACTCGTCGCTGCTCGTGCTCTTGAAGGTCTGGAAGAACTGCGACTCGCCGAACCGGGACACGATTCCCTTCAGCGACGTGAGCCGGGCGGCCAGATCGGCGAACGCCGTCCGCTGGATCTGCAACGCCTGGACCCGCTCTTCCATGAGCGTGACCGGGCCGGAGGACGCGTTGATGTAAGCGTCGATGATGTCCTGCGTGGGCAGGCCGGACAGAAGACCGACGGAACTCGTAATGCCGCTCATGCGAATCACTCCCGACAGCCGGGCGACCGGGCGCAGACCGGGCGCGACAGGCTGAGAAACCACATGGTTATCGGCAGAAACACGGCGGTTCTAAAGGGGATTCATTCACCTTCAGAACCGCCGCGAATCGGTAGGGGAAGCTGTCGATCAACCACCCAGCAGAGTCAGCGCCGTCTGCGGCACCTGCTGGCTGATGTTCAGTGTCATCGAGTTCGCCTGAAGCAGGATCTGATCCCGGGTCAGGGCCGACACCTCGACGGCATAATCGGCGTCGCGGATCGCGGACTCGCTTGCCGTCACGTTCTCGAAGGCGATCTGCTGGCTGTTGATGTTGGTCTCCATTTTCTGCTTCTGGGCGGCTCCCAGCCGCCCCCGCATGCTGGAGACCTGGTTGATCGCCTCGGTGATGATGTTCTCGGCCGCGATGAAGTTGCCGCGGGCCACCTCGTACGCGCCGCCGCTGCGAATGTCGCTCAGGAAACCGGTGATCGTGTTGCCCAGGTTCGCCGTCGACGTCGAATCGATCCCCATATGAAGCTGGCCCTGGAGGTTGACCTGCGGCGTGATCTGGAACAGGGCCCCTCCGCCGGTGATGTAGAACGTGGACGTCGTGGTCTGCATGGCGAACGCGGACGTCAGGTAGAACCGGGCCTCCAGCCCCTGGGTTCGCGTGTCTGCCTGCAACCCGCTCGTGTAGGCCCGCTGCCCGTTCACGATAACGTTCGGATCGAACCCTTCGTCCCGCTGCGTCGTGCCCGTTGCGATGCTCGAGCCCATGAACGTGCCGTTGATTGACCGCACGCTCACGAAGGCGTCGCTGCCGAACTCCGTGCTCACCAGGACCAACGACCCGCCGGACACCGCCGCCCGGACTCCCGTCGCGTCGGTGATGCTGTTGATCGCGTCGCGAACTTCGGCCTGGGTGGACCCCGACTGGAACGACAGAATGTCCGTCCCCAGCCGACCCGAAAGCTCGATGGTCACCGCGCTGGTGGTCGTCGCGCCGAACGACATCTGGGCCAGCTCGGCCGCCGACTGCACCTCCACCACGACCCGCTTCGTCCCGCCTTCGGCGATGCGGGCCGCATAGACCGACGTATGGGCGAGTTGCGTCGTGTCGATGCTGCTGGCCTGGTACGCCATCGCCCCGCTCAACAGCTTCTTGCCGGCGAACGTCGTGGTATTCGCGATGCGGTCGATGCTCGACAGGATCGCATCGATCTCGAGCTGGTTGGCCTGCACTTCCTCGTCGGAGATGGCACCTTCGTTGGCGATTCCGAGCACCAGCCCCTTGAGGTCAAGCAGCAGCGAGGAGACCTCGTTCAGCGAGCCCTCGGCCACCGAGATGACGTTGATGGCCCGCTGGGTGTTCTTGATCGCGGCCGACAGGCCGCGGATCTCCTTCCGCAGGCTCTCGGAGGCAATCAGTCCGGCCGGGTCATCTTTTCCCCGGTTGATGCGCAGCCCCGTGGCCAGCCGTTCCAACCTCGTATACAGGTCGTTGGTGTTGCCGCGGAAACGCCCCATGGCAACGATGGCGGGAACATTGGTGTTGATGCGAGTCATAGCATCCTCCGTGACAATGCGGGCCGCCTGTTCCGCTCATGCCCGCGATCGCGCAGCCGTGCACGATCCAAACCCGTTTTTCGGCCGGCGAGCGATTCCACCGGACGTCCGCCAGACCCGCCCCGCGATGGATCGAGCGCGGCGTCCGCAGACGCAGCGAGCATTATCGCTCGACGCCGTACAGCGCATTTCGTCCGGCCGATAAGGGCCCTTTACTTAATTCCCGGTCCTTGCAGTAGATAGGAACTTATGGGACCTCCTCGCCAACCCGGGGCCGATAACGCCCCCAGTCCGTTCAACGAAAACGCCCGCCGCCGGTCGAAACCGGCGCCGGGCGCCTGCTGCGATCCCTCAACGCGGCCGGCTTTACCCGAGTAGCTGCAATGCGTTCTGCGGCAACTGGTTGGCCAGCTGCAGCGACAGAATGTTCGACTGCACCAGGATCTGCGCCCGGGACAATGAACTCGTCTCGACGGCGAAGTCCGTGTCGCGGATCGCACTCTCGGCTGCCGCCGTATTCTCGAACGCCACCTGCAGCGAGTTGATCGTCGTCTGCAGCGTGTCCTTCTGGAACGCACCGATCCGACCGCGGAGGGACGAGATCTGGTCCTGTGCCTTGCGCACGATCCGCTGCGCGTTCAGGTAGTTGCGGCTGTGCACGTCGTTGGTCTGACCGCGGGACAGCGTCGACAGTCGGCCGATGACATCGTCACCCAGCGACGCCGTGGTAACGGAACCGATGCCGATCGTTTCCCGCCCGATCAGACCCACCTCGGGCGAGATGGCGAATTTCGCGCCGCCGCCCGTGACGTAGAACGTGGCCGCCGCCGACGTGTTCTGCGAGAACGCCGCCGACAACGACAGGTCGAGTGACAGGGAGCCGGAAACCACCGACGCTTCCAGGCCGCGGGTGGTGGCGGTGAACCCGTTGATGGTCACCGTCGGATCCACGCCAGTATCGGTGACCACGCCACCGGTCGGCGTGAAGTCGCCCGTCAGGACCTGGATCTCGACCAGGGCGTCGCTGCCGTAGTTCGTGCTGTTCAAATACAGCGTCCCCCCGGCCGCCGAGGCGGTCACCCCGGTCAGCTCTTGGGAGGAGTTGATCGCAGTAGCCATGTCGCTCAACGTGGTGCCGGAGGCAAAGCTCAACACGTCGGCCCCGTACTCACCGCGAACCTCGAGCGTGGTGGCCGACTGCAGCGCACCGCCCGCACCGCCGCCGAGCCCGGAGAGCCGGGCCGTCTGGGCCGAGGCCAGCACCTGCACGGTGACGGTCCGGGCGGCCCCGTCGGGGACCTTGGCGGAGTTGATCTGGAGAGCCGCGATCTGCGAACTGTTCACCGAGGAGGTCGTGAAATCGTAGTTCCCGTCGAGCAGCTTCTCGCCGTTGAACGCGGTGGTGCCTGAGATCCGATTGATCGACGACAGGATCGTGTCGATCTGGAGCTGGTTTGCGTCCCGCTCGCTGTCGGACAGCCCCGCTTCGTTGGCGCTGCGATCGATCAGGTCCTCCAGTTCGAGGAGTAGCGCGTTGACCTCGGCCAGGGCCGCTTCCGCGATGCCCACCACGTGGTCGGCCCGATTGGCGTTGTTGATCGCCGCGGTGATCGCAATCTTGGAGGCCCGCAGGCCCTCGGATGCGATCAGGCCCGCCGGGTCGTCCTTGCCCGTGTTGATTCGCACGCCCGTGCTCAGGCGGTCCAGGGCCGTCGTCAAGGACAGGTTGTTGGCGTCGAGCGTTCGCCTGGCAATGAGGTTCTGGACATTCGTGTTGATGCGAGTCATGACGGTTCGTGCCTCCAAACGCGTCTTCGTATCCGCCGGCCGGCTCGATGGGAGCGCCATCGATGCAGTTCACCGCGACGGATGGTTTGACGGTGCCGTCAGGGCGATGCTGACTGACGGCGGGCTCGTGCATCCGAGTATGTTGAGCGGACGACCGTACCCGTTGCCGATCACGTCCGCTGCCGAATCTGGCGAGTAAATCTCCTGTCCAGCGCCGCGGCGATCGGCGCCTTGCGTCGCAGCTCCCGTTGTCCGCCATCGGCAGCCGGGACACCGCGCGTTGACTCTGCTCGGATCGTCGCACCGATAAGGCCCCTTTAGGTGTTTCCCCGCGGCCGGAAACCGGCGGTTGGACACCGCACCGATATCGGGACCAAGCCGGGATTCCCATAAACCGCCGCAATGGAATCAGACCCGATCAGGCTCGGCTATTACCGGACAAGCCCTCGGCGGCGTCCCAAAACCGAAGGGCCAAAATTTTTGACGGCAAGACCGCTTTTATCGCGTACAGCCGCCCGATGACGGCCATGACAAACCCGCAGGCGCGAGATTCCCGGCCACGACCGTAAACATCCAAATGGAGAGTGGATGGAAAGACATTCTGGCGACAAGGCAAGGCGAGAAGACTACGAGGAACGCAACGCGTCCTCCAACGTGGTACGCGCATCCGTCCGGGCGTCACGGTACTTCACGATCACCGCCGCGTAGATCGCGATGCCCCGCGCAGCGGCAAAGTCACCGGACGCTGCCCGTGTTCCAGACACCACCACCGCGCCCGGCGGAATCGTCAATACGCCGTCCATCGGCTCGATGCGACACTCGTGGACCAGGTCGATCACCGGCGTCGATGACGCCAACACGACGCCGGCCGCCAGGACGGCACCGCGACCGACACGCACGCCTTCGTAGACGCCGCAGTTCCCGCCGATGAACGCGTGGTCCTCCACGATTACCGGCAACGCACCGACCGGCTCCAACACGCCACCGATCTGCGCCGCGGCGGACACGTGAACGCCGCGCCCCACCTGCGCGCACGAACCGATCAACGCATGACTGTCGATCATCGAATCGGCGTCGACGTATGCCCCCACGTTTATGTACGCCGGCGGCATGATCACCACGTCGGCGCCGACGTGGGCGCCCCGGCGAATCGTCGTGCCGCCGGGAACCACCCGGACGCCCGGCGGACACTCGGTCTGCGGGAACAGCAGGTCGCGGTCCCGATAGGGAAACACGTCGCCGGTCAGATCCATGTTGTCCGCCAGGCGAAAGACCTGAAGGATCCCCTCTTTCACACGGCGATCGACCACCCAGTGGCCATCTCCGCCCGGATGGGCCGCACGCAACTCACCACGCTGCAACGCATCGAGAAACGCACGGCACGCCTCGCGCGACTGGGGCACGGACCCGGTCGACGCGTCACGCCCCGGCGACGGCGGAGTGACGTTGATTGGCATCGCTTGCCCCCCGTTGAACAATCTGCGTGGTCTCGATAACTCTCGCCTGCTGCAACGCCGCCCGGACCGCGGCATGATGCGGCTCGAGCAACGTCGTCATCGGCGTCCGCAGCACGTTCGCGATCAACCCCATCTCCGCCATTGCGAACTTGACCGGGATCGGATTGGATTCGATGAAGTTCGCCTTCATCAACCCGAACAACTGCCCGTGCAGCTCCGCAGCCGTCGCCCGGTCGCCGCCGAGGGCCGCCCGGACCAGCGACACGAACGCGGCGGGCACCTCGTTCGAGATTACGGCGATCACACCGTCCGCCCCCAACGCGATCATCGGGAGGGCCAACGAATCCTCGCCCGACAGCACGGTGAACCGATCCGGCCGCCCACGCAGAATCGCCGCCGCCTGATCCAGGTCGGCCACCGCCTGCTTCACCGCGACGAAACGCGAATCCTCGGCGAGTTGGAGCACCGTCTCCGGCGCCATCGTGACACTCGTCCGCGAGGGCACGTTGTAGAGAATCACGGGCCGGTCCGTCGCGTCCGCCACCGCGTGGAAATGATCGACCAGTCCCTGCTGCGTGGGCTTGACGTAATACGGCGTGACGTGCAGCAACGCGTCAGCCCCGGCCCGGACACAATCCCGGGACAACGCGACGGCCTGCGCCGTCCGATTACTCCCCGCACCGGCGATCACCGGCACCCGCCCCGCCGCCGCCGCCACCACCGCCTCGACGACGTGGACATGCTCCTCTGGCTCCATCGCCGCCGCTTCACCGGTGGTCCCGCAGGCCACGACGCCGGCCACGCCCGCGTCCACCTGCCGGTCCACCAGCCGGGCCATGGCCGGCCCGTCAAACGAACCGTCCGCGTGAAAGGGTGTCACCAGTGCGGTGAAGACTCCGGTCAGCCGTTCGTCCATGTTCCGGCCCTTTCCAGAAAGCGATCAAAATCCACCAGCCCGATCGGCCGGTCGCGGTAGAGCCACTCCGCGGCCCGAATCGCACCCAGGGCAAACACCTCGGGCGATCGCGCCGAGTGAGTGATCGTAAGCGTCTCGGCGTGCCCCTCGAAAATCAGCGTGTGCTCGCCCGGCTGATTGCCGTGCCGCAACGCCGCCACCGGAAGATCGGACGCCGCACCCGCCTCCTCCAGCACCGACGCCAACATGCGGGCGGTGCCGGACGGCGCGTCACGCTTCGACCGATGATGGCGCTCGACCAGCGCCGGCTCGAAACCCTCGATGTTACGCAGCAGCAGACCGGCCTGCCGGACCAGCCGCTTCATCACCGCGATCCCGATCGAGAAGTTGGCCGCGACCAGCAGCGAGGCCCCGGCCTCGCGGGCCACCGCGTCCAGCGACCGGGGATCCCAGCCGGTCGTCCCGCTCACCACCGGCACGCCCAACGCCAGCACGGTCCGGACGTTGCCTTCGGCCGCCTCCGGCTGCGTGAACTCGATCACGACGTCCGGGGCCGTCGCCCGCACCGCGTCGGCCAGCGGCCGACCCGCCGCGTCGCCGTCCACGTCGATCTGATTGACAATGGTGTGTCCGAGGTCGCCGGCGACCGATGTCACCGCCCGCCCCATGCGCCCCAGTCCGACCACAACAATGTTCATGCCCGACTCCGGAATGGATGGACGGTCGATTGTAGCGTGCGGAACCGCCCTTGTCGCGCCTATTTATCGACCGTCGACCGACGACCGCCGCAGCGTTTTCGCCGCGCCACGACATCCCCCGCCCGACGCGATGCAACGGGGTCGCTTCACCTGCTCCCACCTACGCGGTACGCGGCTGAAGCCGTGCGGTGTGCCTCGGCCCATCCTGTTGCTGATCGCGTTGATGGGAGGCCTGACGCCGATCGGGTTCGCGTGGCGGTCGCCGAACCGCCGCCGATATGGATCGCCTGGGTCCGCTTCGGCACCGCGGGGATCCGGCTCCGGGCAACGGTGCGGGCACTTGGGCGGCGACTGGCGTACCGCGCCAAAGACCTGCGCTGGTTAATCGGACTCGGGCTCACTGAACTACCGGCGGTTCTACATCGTGCTCGCGAGATGGGAAACGACCCGGGCGATGGTGGTCGTCAACGGGACGTCTCTCGTGACGGTCGCCGTCGAGTGGCTCTTCTGCGACGAACGGCTCCACCGTCTACTTCTTCGTGGGTGGGGCGCTGATTGTGGCCGCCAGTGACCTCGACGTTCTCGCCAACGTCCGGCGTCGACCCGTTACGGCCCACAGGTCAGCACGCGGCTCGCATCGGCGCGGAGCGTGTTCACCACGTCGCGCAACCCCTTGAACGCCTCCGGCGAAATGGTCTCCTGCGAGACGTCGATCGACTGGTGCACGCGAATGCCGCTCTCCGTGACCTCCACCCGCTGACCCGCGCTCCCCCACGCGCCTTTGACCGTCGGCACGGTGGCCGGGAGGATGTCGGCCGACCACCCGTCGGGCAGCTCGACCATCACGTTCACGTCCTGCACGAACCGGCCGGCCAGGCCGACGTCGGTCGCCCGATAGGACTGATCCAACGGCATGGGGAAGTCCGCCAGGCAGACCGGCCCGTCACCCAGAACGAGGACGTGCTGTGATCCCGCCTTCACGAGAGGTTCTTTGGAGGCGACGTTGACGGTGGCCCGCAGCGATTCGTCCGACAGCGTTGCGATCACGTGGCTGGTGACGTGAAACCCGCTGGCGATCCGGCCGACCAGCCGTTCGAGCAACCGTTCCTGCTGGCCGCTCGTCTCCAGCGCGGCCGGATCGTAGAACGCGCCGGTGAGGTGGACCCGCCATTCGCCGGCGGCGTGACCGTCCCCGTCGATCGTGACTTTTCCGCTGACATACATCCGGCTGGTGGTTTTCTCACCCCGCGCTTCGATGTAGGTCTTGCGGAGCGGACCCCCTTTCTCGGATCCCGGGCTGGCCCCGAGCAGCCAATGCCGACCCCAGCCGCCGGGGCTGCGGAACACGCCGGTCTGCGGATTGACCATTACGGTGCCATCCGGCGTTCTCGCGATCACGACCACGCCGGCCAGTTCGGACGCGGTGGGGACCGTCTCGTTCCACGTGGTCGCGCCGACGGCCACTTCGATCGACGACGGGATGTCCGCCGCCATCAGCGCCGCCGCCCAAACGGCGGCCGCCTCGAGCGGACTGCCGCAGTTCGAGCGGAACGCCTCAGACGCCGGCCGACATTGAAGCCCGCGGTACGTCTTGGGCGACGCCAAGGTATTGAACGAGTCCTGCAGTTTCTTCGCGATGCGGGCGACCTGTTCGGTCGGGTCGATCGCGTCTTCCACCGCGTCTTTCACAAACGCCCGGATCGCGTCGTCCGGTTCGGCCGCCGCCGTCACCCGCTCGACGATCGCGGATACCCACTGCTCCACGCTGCCGCACGTAGTAAAGTGGAACCGCGGACACCGCTCGCGCCAGGGCAGTGACTGCGGTTCGGCCGGGGCGCCGGACAGGTTGGGGAACAGCCACGTGTATCGGCTCATGCCGCCGTCCGTGTCTGACCGCGTCGAATACTCGGCGGCGTTGAGGCCGTCCACCCGATGCCGGATCGGCGTTCCCTCCGGGACGGTCACCAGGATGATCCGTTCGACGGTGGGATAGTCGCTATCGATCCGGAGATCCCCTTCCATCCACGGCACCACGCCGGGCTGCGTGACGACCTCGTAGTCCAGCTCCATCACGGCGTTGTCCTGGATACCGCTGAAACAGATCACCTGCTGGCACCACCGCGCATAGTACGGCCAGCCACCGACGTCGTCCGGCGCAGCGAGGTTGTACGAATAGTCCGGTACGGGCAATACCGTGCCGTCGGGCAGGTGCGTGCGGGCAGTGTGAATGACCAGCTTGTCCTGCCCTTCGCAGAAGTCGATCCGCGGGTCCGCCTCGGCGCGAATCGGGCGGCGGCTCAGCAGCTTGAGCCAACGCTGGTCGCGGCGGTGAACGGTGCCGTCTTTCGCCAGCGTCCACTGCGTCACCCAGCGAAGGTTGATGGCATCCGCGCCCGGGTACTGATCCGCCCCGACCGAGAGGTCCGGCGGTTGACTCGTCAACTCCACTTGCGGGGCGGCGGCCGTCGTCTGGCACCCCGCCGCGCCGACCAGCAGCGCCACGCCGGCGATCAGGATCGTTCGTTGCGTCTTACAGGAAGTCATGTCTCGAAAGCTCCTCCACTACGATCGACCGCTATCCGGCGGGTCGCACGCGCCGTGTTCCAATCGATCCCCCGTCCACCCGGCCGACCCGTCCCTCTTATCCGACCACCCGGCACACGGCCCACTCGTTGGCGAGATCCTTCATGGCGTCGAAGGTCTTCTTGAAGTCGGGGTAGTCTTCGACCGGAATGCGATTGTGTTTGACCACGAACTCGAAGCGATAGGTCAGCGTATTGCCGTCCCCCGCGGCTTCGAACTCGAGCGAGGCCGAGCCGGAATCCATCGACTGCTTCTCGGGCACATGCTCGATCGTCCAGTTGTCCGGCAACCGAACCGTCTCTTCGTACCGGACCAGGCGCGTCGCCCGCATGCGGACGCCCGTTTGGCGTTCGTCCGCGTCGAACGAGTAGTTGAAGTCCCGCATCAGCATCCGGACGAACGGCTGCGACATCAACGGCAAGCGGAACACGCGATGCTCATCGCGGCCGGCGGCGTACGACTCCGCGGCAACTTCCACGTCGACGTAACTGTCACGCGTGTAATCGCGCGGCTCGATGAAGTCCAGCTTCTCGATCCGTGCGTTCGGAGCGATGTTCAGCGATCGTTCGAACAGCGCCTTGCGCTCCGGAATCGGCGTTCTCGAGATGGTGCGGCGAATCGCCGTGCACGGCGAGCCCGACATCTCCATGTGGATGCGGGTCGTTAACGAGCCGTCCGCGCTCACCGTGCTCTCGCTGCGCCCGATCAGCTTGTTGTACTCCGGCGGAAAATTCGGTGACAGCGTCAGCGGCTCGCCCTCCGGCGTGCCGTACACCAGCCCCTGCAACGCCTCCCAACTCGACCACATCTCCCGGCTGTCCGGAATCCACGTCGGGTCGTACACGCGAAACGTTCCGTCCGCCCCCCGCACCGCGGTCACCGTATGGTTGAACTGATCGGCCGGGATCGCCTCGACCCGCGGGCCGGCCATCGTCAATGCGGGATAGGCGTCGATGCCGGCCGCCCGCAACATCGTGATCAGCATGCCGGCCTTGTCCTTGCACACGCCGCCCAGGTCGCGGAACGTCTCGATCCCCCGGTGCAACGTGAAGCCCTCGCACGGACCGCGGCTCGTCCCGTAGTATCGGATGTTGTCCGCCACCCAGTGGTTGAGCGCCGCGATCTTCTCTTCCTCGTCCGTCAGCCCGGCCGTCAGCTCCGCCACCTTGGCCCGAATCGCGTCGTTGGCCTCGAACTGCGCCTTGTTCGCCTCCCAGAACCAGCGCGATTTCATCTCCCAGTCCGGGACAGTCGCCATCACGACCTTGAGAATACGATCGTCCTCCGACAGCGCGTGCGGCTCGTGCGGAACCGGCGGGATGTCCTCGGCCGAAAAGCTGTACACGTGGTGGTCGTGATCGAACCACAGCGATGTCTTGAGTTCGCCGTTGTAGACCTCGAATTGCAACGGCTTGTCCTTGGGCATGTATACCGTGTACCGCTTCTTGACGATCGGGGAGCTGCCCTGAAACCGCGCTACCTCGTACCAGTGGCCGGGCATCGGCGGCTGAAGCGTCTCTTCCGCACCGGCCGCGCCCCGGCCGCCGGCCCCGGCCGCCCCCTCGGCGAGGTAGGCGATGTTGAAACCGGTCTTGCTGATCCGGATCTCCAGGCAATCGCCCACCGCAAGCCGCGGGATGTCCAGCAGGTGCTGGCGGTTGCCCCAGTAGATCATGTGTTGCGGGGCCGGACGGGTGATTATCGTCCCCGTGGGCACGTCCTCCACCGCCCCGTCCTTCCGGTGAATCCGCACCCGCTTGATCGTCACCCGGTTGGTCGCCGGGTCGTACTCCTCCCGGAGCACCGACTGCGAGCGCACCCCGGCGTCGGTGAGAATCTTGATCAACTGGCAGCTCTCCGTAGTAGCCAGCCCGCTGTCCTGGACGTACACGTCCGCTTCATCAAGCAGGTAGACCACCGCGGCGTTGTCGTAGTCCTTGGCCTCGCCGGCGGCGTCGATCAACTCGCGGATGCCCGCCTCAGTGACCGGCTCCGGCGGGCCGGCCGCCAGCCCCGCACCGTGACTGATCGTGATCGCGGCTAGAATAGTCAGCAGCCTGTGCATCGAGTTGCCTCTCATGGGTACCGTCCTGATTGTTGACCCGCGGGAACCCCGTCGTCAGCGCAATATGCACGCCCGGATGCCGCTTGGCGCATCCAGACCGATGACTGTAGCAGCTGGGCACAACCGCGTCCAGCAAACGGGGCGCCCGCCCGGCCGCGACCGACGAGCCGGATCCCACTTGCGGGCGTTGTGCCCGCTCAATAAATTTGCCCTGCCGACGGGGCGGAGGCG
The DNA here is from genome assembly GCA_964495075.1 of uncultured Phycisphaeraceae bacterium. Taxonomy (GTDB): domain Bacteria; phylum Planctomycetota; class Phycisphaerae; order UBA1845; family UBA1845; genus JAFGJQ01. The sequence continues at coordinate 81,968 of CAZBUJ010000010.1, forward strand.
GATCCGGTCTCGTCGCACCGCGGACGCGGGACCGCCCGCGGCACGATCGCCACGTGGCCGCACGGCCGCGGGCTCCGTCCATGAGGACCTGGGTCATGAAGTACGCCATCGTGCTGCCGGACGGCGCGGCCGACGAACCGGTCGATGTGCTGGCGGGTCGCACCCCGCTGGAGATGGCCACGATCCCCAATATCGACTGGATTTCGACCAACGGCCGGCAAGGCCGTGTTACCACGGTACCCAAAGGGTTCGCCCCGGGCAGCGACGTCTGCATCATGTCGTTGTTCGGATACAACCCGGCGAGGGAATACAGCGGCCGGGCCCCGTTGGAAGCCGCCGCCCGCCGTGTGCCGGTCGGCCCCGACGATCTTGTCTTCCGGTGCAACCTGGTCACGGTGATTGACGGCGTGATGGAGGACTTTACCGCCGGCCACATCTCGTCCAACGAAGCCGGGACCCTGATCAGCGCGCTGAACGACCAGGTGGCGGGCGGGTCGAGCCGGTTCCACGCCGGCGTGTCCTACCGGCACCTCGTCGTCATCCACGATAGTGCCGAGATCGAATGCGCCTGCACCCCGCCCCATGACATCATCGGGAAGAAAGTGCAGAGCTACCTGCCCAAGGGCGCCGGGGCCGACCGGATCAAGAACATCATGGACCGGGCCCGCGTCATGCTCGCGGAGCATGAAATCAACGCCGTCCGGCACGACCTCGGCGAGAACCAGGCCACCGACATCTGGCTCTGGGGCCAGGGCAAGCATCGGCCCATGGAGGCCTTTCACGACCGCTTCGGTATCCGGGCCTGCGTGATCGCCGCGGTCGACCTGGTCCGCGGGCTGGGCCGGGTGGTGGGGATGGACGTGATCGACGTACCCGGCGCCACCGGCTACCTCGACACCGACTATCGCGCGAAAGGGCAAGCCGCCATCGAAGCACTCGACCGGTATGATCTCGTCGTGGTGCACATCGAAGCGCCGGACGAGGCCGGGCATAACGGCGATGCCCGGGCCAAGATCCAAACCCTCGAACGGATCGACAAACACATCGTCGGACCGCTGCTCGACCGACTGCGGACCACCGACGCGTGGAAGATCCTCGTCGCCCCCGACCACCCGACGCCGATCCATCGCCGCACCCACACCGCTGATCCGCCTCCGTTCTGCCTCGCCGGCACGGGCGTGTACACCGTCCTCGAACGCCCCTTCACCGAGAAATCCGCCGCGGCAAGCGACCTGCAGATCGACCCCGGCCACGCGCTGATGCAGTATTTCCTCAAACCGTGACCGCGCCGCCGCGGCCACCGGGCAAAAAACGCGGCGGCCCGGCCCCGCCGATCATTACTTATGCAATCGCAGCAGGTTACGACACTGTGCCCGACCCGACGGGGGCCCCGAAGCCGCGTCGGCCCCGCCGAGGACCCCGGCGGCGGCTACTGGCGTAAAGTTTTGAATCACAAAGGGTCGATAACTTCAGGCGAGTGGCATCAGGTTTCCCGATGTTGGTATCGAAGGAGCCGAAGGGAATGGAAACGTCCACCTGGGTCGATCAGAGACGGGCCGCCGCCGCACGGCGCGAGCGTCCCCGCCCGCAACACGGTATTCGCATCGAGGCGGCATCGGACGGATCGCTTGGGCCGACCGATGCACCCACGCCGACCGACATGTACCTCGAAGCCACCACCCCCGATGGGGAAACCGCGTCCTGGTTCGACGACTGGTGGTGGATGGAATGCCTGTCGCGGTGGAAGAACGACCACCTGATCGTCCACATCCAACCCACACCGGCCGCACTGCTCCACCCAGTCGTCCTCCACCATATGGAAATGGTGCGCCGCGTCGCCCCGAACTGGCGGGTCATCGGCCTCTGCTGGCTTGAGGAACTGGACCTGGAAGCGTCCCCCGAAGCCATCGCCCGTAGCCCGTACCATGAAGTGCGAATCTCCGACGCACCGATGCCGCAGGCAGCCGCGGAGGCGAACCCCAACCGACCGGCCCGAATCCAGGATCTGGTGGGCGCGGTGCGACGGGCCCAGAAGGCGATCGGACGGACCCTGCCCGTCTTGACCCGCGAATCGCAGCCGCCCCCGGCCGCGCAGGCCCCGGCGCCCGCAACGGCCTGCGCCGTCAAAGCCACGACGTGACCGGGCGTCATCCGTCGTATTACACCCCCTCCCGTCGTTGACCACAGCGGCGGGAGGTTTTTTTTACGCAGGCCGCCCGCCCGGTGTATGATCCAGCAGTCGCCGCAGCGCGACGCGAGAAGACACCGCATGGGACTGCGCGTTCAGAAATTCGGCGGGACGAGCCTCGCGACGGCTGAACGGATTCACCGGGCCGCCCGCCGGGCGATCCGCGCGAGGCGGGAGGGACTCGACGTCGTCATGGTCGTGTCCGCCATCGGCGGCACCACAGACAAACTCGTCGCCCTCGCCCAGGAGATCTCGCCCCGCCCGCCACGCCGGGAAATGGACATGCTGTTGACCACCGGCGAGCAGGTGTCCATCGCGCTGATGGCCATGGCCATCGATACCGCCGGACTGCAGGCGATCAGTCTGACCGGCGGGCAACTCGGGTTGGTCACGGACAGCGTCCACACCCACGCCCGCATCCAGCGCATCAGCAAGGACCGCATCTGCCGCGAGCTCACCGCCGGCAACATCGTGATCGTGGCCGGCTTCCAGGGCATCGACGAGAACGGCGAGATCACCACGCTGGGCCGTGGCGCGTCCGACACGACGGCCACCGCCCTGGCCGCCGTTCTCGGGGCCGACATCTGCGAAATCTACACGGACGTGGACGGCGTCTACACCAGCGACCCGCGGCTGGTGCCCCAGGCCCGCAAACTCGATTACGTCGGTTACGACGAAATGCTCGAACTCGCCGGCGCCGGGGCCAAGGTGATGCACTCGCGGGCCATCGAGTTCGCCAAGAAGCACAGTGTCCCCGTCCACGTGCGCAGTTCACTAACCGACGTACCGGGAACCATGATCATGGCGGAAACACCGGGAATGGAAGATGTCGTCGTCCGCGGCGTCACCCTCAAAGAGAACCTCGTGATGGTCGTGATGATCGGCGTGCCGAACACGCCGGGCACCGCCGCTTCGATCTTCGCCGAAGTCGCCCGGCACAACATCGTCGTCGACGACATCATCCAGAACATCTACGGCAACGGCAAAATCGCCAACATCGGCTTCAGCACCGACGAGCACGAAGCCGACCGGGCCCGCGAGCTCTGCGAGACCATGGCCCGGGAGCGCGGTTACGGCCACGTCGAGCTCGACGAAGACGTCTGCAAGGTCTCGGTGGTGGGCATCGGCATGCGCACCCATTCGGGCGTGGCCTACCGCGTGTTCAACGTGCTGGCCGACGCCCGGATCAACATCCACTCCATCTCGACCAGCGAGATCGTGATCAGTTGCATTATCGATGCCGAAGACGGCCCTCGCGCCCTTCAACTCCTCCACGACGGGTTCGACCTGGACAAGGCGCCGGCGGAGGCGTAGAGTCCATCGACTGCGATCGGCTGGGGCCGCCGAGGCATGGACGCTCACATGTTTTTCCTGACACTGTTTTCTGCCCCGTATCATGCTTATTGTGCGGCACGACCGACACCTCGTCTCTAATCGGCTGACTCTCGGCGACAACCGAATGCGCCTGCGTCCGTAGGTAACCGTCGCTACGCAGCGCACATGCCCGGGGCTCGCCTCGCGAATACGCACGGTAGCTCAGTGATCGATCTTGGACAGCAAAAGGTATCACTCAGTGACCTCCCATTGTCAAGCGATAATGAATCCCCAGGCGGTTCTTCCTTGTCGGTCGAACGCGGTCTTCGCCGTTCTGCGTCTGCAATCGCCGTGCTATGGGCCGCGGTGTTCGCTCGTTTGGTGGACGTGTACTACCCGTCCCTGGCACGAGTCGCGCTGGCACCACCGTATGCATCGTGCCTAGCGCGTTTCCACACGCATCGTACGCTGCGGGGTCCGCGACTGGTGCCCGGTACCAGTCGTGCTGGCCGTCGTGCCCGCGTGCGCTTTTGAATACGCGCGAGCGGACTTCAGCCTGGGGCCGTCGCTTGCCGCACCCCTTGCACATTCCTGCACGGTGACCATGATCAAACGGGACCGACAGACGTCTGAGTGAACCGCCATGGGCCGACGATCCATACGACGATCCGCACGACGAACACCCTCGCGACGGCCGCCGCGGACCATTCGCTTCCCGGGGCCGATCCGGCGGCATCCAATCATCGCGATCATGCTGCTGGTGCTGCTGTGCGTCGGCGTGCTCGACCGTGGGCTGCGGTCCTTCGCCCGTTGCGACGATTACGGCATCTACCACAACCAGGTGTTCACCGTCAGTCGCGTCATCGACGGCGATACGTTCGACATCCCCGTCCGCGACGGGCGGTTCCCCACCACGCGGATCCGGCTGTGGGGCGTCGACGCACCGGAGAAACCCGGCAGCACACGCGGGGCGATGCACTTTGGACGAGAGGCCGCCGACTTCGCCACGCGGACACTCACCAACCGCCGCGTCCGGCTCGTCCTCGCCCCTCACCGGACCCGCGGCAAGTACGGCCGGCTGCTCGCCTATGCCTACCTCGAGCCCGACGGCGCCTGTTTCAACGAGCGGCTGCTTGAGAACGGCTACGCCTACGCCGACGGGCGATTCGATCATCCGCACAAGGCGAAGTACGCCGCCCTCGAGCACACCGCCCGAAAGCAGGGCGTCGGCCTGTGGGCCGACGTGACACCCGACCAGATGCCGGCGTGGAAATAACCGGCCAGCCAGCGATGCACGGCTTCGAGCTACTCCATGCGGTGGCGGAACACGCTCGGCAGCCGATCGCTGAACTGAATCAATCGACCGACATGCCTGACCTCGTGGCCCTCGCGCCGAATGACGGGCTCCAGCACGTTCGTGTCCCCTCTCGTGCGTAAGACGGGCCGCGCCCACCATCGGTCGCCCGAGATCACCGCCCCGACGGTCAGACCGCCCCCTCACCCGCCGCGCGCACTGTCCCCGACGCGCGAACCCCGCCTCGCCCGAACCGTCGCGCGCACCGACCCCGCCGCCGTCGTCGACGACGTCGCCAACCGCGGACCGCTTAAAGCTGACGGCACCAAAAAGGAAATGGGCGCCACCCGATGCGCCATGGCCGCGGGCGAACGGTCGGTTCAGTCCACACGCCCGCGCACCGGGCAGCGCCCGCATGATAAGCGCGGACACGCACCCGGGCAGGGCTGCTTCGCCTGGACTGAACGACTAACGCCAGTGGCGTTGAAATCCGCCGCGTCAGCCTGACCGTTCGCCGACCAAGGCACTCATTCAGGCACACGGGGCGCATGGCCCCGCAAGCTGGCTACTTCAGGCAATCAAAGGTATGATAACGCCACCGGAGCTTCATCGCTTCCGACGGGGCCACGGTTCCCATCGCAAGAGAGCAATAGGACCGGGCGGCCCGTGGCGTGCAACCGCCGTGGACCGCCCGGCCCTTTTTTCTTGCCCGCAGCCATCTCGCGTGGCGGCCGCAGAGAACAAACAGGCGCACACCGCCATCGTGAGGGCCATGACCGCGGATACGCCCGCTGGCCAGTCGACAGGTGGCGGCGTGCGCCGTTCGAGCGACGCGAGACCAACGCTACATCATCTCACTCCCAGCGGACCGGTCCGGCTGAGTGATGTCCGCCGGATCACTAGGTTCCACCTGGAGCCAGCCACGGACTAGTCGCAGCCCGACTCCAGCAGTTCTTCAAATGGGTTAATATCGCCGAAGTCAATCGAGCCGTCACCGTTGACGTCTGCGTTTTCGATCGGGCAATCCGGGTACTGTAGGGCGTATTCCTCCGGATCTGTCAGCGCCAGTACGAAGGGATCCACGTCATCGTCATCAATGCAGCGATCGCAGTTCAGATCGCCCTTGATCTCGTTCGTGCCCAGCAGATCGGTAAACGGGTTGATGTCGCCGAAGTCTACGTCACCATCGTCGTTGATGTCGCCGTTTTCGATGGGACAACCCGGATTCGCCTGCTTCCAAGCACAGGGGTCACTCAGAGCAAGCACGAATGGATCCACGTCGTCGTCATTGATGCATCCGTCACAGTTCATGTCACCCGTGATCGGGCGCTTCTCGAGCAGATCGTGGAACGGGTTGATGTCGGCGAAGTCGAAACTGCCGTCTTCGTTCACGTCACCGTTTTCGATTGGGCAGTCCGGGTACTGCAATTCCCAGGCGTCAGGATCCGACAGGGCCAACACGAACGGGTCGACGTCGTCGCAATCGACGACTTCGTCACAGTTCATATCGCCACGAATGTAGCAGGATTCCTCCTGAGCATGGGCCAAGCCAACAAAGAACAGACAAACCAGCGCAGTCGTTAGGGGTTTCATCTTCGTGCCTCCTTTGCGATAAGCAAAATAGATCGTGAAGCTTCCGAGCGCGCACCGCACAGCCGCAGTCCTTCTCCGGGAATGCTATCAGCGCGCCTCGCGTCGTATCTCACCCGCTGCTTGCGATCAGTTACCTTTACCGTTTACCCGCAAGGCTTCCGAATTCAAAACAATGGATACACAGCTACTATACAGCCTGGTGTTGCGCGTGTACAGAGATATTCGTTCTCTTTATGGAAAACATACCATGCGCAAACGCGATCCGCTTCAGCCGCAGGCAACTCGCACGACTGCCGTGCGCATCGTTTACGTCAGGGACTCTCCACCATCGACGTGGGTCTCGGCTGCGCTGCGGGTTTTGTCGGATCAGCGCCTCCTGAGACGCATGACAATCCGGCGTGGCAGCCGGCGCAAAGACGGCAGCCGGGGCAAAGATGGTAGCTGGCGCAAAGACGGCAGCCAGCGCCGGCGCGGCGTTGGCTTTGACTTGTCGGGCGGCGGCGCGCCCTGCAAACTGTTGTGCGGGAGTTCGACTCCCCCACCAGGCACGGTGTGCCGCTTCACGGTATGGGGCCGCTCGGCAAGTCATCGCTCGCCGCACGGATTGTCCATCGCATGTATCACCGCCCGCTGGTCGTGGTCTACGCGAAGTACTCCCTCTCGGACGTCGTCTTGGCCATCCGCACTCAAGCAAGCATTCCCGGAGTGGAGCAGTGCATCCAACAGCATGCCGAACCGGCGCCGGTCGTGCGGGCGCTGCTCCGTGGCCCGTGGGCAGGGGGAGTACGAGGTTAGTACAACTACCATACCGTACCCGGCAACGCCGCCAGCCTGGAAGCGTTCCAGCGGGAAGTCGCCCGGAACTGGCTCCATGCGCTGAGGCGCCGAAGTCAGCGCCACCGAATGCCCTGAAAGCGCTTTCGAAAGATCGCCGCGCGATGGATACCATCGCCCCCCATTCTGCATCCACGTCCCAACGAGCGATTCTACGCCAAGCACCCGAAGCGGGGGAGCCGTATGCGGTAATGCCGCATATACGCATCTGTGCGCATGGCCGGGGCAAGCCGGGTCCCTGCGGCGACCGTGGCCGGTGCGGTTTATTGTCGAGTGTGGTGCGGAAGTTGCGCTTGCCGTGCGCGGACGACGCACGGAGAAGTAGAATCGGTCTGTGGGTGCTGCTCCAGCCCGGGGCGTGCTGCCCCGGCCGTGGCCATCACAAGTTACGCGATTCGTCGACCTCCGGGCGGCCGGCCGGCGCGTGATGTACATCGCACGAAACGGGCGTCATGAAGTATACAACCATCATAGCCGCTGGCCAGTTCTGACCCGCCCGCCGGTGGCCGATCTGGGCCGTCGGGCGACAGCGCCGGAACAAGGCTAGACTTATTTTCCCGGAGGGGTCAAAAGGAGGATTGACATCACGGCGCAAGCAAATTAGAAGGTATCCCAAAACCCGAGAAACGTATCGTTGGGATGCAGAATTTGAGCACTTCCAAGATTTCAGGACAGCTTCCGGTGTGCTTCAAGACAAGAGATGCCGTTTTCGATGGAATCGAGCAGGCCGTCCAGGCTGGCTGACCGATTGAGGTTCGATAGACGGAAAACCTCGGTCAAACGCTATCCTCAGTGATGGGTTCTCCATCCGCTGATTCCGTTTTCTCTCGGACCGGGCGTTCGCATGGGGTCACACAACAACCACTTGTTTTGAGGAGAAAGTCATGAAAAACCATCACAGGATTCTCGGTGTGCTTTGTCTGTCATTCGCCGGCATCGTGCTTGGTGCGAACCGGGCGGCGGCCGAATGCGGAAGCTGTTTCGCTTACCATCACGAGTTGACCGTTGCCGCGTCGGTGGAACCCACCACCAACGGTGTTCAATGTGCGGTTTCAAATCCCTGGACCGCGTGCGCGGCGGCGGCCAGCTGCGGGACCAACTGCGGCTGTCCTGCTTGCTGCAAAATCGGACCGTCGTGGATGATGGGCTGTTCAGATGCAGATTCGGACTCTGGCAGCCCGTCCTCCAGTGCGGGGGCTAGCTGCGAGGACGTCTCGATCGACCCTTCGGTGGGTTTGGGTTGCTACTACTGGGCCGCCGTGGCCTTCAACGGCTGCGACATCTCACAGACCGTTAGCGGGACGTTCTTGGCCGAAGACGATGTCCACAAAGCGTGCCTCCGTCCAGTTTATGGCGGTGGCGGAGCGACGGCGGCCGATGCCGACTACGACATCACCCTCAACGGTGAACCGACCAACGAGTACCAGCTCGTCTGGCAGATCTACTCGGAGACCACGCTGGAGGAATGCGGGGGCCGGGGCGAACCCGAGGGGCAGGATAGCGTCCTCACGCACACGGGGGCCCTGGTTTACCTCGAAGGGAATCCGATCGATGTGAGCCAGATTCTCAGTGACGGGGTCACATTCGTCACCGATGACTATCAGTGGGATGCCGGTACCGAAAGCTGGCTGCGCGAGGGCAGTGTCTCAACGGGACTTCCGGTCGGCGGCGGAGCGGTTAAAGTGCTCAGCTTCCATTTCAATGATCGAGAATACGACGTCAACGCCGACGGACGCTTCAACCGCTACGATCCACCGGCCCTCCAAGCCCTGATCGGCTCGACCGATCCGGAGCTGATGAAATACGATATCAATGGCAACGCCGAGATCGACCAGGCCGACGTCGACTTCCTGCAAGCCCTGGTTGACAGCGGCATCGATGCCGGTGTCCTGGGTGATTACGACCAGAACGGGGGCCTGAACTGCACCGACTTCGAGCTGATGTATCCGATGGGCGACTTCACCTTCCCCCTCTCGGAACTGGGCGATCCCGAATACCGGATCGAGCTGGACGCCAATCTGGACGGTGATATCGACATGGCCGATCTATGGGAAATCGCCTTGGCTTTCGGCTGGGAGGGTGGCCTGATCCCGGAAATCTGCCAGACGGCATGCTGCGTCGACTACGAGTGTACCATGATGTTCCGCGGGGACTGCGGGACCTTGGGAGGATGGTGGATGGGCCCTGGCTCCTCCTGCAACCCGTCACCCTGTATCTGCCGCGGTGATTCGAACTGCGATGGTGTCCGGGATTTCGCGGACATCGACTACCTTGTGGCCGCGATCGGCGACGATGTTGCGGCCTGGGAAGCGATGTTCGCTCCAGACACGCCGAGCTGCCCATTTGAAAACAACGACGTCAACCTGGACGGAACCGTGGACTTCGATGACATTGATCCGTTCATTGCCCTGATTGGCACGCCCTGTCCATAAGCTTTTAAGGAATGCGAAACCCGGAGCCCTTGCGGACCACGAGAGGTTTGGCTGCGAGCTTGGCGAGAAAGCTGAACGTGATCACACTGGATGCTCAAGCAAAACGAATGCGACGCGCCCTAAAAGCGTCGTGGTCTTCTTCTACATCTGCGTCGATTGAGAGGTTCCGGACTCGATGCCCCGACTGAGGATTGCCCGCCGAGAGAGTTCGACGGCGCCGACCTGACGGCGACGGTATGACCGACCTCGCTGACTTCGGCGTTTTCACATTCGTGTCTGGGATGGTGTGCACGAGGTCGCCACCGAATCGCTCATGATCGGACAGGCGGGATCGGCAAGAGGATGGACGAAAGCCAATGGCCGCGTCGTGGGGATCCTCACGGCGCGGTCTTTCCTTGGTCAGCCGGGCACGCGTGTCGCCTGCCGCGCGACTCGCCTCTTGTGCTCACCGCGATTCGATGGTGATCGCGCCGTACGAGGTCCGGGCGACGAGTTGGCCGCCGCCCCCGTTCATCACCGCGGTGAGACGACCGTCGTCGGATTCGACCTGCTCGAGCATGGCATTGCCGAGAGCCGTCCGCAAGCTCCCGCTAGAGGACTTCAGGTCCAGGTTGGCGCCGAAGTCCGCCGGTACGATCGCGGTGATCGCCCCGTGATTGGTGCGCAGCTCGACGCTACGGCCCGGGGCGGGCGCGACGTTCGCCCGCACGTCGCCCCATGAGGTGGCCGCACGGATGTCGCCCTGGACCCCTTCGAGGTGGACGCCACCGTGCGACGTCCGGACCGTACACGGGCCGGCGATGCCGTTCACGGTCACGCGCCCCCAACTGGTCTCCGCACGCAGTTCGCCGCCGATGTCCTGGGCCTCGATGACTCCGTGCGAGGTTTCCAACGTGCCCGAGCCTTGGACAGCCTTCGCGCGGACGTCGCCCCAACTGGTGCGTGCGTGAAGTTTGCCACCGACGCCCTCGACGGTAAGGGGCCCGTGCTCACTCTCCGCCGAACACGAACCCTCGATGGAATTCGCGGTCACGCCTCCCCAACTCGTCGTGGCCTGTAACTCGCCGGCGATGCGGTCGGCCTTGATACTGCCGTGCGATGTATCCAACATCACGTCACCGGCGAGGTCGGCCACCTCGATCGCGCCCCAACTGGTGCGGACGTCCGCAGCGCAGGGTTCGGGAATCTTGATCACCAACCGGGCTCCGGGCGAAGACTGCGAGAGCAGCTCCGGGTACTGCAGTTCCACCAGCAGCGTGTCGGGCCGGTCCGGCGCCGGACGTGCTTGAACGGAGAGGTCGTCCAGGGCTTTATGGGCGTCGTCGAGCGACCACACGTTAATGCCCTTTACGCCGGAGACCTGAATCTCAGTGACGTCGCTCGAACGCAGCTCGACCTTGCCGTTGTGGGTGCGCACCTCGATGCGCTCGTAATCGTTCCACGGCTGGGAGAATGAGAAGCTTTCGGTAACGCGCAACGGCGGCGTGGAGCAACCCACAACCTGCATTGCCATCGCCGCGGCGCTTGCGAATGCCAGTGCCCGTTTCACGACGGTCTCCTTGACGATGGTGTTTCGTGTCGCCCCATCTGTCCGGGCCCCACCTGCGACCGGGGCAGGGCACGCACGATACGTGCACTATACGTGCGGCAGCCGGGGCGTGAAATGCACGGTTACAAGAACCGACAAACGCGGCAAACCCAGTCGCGCGCGGGGCGGTCCAGTCAAAGTGCAGGGCATCAGCCCCAGGACGCTCGGCTTCATAGAAGGTTGGAGGTTCGAGTCTTCCCCCCGCTGGCAAACCGAGCCATCGCGGCTGGATGCGCCGCTCGGGCTTCGGGGCGGAGAGTTTCACTCAGAAGGTTTACGTTGGGAAGGTCAAGGCTCGGTCGCGAACCTGGCGACCGTCCAGTTCACGCAAAACCCAGGGCGGGCGAGCGCCCGGAATTGTTCGTTATATCGCGAGGATTCGCAAGACGTTGCGGCAGCGATCAGACTCGGCCCGGAGGCCAGAGAGCGCGTCTCAGTGCGGCTCGCGCGTCGGGGCGACGCCTCCGGCGCCCTTTCCGCCCCCGCGCTCTCGGATTCTCTCGTTAACAGCCGACCATCCAGTTTACAGCCGAGGCGGTTTTGGCCGGTTCGGCGGCCAACTGCAGCAATGTCTCCGAAGCGGCCCGGAACAACTGATCGTACACAATGCGACGGTTCCGCTGACTCTGCTTCGGCCCGCCGTGCATCCGATAATCAACTCCGACGGCCAGTGATCGAGCCGGAGCGTTGCTGTGAGGGCGGCGTAGATATCGTATCCTTGGAAGTCGGCAGGCGTGGAAAGGGACGCGGCGGTGCTGGGCGGCATGTCGCAACGCCTGCCTGTTCTCATTATCGGGCGTGAGCGGTGTCGGAGTCAAACAGCAGCCCGGCGTGGTGCCAAGCCTTGGTACGTTTCGTCGTTGACCGTCTGGATGCGGATCGGCTACGGGTGTATCCGGCGGCGATCGCGGTGAGTCTGGTCGCGGCCTGGCTGGTGAGCATGACCATGGGGCCGGGGATGACGGACCTGGCCGGCAACGTCGCGGGTGCCGATTTCGCGGCGTTTTACACCGGCGGCCGGTTCCTGCTCGACGGGCGGATGGACGAACTGTACGACTTCGGGGCTCAGAAGGCATTTCAGGACTCGCTGGTTTACCCGGTCCAGACCGACGAGATGCATCCGTATATCAATCCACCGTTTGTGACGGTGTTGTACGCGGCATTTGCCTGGTGTTCGTATGGCGTGGGGACCTTGTTGTGGTACGTGGGGGGGTTCGCGTGTCTGGTGGGCGCGGTGTGGTTGTTGCGGCGCGAGATGCCCGGCTCCGGAGGTCCCACCCTGGGCCGGGTCGTGCTTCTGTCATTGTGTTTCTTTCCGACGTTGGCGTGGCTGATCTACGGTCAGAACGCGACGCTCACCCTGTTCCTCTTTACGTTGATGTTCGTGCAGTTGAGGCGGGCCCACGATTTCGCGGGCGGGCTCGCCGTGGGGCTGTTGTTCTACAAGCCGCAGTTGATGATTGCCTGCGGACTGATGCTGCTGATCCGCCGACGCTGGCGAGCGCTGGCGGGGGCCGCACTGGGCGTGGCCCTCTGGATCGTGCTGGGGTTGGCGGTTTGCCCGGAGGCGTTGGTGACGTACGCCAAAGTCAGTCCGCAGTTGTTCGACTTCCTGCGTTCCGAGGGGACGGTGCTGGGAGGTGATGTCGACTTTCCGCGCTGGGGGTCGCACAGTTTCTACGGCTTTTTCATTCTGCTCACGGACGGTTTGTCGCGTCGAATGACCAACGTGCTGGCGGCGGGGATGACGATTATCGGATTGGCATGGGTGGCGAATGTCTGGCGGCGTGAGACGTGGCGTCCAGGGTCACGCTCGTGGGATTTGACGATCGCGGCGACCGTGGCGATCGGCCTGCTGATCAGTCCGCACTTGTTCGTTTACGATCTGACGACGTTGTTGTTGCCGCTGATGGTGGCGGCCTGTCACTTCCGCGGGGTGAACGGGCGTCCTTTGGACGGCGGGCCGCTGCTGGCGACCGCCGCGGTGCTGTACGCGGTTACCTACGTGAGCAGCTATTTGTCCTGGGGGCAGTTGCAGGTAACGGAGATGCTGGGCGTACCCGCGGTGGCGATCCAGGTGAGCACGCCGGTGGTGGTGTTGTGGTCATGGATGCTCATCCGCGCGGCACGCGGCAACGCGATGGAGTGTGGTGCTGGGGACAATACCAGACGAACGAGTCCACCAACCTGCCGGCCTCAGAAGGCCTTCGAGGACATCGAGAAGCCGGCCCTGCAGCCGTTACCGGTCGATCGCTTCCCGTGCTTCCAGGAAGGTCGCCGGGAAGACCGACGGTATCCATGAAGAGGTTATCGGAGTCAATGGACGTTTCGCATGGCCAGGGTCCTCCGTCGGGCGCCAGCCCCGCCTTTCCGGAGGGCTGAAGCCGAGGGGTTTGGGCGCGAGCGGATCAGTGAGACCGCTTCCCCTCGGTGAGCGATCGGGCTTGGTCTCGGTCGGCGACGCGGTCGAGCTGTTCCTGCCCCCACGGGGAAGAGAAGAGCCCGGTGCAGGATCAGTGCGCGAGGCCAACGGTACCGGTCACGACTGGCGGCCGGCGCACATCCGGTGCGGACGGTACGCGTTCCCGGGAGGAGAACGCGCCTGGCCTGTGATCGTTGAGCCCCAGCGGCGGCCGCAATAACGGGAACTTGCCGAGGTCGCGCCCCCAGCATCGTGGCCGTCTGCCTGCGGCACGACCGACTGCCCGCCGCGATGTACGTTCGCGTAATTTCCGCGGGTGTGGGCGCCCGGGTTCACTCGATTTCGGGGGCGGGCCCGGGGTCGTGGTCGCCCGGGTCGCCGGGATCGTGGACCGGGCCTTCGTCGCGGCAATCCGGCCGGCGATGCCCGCGGGCGTGTCCGCAGCCCGCACCGGGGTGGGCGTGTCCGCCGCACTGGATGAACACAGGCGCGACAGTCGCGTGGCAACAGCACGGCACCTGGTGGGCCCGACAGCATGAGACTCGTGCACAACACATGGTGGCTCTCCATTAAAGTATTCGCGTTGGTACTTAAACGCTTACCGAAACAGAAACCGGCTTCCGCCGGTTTACGATTCTGCCTGCGCGACGGGTCGGGCCGGCCGGGCTCGCGCCATTCTGCGCCCGCCACCCGGCAGCCGCCGCCCTCCGCCCTGTCCGTACGGATCGACCGGTTCGCGCGCCCTATCGCACGCCTAAGGCGGCGAAGGCCTGGGCGGTGCCGGACAGGCCGACCGCCGGTCGCAAGGTCGCCCCTCACGAACGGATCAACCGCAAGCCGGCGCGTCGTCACCGCGTCCATTCCGCGGGCGGGGCCCGCCTGCCCGGGGCCGTGTCGTCCTCTCAACACGGAGCCGTACCGCGCGGAGCGCCCGAGGTCCGGTCTGCCCGTTGCCCCGACCAGCGCTGGTCGCCCCCGTCGCGCGTTACGAATCATCCGTTGCCATGAGCGCATCCGCCCAGTGCTTCCACCGGCCGAGGGTCTTCGTGTTCAGGGAATAGTGCACGAAGTACCCGCGTTTGTCGGCGGTTACGATGTCCGCGCCCCGCAGGACCCGTAGATGTTGCGACACCGCGGCCGGCGTGATGTCCAGTTGCCGGGCGATGGCATTGACACACAGGGCCCGCGTCTTGAGCATCTGGACGATCCGCACCCGCGTATCCACCGAGAGCACGCGAAACATCCGGGCCAGCTTTTGTGCATCGGCGGTACCCATGTCTATATTTAAGTATACACGCAGATGCTTTGATGGGCAAGCCGGAAAGTGAATCCCCCGCGGATTCGCCAGCGGCACGATTCGCGAATAGCGGCCGGGCGTTCGTAGCGCAGGCTTCCAGCCTGCATCGAGGTGGCGAGATGGATGCGAACGGCGGTTTATCGAGTTCGTGCGATGAGCGGGCCAGCGGTCCCCAACGCAGACGCACGCCGCCGATCGCCTGACGGCGAGTCCGTGTTCACCGTGCGACGGGCCTCGGAGGCAGACGGTTGGGCGGTACGCTAAACACCTACTTTGGTCTCACTGAGTCATCGAAGCCTCCGGAGGCCGCCTCCACGCGGAGGATTTCGCCGGAATCTGGCGAAACTCACCTTGAGCTTTCGGGCGGAACTCGCCCTGATGGCCAGTGCGGTTAACGCCTTGTGAGAGCAACTGTTACGGAGCGGATGAACTCGACGGATTTATTCTGGGCTGATTCGGTTTGCCGCTGGACGACGGCGAGGAGTTGTGAGTAGAACCACTCGTCGTGGAAGCGTCCCCGCTCGCGCTCGCAGTACAACGGCGCAACTCAGGAATGGCATTCTTGGTGTCGACAAGCGGCGATTGCTTCCGCCACCGCGCTGGATTCGCGCCGTATCTGGCCCAGCGCCGCAGTCTGGCGGGGGCCACCTTTAGCACCTTGGCCGTTCGCGCGGTGCTGACGGAGCCGGACTCACTGGCTCGCGATTCAAGGTCGCTATCTGGCTCAGAGTGTGTGGGAAGGGCGGGACGCCGGTGCGTCAGAAAGTCAACTATCACAAGCAGGGCAAACACGGCGCCTAGTGTCGCGTGTATCGGCCAACCGAGATGCCCATCGAATGTGAGCTTTGCGTGATTCGTTAATTCGATTGAGATCGTCCCCGCGAAGGCCAGGAGCACTCCCGCCCATGTTGCCATCACCATCGCAGCCATTCTACGGTACCACCGGACGGGGTTGCGCGACGACATCCAGAGAAAGACCAATACTCCAGAGACCAGACTAACGGCGCCTTTCGGGGGAAGCGTCAAGACGAGGCAAGTTATTGGTACCGCTGCAATCCCCGCGAGGACTGAAAAACACCACCACTTGCCCGCCGATTCTCTTGCCATAACGTCCGCGGCCCTTCGCTGACTCCGGCTTCATTCGCTCAGCCAGGCGATTCGCTGGCTCCGTGGCGGCACATGCCGGGCCGAACCGTAACAGCATCCGCTCTCACTATTTAGGCTCGGATTGCCGACCTTGCTGAGCTTAAGCCCGACGAATCCCGCGCAACCCACGTAAGCGCATGGAGATGCGGTTGTTGAGCGGCGTGCCCCCCTGTCATCCCGACGAAAAAAAGATAAGCTCCCTATTGACAAGGTGTTACACGACCGCCGCCGGATTCTATTCGGTTGCGTCCTGTTCCATCCAAGGTAATAGTGGAAGGCACCGCTGAGGCGCCAAGACAGTTCGATCTGAAAGGAGAAAGACGATGAAGGCCAGACTCACCCTTTGCCTTGTTATCCT
The DNA here is from genome assembly GCA_964495075.1 of uncultured Phycisphaeraceae bacterium. GTDB lineage: Bacteria > Planctomycetota > Phycisphaerae > UBA1845 > UBA1845 > JAFGJQ01. Next base: position 98,434 of record CAZBUJ010000010.1, read on the forward strand.
GGCTGATCTGCTGGTCCGGGCGGCGAGTGCGCTGGCGGATAACCTCTGAACCTGGGAGCCGGGAAATGGCACAACGATCAATCGACCCGATCCTGCCGTACCTAGCCGACGCTGAACCAACGATGGGCGGCGCCTCGCCCGACGCGCTACGACGCACGTCCATGCAGAAACGCGTTATTTCGTCGCGGCTGACTAGGGCACAGGTCGAGAGTCGCCTGGCGGAGCAGGCGGAATCACATGAAGCTACGTTCGCCAAGTTCTTCGTTGAGATCATCACCGGAGCCGTCTGCAACGAGCACTTCGAGCGCGAATGCATCGCCGTCCGAAACGGGCGGATTTCACTCAAGTACAAGGCCCTGGCGGCGCTGCTCAGAGAGCAGTACAGAATCAATCTTCCTCTCGAGTGTGAGGAGTTGGCGAACATGCTGAAGGCGACGGTTTACGAAATGAGAAAGACGTATCGCTCGGAGCTGCGCGAGATGAAAGAGAAGACCTTTTCGGTGAGTGAGCGCGTGCGAGCGGCTTTCGACCGTCTAAATGAGGCCCGCATTGCGATGATCGGGCTGACAGACGATTCCGAAGAAGACATCGTTCGAGAGCGGGCGGCGGTTGAGCTGATCAACCTGGTTCGCGTCGCCGCCGCACGCGTAGTCCCTGCCGTTTACGGCGAAGGTATCCACGATACCGATCTGGATGAGATGGAAGGAGTCCTCCTCTCGTTCGCTAAGAGCCTTCCGCGCGAGACCGATCACCCGCAGGCTGAGAGCGTGGGCCGGGATCTTGGACGCCTGTTCGACGTGCTCCGCGATTACAACGGGGACGCGGTCGCAGATGACCTGGAACTCGTTGACGCAGGATGTCGGGTAATCATTGACCTGGTAGGGACCAAGCATATCTGCGGCTTGTTCGCCCAACTTGACATATTCGTGGTGTTGAAGCGGTTGCTGTCGGTAGAGGAATTCGCTGATCAGATGGAGAGAATCGCCGTCGAAGCACGGGAGTTACACGATGATCCCGGAACAAACCGCCTTCGTCGATGGATGCGCCGGGTGCTCCAAAAGAATGAGCGCCTGCCAAGCCCGTTAAGGCTGTCATCGTACTGCCTCGGAAACGCCATCTTCAGGCTGATTGATGCCTGCCTGGCAAACGAGTTTCACGATCTTTCGCGGATAAACTCTTCCATTCAACTCGTCAAGCAGTTCGACGGCGGGTTTGAACAACTGCCATGGTACAGGCTTGCATACGCCGCCACCATCGCCGAGCGCAGCGGCGACGCGAGCGATTTGGCAAACATGTGCCGAAAGCTCGGCCGAGATAAAGTCGCGGCAATCTTGACCAAGATCAGAAAGCACTTTGAGTACGATCTGGTGATCGAGGTCGCAACGAAACACGTGGTCGAAATATGCGAAGGGGCATGACTGCACGCGGCTCACGTGCGGCCGGCCTACCGAGGATCGGCAGTTGGAATCTCACGCGAACTCGCGGCACCCACATCGTGAGCCTGGTGCATCTCGGCCCGGACAGAGCCGACCATCGGTGAAGCGATCCGCCGCAGGGGATCGGCCAACGGGTCGGGTGTAAGGCACTCGATTCGACACCTCCGTGTCAGCCCTGCCTACCCGTCGCTGGTCGGGCGGGGACAGGCCGCTCCACCGACGACGGCGCGGATCGAACGGCTGACACCAGGCCTGAGCCCCCCTGCCGATGCCCTGATCAGACTGGCCGGTCATATGCCCGAGGCCCTGCCCGAGAACATCCACGAGTAGCCGCGAGAACTCGCTGCGTTGCTACATGAAGCTCGCGGACTGACCGATGGCCACTCGACACACCGGTGCAGCGAGCGCGACGGCCGAATGCGGGGAATCGGAACCGGACGGCGGACAAAGTGCCGGTATGCTCATGCTGTCTCGTCGGCTTGATGGGATGCCATGACGAGTGTTTGGCGGCTTTCAGGGAACCGGCTATGGTTGCCTACAGGCAGGAGGTGGCGGCACGGTGTAATGACCGCTCATCCTCCAAGGAGGTCGGATGATGGGGGTTCAACACAGGGGTAGATGGGCGTGCCCGGGCAGGGCGGGGGGCTGGCTACCCGATCACGGGAGAGCCGATACTTGCGTTCCCAGGCGTCGGGACGGAGAGTCGCGGGCCGCGCGCTTTCTGAGTGGGCCTCCATCTGCTTGGATGATACTGCGATTGGCCTTGGGCATGGGATTCCTCGGCGCGATCTCGTGCGCGCGACCGAACGGATCTGCCCAGGAGGCGAGCCATCCTCCCCCGGTGCCGGGCCTGGAGCCACTCGTCCAGGCGTCCCGGAGCGAGCAACGAGCAGAATGGTATCCTGCGGTGGTGCGCCTCGGACGCCTGGCCGCCTCCGAGCCCGCCCTGCAGACGATGATCTGGACCCGAGCCAGAGTCAATACGCTTGGCATGAAGTTTGTCGAAATCGAGCCCGGGACCTTTGTCATGGGACCTTATTCGGTCGGATTGTTTTCTGAGCGTTCTCAGAAGGTCGAGATTACCAGGCGATTCTTCATGGGTGTCACTGAGGTCACCAACGAACAATTCGAGCAGTTGTTTCCCGAGCACAAGCCAAACCCACGTTACACACCATTCCCCGACTCGCCAGCCTGCAACGTTTCGTGGGAACTAGCGGACCAATTCTGCAAACGGCTTTCCCAACGCGAGGGGGCCAGCTATCGACTGCCAACAGATGCAGAATGGGAGTACGCGTGTCGAGCCGGTTCCCAATCGCTCTTCTGCTACGGCGACGACCCGGCGCGCCTGCACGAGTACGCATGGTGGGGCCACTTCTATGACGCCTCTGCCCGAGTTGCCACGCTCAAGCCCAACGCCTGGGGAATCTACGACATGCACGGCAATGCCTTCGAATGGGTATCGGACTGGTACGTCCCGTATCCATTCGGGCACGTTCCGATCGATACGATCGTTCGGGATCCACAGGGACCACCGAAGTCAAGATGGGGGCACGTGGTGCGTAGTATATACTGGCCCTGTTACAATCCACGCGCACACGCGTGCGCGGTAAGATGTCGAGGGTCGTCGATCCTGGAACGCCCCCTCTTCTTCGAGCTTTTTGACAGGAGGCTCGTCGGGGTGCGGGACGCACAAGGTTTCCGGATCGTGCGCGAGGATGACCCGCGCGTATCGGCAGACGTAGACAGGATCAGCATCCCGGTCCCGTGAGCGCGGCGGCACGGCCGATGCGATCGCAAAGCAACGTGTCAAGAACGGGCCCGCGGAGTTCGGGCCGGGCACGCCCGGCATCGCGGAACTCATCTACCCCGCGGCGTACGCCCGGTGCGTGATATCACGTTGGCCCCCCTGCCTCGTCCCCCCTTCGACAGAACCGCATCAATAGTCCGTAGCAACGCCTCCCAATCGCGCTTCGGCAGCCGGTCGATTTGCTCGAAACGCCGCTGCAATCGTCGGTCCTTCACGGGTTTACTCGGCGGCATTGGATCGAGGCCGAGGATCTCATCCACGAACACGCGCAGGATCTTGGCCAACACGATGAGCAATTCGCCGTTCAGACGGAGGTTGCCGTGCTCGTAATCCGAAGCACGGGGGCCGCAACGGCGCTTGACACGCCGATTCGCCGGCGGAGCGGTACGCAAGCAGCGGGGAGCGATAAGCTTTCGAAGGACTCGCTGGTGGCGATTCGGCCGAAGGCATGCGCCGCGGCGAGGTCGTGCTCAGACACCACCGGTCAGGCGCCGGTGGATCAGGAGTATGCGTCGACCACGGACCGAACGCTGCGGCCGGCGGCGATCCCGAACGCCGGCAAGGCGAAGAACGGCTTCCGGGCTGCCCAGTCTTCGGAGCCAGGCAAACTGGATGGCAGCGCCGACGACGCCGTCGTCGAGCTCGGACGACCCGGTGAGCCGTGTCGAGTCGGCGGTAAGGTCAAGCGCTCGCTCACTCGTACCATGGCGGTGCAGGGTTGACTACTTGCTGGTGAATGGCTTGTAGCGCGAGTGATCGTTGACATCGGGGGCGTTCCAGCAAACGGACGCCGGTTTTCCCTGGCGGAAACTGACGTAGGTGACCCGGTCGATGCCGTTCACGGGGGAATCGTAGAGGTAATGCGTTCCGTTCTCGTCCTCGTACGCGAGGTCCGGGTCGCCGACAAGCGCACGAAACTCGACCGGGGTCAGCAACGCGCATCGGAGGGCGACGCGCAGCTCTGCGATCCGTTGCCCGCGGCCGGCCGGGCTCCGCTGGGCGAGGCACTGCCAGTACTGCGGCGCGGTCAGAGCGAGGCGGTTCAGCGCGGGACTGCGGCGCCCGTGAATGATGACAGCCCATAGCGTGGCCGCGATGAACAGGATCCAGACGATCGCCGGTAATCCGCGGCGGCCCCAACGCCTGCGCTCTCTGTTGCGTAACCTTGCCAGCCGCGCAGCATCAAACGCAGCCCCGCAATGCGGGCACGGACCGAGCGGCATCTGTTCGATGCATCCACCGCAGGCTGGGCAGACGGTGCCGTCCTGCTCGACAACCTGCCGGCGCGCCACGCGGTAGACGGCCAGCCACGTGAGCATCGCCCAGCTGCCTCCAACGGCGGCGGCTAGACTTCGCACCGCCAACGCTCGCAGGAACAACGGCTCCGTGACTCCGGCGAGACCGTACGCGTGGCCGCTCCACGCCAGCAGTGGCACGACGAGGGCGGCGATGCCGAGCCCCGCACCGTAAAGCACGTGCCAGATCGCGTGGTGGCACGAACGAACCAGCCACAGCGCTGACAACAGCGGCACGATGAAGGCGACCGCGGGGACGGCAGCCACGAGCGGGTCTAACACCCAGCGGCTGGCCGCCACTCCCGCGGCTGCGGACAGGCCAATGACGCCAATCAGCATTCGCCAATGGCGGCACCACTCGACGACGCGAATCGGCGCCAGCCACGGGCGCCGCCGCGCCGGGGCGACCGCGGCTTCGATTGCGATGCCGCATTCCGGGCACCGCCCGGTCGTGTCGCCAGTGAGGTCGTACCCGCAATGCCGACAATGACCGTTGCGGCGCCGGCGCCATCGAACAAAACGGCTCCGCGTGGTGACCACGACGGGATACGTCGCGAAGAGGAGCAACAGCATCCAGAGCGGGATTCGCACGAAGTGGACGTCGGCGAAGCCAGTGAGGAACCAGCGTTTTCCAGCCTCGGTGTCGGCGGTCACGCTGTCCGGCCCGGCGAACATTCCAAGGCATTGCGTATAATCTCGCCCGACGGCCAGTCCGCCGAACTGTCGTAGGCTCGCCACCTTTGCCTTCTCGGCTGGGCGAGGCGTGAGCCAGGCGGCGGACAGTCTGCCGTTGCAGGCCCATAAGAACAGTCGGTTGCCGGAAGCTGTCCGGTGATAGAGCGTGCACCCGCGGACATAGGCCGGGTCGTCGAGATGGTCCAGATCCAAGGTGAGTACGTCATCTCCCAGCCATTCGAACAAGCCAAGATCGCTCCCGAATGACGATCCTGGCCGTGTTTCGCCAGCGCCGGGCAACGTGCTGGTCCAGGCGAAGCTCGCTCCGCCCAGCAAAACCGTAGCGACGGACAGACAGGCTAAGAGCCGAATGATCGCTTTGGAGTGCATAGGAGCCAAATAGAAGTCACCGATTGCGAACGATCAACGATGCATTATGCATTGTCTCGCGAGTGTTTTTGCCTATTGCCCCACCGGCTCACCCGTCTCGCGGTCGCTGATCGCATGGTTCACGCGCGGCTGGGCTCGGCGAAGGCCAACGCGTTCGACCGCCGCTCCGCACTCAGGGCAGATGCCGGACGCGTTGCCCGTCAGGTTATACCCACACTAGTGGTAGTGATTGCGTGGCGGTCGGCGGTCGCGGTGCCACAGGAAAGCAGTGGGGATGGCGAGCGCCACGCAGGGTATCCAGAGCGAAAGCACGACCCTCCTACTTCCAATGAGCGACTCATGTTCGATTTCGAGCCAGCGGAGGGAATACGCGCGTGGTTTGCCATACACATCGGTACCCGCTGTCAAACTCCACGCGGCAGGCCGGTCATCCTCGTGCTGCATGTACCGGACAAGGAGTACCCCTCGTCGAACCAGATGGCCAGGTACGCCAGCGGCAACGATAGCCAGCGGCAGTCCAGCTTCCACCATCCCGAGGCAAAGAACACGAGAGTAAGCAGCACGACGCACATCCGCCACCATCTCAGGGGCCGCGGACTCGATGATTACAAATCCTCACACCAAATCGTGAGCCCGTCGCGTATGTAACTAATAGAGGGCCTTTGTATGTTCGAAGGGAGTGCCGACGGGCGTCGACGCGATGCCCCTGCGGAGAAGGAGGACATGATCAACACCAACGACCGGCCAGCACAAGCCGACCTGTTCAAAGTTGCCGAGTCGCATGGGGTGATTCGCCGCTGGCGGGTAGGCCGTGAGCATCGCGTCCTTTGCGCAACCGTGCCGCAGTCCACAACCGAAGAGACACGGCCATGAAACGGCCATACCACTCGGTGGTGTGCGCCTCGCTTGAGCGCTTCGGCAAAGCGCTCCAGCGAATTGGGCGGCTGATTTGGGCCATTTCGCTCACGCGCGCACCCCTCCACCCCCCCGGGGGGGCGGGCGCTCAAACGCCGCCCCGGGGTCCGCTGGTGCGCGCTCGCTCGAGCGAAGCGTTCAAACGAAGGCGGCAGCGTGCGGAAAGGGTGTCGAATTAGCAACCTGCTCTCGATTGCCGAGCAACGCAACGTGATCCGGCCGGTTCGGCGGCCGGGCCGCGGAGGTCCGAACGGGTTCGTGATGGCAACCGAGGAGGTGAACTCATGACCACCACCAACCGGCCGAAACGCGAGCGCAGAACTTCTCGAAGCGCGAGCGCGCAGCCAGTTTGGCGCTCCTGCTTCGGGCTAGGGAAATTAGGGACATCTATGAGCAAGCCGTTGTCAAGACGAAAACGGGACGCTCACGGGATATTCCCAAACATCTATCCGGCATCGCCCCGGCGGGTGTGCCATCTCACTGA
>CAZBUJ010000011.1:0-93450 GCA_964495075.1 uncultured Phycisphaeraceae bacterium
CTCAAGCGGCTTCAACGAGAGCGCGGGAGTGGCAAAGGGGTGAACACCGAAGAAGCGATGCGGATCATCCGTGACGAAGCGTTTCGGTGTAAGGAGATCACGGACAAGTTGCTTTCCCTTGCCGCGGGCCACGAGCTCGTTCGTGAACGCGTCCAGGTTCGTCATATCATTGACGACGTCGTTTCCATCCTCGGCACGTTGCCACAGTACCGCGATCGCAGGCTGACCGCCCACGTCGATGGCGCGGAAGGCCTCGAGATCCTGGGCAACGAGACGGAACTCCGGCAGGTCATAATGAACCTGGCCATCAATGCTCTCGAGGCTGTTCAGCCCAAGGTCGGTGAGGTACGGTTCGATGGGCGCCGGAGGAACGGCGTGGTGGAACTGGTTGTTTCCGACAACGGGCGGGGAATGACGGGAGACGTGTTGGCACACGTCTTCGAGCCGTTCTTCACAGACCGAAACCACGCGCCTTCGCGTGGCACTGGATTGGGGCTATCGATTACGCATGCCATCATCGAAGCTCACGGTGGACGGATCAGGGCGGAAAGCGACGGACCCAACACGGGAAGCCGCTTCTTCATCGAGCTTCCCGCCGCAGACGAGGAGCCCACCTGAGTGCGAACGCGAATCAAGGACATGGAAGAGACCAGCGTCCTCATCGTCGAGGATGAACCCCGTCTACGGTCGATTCTGACCGAGGGTGTGCGGGAGTGCGGTTTCCGGGCGACGGGAGTCCGCACCGGCGAGGAGGCACTTGTGGCGATGCAGGCCGCGCCGTGCGATATCGCGATACTCGATCTGAACTTGCCAGGCATGGACGGCTTGCAGTGCTTTGAGAAGCTCAAGGAACGGTGGCCTGACGTAGCGGTGGTCATTCTTACCGGCTTTGGCACGCTGGATGCGGCTCAACGCGCGATCCGCCTGGGCGTCGTGGAGTTCCTGACCAAACCCGCTTCGCTGGGTGATCTGGAAAAAGCGCTCCACCGCGCGTGGCGATCCGTTCCGGCGCCCGTTCCAGAGCATTGGACCAGTGACAACCTCAGGCCGGCTGACACGAGGTCAGACGTCGGCGCCACGTCTCCTGTCCGACCGCTGCGCGATCTCGAGCGAGCGTGGATCCTCGCGGCGTTGGAGCGCCACGATGGCAATCGCGAAGCCGCGGCGTCAGAACTTGGCATCAGCGTTCGCAAGCTCTACTATCGCCTGTCTGAGTATCAACAGCGCCCCGGCGACGTAGACACGGATCCGACTTGATGCCGAGCAACCGCCGCCGTGCTGCATGCCGCGAGCCGGCGGAGTCCGCCCTTCCCGCCGCCGCCCCCCCGCCTCACCGCCGCGACCTCGGCCCCCGTCGGAGGCAGCCGGTACACGCTGCGGTTCAGTGTGCCGACGCGTTGAGCAACTGCGCATGTGCCCGCTCCTCATGCATCAGCGCCTTCGACGGGATGCGCTGCTTCTCGATGCCAGGGCCGGCGTACCATACTTCCAGCACATCGTCGCCGGTCTTTTCGAAGAATGTGACGGTGAGAGGGTGCGCGCCCCCGGCCAGCGCCACGATACCCGCCACTTCTTTTGCCGTGTGAAGACCATCATTGTCGACGACTAGCTCGCCGTCGATGTGCAGTTGGCTGCCATCGTCGGATCGCGTGAAGAACGTGTAGACGCCATCGCGCGGGACGGTGACGTAGCCGCGATAGCGGAATCCGAAGCGCTCGACCCGGCTGCGCGGGGCGAAATCAAAGTCGGCGACCGTGCCGGTCTTCACGGGCGTGAGCCGATCGAAGTCCGGCAGTTGGCTCCATTCACCCTCGACGTACTCGTACGTCAGGCCGGGCTGCAGATGATCGATCTGCGCCGCCGGCCTCGCGGCGACCTTCTTGAACGTCGCCTCACTGACGCCGCTGACGGGTTTGCCATGGCGAAACGCGCGAGCCCGGACGGTCGCCGTCCGCTTCAGTCGAATTGGGCCCCGCGCCACCGGCGACGCCGCGGTGGGTTCACGACCGTCGGTGGTGTAGCGCACATTCACGTTCTCACGATCCGACGTCGCGCGCACGTCGAGCGTTTCGAGGAAGATCGGCGTGTCCGCGGTGATCTCCGGCGGGTCGTGGATATCCGGCCGCCCGATCAGATCCAGCGCCACCACCGTGTCGACGGGATCAGGCGGCGTGGCCGGCAGCCGGACCACGAGCGCGTCTTCCCGGCGGTTCACATCAAGCGCGTGCCGCTTCGAACCGGTCAACAGGCACGCCGTGCGAGGCTCGTTGAACACCCCCGGGACGACGAGTGTCCCGTCAACCGGCCAGTCGAACACGTGGAGGTAGAGCCGCGCGTCGTCGTTAGCCAGGGATTTCTGTGTGCAGCGCCCCCATGGCAACGTCTGGAACGGGCTGGCCCGTGTACCGTAGATCGACTCGCCGTTGACGTCCATCCACGCGCCGATCTCCCGCAGCCGATCGACGCTCGGCTGAGGAAACGTGCCATCTGCCTTCGGGCCGACGTTCAGCAGGAGGTTGCCGCCCTTGGAGGCGACGTCGACGAGCATCCGAATGAGCTGCTCGGTCGACTTCCAGTCGTGGTCACTTCTGTTGTATCCCCAGTTGCGATTCATCGTGACGCAGCTCTCCCAGTCCACACCGGGAAAGCCGGTCGCCGGGACCTCCTGTTCGGGTGTGCCGAAATCGCCGGCGAACAGCCCGTCCTTGGTCATACCGGCCATGCCGCCCCGGCCGGTGTCGACGCGGTTGTTGATGATGATGTCGGGCTGAAGCGCACGGACGTAGGCGTACAGGTCCAGACCGCGCTCGTGCGTCCAGGTTCCCTCCCACTCCCCGTCAAACCACAGCACGCCGATCGGACCATAATTCGTGACCAGTTCGCGAAGCTCGTTTTTCATATACGTCACGTAGCGGTCGTAGTCGGCGTCCGCGGCCGGGCGCTCCGCCAACTCCCAACCCCGACGCGGCAGGTAGTCCGGGTGGTGCCAGTCCATGATCGAGTGGTACCAGCACAACCGCAGCCCATGCCGTCGGCACGCGTCGGATAACTCCTTCAGGACATCGCGCCTGAAAGGCGTCGACATTACGTCGAAATCCGTGTGCGCCGAGTTGAACAGGCAGAAGCCGTCGTGGTGCTTCGACGTGATCACGATGTACTTCATGCCCGCGTCTTTGGCCATGCGGGCCCACGCGTCGGCATCGAATCGCACCGGGTTGAACTGCTCAACGAACCGATCGTACTCGTCGATTGGGATTCGGGCCGTGTGGCGAATCCACTCTGCGTGCCGCGTGCTGCCTTTCCACTCGCCGGCCGGGATGGCGTAAAGCCCCCAGTGAATGAACAGGCCAAAGCGGGCCTCCCGCCACCAGCGCATCCGCGCGTCGCGCTGCTCTCGCGCCTCCACTGGCATCCGATTGTGCTCGTCGGCGATCGCAGGTCCCGGGTCACCACTCAGGATGGCTCCGAGTGACAGCATCAGGGCGACTCTTCGCGTGTGCTTCATGAAGCTACACCTGTTCGGCCATGTTCGTTTCGGGAAGGACAACTTGCGGAGAGGGCGGCTGCCGCCTCGGGCGTGGGCGCGTCCTACCAAGACGGCCAGCCGGGGGGCGGGGGTTCGTTCTCTTCGGCGGCGCTGACACGGAAGACCCAGGCCTCATGGCCGGCCCGGGCCTCCTCCAGCGTCGGGTATCGCTCCCACTCTCCGTTCAGCCAACCGCCGTCGATCTTTGTCTCGAACAGGGCCGGCGGGGCGTCCTGGGACAAGGCCATGTTCATGCCGAGAAAGACCGTCGACACGGCCCCGTACTTCACTTTGGTCGACGCCACCGAGCGCACGCGTGAGTAGGAAGTCTCGTACCACTGGCGCCACTTCTCGTAGTCTGGCTCTTCAACTACAGCGCCGGCCTGGAGAATATAGTAGCGGCCCATCTCGATAATGCCTTTCTGCTTGAACGCAACATTCTACCTGTTAGCCGTGGTCCCGGCAAGACAAACTAACGCGGGAGCCGCCGTTGGGTCACAACGGCCCCGGCGTGCTCCCGACCGGCTTGCGACATACGCGCCGGGACCGGTGAGTGAATCCGTTGCGTTGTTGCCAACGTCGATCGACCCAGCTATACTCCCCCGCTGGCTTTCTCCCTGTCACCGGGCGGCCCCCATTTCGAGGAGACACATCTCATGAAGATCAAACCCGAGCGCGTGGAGCAGCTCACCCTGTTTCTGGAGAACAGACCCGGCATCCTGGCGGACCTCTGCGCTCATCTGTCCGATCATCGTGTCAACATCCGTGCGATCTCCGTCCTGGACAGCACAGACGCCGGCGCGGTCCGCCTGATCGTGGATGACGTGGCGTTGGCCAAGGAACTTCTGACGGCGGCGGGCGTGGCACACCGCAGCACGTACTGCCTGTCCCTGGAGATGCCGAACAACCCCGGCGGCTTTGCCAGCATCGCGCGGATATTGTCCGTCGCCGGTATCAATATCGACTACATCTATGCCAGTTCGTTGCCCGGCGCAGGCGCGGCGCTCGGCGTTTTCGGGGTCTCCGACCTCGACCGTGCCCTGAGCCTCCGCTGGGAGGACCCGTACGCGTGATTCAACGCGGGGCGCAGCGATTCCGCGTTGGAACGTCATCGCCAGCCCTGCCATCGGACGGACACTCCCGGCCGAACCGATACACGCTCCAGGCCCGTTCGCGCTGCGTGCGATGCGGCGTGCCATCCGTCCGATCCCCGTGGTTGTCCTACTTGGCCACCGAACGTTGTTGCACCAGAGCGAATCGTCGTCCCTCCTCCGTTGCCACTCTGAAGCCCTCGTCGAGAGCACCGAGATTCATCTCCAGCGTCTTGGGCGGAACGCTTTGGGAGATCGATTGTCGAAGGGCATCGCGGGAGACCACCCGGGTGAGGCTGGCCAGGCAGCCCAGCATGATCGCATTGGCGACCACCTCGCGGCCGCACGTCTTCTCCGCGATGGCCGTGGCGGGCACAGACAAGGCCCTCGGCTCGCCTTTGGGGGGAGCCACCAAGTCTCCGTCGACCAGGAGAAGGCCGTCGCGCTTCAAGTCGGGCAGATACTCATCCAGAGCAGGCTGAGACATGGCCACAAGCACGTCGAGGGAAGGGGGCAGGAAGTCGAGAATCTCATCCTGCGAAACGATCACGTCGCTCTTGCAGGCGCCGCCGCGCGATTCACTCCCGTAGGACTGAGTCTGCAAAGCGTTCCTGCCGTCCAGCAGGCTGGCGTGTCCGAGTATGTACCCGGCCATCACGATCCCCTGTCCGCCGAAACCGGCCAGCCGTATGTTCATGCCGTCACCCTATTCCTACCCGTCGCGGTGTTTCCGTGGTTCACGCGGGGCGGCTCGGCCGCTGCACGTGCCGGCCGATCGCCGCTACCGGCTCTTGGTACTCACTCGTCGCGTGCGTCCTCCGACGCCGCGAGACGTTCCGGCGCCGCGTCCGGGCCGTGCCTCTCATTGATCATTCGAAGGGTCTCCGTGAACTCGACCCGCTCTCGTTCGACCAGTTTGCCCACGACGATTTTTCCATCCAACTCCTCTTCGTCCATCTTCCGGGCTCGGGCCACGGTCACGGAGCTATCCCTGAAGTATTCCATCTGGGCCAACCCGTCCCGAAGCCCTACCCGCCGGCCGTAACTCACGGGACATTGGGAGACGATTTCGATGAACGAGAAGCCCTTTTTCTGCAACGCTTCCTTCATCGAGCCGACGAGCCGGTGAACATGGAACGTCGTCCAGCGCGCGACGTAGTTTGCCCCGGCCGCCGCCACCAGTTCAGCGACCCTCATGGGGTATTCCGCGTTGCGATAGGGAGTGGTGGTGGTCGGTACACCGTAGGGCGTGGTGGGCGAGACCTGCCCACCGGTCATCCCGTAGATGTAGTTGTTCACCAGGAACACGGCAAGGCCCACGTTGCGACGGGCGGCATGAATGAGGTGGTTTCCGCCGATTCCGGCCAGGTCGCCGTCACCTGCGATGACCACGACGTGGCTCCGGGGCTTGATCACTTTTACACCGGTGGCGAATGCCACCGGGCGGCCGTGTGTGGTGTGAAGTGTGTCGCATTTGAGGTAGGGACTGGTAATCCAGGAGGAGCACCCAATGCCCGTCACGGAGATGATGTCGCGAGGATCCCATTTCAGCGCGTCGATCGCGTGGACGAAGGCGTTGAGGACCTGCCCGCACCCGCACCCCGGGCAGTGCGTGGTGGGCAAGACGCCCTCGCGCAGGTACTTGAGCAGCTTGTGGCCCGGCTCGGTCATGACGACTCCCGTACGATTGCGGCGTGGATCTCGTGCACGGAGTGCGGCACGCCGCCGATCTTCGACACCCGCACCACCGGCACACTCACGAACCGCTCCACCTCCCTGGCTATCTGACCCAGATTCATCTCCGGCACCAGGATCTTGCTCGCCCGCCGACCCGCCTCCGTGAGCCTCGCCTGGCAGAAGGGCCAGATGGTGATCAACCGGAGGTAGCCCACCTTGCGACCCTCCTGGCGGGCTCGCAGGACGGCTCCCAGGGCCGGTCTCGACGCCGCGCCGAACGACACGATGACCATTTCAGCATCATCCATGAAGCGCTCTTCATATCGCTCGATGTTGTGGCGGTTCTTCTCGATCTTGTCACAGACTCGCGTGATCAGGGACGCATGTACGTCCTGAGAGACGACATCCCGCATCCCGTCCTCTTTGTGTGTGGACCCAGTGATGTGGAGGAACTCGCCTTGGCCAAACTCCTTCATGAGAGGGATCAATCCCGGCTCGTCGGCCGGGTCCACTCCGCCGCGAGGGAACAGGCCCACGTCGGCGGCGTCGGGGAACACCAGTTTTTCGCGCAAGTGCCCGATCTCGCCGTCGGCCAGGAGGATCACGGGATGTCGGTAGCGCTCAGCGAGGTTGAAACAGTCGATTGTCAGGTCGAAACACTCCTGCACCGAATTAGGGGCCAGTGCAATCATCTCGTGGTCCCCGTGGGTCCCCCAACGGGCCTGGAGGACGTCACCTTGGGCCGGCTTGGTGGCCTGGCCGGTGGAGGGCCCGGACCGCTGGACATCCACGATCACGCACGGCGTCTCGGTCATGACGGCATAGCCAATGTTCTCCTGCATGAGCGAAAAGCCGGGGCCGGACGTGGCGGTCATGGCCCGGGCGCCCGCCCGGGCCGCCCCGATCACGGCGGCAATGCTGCCGATCTCGTCCTCGAACTGTACGTAGTACCCGTTCGCGTTGGGCAGTTCACGAGCCATGGTCTCGGCCACCTCGGAAGCCGGTGTGATGGGGTATCCTGCAAAGAACGTACACCCGGCGAACAGGGCGCCGTACGCCACGGCCTCATCTCCCAAGGCGAAGCGCATGGTTCCGGAGAGTCGGCTAAGGTATTTTGAGGCTCGCTCCGTAGGCACAATCTTCCTTCGAGATTGGGATGAACCGAGACCTCCGGTCAAAAGAGGTCGTCGAGTTCGTCGTCTCCGCCGCCCGGCAACTCGCCGTATCGGGTCAGGTGCTGCTGTATCAGTTCGCTCTCTCGCTTCGTGTACATGCGATCCTCTTCCCACCGGAAGAAGCAGGCGTCGCCCGGCGACTCCAGTCGCTCAAACAGCGCCGCCTGAAGGTTGTCCGTACCTTTGATCACCGTCGGCTTCTTGTCGGCGCCAGCCATGACAAAGGCCCCCGCAACCGCCGGCACGTGTTCCACGGTGTCGTAGCTGAGTTCCTGCCACCGCTCGGGCGGGGTGACGGGGCGCGTGATCATCAGTCGCAGGTCGCACTGAAGGCAGCGTTTCGCCTCGGCCACGGCCTCTTCGGGGCGGTAGGTTTCTTCAATCAGGCGGAAGTCCTTGCGGCGTTGCGCGGCGCTCAGGCAGGCCGGTTGCACTCGTGAGCGGGGTACAAACCCCTCCTCACTTCCGATCCAGGCGCTGGGCGGCGGGCGGTCACCCGGTCGGCTGCCCGGCCGGCCATCACCGCCCAGATAGAGGTCGATTCGCTCGGCCGCCGAACTCCCGGACGCCACGGCGTGCACGGCAGACATCTCGCCCCCTGCGATATCCCCTGCCCAGAACACACCCTCTCGCTGGGCCGGCACGCTCTCGGGTGCCGCCTGGCCAATGGCGAGAATCACGGAGTCCGCGTCCGCTGAGATCCTCTCGCCGCTGTCAAACGCAGGCGCGACGTTCCCGTGCTCGTCAAACACGGAGAGGCAGCGTTGGAACTCCACGCGTCCGACTTTTCGCCGCGCCTCTCGGATCGCCGCCGGCCCCCATCGGCAGTTGATCTCGACGCCTTCGGCCTCCGCCTTTTCGACTTCCTCGGCATAAGCCGGCATCTCCTCTCGGCTTTCGAGACAGAACAGGCGGACCGTGCCTTGTGAAAGCCGCAGGGCCGTCATGGCGACGTCGATCGCGACGTTGCCCCCGCCCACGACGATGACTCGCTCGCCGAGGTTGACGGCCGTCCCGGCCTTGACGTCCTGGAGAAACTCCAATCCCCAGAAGACGCCGTCCAGGCCACTGCCTTCGATGGTGATCCTCCGGCTGCGCGGCAGGCCGACCGCCACGAGCAACGCGTCAAACCCCTGGTTCAACAGGTCGACCATCGCTTCCTCGTCGGGCAGATGGAACCCGGTCCGGATGTCGACCCCGAGGGCGCGTATCACGGCCAGATCCTTCTCGATCACTGCCGGCGGCAGTCGGTAGGTCGGCAGCGAGAGTGCCGGCATGCCGCCCGCCGACTCAGCCGCCTCGAAAACGGAGACGGCGTGTCCCTTGAATCGGAGCGCACAGGCCGCCGCGAGGCCGGCCGGTCCCGCGCCGACGATGGCCACCATCTTTCCGCTGACCGGGGGCCCGACGGCGTCGGCGAGCATGGTTCCGCCGTCGTTCTCGAGAGCAAACCGCTTGAGGGCACAGATGGCAATCGGTTCGTCGACTCGCGCCCGGCGGCACTCACTCTCGCACAGATGAAAGCAGATGTAGCCCAGCGTGTTGGGCAGCGGCAGCTTCTCCCAGACGACGGCCGCGGCTTGTTCGAAGTCGCCGGCGGCGATCCGCCGGATGTATCCCGGCACGTCCACGCCGGCCGGACAGGCATGAACACAGGGCAGCAGCCACCGCTCCCGTTCGCCGGCCGGTGCGTCCTTGTCCGCGAGGCATCCGGTGGGACAGACCTCCACGCAGGCGCCGCAGAACTTGCAGGCCGACTCGATCAATGTCGGCGCCACGCTGCCCACGATCAAACGCCCGCCGTGGGACACGAGTCCGAGCGCACCGACGCCACGAACCTGGTTACAGACCCGCACGCATCGCGCACAGTCGATGCAGAGGTCGAAGGTGCGGACGAACAAAGGCTCCCCGTCCAGGACCGGCAGCCCGGCCGGCCGATACCGGGGCGTGTCCCCCTTGATGCCCACGTACTCGGCCACTTTACGCAGCTCGCAATTGTGGAACCGGCTGCAGCACCGCTCCGGCTTGGCAACGTCGGTTGAACAATCCTCGAGGCTGCAGCCCTCGCGCTGCGCGCAAGTGAGGCAGGCGTGCGGGTGCGTGGCCATGATCTTCATCAGGTTCGCGCGGCGGAGTTCCGCAAGGGAATCGCTCTCGGTCCAGATGGCCAGGTCGGCCTTCACGGGAGTCCGGCACGCCCGCACCGGGTCAGACGATCCCGCGACCTCGACCACGCAGAGGGCACAGCCTTCCATGGACCGCACGTCGTCGTCCGCGAACGGCTCGTTCTCGTAGCACTGATCTCCGCGAAAGACCCTGGCCGCCAGGGGCATGTTGTCAAACGGCGGGAGGTCGGGATGGTGGCAGAGAGACGGTATGTACACGCCCGCGGCCGCGGCAGCGGCCAGGATCGTCGTGCCCTCCTCGGCTTCCAAGGACGTGCCGTTGATGGTGATGCTGACCATGACGACCTCAGTGCGTCTTGTCCGACGCCCTCCGTCACCGGCGCGATCTACCAGGAATGGGAGATGGCCAGCGGCTTACAGGACTGGACGCATGGCAACGGAGGGCGGTTGCGATGCGGCTTGCACGGTGCGCACGTGTACTTGAGTTTTTTGCGTTGTTGCTCACTCACCAAGGCCACGGGTTGGTCGCGCAGCGGATCATTGAGGTCTTCGCCGACGACGAACACCGCGCTGGGGCAGGCCGGCACACAATCGCCGCAACCGTCGCACTTGTCCGTATCAATGGCGATGAAGTAGTCGCCCGAACCGTCCTTGTAGCCGTAATTCGCGATCATGAAGCCTCTCCAGCCGCGCCGGCTCAGGTTCTGCGTCGTTTGATTTCGAGGGCCTGGGCAAAAAGAGCCGCCCCCAGCGCACCGGCGATTTGGGAGTCGTAGTCGGTCTTGCGGGCCTCGATCCCCAGCTCGCGTTCCAGTCGCTTGACGACGCCGCTGTTCTTGCCGATACCGCCGGTGATCGCGAACTCCTCTTGAACCTCGATTCGTTCCAGGAGCGTCACGACCCGGTGGGCCATCGCGGCGCAGTAGGCGGCCAGCACCTTGTTCTTGGGCCATCCCTCCCGCAGCAGGCCGGACGCCTCGGACTTGGCGAACACGACACAGGTGCTCGACACCGGCTCGGGCTCCTCGTCCACCGAGAGCGAAAGGTCACCCACCTCCTCGATGGGCACGGAGAGCAGGTCGGCGAAGACCTCCATGCCTCGCCCCGTGCCGGCGGCGCACTTGTCGTTCATCAGAAAGGCCTCGACTTTGCCCCGGGCGTCGCAGCGGATGGCCTTGCAATCCTGGCCGCCCATGTCCAGGATGGTGCGCACGCCGGAGCCGTACATGAAGTTGCCTCCGCGGGCGTGGCAGGCGATCTCGGTGACGGCCTTGTCCGCGAAGGGCACGTTGACCCTGCCGTAGCCGGTGCCCACCGTGAAGCGCAGGTCACCCTTGGTCATTCCGGTGTCTTGGATGGCCCAGTCGATGGCCTGGTTGGCGCTTTCGGGGCTGTCGAACCCCGTGCGCTGGTTGCTGAACGCGTAGAGTTTTCCATCGAGCATGACGACCGCCTGCGAACTGACCGAGCCGATGTCCACGCCGGCGCTGATGACGTCAGCGTCCTTCCAATCCATGCGCTCGTCGTGCCAGCGGTACTCTTTCCAGCGCCAAAATTCCTTGCCTTCGCTCAAGGGTCCTGCCTCCTGATCAAGGCCTGCGTGATTCCACGGGCTGCTCGCCGGCGACCAGGGCCGCCCCCAGCGCGCCGACGTATTCACAGTGGTCCGGAACGTGAACGTCCATCTCCAGGCCTCGCTTCATCGCTTCCACGAAGCCGGGGTTGCGGGCCATGCCGCCGATCAGCACGATGTCCTTCTCGAAGCCGACCTTGCGCACCATCGAGATGATCCGGCTCGCGACGGCGTCGAGCACGGCCCGGGCGATGTCCTCGCGAGGCGTCTTGTCATGGATCAGCGTGACCACTTCCGATTCGGCGAACACGGCGCACTGGGCGTTCATCTGAACGGTCTGCTTTGATTTCAAGGAGAGCGGCCCCAACTCCTCGAGCGGCACCTGCAGAGCCCGAGCCATGCCCTCGGCAAAGGTCCCCGCCCCGGCGGCGCACTTCTCGTTGAAGGCAAAGTCGATCGCCTTCCCTTTGTCATCGCAGCGGACGGTGCGGCCCTCCTCGGCGCCGACGTCGATCACCGTCCGGCAGGATGGCAGCAGGCGCACCGCCCCCCTGGCCGCCGCACCGACTTCGGTCATCTCCTGATCGGCAAAGGGGCAGTCCTTCCGGCCCGCCCCGGTGGCTGCCACGCGATCCACGCTCGCCTGATCCAATCCCGCGGCCGCCAGGGCCTGGTCGAAAGCCGCCCGCGTGGCGGCGGTGGTGTCCATCCCCGCCGGCACGAGGCTCTTGGCCAGCATGCGGCCGTCATCGACCAGGACCACTTTGACCGTTTTCGCTCCGATATCGATACCGGCGGCAATCATCGTCGTTTCGTCTCCCGTAGCGCGGGCGTCATGAACTTCCGTTCTTCTTCACGCCCAGTGTCTCCATGAACGCATCGAAGCGGACTTTGACCCGCGCTTCGTCAAATTCCCGTTCATCACCCATGTTGCCCTCGAAGGCCATGACCGGGAAGCCGGCCTCCATCAGGCCCAGTCGGTTCTCGGCGATGCCGACCGAGAGACCTTCACAACCTCGGTTGTAGTGCAGCAGGATGCCGTCGAGGTGCCATTCCCTGGCGATCCGGATCATCATCTCGGTCTTGAGATAAGGGGAATAGAAGTGCTGCCACTCGGGCTTGCTGAGCGTCCAATCGGCGTAAAGGCGCAGGGCATGATCCCGGTCCTTGATTTCGATGCCCTTCTGCATGGGCGTGGCCCGCGGGCCCCAGGAGCCGTCCGGCGCATCATCCCAGATCCCGATCAGGCCGAACGTGTAGAGCGAACCGACCGAGACGGTGCCGTACTCCGCCATGTAACGGAAGATACTCAGGAACCCCCAGGGCGGCTGGGTATCGCTCATCACGCGGCACCGCTCATCGGGGACGGCCGCGATTCCCTCCTCGATGCGGTGCTGGACTTCGTCCCGCAGCTCCTCGTAGAAGTCGGCGACCTCCGCGTCGTGCTTGTTGAGGGTGCCCAACACGTAGAGCGAATACATCGCTTTCTCTTCGAGCGGCGCGGGGATGTTCTTGTTCAACGCGCAGATCTCGGCCCAGGTCGAGGTCGTGCGAAACTCGTTTTTGACGGCCTCGATCAGCAGCTCGTCGTTGTATTTCCGGCCGGTGGTCCTTTCGAGCCATTCGATGCCGTCGTGCATCTGGTTCACCAGGTAATCGATCTTGTGCGGAGCGACCTGATCGTACGGGCCGGCAGCCACGTCGATACAGAAATGGGGAATCCCGCCTTCCAGATCGCTCATGACCTGGTACCACTTGGCGTGGCTGCAGCAGATATGATCCTGCCAGATGAAATCGGGTTTGGGGAACGGCCCGCCGAAGACGTATTCGTTCAGGAGAACCGAACCCCAGTAGTTGCGCATGTACGAACACAGGTCGCGGGCGTAGCCGGCTTTCTCGGCGGCCTCGAGGCACCGCAAGGAGAACTGCTTGTTGTGAGCGATACTGGCTCCGTACGGCTCGCTGGTCAGGCTCCGCACGTCGTCGCCCAGGCCGGACGGGATCGCGCTGAAGCTCCAGGCTCCGCCGGCCCACCGCAGCCCCCCGCGCTCGTGAGCCTTCGCGTAGTCCTCGTAGTACTTGGCCCGCAGCTCCTTGGCCTTGTTCCAGCACTGGAGCGGAGCCGTCTTGTATCTCGCGTGCGTCGTCATCACGATTCCCTTTCCCGGCTGGCCGATCAGAACAGATCTTCCTCCTGAAGGATCTCGAGGAAGGCTTCGACCCGTACCCTGAACTGCCCGATGGGCACGGTCACGTCGAACTCCAGGAACAATGTCTTGACGCCGGCCTCGTTCAGCGCCCTGGTCAGTGCGGGGATATCGAGCTCATGGGGGTCGCAGAACTTCTGCTGGATCACGAGGGCCCCCTGCACGTCGTAGGCTCGGGCCAGCTCGAGCACGTGCTGGACACGGGTGCGCCGGGGCCAGTCCTTGCTGGGGCAGGGTACCCGCTTGACGTAGCGATCGGCGATGCACTGCAGCCGGTTTCCGGCGGGTTCCACGTCGTTCCAGAAGTAACGCGTGCCCGTGCAATGGTCGTCCGTCACGAAGGTGGCCCCGCACGACTCCACCATCCGGACGAACTTGATGTCATCGTCCTCGCTGCCCAGGATCATGAGGCGGGTGCCGCAGGGGCGGGTGACCTCGCGCTCGGCGAGCCGGGTCAGCAGAGTTTCCAGGGCCGCATTGTGGTCCTGCTTGTCCACCATTTGCGACGACAGCACCAGCTCCATGGCTTCCTCGCCGGTGAGCGGGGGTGATTCGCTTTTGCGCGTCTCGTAGACTCTCCATATCAACTGCCGGTTGCGGTTGTAGATTTCGATGGCTTGGTCGATGGCCTGGTCATCGATCTTCTTGCCAAGCCATTTTTCCAGCGAGTCCTTGAAGACCTCCAGCTCCTTTGTCAGGAACGGCGTCGCCCGCGGGCTCTGGACGTGGTGCGGCATCGGGAGGTAATAACTGTAGTCCACCGGCACGTGTTTCTGCCAACTCGTGAACGTCTGGCGGATGTGCAGACAGGACTGGGCGATGGCGATTCCGTCCAGGTAGTCGAACCGGCCCTTGAGGCCCTGGGCGAGACAGTCGCGGCAGAACGGACAGAACATCGCAAAGATGTGCGGCTCGGTCACGTCCTGCACTTCGTGGGTGCCAAGGATGCGCACCGGCAGGATGCCGGCGGCGTACAAGAGCTCCTCGGGCACGTACGTGCAGAAGTAGCCGATGATTTTGCCGCCCGTCCGCTCTCTCCACTCCTTGGCGTACTGGGCGCGGTTCACCCGCCAGTTGCGGAAGACCTCGAACGTCTCCTGATCAAGCGCAGTCGAACTCGCCATATTCGCGCCTCCTGTTCTGTCCGGGCGGGGGTTCGGCCCCGGGCCCGGCGTACCGGTTGGCGTTGACGTGCTGGCGACGCCGCACGTGCGGCACGCACGGGATGGGCATTCTCCGCCGTTCAACTCAGGATCCTCCCTGCATGTTGTTGGCGGCTCCCGTTTCTTCGGACGCCCCCGGACCCGTCATGCCGTTTTCCGTCGGATAGTGCCATCCTGGAAGTACCGTATTCTCGCAGGAGTAATCCATGCGCGGTGCCCGTGCACCGCGGTCGAGCAGAGCGAGCAGCCCGGTGCTGACGAAGGGGTTCTTCTTTGGATTGAAGGCTTCCCCCGTCTCCCTGGCCAGCGCCGAGTCGTCGGCACCGCGAGCAAGCTGCTGCTTGAACAGTGCTCGAGAGTAGGGCGCGTCCTTGGCCATGAGGCGGGCCCGTTCGTAGCCTCGCCGCAAGGCGTCCAGCTCCTCGTCGAACACGCCGTTGCTCAGGCCCACCTGGTAAGCCCGATCGGCGGTCATACCCTGATCGAAGATCTCCATGACGATCGAGTCACCCATGCCAAGTCTTTTCAGCTCGCCGGCCGCGCCGAAGCCGGCCAGGATGGCGTAGTCCAGTTCCGGCTGGTTGTAGGTGTTCTTGGCCTGCCACTTCGACGTTCGCTCCAGCGTGTCGAATACGAAGCCCTCCGCCCGGACGTCGTAACGCAGATCGAGGAAGTAACTGAACTCCGCGCCGCCACCCCACTTCTCGCCGAACGCCCCGATGGTGGCCACCGGGCTCGTCTGGATCAGGCGGAACAGGCGCATCCCGTTGCGGGTAAACTCCGCCGCCTCGGTCTCGGCCAGGGGCACGTATCCTTTCTCCCGCTCGAACCAGCCGCGATTGAACTCGCGGGCATCGGCGCCCAGCATCCGCATGCCTGTCCCGCCGGCCGTGAACAGCACGGCGCCGCAGCGTCCCTCGCGGTGGAGCTTGAGGACGCGGTTGTACGCGTGGGCGAGTTGATCCAGCATCGCCCGATTCCACACGTTGCCGCGCAGCGGATTGTTGAACACGATGCTGCACACGCGGTCGCGCGACGACGGCTCGTAGAGTTTGAGATCGAGATAGCACCCGTTGTATTCGCCGGTATCGAGGTCCAGCTCGGCCACCGGCGTGCGGTAGAACCGGCCGTACGCGAGCAGGCGATCGCGGTTCCGCCGCTTCATCTCGTGCAGCAGGCACGGGCGGCCCGTTCGGGGACCGGTTTCGCCGTCCACATCCAGCATGTCCGCCATATACGGGTCGTCGGCGTTTTCATCCCGCGCCCGACGGGCCAATTCCAGCACACCGTCAAGGGTGAGGTGGGCGATGAGAGCATCGATAACCTCGATGAGTCCGACCTTGTAGCGCAGTCCCGCCCGCGTGGAGATGTTGATCTGCCCCGGCGTGGCGATCCGGTCCTGGATCAGGTCCAATGCGTACAGGCAGATGGGCAGCGCGTAGCGCCGAAACGCCCGTCCGCCTGCATCGTCCGCGCAGGCCACGTGGACCAGAGACTCGGCGCTCTTGATCTTCCCGGCCCGACGGTCGCGCTCGGTGGCCTCGTAATAGGACCAGAAGTTCTTGCGCGAAACCTCTCCGATCGGAACATACTCATGGCTGGCCGGGTCGAACACCTTCTCGGGCTCCGGGCGAGAACCGTCGCTCCACGCGTAGAACCCTTTTCTGGCGGGGGAGTTGACGCCGGTCAGGCCCTCCTTCTCCAGCCAGCCGATCCAGTCGGGATACTGCTTTCCGTCGCGGAGATACAGGCTGCGCAGGCGGTCCGTCCCGGGCAGAGCGTGGCCCATATGACGCGAGGACTCGGTGTACGGCATATGGCCGGTCTGGTCGAGAACGGTGAAGGGGTTGGCCGTGAACAACTCCCACAGGCCGCCGAGCTCCGCGATATCCTGCCCGCGTTGAACGTCCCAGGACACGATCGCCCCCATGCCCTGGAAAATCGGGTCCGTGAGATAGCCGTGATGGTCCACGGGCAGCCCGACCACCGTCTTTTCCAGAATCTGGTCGGCGAACACGACGCCCAGAGCGAAGGTCTCGGTCGAGGCGTACTTTCCTTTCATCACGTCGATGAGGCGATTGGCCTGGAAGGGGAAGTACCCGTGTACCGTCAGGAACTTCTCCCGCAGGGCCTCGGATCGGAAGAGGACCGCCAATTCAGCCGTGGTGTGGGAAGACGTGTTGGAGAAGATGGCGGCGAGGCTCTCCGGATCGACGGTATTCTCGACGGCCTCGAAGATCCTGGCCTTGATCTCACCGCGCTCGGTGGCCGCCTCCCAGATGATGTCGGCCCGGGCGATCGCGGCGTATTCCTGCGTGTAGCGCAGGCGGGCCCCGGCGGCGGCGGCGTCCTGCTCACGGATCTGGCCGCTGTCGATCTGGCCCTGCCACATGGCGGCCAGCGTCGCCTTGGCCCGATTCAGCGCTTCGACCTGGATGTCCAGGAGGATAACCTCGCAATCGGTCTTCCTCAGCACGTCGATCGCGATCCCCTGCCCCATCGTGCCCGCCCCGATGATGGCGATGCATCGGATGTCGTTGATTCGCCGGACGGCGTCATCGAGCGATCGGTCGCCGAATGAAAGCGCACGCTTCATGTCTTGTCATCCTCATGCGTGCGGCCGTGGCAGGGCCCGCACTCCCGTTTCGCTTGCCGCTCGGGAGACCATTCAGGTCTTTTCCGTGTCCGCCAGGATCACCGCGGCGCCTTGCCCGCCGCCGATGCAGGCCGACGCGCAACCATAGCGCACATCGCGCCGCTGCATTTCGTACATCAGATCGACGAGCATCCGCAAGCCGGTGGCCGCCAACGGATGGCCGATGGCCACGGCGCCGCCGTTGACGTTGGTGATCTCGCGATCGAGCCCGAGTTCCTTTTCCACGCCCAGGTACTGCGCCGCGAAGGCTTCGTTGATCTCCCAGAGCCCCACGTCCGATTGTTCCAGGCCGGCCTGCGCGAGTGCCCGCTGAACCGCCGGCACGGGGCCCCGGCCCATCACGCGGGGTTCGACGCCGGCCACGCCATACCCGGCGATCTCATACCGCGTGGGCAGGCCCAGCGTCTCGGCCGTGGCGCGCTCCGCGACGACAGCCGCGGCCGCACCGTCGGCGATCTCACTGGCGTTGCCCGGGGAAACCAGGCCGTTGGCGGTGATCCCTCTGAGCTTGGCCAGCACCTCGAGCGAAGTCTTGCGTACGCATTCGTCTCGCGCCAGATGCACGGGCCGACCGGTCAGATCGGTGGTATCGATGGCGAACATGCCCCGCAACCCGTCGCCGCCGTTGAAGTGGCTTGCCCGACAGGCCGCCCGGGCTCGCGCGTGCGAGGTGACGGCCAAGGCGTCGCACTCGCCCCGGGTAACGCCCATCTGCGAACCGTACTCGTCGGCGGTCCGCATCATGGCCGTGTCGGCGAGGTCGTGGTTCAATCCGGCCAGGAGGAGATCCTCCACCGCACCACCTTCCACGAACTCCCAGAAGTTGGATCCGGACCGGCGCGGCGCCCGGATGACCCGCGGCACGCGCGACATCGTTTCCGCCCCGACGCACAGCGCGACCTTGGATTCATCGACGGCGTCGGGCAACGCGATCTGCTGCAGGGCGTTGATGACCGTCTGGAATCCGCTGCCGCAGATGCGTTGGACCATCAGGGCCGGGGTTTCGACGTTCAGGTGGCAGCGCAAGGCGACGTTGCGCGGGAAGTAGATGTCCTGGGCCCCCGGTGCCGTGAACTGATAGACATTGGCGCCGGTCGTGGCGTCGATGCGGCCACGGTCTACGCCGCTCCGTCGGATGGCCTCCTCGGCGGCCAGGACACCCAGGTCCTCGGGGGCGAAGTGGCTCAGGGTCCCGCACTTGACGCCGATGGGCGTGCGGGCCGCTCCGGCGATGACCACGTGGGGATAGTCGTTACGCCTCACTGCTGACCGTCCTTTTCTTGACTTCCGTTTGAACTTCGACGACGCTCGCGGAGGGCAGGTGCTCGAACAGCATTTCGATCTTGTTTGCGAAGTTGGCCAGCACCGCCTTGCGGACGAGCTTACCCGACGCGGTCACCTCCCCGTCGTCCATGGACGGTGCGCGATGGGCCAGTGCCCCTCGCCGAACGCGCTGGTACTTCACATCGATGAGGGAGTTGATGTGTTCGAGCTCCGACGCATACAGGTCGCGCACGGCGGGTGCGTCGTCCAGGGTATCCGGGTCGACGTTGTGGACGGTCGCCCAACTGCGCAGGGCATCGAAGTCGGGGAAGAGCAACGCGCCGATGTAGTCCCGGCCACTGCCCACCACCACCGCCTGGCCGATGTACGGCGATTCGTTGACCAGCAGCGTCTCGATCCGCAGCGGATGGACCTTTTCGCCGTTGGTAAGTTTGAATGCTCCGTCCTTTCGGCCGAAGATCCGCAGCCCGTCCTTGGTGAACTCGCCGAGGTCGCCCGTGCGGAACCATCCGTCCTCCGTCATCGCATGGGCGGTGGCCTCCACGTCGTCGAGGTAGCCCTCCATCACGTTCGGCCCCTTGACGAGGATCTCCTCGTTGCTGTCGATCCGGATCTTGACGCCGGGGAGCGGAAAGCCGACGTACCCGCTGCGCCAGCCGGTGTCTTTGGTCGTAGCCGTGACGCACGGCGAGGTCTCCGTGAGGCCCCAGCCCTCGAGCACCGGAATCTGATGCCGGCGATACGCGGCTTCGACGTGCGCCGGCAGGGGCGCGCCCGCGGTAAAGACGAATCGCAGGCGACCGCCGAAGATGAGATTCGCCACTTCAGGGTCGCGCTTGCATCGACCTACCAGCAGGTCGTGAACCCGGGGCACGCTGAAGAAGACGGTGGGCCGGAAGAGTCGCCAGTTCTCGATCAGCCGGTCGAGATCCTTGCCCCGAGAGTCGTCCAGGCACAGTTCGCACCCGTTGTAGAGGGTCATGAACCGCTCGAACAGCCCGCCGAAGCTGTGATGCCATGGCAGATAGTTCATCAGGACGTCGTTCTCATCCACGTCCCACATGAGCGACATCGCCTTCTGCTGCGAAATGAGATGCCGATGACACAGGCGCACGCCCTTCGGCGCTCCCGTGGTGCCGGAGGTGTACATGATCATGCATAGATCATCCGGATGAACCGCGTCCATATGTCGCACCAGTTGCGCCTCGGAGACTCCGCCTTCCGCGGTGAGCGTGGCAAAGTCAAGTGCCCCGCGGCGTTCGGCGGCGGCATCGAAATCCATGCAGTAGAACGTCTCGATGCGCGGCCGCTGGGCGCGCTCGATCTTGTCGAGCTGGTGCGTGCCGGAGACGAGCGCGATGCGCGGGTGCACGCGCTGGAGCACGTACGCGATCTGCGGCGGCGGGTAACCGGCGAAAATGGGCACCACGGCGGCGCCGATGGACATCCCGGCCAGCTCAAACATGAACATTTCGGCGCGGTTCTCCGAGATGATGGCCATCCGGTTGCCTCGTTGCACCCCCCGGTCGATCAGATGCCGCGCGATCTGGAATGTCTGTCGCGCGAACACGGTCCAGGGCACGGCCACCGTGCCATCGCCGCGTCGATAGCGGAGGTAGACCTTGTCGCCCCCTTTCTCGGCCCGATCCCGCAGCACCACCGCCAGGGTAGGCTCGTATTCCCCCACGGGCAGGGGATGCGCGTGCTCCTCCCCGATGCGCTTGATCCCCATGCGTTCATCGAGTCCCAGGGCCGTTGTCTGGCAGTACGCCAGGCATGAATTCCTCAGGAGTTCCTTGCTCGCCTCGAAACGCTCCTCCGGCGGTTTGGCATCGTAGTCCGTGCTCAGGGGATTGGCGCCGAGCCGACGCCGCACCATGCAGGCGGCGGCGGAATAGACCATGTTGGCGGCCAGTTCCTTGACGAACGCGCAACCGAAGTGCCCGCCGACCCGCCGGTTGAGCGTCTTGATCACGCCCCGTTCGATTCGCAGCCCGACCAGGCGATCCGCGAGTGCCTGGATCTCCCGACACACGGGAAACGGAGCGCGGACCATATCGAGCTTACTCTGCGTGATTTGCGCGTCGGGAAGGAACACGTTCAGCTCGAGCTTGATCAGGTGGTCGTTGTCGAGCACCGTGCCGACCAGGACCACGCTGTCGTCGTCGGGGCCACCCTCATACACCTCAATGCTGGTGTTGCGCTGTGCGGTCAGCTTCATCTTGCTCGCCCTCAGTTTGCCGCCCTGGGAGCTCCGATCATGACGGCGGATCGCCAGGGCCATCGATGCCTGGACCTGTCGCTTGAGCGACCGGAACAATGCCTCCGCCTCCTTCAGACCCGCGTTGGCCGCGTAACGACACAGAGGCGTCAGCAGCCATTCCTCGTTGGAGAAGAGTTTGACGTTGTGCAGCCCGCGGGCCAGCTCGTCGCGAAATGTCTTGAGCGAACTTGTGACGTGCCCGGCGTGGGCCAGGATGGTGGCCCTGTGGTCCGCCCAGATGTCCTCGTAGACAGCGTCGGGGGGATAGGCTCCCGCCGACTGGCCGACCTCGAACAGGGCGCGCGTCACCTGGTGGACGAAATCGCTCTTGGAGGGGTCCTTGCAGAGATCGCCCATCCGCAAGTCGATCAGCGTGCCGTCCGGATTGACCGTGTGGATCAGCCCGCCCACGTTGAGCACGATCGAGATCATGGCCTTGTCGAACTCGATCCGCGTGCCCGGCACGCCGCGAGCATGCTTGAACGGGTAGTCATGGTTCCTCAGAACCTCCTCGATCCGCGCCCGCTCGAAGTCGCCGCCACCGGCAAAAACGACCGCCCCTTTCCGTTCCAGGAGGTAGATGGTCTCGGCTCCGCCGCCGCGCCGGCCGCCGGCCTGAAGCGACACGCCCCGAACCACGCGGTCCAGCAGGCTCCGCACCATGCCCTCGGTCACCCCGCCCAGACGCTCCATCAGAATCGATTCCCGCAGTTGTTCCTCGTACGTGGTGAGCGTCTGCTCCGCGAGGATGCCGTTGGGAAGAATCAGCAGGATGGGCACCTCGCGGCGGATGTCCTCCGTGGACCGCAGCCGTCGGCGCTCCGCGAGGTTTTCGAGATACCGCGTCACCTCGCCCGTTAACAAACGGAGCTGATCGGGATTGCAGCATACCATGAGCAGTTCCGGCATACGGTCCAGGGCGTGGGCCTCCAAGAGATTGGCGTAGATGCGGTCCTTCAACGGAATGGAACGCATCATGCCCCCCTCATCGAGATTCAGGGTGCCGACTTTCATGAGCGGTTCCGTGATCCCGTCACCACCCCGCCCCACGAGACACTCCGCGCCGGCGTGCATGAAGAACGCCACCCCCAAAGCACCGGGCGGGTGAACGCCAAGATGGTTCTTGTTCAGCATGGCACGCGTCGCAACAAACGACGGACTGCAGGCCGGGCATCGCGGGTGCGCGGTACACGCGGGCACTGGACCCGTGGTACCAGGCGTTCCGCATTCCCTTCTCCGCACTCCGGAGTCGGGGGTTCCAGATGGCGGCCGCCGGCGATCGCTACGGTATGACGATCGACCGAAGCGAAAGCCCTTCCTTCATGACCTCGAAAGCCTTGCCGATTTCATCCAAACTGAAGCGGTGGGTAACCTGTCGCTTCACGTCGATCGTCCCCTGCTCGACCATGCGCACCAGCGGCGGGTAGTCCACCGGCCGGCAGCCGAGCGACCCGACCACTTCGATTTCCTTGAACATGATCTTCCCGGCGACGATCGAAATGGCCTCATGCGTGTAACCGACGACGCACAGCCGCCCGCCGACGCGAACGCATTCGAAAGCCTCTTCGATGGTACGCGGGTTCCCGATCACCTCCATGGCGATGTCAGCGCCGCCACCGGTCAGCTTCTTGACGACCTTGCTGACCCGTTCGACTTCGCCCGCGTTAATGGTCTGGGCGGCGCCGAATTCGGAGGCCCATCCGAGCTTGCGCGGATTGACGTCGACCGCGATCACGTAGCCGCCGGCTGCCGACGCCGTTTGCACCGCGTTGATCCCGACGCCGCCGCAGCCAAACACCACCACCGTGTCGCCGGGCCGCACCCGGGCCCGGTTTTTCACCGCGTGGTACGGCGTCGAGATGGCGTCGGCGATGATCGAGGCCTCTTCCAGAGGGATCGATTCCGGCAGAGGAATTACGTCCTTGGCCGGCACGGCGACATATTCGGCGTAGGCGCCGTCGAAATGGTTGCCCAGCATCCTCATATCGCCGCAGATGTTTTCCCGCCCGGTGCGGCAGAACGTGCACGTACCGCAAGTGAGCACGGCCGGGATCAACACCCGCTGCCCCTCGGCGAGATGGCTCACCTTCGGCCCCGCCTGCTCGACGATCCCTGACGGTTCATGCCCCAGCACCACGGGCGGCTTCTTGAACGTGGGCACCCCGTGCTCGATGTAGTGGAGGTCGGTGTGGCAGACGCCGCAGGCGGCGACCCGGACCAGAACCTCATCATCCCTGATCCGGGGAGTCGGAATGTCCTCGATCTTCAGTCCGACGTCTTGTCCGTGGAACACTGCTGCCTTCATGTGACGATTCCTTTCGATTCAGAGTCCGCCGATCGCAGGGCCGGAGACGAGGGCCGGGGCCGCGGTGGGCAGAGCCGGTGGAGCGGTGCACCGAGGACCCTCCCGGTGCCGACCGTTGCCCCCGGCCGGACCTCCGCGCGTCGGGGATTCGCCGCATCGAACTCATCCGTGCGTCCAGTTTGGCGTCCGCTTCTCGACAAACGCCGCGATCCCTTCATGGGAGTCGGAGAGCCTCATCAAATCCTCCATGTACAGGCGCTCGACCTGCTCCAAGTGAGCCAGCACTTCTTTTCTGGCGATCATCGCCGTGGCCCGCTTGGCCAGCCGCAGGACCGGCCTCGACAGCTTACGAACATCGTTCAGATAGCCCTCGACACGCGTCTCGAACTCGTCGGTCGGATACACGTGATTGACCAGTCCGATGCGGTGCGCTTCCCCCGCGTCGATGGTCTGGCCGATGGCGTTCAATTCGATTGCCTTCTTCAAGCCGATCTGCGGCGGGAACACGCACGCGGCGACCGGCGGGAGGACACCGACCTGCACCTCCGGCTGGCCGAACTTGGCCCGCTCGGAAGCCAGAACAATGTCGCAGAAGGTCGCCAACTCGCAGCCGCCACCCAACGCGGCCCCCTGAACGGCGGCGATGGTGAGTGCGTCGGTGGCCGCCAGTTTCCGGAAGATCCCGTGGAACTGCCGGATCATCTCCCCGACCTTGGCGGCGGTGTGATCGCTCACGTCCACCCCGGCACTGAACGCCTTGCCGGTGGCCCGCAACACGAGGGCGGCCAGATCGGCGTCGCCGAGAACGGTCTCCAACAGCCGATTAAGTTCGACCATCATGGGGATGTTCAGAACGTTGAGCGGGGGGCGATCGAGCGTGACGTCCGCAATCCCGTCGGTCATCCCGAATTGCAGGAATTCGTAATCACTCATCGGTGCTAGTGCTCCCGTTTGATAACCAGGGCCATGCTGACGCCCCCGCCGCCGCAGATTGCGGCGATGCCCAGCTCCCCGCCGATGTGTCTCAGTACATGGTAGAGCGTCACCACGATGCGGGCCCCACTGATCCCGGTTGGATGGCCCAGGGCGATCGCTCCGCCATGCATGTTGAGCTTCGCGCGATCCCATTTCAGCACGCGTTCGTTGGCGAGGACCTGTGCGGCGAACGCCTCGTTCACTTCGATCGCGTCCATTTGGTTCAGCGTCAGGCCCGCCGCTTCAAGGGCCCGGGGGATCGACACCCCCGGCCCCTCACCCATGGTGGGTGGATCGACGGCCACGCTGGAGTATGCCACCAGGGCGAACAGAGGCGTGGCCCCCAGCTCGCGCGCGTGCTGCCTCGACGTGATCACCAGGCCCGTTGCCCCATCCGACATGCCGCACGCGTTGGCCGCGGTGACGGTGCCGTCCTTTCTGAAGGCCGGTTTGAGCCGGGCGATCTTCGCGACGGATGTATCGGGGCGGATGGTCTCGTCGTGTTCGAACAGGACCGCCGGCTGCCTGCCCGCGGCCGGGACCTCGACCGGAACGATTTCTTCGTTGAACCAGCCGTCCGCTTGGGCCTGCCCGGCCTTGCGGTGGCTTTCGACCGCGTATGCATCTTGTTCCTCGCGAGGGATTCTGTACTTGTCGACGAGGTTCTCAGCCGTCGCCCCCATGCCCATGCCGCACAGCGGATCGATGCTGTCGCTCCAGCCGTCGAGCAGCGTGCGATCGCCCATCTTGAAGCCCGCCCATCGACAGTCTTTCAGCAGGTAGGGGATCGTGCTCATGCTGTCCATGCCGCCGACCACGACGGTCCGGCCGTCGCCCAGCCGAATGGCCTGGGACGCCAGGACAATGCAGCGCATGCCGGACGGACAGGCCATGTTGATCGTCTGCACGGGCACGGTCACCGGGATGCCGCCGCGTACCGCGGCCGTGCGGGCCGGATTCGGCCCGTTGCCGGCCTGTCGACAACTGCCGAAGATGACGTCGTCAACCCCGTCGCCAGCCACGCCGGCGCGCTCCAGGGCCGCCCGGATGGCCACCGCCCCCAGATCGTACGACGCCACGTCCTTCAGTGTTCCGCCGAACCGCCCCATCGGCGTGCGCAGGGCGCTGATCGCTACTACGTCGCTGAGTTCCACCGCCATTCTCCCGCGGCACGGAGTCCACACCGCGGACCCCGCCTCTTGTTCGTTGTTGCCCTCAGATGTACTGCCCGCCGTCCACTTGCAGCACCTGGCCGGTGACGTGCTTGGCCGCGTCGCTGCACAGGAACGCGATCACCGACGCCACGTCCTCCGGTTTGCCCAGGCGGCCGAGCACGATTTCAGCCAGGGCCGCGTCGATCACTTTCTGCGGTGCATCCTGCATCATGTCGGTTTCGATCAGGCCCGGGGCCACCGCGTTGACGTTGACGTTGGATCGGCCCAATTCGCGGGCCAGCGCCTTCGTCAGCCCGATGATGCCCGCCTTGGAAGCCGAGTAGTTCGTCTGCCCGAACTTGCCTCGCAAACCGTTGATCGAGGTGACATTGACGATCTTGCCCGACTTTTGCTCCCGGAAGATGGCGACGGCGGCCCGGATGTAGTTGAAATAGCCCTTCAGGTTCGTGTCGATCACCTGGTCCCACTGCTCTTCCGTCATCTTCCAGACGACGGCGTCCCGGTTGATTCCGGCATTGTTGACCAGGATGTCGAGCCCGCCGAGCTTCTCGAGCACCTCGGTGACCATGCGATCGGCATCGGCGAAGCTGGCCACGTCGGCTTTGACGGCCAACCCCTTACGTCCCATCTGTTCGATGTACGCCACGACCTGCTTGGCCTCCGCATCGTGTCGGCGGAAGTTGATCGCGACGTCGGCCCCCTGGCGGGCCAACTCCCGGGCGGTGGCCGCCCCGATCCCCAAGCTGCCTCCGGTCACGATGGCCTTCTTGCCCTCTAGAACCATCATGATGAGGTCCTTTCTTGTGTTCCTTGTCCCTCGTTCTTGAGGGCCGCCCCGCACTTGCCGCAGAATTCGAAGTACGAAGGCATGCCCTTGGCCTCACACCTGGGACAGTGCTTGGCGTACGGTCCCCACAGGAATTCGCTGGATTCACCCTGGGCAGCCCGGCGGCGCAGCCCCACGTAATCGGCCTTCCGCTTCTCGACGAACGCGGTCATGCCCTCGTAGGGTTCGAGGCTCGTGTAGTGGGTGGACAGCCAATCCCGGGCGTGGCCGGCCGTGGCATGCCATGCCTGTTCTTTCCAGTAGTTGACCTGCGCCTTCGTATACCGCGTGCACTCGAAGAACTTGTTGACCACCTGATCGCACAGATCGCTCACGACATCGTCCAGCAAAGAGAGGTCGATGGAGTAGCCGTCTTGACCCTTCTGGGCTTTCTTGACGTCGTCGGCGGTTGCCCGGCATTCGAACGGATCATCCCACGGGTCGACGTTCCAGTCGGCCAGGTATTTCCGATCGTTCTTGAAGCGTGTGACGTACCGGCCATCGGGCCCCTTGACCGTCGGGACCACCGTGTTGACGAGGCCCATCGCCAATGACGTGTAGGCCGAGTAGCGCTGGTTCAGGAACAGGATGCCGCGGGCCTTGCGGTCACCCACGTGCACCGGCAGCCACTGGGTGGAGCCGCCACAGGCCACCGAGCCCACGTTGGTGCCGACCTGGGCGATGAAGGCGTGTTCTCCCATCACGGCGAGGTCGCAGGCGAGCTGGCTCTCGTTGCCGCCTCCGACGGCCATGCCGCTCAGCCGGGCGATCACCGGTTTGGCGCAGTTGAGGATCGACTCGATGTAGCCTTTGAAGCAGCACATGTATTTCCAGTAGTCGCGTGGCTTCTGCGTGTAATTCGCCTGGTACTCTTTGACGTCGCCGCCGGTGCAGAAGGCGCGATCGCCGGCGCCGCTGAAGACGACGACGGCGACGTTGTCGTCCCAGCTCGCGTCCTGGAATGCCGCCGCCAGTTCCTGCAAGGCGGGCGTGCTGTACGCGTTGTAGTTTTGGGGGCGGTTGATCGTGATCCGGGCGACCCAGTCACGCTTCTCGTAAAGGACTTCCTTGAAGCCGAGGGATTCGGGAGTCCGGATGGGGAACATGCTCATGATGGGCCTCGCTCTCTGGGGACAGCACTGTACCGCGGGGTCGTCCGGTACCACGCCCATAATCCGAACGGACGTTCGATCGAAAATGGGCTGAAATGCCGGCGCGTTCCTCGCGCTCATAACCGGGTTCAAGAACTGTGCCGCCTCAATTATGAACGATTCCAGCATTGCAGTCAAGGAGTTATCGGGTGTTTGTGCTTGACAGGGTCCACGCCCGACGGCATATTCGATGTGTGTGACGGTATGGATAGCGGGGGTGGACCTTGCGGCGAGTACCACAGGAATCCGAACGGTCGTCCGGTAGAGGCCCGATGCCGGTCGGCTCTCGCAGGACGTTCGAGACCCGGGGAACGTACGACGAGCGACTGAACCATATCCTCGCCGCCGCCACGGAGCTGATGGCCCGCGTAGGCTACGAGCAGACCACGATGCGGGCGGTTGCCAAGGCAGCCGGCGTCAGCCTGGCAGGACTGTATCACTACTTCGACAGCAAGGAGAAGATGCTGTTTCTGATCCAGTTCCGCACGTTTAATGCCTTGGTCAACGGTCTCAAAGAGAAATTGCTCGGCATAGCCGACCCCATCATGCAGCTCAACGTGATGATCCGCGCCCACGTCGGCTACTTCGCCGCCAACATGGCCGCCCTCAAGGTATGCTCCCACGAACTTGACTCGCTGACCGGGGAGAGCTTCGAGGGGACTCGCCGGCTACGGCGCGAATACTACGCTCTTGTACGAGCGATCGTGGATCAGATCGTCGACGCCCATGCCCCCGCAAACGCGCTGGATCCCCACGTGGCCACCATGTCCCTGTTCGGCATGCTTAATTGGCTGTACCGCTGGTATGACCCCAAGCGCGGCCGATCGCCGAACGGCGTGGCGGGCCAGATTGCAGCGCAGTTTCTGCATGGGATGCTTCATGGCACGGAGATCGCGAATCGGCGAGACGCGGCTCCATCCGACTGAGCCGAGAAAGGACCCGCCTCGCCCGAACAACAACAGCGGAGCTTCGGTCGTGTACGTACCGGCGGTCCAACTTCATCACGCGCCCGACCTGGACCAGGCCTCAAGGCTGATGCAGCAGCACGCCCCCGAGGCCCGCCTGCTCGCCGGCGGCACCGACCTGCTGGTCGATCTGAAAACCAGGCGGGTGCGGGTGGGCCACCTGGTTTCTCTGAATCGAATCGACGCGCTTCGCGGCGTGTCGGAAGACCGCCGCCATCTGCGCGTCGGGGCCCTTACTACGATTACGGACCTGAACCGGTCACCCATCGTGGGCGGACGATTTGCCCCTCTCCGCGACGCCACGAGCCGGATGGCCGCCCCGCAGATTCGCAACGCGGCTACCGTGGGCGGCAACATCGCCAGTGCCGTACCTTGCGCGGATTTGCCGCCCATCCTGGCGGCCATGAACGCGGTGGTTGTGCTGTGGTCTCCCGGGAGCCCGCGCGAAGTCGCGATAGAGAAACTGTTCGTCGGGGCTCGCGCGACGGTGATCGAGCCCAGCGAGGTGCTGACGTCGGTCCTCGTTCCCGCCCCGGAGGCTGGGTTCGGGGCGGCCTATGCCCGTTTCGCCCTCCGTGACGGCAACGCGATCGCGGTCGCCGCGGTCGCCTCCGCCGTGACCCTTGACGCCAGCGGCGGCATCCGGGACGCCCGGGTCGTGCTGGGTGCCGTGGCGCCGATCCCCAAGCGGGTGGCGTCGGCGGAGGCCGTACTGGTCGGTCAACGGCCGGACGAAGAGGTCTTCATCCGCGCGGCGGCACTGGCCCGCGATGCGGCCGAACCCATCTCTGACGTGCGGGGCTCGGCCGACTTCCGCCGCCATCTGGTGACCGTGTTGACCCGCCGGGCCCTGGCCGCCGCCAGTCGCCGCGCGAGGGAGGCGCAGCCATGACGGTAACCCGATCGCTCGTTGTCAATGGGCAGACCCACACGCTCGCCATGGACCCGGCGGAGACACTGCTCGACGTGATCCGCACGACACTGCGTCTGACGGGCACGAAGAAGGGCTGCAACGTCGGCGACTGCGGCGCCTGCACCGTTCTGATCGACGGCGAGCCGATGAACAGTTGCCTGCTGCTTGCCGCCGAGATGGAGGGCAAGAGAATCACCACCATTGAGGGCGTCGCCCGAAACGGCGAACTGAGTCCACTGCAACAGGCTTTTGTTCACGAAGGCGCCATCCAGTGCGGATACTGCACGCCGGGGATGATCATGGCGGCCACCGCGCTGCTGGAGAAGAATCCCCGGCCCACGACCGACGAGATCAAGGAGGCGCTGGCGGGCAACCTGTGCCGCTGCACCGGCTACGCCGGCATCCTTCGGGCCGTGCGCCGATGCGACCGGTACCGAGACGGCCGGGGGTGCACCGCGGGTGAGCGGTCCCGGACCGACGCCGCCAGACCGCAACACGACAACGTCGGCGTTTCGATTCCGCGCGTCGACGCGGCCGACAAGGCGACGGGGCGGTCGCTCTACACGGCGGACATCGCGTTGCCGAACATGATTCACGGCCAGATTCTCGGCTCGCCTATCGCTCACGGGCGTATCCGGCGAATCGACGCTTCGGAAGCGGCCGCGCTCGACGGGGTACTGGCGGTGCTTACCGGGGCCGACGTGCCCGACACGATGTACGGGGTCTCTCCGGCACGGTACGACGAGCACGTGCTGGCCAAGGAGAAGGTCCGGCACGTCGGTGATCCTGTGGCCGCGGTGGCCGCGATCGACGAGAGGACAGCGGAAGAGGCGCTTTCCCTGATCCGCGTCGACTACGAGGAGTTGCCGGCGGTTTTCGACCCGGTCGCGGCCACGGCAGACGGCGCCCCTCAACTTCACGAACAGTACAAGAACAACATCAACACCCGCGTCCACCAGGATTTTGGCGACGTGGAAACGGCCTTCGCGGAGTCAGATTACGTCCGGGAGGAATCCTTCACCGGCAACCACGTCTGTCAGTCGGCGCTGGAGCCGCACGCCTCGATCGCCACGTGGACCCACGATGGCACTCTGGTCCTGTACAGTTCGACCCAGGCGCCGCACTACGTGCAGTACATGATGGCTCACGTGCTGCACATTCCCTTAGGCCGTGTCCGGGTGATCCGCCCGGCGGTGGGCGGCGGATTCGGCGGTAAAGCCGCCACGTCTCCGCTCGACCTTTGCGCCGCGATCCTGAGCCGCCGGACGGGGCGGCCGGTCAAGATGGTCTACTCGCGAGAGGCGGTGTTCCACTTCGGGCGCGGCCGGCACAAGCAGCACATGAAAATGAAGCTGGGCCTCGATCGCGCCGGCAGGATCCGGGCTTTTCAGAGCGAGATCCATTTGGACGGCGGGGCGTATACCTCGTTCGGCGTGGCCACGGCCTACTATGCCGGCAGTATGATGCCCACGCTGTACCATATCCCCAACTACCGATACGACGGCTATCGCGTGGTGACGAACAAGCCGGCTTGCGGCGCCATGCGAGGCCACGGCGTGCCCCAGCCGCGTTTCGCGTTCGAATGCCTGCTCAACATGGCCGCCGACGACCTGGGCATCGACCCCATCGAGATTCGTCGCCGCAACGCCATGACGCCCAATACGCGTACCGTCAACGACCTCGATATCCACAGTTGCGAGTTCCGTGCCACGCTCGACGCGGTCGAACAGAAAAGCGGCTGGAGAGAGAAGTACGGCAAGCTGCCGCGGGGCTCGGGAATCGGCGTCGGGTGCGGCGGGTTCGTTTCCGGTGCGGGCTACTGTATTTATCGCGGTCAGGTCCAACTGTCGCACGAAAAGCCGCGCGAGTCGTTCCAGAAGCGGTCGATCTTCCCCCACGCCAACGCCATCGTGAAGATCAGCGAAGACGGCATGGCCGCGGTACTTTTGATCGGGGCGGCCGAGATCGGCCAGGGTAGTGACACAGTTTTGACACAGATGTGCGCCGCGTCGCTGGGCATTCCGGTGTCGCGGGTGCGCATCCGCAGCGAAGACAGCGACATCTCACCGCTCGACCTGGGCGCGTACTCGTCTCGCGTCACGCTGATGGCGGGCCACGCGGTCTCGCGGGCGGGCGCGGCGGTGGTGGACAAGATCAGGCCGTACGCGGCAAGACAACTCGCGTGCGATGAAGCCGATATCGATGCCCGCCACGGAAAGCTGTGGGATCGGCGTTCCAACCGGTCCGTTCCCTGGGAGGAGGCCGCCCGCCGGTACTTCAACGACCACGGCCCGCTGGTCGGCACCGGCTGCTACAAGCCGCCGGAAGGCCTGGGCGGCGATTACAAGGGGGCGACGGTGGGTACGAGCCCGGCTTATTCATTCGGCAGCTCCGTCTGCGAACTGTCGGTGGACTTGGAGACCGGGAAAGTCACAATCGACCGCTTCACCGACTACCACGACTGCGGCACCCCCATCAATCCGATGTCCGTCCACGGCCAGGTCGAGGGTGCGATTGTGATGGGTGCCAGTGAGACGGTACTGGAGGACGTCCAGTTTGACCGGAAGGGTCAGATATTGAATCCGAACCTGCACGGCTATCTGATGATGACGATCAAGGACGCCCCGGAGATCTTCAGCGGCATCGTGGACTCCTACGAGCCTGGCGGCCCGTTCGGAGCCAAGGAAATCGGCGAGGGCAGTACGCTCCCGGTCCTCGGCGCCGTGGCCCATGCCATCGCCAACGCCACCGGCGTGTGGGTCAAAGACCTCCCCCTCACGCCGGAGAAGATCCTTCAGGCGATTGCGGGACAGGCCGAGGGCCCCGACCAGGCTGCTTTGGGACGGATTCGCGATCCTGTCTAAATGCGACCCGGGGAGGCACGGGAAGTGGCTGTGACCTCACCAGACCCTGCTCGAGCGTCCGCCCGCTTGCCCGCGGAGCGCGACGTTCCCCCCTCCGGCGGTAGCTGGACGGCTGACGCCGCTCAAACGTTTCACGACTCGATCACCACGTCGGATTCAGCGTTGCGTGGAAGGGGAAGTCACGTCCCCCGTTGCGTTGAGGAGGGTTGCTGATGGGTGAAGCGCAGGGATTCAAGATCAAGAAGATCGCGGCAGCCACGACGATGCGCAAGCTCCTGGCCGATCACTTCCACGAGTTGGATCGGGCCGTCAAGACGGGGCATCCCAAGGTGGCCTGGTGCACCAGCGTCGGGCCGGCCGAGCTGCTGAGGGCGATGGGGTTTCTGGTTTACTTCCCGGAAAACCATGGGGCGATGCTCGGCGCGACCCGCATGGCTTCCGAGACCATTCCCGCGGCGACCGCCATCGGCTATTCGCCGGAGGTCTGCTCGTACATGACCAGCGACATCGGCGCTTTCCTCCACGGCCGTACGCCGCTGTCCAGCGCCTACGCGGGCATCGGGTCCATTCCCAAGCCCGACGTGCTCGTCTACAACACCAACCAGTGCCGTGAGGTCCAGGACTGGTTCGCCTGGTACGGCCGGCAGTGGTCCAGGCCGGTGCTTGGGGTCGAGTGCTACCGCGGCGTCGGCGCGGTGACCGAGGTGCACGTGGCGGGTATCGCGGGGCAGATCTCCGCGCTGGTTGAACCGCTCGCGGAGATCAGCGGTCAGCGTCTCGAGATGGATCGATTCCGGGAGACGGTGCGGTTGTCGCGGGAATGTTCCGATCTTTGGAAGGAGGTACTGGAGACGGCCGCGCATCGGCCATCCCCGTTGACCTTTTTTGACAGTGCCATCCACATGGCCCCGGCCGTCGTTCTGCGCGGCACGCAGGCGGCGGTGGCTTACTATAAGGACCACTTACTCCCGGAATTGAAGGCCCGCATCCGTGACCGCGTGGCCGCCGTGGACGGCGAGCGTCTGCGATTCTACTGGGAAGGCATGCCGATTTGGGGTCGGCTGCGCGACCTGGCTACGCTGTTGCTGGAGCTCCGGGCCTGCGTGGTAGCCAGCACCTACGCCAACTCCTGGATATTCACGGCTCTCGATCCGGACGAGCCCTTCAAGTCGATGGCGAGGGCTTACACCGAGCTGTTCATCGTCCGGTCCGACCCGTTCAAGGAGCAGTATCTCGAGAAGATGATCCAGGCGTTCGGCGTGGACGGGATCATCTTTCACGATTCCAAGACCTGCCCGAGCAACACGAACTGTCGGCACGGCATGCCTGAGCGTCTCCGTGAACGGCTCGGCATACCGTCGATCACGATCGCCGGCGATCTGAACGACTTGCGGTGCTATTCGGACGAACAGACAACAACGCAGTTGGAGGCGTTCGTCGAGCAACTTGCGACGTGAGAGGCCGGAGGCCGTGCTACTTTTTCCGGCCGCCCGGTGGAGTACGGAGAGGGCGGGCGCAGGTGTGCTCCAGCGCGGAGTGAC
This sequence comes from uncultured Phycisphaeraceae bacterium, assembly GCA_964495075.1. Lineage (GTDB taxonomy): Bacteria > Planctomycetota > Phycisphaerae > UBA1845 > UBA1845 > JAFGJQ01. Next base: position 33,457 of record CAZBUJ010000011.1, read on the forward strand.
CGGCCCAGTGCCAAGAAGGCAGCGGAATGTCCCCTTTTCTGTTGGGTATCGATGTCGGGGCGTCGGCCACCAAGGCCGTTCTCCTGGAAGGCGAAGTGCCCCGGGGTCGGGCACTGCGCCGGTCCGGGGCGGACTTCGCCGCTGCCGCCCGGGCCTGCCTGAACGAGGTGGTCACCCGCGTCGGCATCGGCGCGGCCGACATCGCGCGCGTCGTTTCAACCGGCTACGGGCGCCGCAGCGTGGATTTCGCTTCGACGACCGTGACCGAGATCACCTGTCACGCCCGCGGATGCTACCACGGCTTCCCACAGGCGATGACGATCGTTGACATCGGTGGGCAAGACAACAAGATCATTGTCGTGGAGGGAAGCGGCGAGCGTCGTCATTTCAAGATGAACCGCAAATGTGCCGCCGGCACGGGCGCCTTCATCGAAGAGATTGCCAATCACCTGGATACGCCCTTGTCGGCACTCAACGAGGTGGCCGGCCGGGCGTCCGGCGACCTCGAGCTCGGCTCCTTCTGCACCGTTTTTGCCAAGACCGAGCTGCTGAAGCTGATTGCCGTCGGCACGCCACGCCCGGAAATGGTCAAAGCCGCGTTCCGGTCCGTGGTGGCTCGCATCCTGGAGATGGCCCCGCTCACCGGACAGGTCGTCATGACCGGCGGCGTGGTGGCGCACAATCCGATCATTGTGGACCTGCTGTCCGAGGCCCTGGGGCGCCGCGTGCTGGTCCCCCAGCACCCGCAATACACCGGCGCCTTCGGGGCGGCCTTGATCGCGCGGGAGGGCATCCGGTCCGGAGAGGCGAGTGCCGATCCAGGCAGCCATGCTCGGCGAGGTGCCTCATCGGCCGCACCCGGAGCGCACGACGAGGCCGAGGATCGAGAAGCCGGTCAGGAAGACTAGGCCCCGCGAACGGTTCCGCGCCGGCGGCCTTTCACAAGCAGAATGGAGATCGGAGCATGTCACTCGACGCACTTTTCTCCCCCCGGGCGGTGGCCGTGGTCGGGGCTTCCGATCGACCGCTGACCATCGGCCATCGGATCATCGAGAACCTTCTCGACTTCGGGTACACGGGGCCGATCTACCCGATCAACCCCAAGGGCGGCTCGGTCCGCGGGCTCCGGGTCTACCCGTCGATTCTGGAGGTGCCGGAGCCGGTGGATGTGGCCCACATCGTAATCAAGAACGAGCGGGTCCCGCGCTGTGTCGAGGATTGCGCGAAGCAGGGTGTCAAGGCGGCGATTGTCAACACGGCCGGCTTTCGCGAAATCGGCCCCCGAGGCGCGGCTCTGGAGGATGATCTGATCGCAATCGCCGCGAGAACCGGCATCCGCGTGTTTGGCCCGAACTGCCAGGGCGTGATCAACAGCGATCCCGCCGTCCGGGCCTACTGCAATTTCACGTTCACCCGGCCGACATGCGGGCACATCTCGATCGTGGCCCAGAGCGGTGGGGTCGGCGAGGTGATTCACCAGCGGATCACGGAACTCGGGGTCGGCGTGCGGAAGTACGCCAGTAACGGCAACGCGTGCGACGTGTCCATTCCGGAGATCATTGAACACTACGGTGCCGACGAGCAGACCCGTGTGATCGTGGTGCATATCGAGAGCTTGCCCGACCCCCGGGCGTTTCTGGAGGTGACCAAGCAGGTCGCCCGTCGAAAACCCGTCCTGGCCATGAAGGCAGGCCGGACAGCCGAGGGGGCCAAGGCCGTGCGGTCGCACACGGGCGGACTCGTGAAGCAGGAGACGGCCATCGATCTGCTGTTTGCCAAAGCGGGCGTGGTCCCCTTCCGCAAGATCGAAGACTTGTGTCAGTCGGCCATCGGTTTCGCCACGCAGCCGGTCCCCGCAGGCAATCGCGTGGGGATGGTGGCCAACACGGGGGGACCGGCCATCATCGCCACCGACGAGTTGATCGAGGGCGGGATGACCCTGCCGCCGCTATCCGAACGGACGCGAGCCAGGCTGCGGGAGAAGCTGTTCCCGGAAGCCTCGGTCAACAACCCGGTGGACGTTCTGGCCACGGCCGGTCCCGAGCACTTTGCGGCAGCCGTCAATGCACTGCTGGACGACGACGGCGTCGACGCGATTTTCTTGAATTTCGTGACCCCTTTCTTCGTGGACACGCTGGGTGTGGCCAAGGAGATCGCGGCCGCCAACGCTCGATCGACCAAACCCATGGTGGCCACGGTCATGACCGAGAAGAAGGGCTGGGCGGAGACGCTCGCGGTGATCCGCAACGCCGGAGTGCCTGCCTATGACATGCCCGAGACGGGTGCAACGGCGTTGGCATCGATGGCCCGTTACGCTGCGCTGCGCCGACGGCCGGACGATCAGCCTGTCGTTTTTTCCGACGTTGATGGGGGGAAAGCGCAATCGATCATCCACGTGGCGGTCGAGGCCGGCCGGACGACTCTCGGCGCTGAGGAGGGCTATGCACTTCTGGCCTGCTATGGGATTCCGGTCGCCGCGTATCGATCTGCGACCGGCGCCGACGAGTGTGTGGCGGCCGCGGACGAGATCGGCTACCCGGTCGTTCTCAAGGTGGACGCGGAGAAAATCGTGCACAAGACAGAGCGTGGCGGCGTGGTCGTGGACATTCGAGACCGCGACTCGATGGCGAGGCACGCGCGGGAGTTGACGAGCCGGTTCGCCGAGATCAGGCCGACGTTTCTGGTCCAGCAGCAGTTGCACGGTGGCCGGGAGGTCATCGTCGGGGCCAAAGCGGCCGGAGGGCTCGGGCACGTCGTGATGTTCGGCCTTGGTGGCATCTACGTGGAGGCGCTGAAGGATTTGAGCTTCAGCCTGACGCCCGTCAGTCGTCGCGAAGCCGGCAACATGATCGAGTCTTTGAGAGCCTGTGCCGTGCTGACCGGCGTACGTGGCCAGCCCGGCTCCGATATCGGTGCGCTGGCCGAGATCATTCAGCGCGTGTCCCAAATGCTGGCCGACAACCCGGCGATCAGCGAGTTGGACATCAACCCGATCTTCGCATTCGAACGCGGTGCGACAGCCGCCGACGTGCGCATCACGCTCTAGCCCGCGGAACCCCGAAATCGGGTCGACGCAACGGTGAGCCAGATGGTGCGCACGATCAGTCTCCCCGGGGCTCAGAAACGCCTGGGCCCGACTCCGGTCATGATACCACTCGCCGCGTCAGTGCGGCAGAACTCAATACTGCTCTCGCCTTGTTCTCCGGGATGCCGATCAACCCGCTCAACGCCATCTGCCGGACTGTCGCACCGCCAGCGCGGAAGCCGACGGCAGCGATTCGGCTGCCACCCCGACGTGGAGGGCCGTCGGGCTCGCGGCGCTGCTGTGGTCCGATCATGCGGCTGCCCTCCTGATGTCGTCCGTCGTTCCCGCGCAGGGAACCGGGCGGCCCCACGGCGTTTGACAATCGTTTGTATTTGGTACATAATACCATCAGGAGTCGCGCGGTGGGTCCTGACCAGAAGCGGAAGCGATTGGAACTGTTCGAGGCGCTGTGTCGCGAGCGAGGTCTGGCGCTGACGGCGCAACGCCGTCGCATTCTGGAGTTGATCCTCGACCGCCGAGACCACCCGACGGCCGATCAGATCTATCAAGACGCCAAGAGGCACCTGCCGGACATCTCGCGCACGACGGTGTATCGCGTGCTGGATACCCTGGTTGCCATCGGCGTGATCAGGAAGGCGTGTTCGCGGACGGCCGCGACGCGTTTTGACTCGGTGACGGATCGCCATCATCATCTTGTCTGTCTCCACTGTGAAAAATTGATTGATGTCGACGACGATCAGTTCAGCCACCGCGTCGAACTGCCCGACGTGAGCGCTGTTTCGTTCGAAATTCATGATTTCAGCATCCACTTTTCCGGTATTTGCGCCGCGTGCCGCAGGAAACTGGGGCGCCGCGGCGCCGCGGTGCCTGAGACGGGCAACCCGGTCCGCGGCAAGGCCGCAAGCGGCGGGAAGGCCGGGCGACGCGGGAATCGTCGGACGGAGCGATGAGAATCCCGGTTCAAGCGAATCAGCAAAGGAGGTCTCCATGAGCGGCCTGAATGACGACGAGAGCCGCCTCGCATCCCGCGGGCCTGTCACGGGCTCGGCGGAAAGCGGTGCGGTCGGATACTGGAACGCCGCCCCGCGACGGCGACGGTGCGGGCCAGCCCTGGGGCCGGTGATCGCGGCGGCCTCGGTCTGTTGCCTGATGGACGCCGCTTTGGGTGCCGAGGGGGACATCCCCAGGACCGAGCACGGTGCGGCGAGCATGGACTATCAGCTTCGCGCCTTTGATGAGTTACTGCCCGATCTGGATGCCCAGGCCGTACCGGCGAGACTTGATCCCGTCGTGTGGGCGGCGTTCATTCCCGACGACAACGAGATGACGCCGGAGCGGGTAGTCCTGGGCAAGAAGCTCTTTTTTGACAAACGCCTCTCGAAGGACGGGACGGTTGCCTGTGCGACGTGCCACGATGTCACCCGCGGGTTCACCGATCAGCGGCCGGTCTCGGAGGGAATCGGCGGGCAACTGGGGCGCAGGAACGCACCGACGACGCTGAATACGGCTTTGCTGGAGAGCCTGTTCCTGGACGGTCGCGCTCCCACGCTCGACCATCAGGCGCGGCTGCCCATCATCAACCGCATCGAGATGGGCTTTGGCGACGGTCAAGCGGCGGCCAAGGCCGTCGCCGGCGACCCCGAGTATCAGACGATGTTCCGGAAGGCGTACGGCCGACCGGTGAACTACGAGGACATCGGCCGTGCCATTGGGGCCTTCGAGCGCACGATGGTCTTCCTCGACTCGCCGTTCCGGCGTTTCCTGGAGGGAGATGAGGGCGCGATCTCGGCAGACGCGAAGGCCGGCTGGCGACTGTTCAACGAGAAGGCCCGTTGCGTGAGCTGCCACCACATGAACCTGTCCAACCCGCTGGGCACCGACAACCGCTTCCACAACATCGGGGTGTCGGCGAGGCGCCAGGATTTCGAGCAACTCGGGCGTCAAGGGCTCGAGGCACTGCGGGAGGACCCCAGCGAGCAGAAGCTCGAGGAACTGGCCCTGAATACGGACATGAGCGAACTAGGACGTTTCATGGTGACCAAGAACCGCTCGGACATCGGCGCGTTTCGCACCTCCATCCTGCTGAACATCGGCATCACGGCGCCCTACATGCACGACGGGACGCTGGAGACGCTGTGGGACGTGATGGACCACTACAACAAGGGCGGTGAGCCGAACCTGTTCCTCGACGGCGGGATGGAACCCCTGGCGTTGAGCGAGCAGGAAATCGACCAGCTCGTCGCGTTCATGTTCGCGCTGACGGATGATCGTTTCGCCGAGGAGAACCAGCGCCAGATGGAACGGCAGCGTGCCAAGGCGCGGCAGAAGCGGCCGTTCCGCGACGATGATCTGGCTCATCGCCGGAAGCTGGCGTTCGAAGAACGGATCCAGAAGTGACAGGAGCGATCTCATGCGACCAAAACATAGGAGCGTGGAGACGAAATTCATGGAGGAGCGTCGCGAATTCTACGACGCCCTGAACAAGCTCGACCGGCGCTCGTTTATCAAGGTGTCGGCGGCGGCGGTGGGGGCCGTGGCGGTCCAGGGCGTGATGCCGCCGAACTCCTTCCAGCCCGTCAGCATCGCGTACGGTGAGCCGGTGCGGGGAGAGTCGGGCCGATTCCGCTTCGCGTACATCTCCGACTCCCACTTGTACGTGAAGGACACCAACGATCGCTTTGCGAATGCGCTGATGCGGGCGGTGGACGACGTGAACAACCTCGACCCTCAGCCGGACTTCGTGTTTTACGGCGGCGACCTTGCGCAACTCGGCCAGTCCCGGGAGTTGGAGCTCGGAGCCCAGATCCTGAGGCAACTCCACGCGCCGCTGAGAATCATGGTTGGTGAGCACGACTGGTACTTTGACATGGGCGAGAAGTGGCGTGAGCTGTTTGGCCAGCCCACAGAATCGTGGGATCACAAGGGCGTCCACTTCATCAAGCTCCTCAGTGTGATCGAAGAGGACTTCTGGACGGCGCGCGGTATGACTCCGATGGAGCGGATGCGGACGGTTGCCGGGCTCGACAACCACGTGCAGAAGCCCTTCACGGTCGGTCCCGAGCAGCGCGAGTGGATGAAGAAAGACCTCGCGGAATACGGTGACGACACGCCCGTCGTGGTATTCTCTCACTCACCGCTCTACAAGCTGTACAAGAACTGGAATTTCTGGACGGACGATGCGGAGGAGGTTCAGGCCATCCTCCGTCGGTTCAAGAACGTGGTGGTGATTCACGGTCACACCCATCAGATGCTCACGAACCGCATCGGCAACATTCACTTTCACGGGCTTCTGGCGACCGCCTGGCCGTGGCCGTACGCCCCCGAGGGCATGCCCGAGTTGACCATCGAGATGACCCGTCCAGATCCGTTTAATGTTCAGGACGGGTGTGGCGACGGCGAAGTGGTGGTCCACGCCGACGGACTGGTCGACAAGATCTACAACTTCTGGAACCGGAACCCGGTGACCGTGGCAAGGGAATACACGGCGAGTTGGGGAAAGAAGGCGGTGCCTCCGCGGCCCAATCGACCAAGCTACTAAGAAAGGAACGGGATTACCATGCGAACGACGTACCGCAACATGATCGCAGTAGGTTTGGGATGCGTGGCCTGTGCCGCCGTGTTATGGACGTTTTCCACCGGTACCCAGGTCGTTGCCGGGGAAGTATCGGGCGCTCAGAAGCCGGAGGGCGACAAGCCCGATCGCGCCGGCGGCCAGGCCGTAGCCGACAGCCACATGGAGCAGTGGAAGCGGCGGAACCCGGATCGTGTAGCCGACTGGGTCGCAGAGGAAAAAGAGCGTCACGCGATTCTGCCGCCGGCCGACAACTCCCACCTGCTCACGGGCGAACAGGGAGAGGGGCACACCTACGGCCAGTACACCGAGCGTGACATCCTGATGTGGGCTCGCGAAACGGAGAAGCTCGTCGTCGAGGGCTCACGCATCTTCCACGACGCCAATCGGCTGGGTAGCACGGTGGCGGTCTCCTGCGACATGTGCCATCCGGACGCGAGCAACACGCACCCGGAGACATACCCGAAGTTCCAGACGCAAATGGGACGCGTGGCTTTGTTACGCGACATGATCAACTGGTGCATCGAGCGACCGGTCCGCGGCGAACGCTTCGCGCCGGACGATCCACGCATGCGGGCTCTGGAAGCGTACATTTACGCGCAGAGGAAGGGCACGCCACTGAATTACGGGAAGCACTGATTCCGTTCGAGCGGCGAGATTCGCGTGGTCGAAGGCCCGCCGGGAAGCGAGGCCGCGATCCCGGCCAGCGGTCATGGGGACTTTGTGAATCCGGTTCCCATGAGGCAAGGAGGTTCCCGCGCAAACTGACGTAGACGCATGCGATATCCGCGTTCGTGCTGCCGATTTGTCGTCGCTCGGGGGCCGGGGTGAGCTAGCCGGCATTTCTCACCAGTTTTCTGCTGCGACAAGACCTGGTGAGAAACGCGTGCTCGAATCCCGAGCCGATTTGCGAGGGCTCCGGCTTTGGAGTTGCTTCTTCATTTCGCGTGGTTGATTCCCCTGGGCCTGGCGGTCGGCATCTACGGGACGCTGATCGGAGCCGGCGGTGGGTTCATACTCGTCCCGGTCCTGCTGCTGCTTTATCCGCACGAAGAACCGGAAACCGTCGCGAGCATTTCGCTGGCGGTCGTGTTCTTCAACGCAGCCTCCGGTTCCTGGGCCTACGCCCGGATGGGACGGATTGACTACCGGGCAGCCGTCATATTTTCGCTGGCGACCGTGCCGGGCGCCGTCGGCGGCGCCATGACGACCGGCATCGTGCCCCGGCGGCTCTTCGACGGGTTGCTTGGTACCCTGATGCTGATCCTCGGCGGATACCTCGGACTCCGGCCGCGGCGCCGGGTTTCCGCCACGGATGCCCCAGAGACGGTCGCGCGGCAAACCGACGCGAGTGACGGCGCCCGGCCGCCGGGCAGGCTCAGCCGTCCGTACTCGGTTGGTGCGTTGTTGAGCCTGGGAGTCGGCTATATCTCGAGCTTGCTCGGTATCGGCGGTGGAGTGGTGCACGTGCCGGCCCTGATCCGCGTGCTGAGATTCCCCGTGCATACCGCCACGGCGACTTCGCACTTGATCCTGGCGGTCATGGCTCTCGCGGGGACCGTCGTCCACGTCGTAAGCGGTAGCTTTCATGACGGCGTCCGCCGCACCATTGCGCTATCGATCGGCGTCGTTCTCGGTGCTCAAATCGGTGCGCTCTTGTCCGGCCGGGTGCGGGGCGTCTGGATCATGCGTGGCCTGGCGCTGGGGTTGCTCGGGCTTGGCCTGCGATTGCTGAGCGTCAGCGTGCACCGGTGATCCCCGTTTTGGAGCCGCGTCATCGGTGCCGGCTTCCGTTTCGAAGAAACCCAATTGGCGCTCCCACGCCATCCGCCGGGGCGAACCTTCCTGTTCTCTCGCGGCCTGTCGGTGACAGAATGCGGCAATGCCCGTCGCCAGGCGGTGGTGGTAGCCGTCGCTCACGCGCCGGCATTCCCGTATCAGGCGGCGGGTGCCCGAGTCCTGGAACTCCCGGCCCCCGTGGCCCAGAATGAGCGGCTCCACGTCGTCCAGAATGGCGGCAACCCGCTGGACCGCGTTGAACAGCCGAAGCAGGTTTCCCCATGTCGGTAGCGTTGGGCCCGCACCTTTCAGCTTGGCCGCGCTTCGCACGACTTCGCGGAGACACGATGCCGCCCATTGAAGCCGCCACTTCGCCACGGTGCCCGTCAGGTTCTTCGGGACGGTGTCAAACGGAAGAAAGCCGGACCCGCCGCAGAACGTGCAGATGACCCGGCCCTGTCCTGCGCAGCTCTCGCAGAACCGGCCATTGGCCGCGAACGTCTGGACCCCGCCGCACAGATCACACGTCATCCGCCCGGCGCGGCAGAAGTAGCATGGTGCTCGAGCGAATGCCTTGGTGAGCGCCTCTCCGGCCTTCGGCCCACCCGCGTGGATGAGGCCCGCGGCCGACTCGTGCCGTGCCCGTGGAGCCGATTCGTTCGCGAGCACTTCGAAGCAACGTACCGCCTCCCCGTACTTGCGCTTGGCCACCAAGGCGCAAATATCGAATGCGCAACTCGAGATGGAGATGCGGGCCACCATGCGATCCTCTCAGCCACGCGCTCGCTCGCCACGGTGCACAGCCTTGATCCAGCCATGGAACTGCGCAGACGCTCTGCGCAACACTAAATTCTACGTACATGGACGGGCTTCTGTTCGGTCCTTTCTCCGAACGAACGTCTGCCGTACCGCGGTGTGTCGATGCCGACCGGCAGCTCCGGGCCGGGCTGTGCGACGCGACCACGCTGCGAGTACGCGCAGTCCATTTCGGCGCGGCGTTCTGCCGCAGCGAGGCATAATGGGGCGCGTGTCAAACTCGTAGTGCCTGGCTGCCCGGCTCATCAGACTATCGCCGCGGTGCAGGCTGTCGGCCGATTCGCCGTCAAGAGCGCGTGCCGTAAGAACCCGTGGGGCGGCCGCGACTCTGGCACGCCGTTTGCGAGGTAGTTCGCCTGAACAAGGCGGGACACGCTCGCCTGAAGGAGTGATGTACGATGAGTCGCGACTCGAACCAAACGTCCACGAAGCGACCGGTTCAGCGGCGGATACTGCTGGCCGAGGACGACGGCGAGATGCGGGCGATGCTTTCCCGAGCGCTTCGCAAAGAGGGTCATCGACTGACGGAGTGTGCGAACGGTGCCGAGCTTCTTCTGCACGTGGCCCCGCTACTGGATCCAGGCGGCCACGTGGAGTTTGACCTCATCATCTCGGATATCCGGATGCCGGGGCTCACGGGCATGGAAGTCCTCGAGGGGCTCGCCAGACACGACGGCTGCCCACCGGTTGTCCTGATCACGGCCTTCGGGAACAAAAAGACGCACGAGGCGGCGAGGCGGTTCGGGGCGGCGGCGATGCTCGATAAACCATTTGAGATCGACGATCTGCTGGCCGCGGTCGGCAGAGTGATGGAGACGACATGAGAAATGTCATGGACGGTATTCTGCGGTTCAACAAAAGGAGTGCGAGACATGTTATGTAGGAAGCACATGTTGCTGATTGTTCCGCTGGCACTCGCCCTCGGCACGCCGTCCGCGCGAGCCAATCAGCGACCGAGCGATGCCACTATCACACTTTGGGTCAAAGATGCGCTTCGGGAGGATCCCCGGGTGGAATCCTCTCATATCGACGCCAACACGAGCGACGCGATCGTGACGCTCAGTGGTGAGGTCCGCGATCTGGCCGCGGGGCAGTACGCGGTCCGGGAGGCGGAGAAGATCAAAGGCGTACGGGGCGTGATCGACAAGCTGTCGGTCCAGCCGAGCGGGCGGTTCGACAGCGACATCGCCGACGACGTGCGGGCACGTCTTCTGGACAGTCCCGCCCTCAACCTGCGCCGGCTCGAAATCGACGTGGCCGACGGGAACGTCTCGTTGCGCGGCACGGTGGCGAGCTGGTCGGAAAAGCAAGAGGCCGAACTGCTGGCCAGCGAGGTGCGCGGTGTCCGGCGTGTGAACAACAAGCTCACCATTGAGTACGCGTCGCACCGGCCGGACGAAGCGATTCGGAAAGACGTGGTCGCCTCGATCGAACGTGACGTGTACCTCGTCGGTCTTCCCATCAACGTCACCGTCCATGACGGCACCGTCACGCTGTCCGGGAATGTGGGCAATGCTTTCCAGCACGAACGGGCCACGATCGCGGCGTGGGTCGGGAACGTCAAGGCGGTCAGGAACGAACTCAACGTGGATTGGTGGGACAACGAGGGCGTCAGGGCGAAGAAGCCCCTGCCGCCGGACTCGGACATCAAGCAGGCCGTCAAGGATGAGCTCTACAAGGATCTGCGGGTCGACGATCCCTTTACGATCGACGTCGATTGCTCGTACGGCCAGGTGACTCTCCGGGGGACCGTGCCAACCTACTACCAGAAGCGGCTGGCCGAACGGGACACCAAGGACGTCGTCGGCGTGGGTTGGGTCACGAACTACCTGATGGTGAAGGCGAGCTGGCGTGACGACCAAGCCATTCGGCGCGACATCGAGTCACGCTTTGATTCCGATTACCTGATCAACGGGCAGGATATCGACGTACGCGTCAAGGGCGGCGTCGCGAACCTCTCCGGTAACACGAACACGTACTACGAGCGGAGTCACGCCATCGACGTGGCCTCGCGCATCCCGGGTGTCATCAACGTGGTCGACAACGTCGACGTGAACTGGTTTCGGCGTTTCACGGATGCCAAGCTCCAGGAGCGGATTCAGGACAGGCTCCGAGAGCATAGTGCCACGCGATGGGTGGCCGACCGGGTCAAGGTCAAGGTCACCGATGGTACCGCGTGCCTTTCCGGCGATGTCCTGACCTGGGACGAGCGCAAGGAAGCCGATCGGATTGCCTTCCTGACGGACGGTGTGAAAGCCGTGGATAACCGCCTCAAGGTCGAGGGCGTCAGCTATCCCTGGGACGAGTGGCACTATCCCGTCGCGGGCATCCTCGAAAACGACCTCGCGCCGTCCTCGTAGACGAGCCTTCCCCGTGCGTCACCGAAAGCCTCCCGCACGCCGAACGGTGTGCGGGAGGTCCTCTCCGGCCGACGGAACGAATAGTGGGCAGAGGTGCACTCATGAATCGGAAACCGAAAAACGTGAACGCGACACTCGGGATCGCCGGCGACATTCCCGTACTGGTACGTCAGTTGTCATCGCCCGCCGGTATGACGCGCCTTCATGCCCGCGAGGCCCTGGTGGCGGCCGGCGACCCAGCCGTCGATCCGCTAATCGAGGCCCTGAACGACGACCACGACGTGGTCCGCTGGGAAGCCACCAAGGCCCTGGTGGACATTCCGAGCCCCCGGGCGGCGCCGGCCCTCGTTGCCGCGTTGGAGGACGACGAATTCGACGTCCGCTGGCTCGCGGCGGAAGCGTTGATTGCGCTGGGGACCCCCGGGCTTGGCACATTGCTGGATGCCCTCGAGGCGCGTGCGAGTTCGGTCTGGCTCCGCGAAGGCGCCCACCACGTTCTGAAACACATCGGCGACCGAACCACGGACGCCGTGGTGGGGCCGGTCCTCGCCGCGTTGGAGCACCACGACTCGGCACTCGTCGTACCCTTTGCGGCGAGAGACGCCATTGCAAAGCTGAAACCCATGAGCCTTCAAACAAGCATAGAACGGGAGGAACAACCATGAGCGGGAATAGTGTTGTCGCCATCTATGGAACGCACACCGAAGCCGAGGACGCCGTCAAGGAGCTTCAGCGCGGCGGCTTCGACATGAAGAAACTCTCGATTGTCGGCAAGGACTATCACACAGAGGAACACGTGGTCGGCTACTACAGCGGTGGCGACCGCATGAAGTACTGGGGCAAGCTCGGGGCGTTTTGGGGGGGGCTGTGGGGTCTGCTGTTGGGCGCCGCCTTCTTCTGGGTGCCTGGCGTCGGCCCGCTGGTGGTCGGGGGTCCGCTGGTCAGTTGGATCCTCGGCGCGCTGGAGGGCGCCGCGATCGTCGGGGGGCTCAGCGCCCTGGGGGCCGGGCTGTACAGCATCGGGATCCCCAAGGACAGCGTGCTAAAGTACGAACACGCGGTGAAGAACGACAAGTATCTGCTGATCGCCCACGGGATGGCCGACGAGGTGCAGCGGGCCAAGCGCATCCTCGAAACGTCGCAGGCACGCGAAGTAGAGTCCCACATCGCGGCCCCGGTGCCCGCGTAGTCCGGCTGGAAGCCCGACCCCGTTGGCCTGCCGGGCGATGTTCGACTCCATAGGGTCCACGCGGACGCGCATGCGGAGCACGCCAACCGCCAGCCATCGGCCGCCTTGGGGGAGCATGGTGAAGTGGAGCGACGGATGGCCGAATGGCACGCCTTGCCTCGCTCACGGCGTCCGCGTGGATCAACCAACGAATGACAGGCCGTACTCATCGGACTTTCGCCTGGTCCAAGGGCCGGATCGTGCTCGGGACGGGCGTACGGGTGCCCGGGCCGGGGCCCACGGATTCCGAACTCACTCAGCATGAGATCGTGACGAGGAAGGGAAAAAGTCGATCATCTGGAAGCGAGGTGCAACGATGATAACAATCGGCTTGGACTATAAAGTGGCCGACGGGAAGCAGAACGCCTTCATCGACATGTTCAACCAGGTTCAGAGAATCCTCATGAACGTGCGGGGCCACCGGAACTCAACGCTTTATCGCGATGTCAGCGATTCCAAGGCGTTCCTGATCGTGTCGGAATGGGCCGACGAGGATCACTTTCAAGCGTTCATCGAATCTTGTATAAGCACCCAGGTTGCGAGTTGAGGCCGGGAACGGATTCTCGCGGGCACGCCACGGCGTCGCGGCCGCGGGTCCAAGGCACGCGCGGAAGCCGGGGGCGGACAACCGTGACAGGGTGTCGGTCGAACCAGGATCCGCCCGGTCCTTCCCCAACCGCGGGGCGCCCGGCGCGGAGGAATCGTCTGGACTCCCGAGCACCCCGAAACGATGATAGACGGCAGGCTCGACGGGGGCCTGTGCGCGAGCGGCCTGCGAGACGCCTGTCGTGGACGACGCTTCCGACGCGCCACGGGGCCGGGCGGCAGCGGCGGCACCGGATCGGAGGCCCGCGGCGTGCGCGGTCCGAGGTAGCGGAGGCCGAGGGATGAAACTCACCCTGAAGCTCATGGCCGTGATTGTCGCGGGCATCATCGGGCTGACGGTCATCGACATTTACCTGACGGTTCATCGGGAAATCGAGCTGTTCGACACCGACATGAAGCGGGACGCCCTGGTGTTGGGTCGCAGCGTGCGGGATCTTCTCGAGGATGTATGGCGGGTCGGCGGTGAGGAACGGGCGCTGGCGTTGATCGACCGAGTCAATACCGAAGGGCATATCATCCGGATGCGCTGGGTCTGGCTGGACGGTCAGGCCGACGGTCCGTATCGTCCCGGTGTTCCGCCAGCCCTCCTGTCGCCGGTCTTCCAGGGCGAGGAGTTGACCATCAAGCGGGCCGGATCAGGCGACTCCGGACACGTTTACTCGTACGTCCCCGTGTCCACGAATTCCGGGAGGGTGGGGGCACTGGAACTGTCGGAAAGCCAGTCGGAACTCACCCAGTACACCGGGAGCACCATCAAGAGAGCCGTGGTGCTCACCGGCGGCATCGTGCTGTTGGGGGGACTCACCGCGGTCGGCTTCGGCGTTTTCTTCGTTGGCCGACCCCTGCGCCTCCTGTCCGAGAAGGCGGGCCGCGTGGGGCTGGGCGACTTCACGGCCCCCTTGCATCTTCCCGGCCGTGACGAACTGAGCGAACTCGCCGCCACGATCAACACGATGTGCGACCAACTTGTCGAGTCCCAAAAGAGAATCAGCGCGGAAACCGAGGCGCGGATTACCGCCCTCGAGCAACTGCGCCATGCGGATCGCCTCAAGACGGTCGGCCGCCTGGCCTCGGGAGTCGCACACGAGCTTGGCACGCCTCTGAATGTAGTCGGTGGCCGCGCCAGCATGATCGTCGCGGGGAAGCTCCCTCCCGACGACGTCGTGGAGAACGCCAGGATCATCAGGGCCCAGTCCGACAGGATGGCCACGATCATCCGGCAGCTCCTCGATTTTGCCCGTTCCCGCCCGGCCCATCGGGAGCGGACGGACCTCCGAAGTACCGCAACGCAGACGTTGAGCCTCCTTACCGCCCTGGCTCGCAAACGGAACGTGAACCTGACCCTGACCGCCGCCGAGGCGCCGGTATGGGCGATCGTCGACACGGGACAGGTCCAGCAAGTTCTGACCAACCTCGTCATAAACGCCTTGCACGCCATGACGCGGGGGGGAACGGTCACCGTGAGCGTCCAGTGTGAGCGGGCCTGCCCCCCGGAGGCGCACGGAGGGGCCGCCGGCAACTACGTATGCGTGCGGGTGGAGGACGAGGGTGAAGGCATCTCGAAAGAGAGCCTGCAACACATCTTCGAGCCGTTCTTTACCACCAAAGACGTCGGTGAAGGAACGGGCTTGGGCCTGTCGATTGCGTATGGCATCATTAGCGAGCACGGCGGTTGGATTGACGTCAAGAGTGAGGTGGGGGCGGGCAGCGTCTTTTCCGTTTTTCTGCCTGGGGAGAACGACCCATGCGACGGCGAATCCTCGTTGTAGATGACGATCGGGCCATGTGCGAGTTGATTGAAAGCGAGCTGTCGCGCCACGGCTGCGATGTTTGCTGGCGAACATCCGCCGAGGAGGCGTTCACCGCGTTACAGCGCGCGGACTACGACGTCGCCCTGACCGATCTGAATATGCCGGACATGAGCGGGATCGAGTTTTGCGAGCGAGTGGTGGCCAATCGGCCCGACGTGCCGGTGGTGGTCATTACGGCCTTTGGCAGCCTGGAGACGGCCGTGGCGGCCCTGAGAGCCGGTGCCTATGACTTCGTCACAAAGCCCGTCGACATGGATCTGCTGGCCCTGGCCCTGGAGCGGGCCGCCAACCACCGTGACCTGCAGGAAAAAGTCAGGCTGCTGGGTGAGGTTGTGGAACAATCCCAGCGGTTCGAGGAACTGCTTGGCGCCAGTCCCCCCATGCGGAAGCTGTTCGATGAACTGTCCCGGGTGGCCGACTCTGAAGCCTCCGTCTTGATCGTCGGCGAAAGTGGCACCGGCAAGGAACTCGCCGCCCGGGCGATTCATGAGCGGAGCGGCCGGGCCGGCGGCCCCTTCGTGGCCGTCAATTGTGCGGCCCTGCCGGATGCACTCCTGGAGGCCGAGCTGTTCGGCCACACCCGCGGCGCCTTCACCGACGCGCGGGCGGCGCGGAAGGGCCTTCTCCTGCAAGGGCATGGAGGGACGGTGCTGCTCGATGAGATCGGGGATCTCCCGCTGACCCTCCAGCCCAAGCTTCTCCGGGCCCTGGAAGAGCGTCGGGTCCGGCCGGTGGGCGGTGACGAGGAGCGGCCGTTCGACGTGCGGATCCTTGCCTCGACCAACCACGACCTGGAGAGTGCTGTTGAGGAGGGACGGTTTCGGGAGGATCTCTTCTTTCGCGTCAACGTGATCACCATCAAGCTGCCGCCCCTTCGCTCCCGCGGAACGGACATTGTATTGCTGGCCCGGCATTTTCTCCAGCGCTTTGCGGCCAGCGCCGGAAAGCGGCTGACGGGGATCTCCGATGCCGCCGCGGAGCGGTTGCTCAGTTACGCCTGGCCGGGCAACGTTCGCGAACTCCGCAACGCGCTGGAGCGGGCGGTTGCCCTGACCCGGTACGAAAAACTGGCGGTGGAGGACCTTCCGGAGAAGATTCGGGCCTATCGAAGCTCGCACGTCGTCGTCGCCGGCGATGATCCGTCCGAGCTGGCCTCGATGGAGGAAGTGGAGCGGCGCTACATTCAGCACGTCCTGATGGCCGTCGGCGGCAACAAAACGCTCGCCGCCCAGGTCCTCGGATTCGACCGAAAGACCCTGTACCGAAAGCTCGCCGGCTACAAAGCCGCCGAGGAGGAGACAGGCGTTTAGCCGGCATCACAACAACGTTCCGTGAAGGACAATGCTCGCCACGCTCAGGTAGATGATGAGGCCCGAGACATCGACAAGTGTCGCGACGAATGGTGCCGAAGCGCTGGCGGGGTCCAGACGCAGGGCGCGCAGCACAAACGGCAACATGCAACCGGCGACGTTGCCCCACATCACCACGCCGACCAGACTGGCGGCCACGGTTACCGCGACCAGGACGTAGTGTTCGCCATACAGGGAAGAGTGCCTGGCAGCGCGGTAAACGTATTCCCAGGCGAGAATCCGCACCAGGGCGATGGCCGCCAGGATTCCCCCGAGCGCGAACCCGGTGATCACTTCCCGGCGCGCCACGCGCAGCCAGTCGCGCAGCCGCACATGGCCCAACGCCATCGCCCGGATGATGAGCGTCGAGGCCTGTGACCCGGAATTGCCGCCGCTGCTGACGATCAGCGGAATGAACAACGACAACACCACCGCCCGGGCCAGCTCCTGCTCGAAGAAGGCCATGGCGGTAGCGGTAAATGACTCGCCGATAAACAAGGCGGCCAGCCAGCCGATGCGCTTGCGAACGATGGTGGAAGCGCTGAGCTGCAGATAGGGCTTGGCGAGCGCCGCCATGCCTCCCAACTTGTGGATGTCCTCGGTGTCCTCCGCATTCACGACGTCCAGAATGTCGTCCGCGGTAATCAGACCTTTCATCCGGCCCTCCGTGTCGAGCACGGGCAGCGCGAAGAGGTCGTGACGGGCGAAAATGTGGCTGATCTCTTCCTGATCCATGTGCTCCGGCACGGTGACCAGCCGCGTGTTCATCACGTCGGTCACCCGCTTGTCCGGTTTGGCGCGGATCAGTTCGCGGAACGGGACCACCCCCAAGAGACGCTGCTGCGGGTCCAGTACGTACGCGAAATGCACGGCTACGATCGGCTCTTGGATCTGCCGGCGCAGATAGGCGATGGCCTCGTCGACGGTCATCTCCGGCCGCAGGCGATAGAATCGCGGATTCATGAGCCCGCCGGCGGCGTCCTCCGCGTAGGCCAGCAGCGCGGTCACGTGGCTGTGCATCGGTCTGTCCAGCATGGCCAGCAGTCGGTCGCGCGTGGCGGCATCCGCTGCATGCTGGACGAGGTCGGCGGTGTCATCGGGAGCGAGCAGGCGGACCCATACGCGCTGCTCGGGCACGTTCATCTCGGCAAGAAGCTCGAGCTGGTCGTCCGAGGCGAGCGACACAAACAGGTCCTCGGCGTAGGCCCGCCCCAGCAGGGTGAACCCTTCCAGGCGCTCCTGCGGTGACAGGACGGGCCAGGCCTCGTGGAGTTCGGTGCGTGTAATCGTCTCCCTCGTTACCATGGTAGAGTCTCCCGTGCCCGCGATTGTCCACCTCACCACGCAAACGCATGATCGGGGCCGCACGACCGGCGGAGCCGGAGGCACGCGTCGATTATAGTCCCCGCCCACCGAACTGAACGAGTCGGGGCGGCGACGTCGGCGGCTGCGATACCAGGGGCCAAAAGCAGCACGGCGGCCTTCCAAATCACTGATGTGCTTCTCCAAGGATCTCTGAGGCATCACGCCCCAATGTGGCAAAACGCCGCGCTTGACGCAATGTCCAACCTGCGGCCGTCCGGCCCGAGCGTTCGCGGAAACCGCCGGAGGTCGCGGATGTCCGCCTTTTAGCGTGCAAAACACATGTCCGGAAGCCCCCGCGCCTCGAAGCTCGTATCCACGCCCGGCGGCATGGGTTTTGCCCGGGAGTGCAGTGGAGGGAACTTGTTGAAACACACGAACACTCGGCCACGGGAGGCGGTCGGATGAGACAAGAAACAAACAACCCGTCAAGCCAGGCGAACGCGAGGCGGCGGAGGCCGGCGGGGGCCGGCTCGCCGCACGTCCTGGTGGCTGAGGACGACGACGAAATGCGGGCCCTGCTTGCCCAGACCCTTCGCGCCAGCGGGTACGAGGTTGGGGAGTACTCGGACGGACTCCGCCTGGTGGCGCGTCTCGCCTCGGCGCAGGCAGGCGAATTCGATGCAATCGTGTCGGACATTCGAATGCCGGGCGCTTCAGGCCTCGCCATTCTCGAAGGCCTGAAGAAGTGCCAGGATGCGCCGCCCGTCATCCTGATCACCGCGTTTGGCGACCGCGAGACGCACGAGCTTGCCCGGCGACTTGGGGCCGCCGCGATGTTCGACAAGCCATTCGATGTGGACGAACTCCTGGCGGCACTTCGCCGTATCGCGCCCCTGCCTTAGATCGGATGACGTTGGAGCGAAATCACGAGAGATCCCATGATACCCTACAAGCCCAACCGGGAAGATCGTGGAGACGCCCGTCGTGATCCGCCGGACAGGCGAGCACCTCGGATCCTCGTCGCCGAGGACGACGACGAAATGCGAGCCCTCCTGTACCAGGCTCTCAGCAACGCCGGGTACGAGGTGGTGGCGTTGTCGGACGGGCTCGAGTTGATGGAGCACCTGGCTTCCTATCTGGCCCCCGGGAGCCCCGTGGATGTCGATTTGATCGTCTCGGATATTTGCATGCCGTGGGTGAACGGGCTTGAGGTGCTGCGCGTGATCAGGCAATACGTCGGATACCCCCGGGTAATCCTGATCACCGCCTTCGGAGATGACGAGGTGCACACCAAGGCAAGTCGCCTGGGCGCAGCGGCCGTCATGGACAAACCATTCGATGTTGAGGAACTGCTCGCCAGAGTCCGGGAGATGATTCCCGGCAAGCGAGTCTCGGGTCCGTAAGGGACGTGTGGATGAAAGGAACCAACCTGGGCCAAGAGCCAGAAGATGGAGCATTACCATGAAACGTACAAAGCCGATCATTATTGTTGCCCTGCTCGCGGGGGCTGCCGTCGGCCTCGGCCTCGGTATGCCCGACGCGATATCCGGCGTCGCGTACGCCGTGGAGCGCGGTCAGGCGACCGCCGCCCGCGAACAGTTGAAGGAAGCGCGCGACCTGTCCCTGGCCTTCGAGCACGTGGCAGAAGCCGTCAAGCCGTCCGTGGTGAACATCCGATCGCTCAAACGCGTTCAGGCCGTCGGGCGCTTCCAGCGCGCTCCCAGCCCTTTGCCGGAGCCGTTCCAGGAGTTCTTCGGCGACGACTTCCTGGACCGGTTCTTCCAGCATCGCATGCCACCGGGAGGTTTCGTCCAGCAGGGAGTTGGCACCGGCGTCATCGTTGGTGCCGATGGCTACATCCTCACGAACAACCACGTGGTTGAAGGGGCGGACGATATCACCGTGACCCTGTCCGACAACCGCACGTACGATGCCAAAGTCGTGGGTACCGACGAGAAGACGGACCTCGCCGTCGTCAAGATCAAAGCCGGCGATCTCATGCCGGCCGAGCTGGGTGATTCCGACGCCATCCACGTCGGCGAGTGGGTCCTGGCCCTCGGCAATCCCTTCGGTCTGTCACAAACCGTGACCGCCGGCATCGTCAGCGCCAAAGGACGAGCCAACGTCGGTATTGCCGATTACGAGGATTTCATTCAGACCGACGCCGCCATTAATCCCGGCAACAGTGGTGGGCCTCTCGTCAGTCTGGACGGCGACGTCATTGGCATCACCACGGCGATCGCGACGCGAAGCGGCGGCTACCAAGGCGTCGGCTTCGCCATTCCGACGAACATGGCCAAAACCATCATGCACGACATAATCGGCGGCGGCAAGGTGATCCGCGGATGGATCGGCGCCGCAATCCAGAACCTGACCGAGGATCTTGCGAAGTCATTCAACTACCACGGAACCGAGGGCGTACTCATCGGCGACGTGAGCGAGAACGGACCGGCCGACAAGGCCGGATTGCAAAGTGGCGACATCGTCGTCGAGTACAACGGCAAGTCCATGCACGACATGAATCAACTGCGTAACCGTGTGGCGGCCACGAAGCCGGGCACGGAAGTCCGGATCGAAATCGTCCGTGACGGCCACCGACTGACGAAGACCGTCAAAATCGGCGAGCTCGAGAGCCATGGCGTCGTGGCGGCCGGTCATGAGCCGTCCGCGGATCTCGGTTTTACCGTTCAGACCCTGACGCCCGATCTGGCCGACCGCCTCGGGTTGGGGGCCGATGCGCACGGCGTGGTGGTGACCGGCGTCGAGCCCGGTAGTCTGGCCGACCGCGCCGGAATCCGGACCAAAGACGTGATTGTTAACGTCGGCGGCGATCGCGTGACCGACGTCGGAAGTTTCCATGACGCAATGGCCAAACGGGACTTGAGCCAAGGCGTGCGCCTGCAGGTCAAAACCGAAGGACTCAAACGCTTCGTCTTCTTGAGAAGGAGCTGATCGTCGGGAAAGCTCGTCGGACGGCGCCGGGACGCGCCATGCCGGACGGCGGCACCGGCGGCGGATGCGGTCGCGCTGCTTGGAAGTGCAATGGGTACAAGTGGCTTCGAGTCCGGGGTGCGAGCAGCGTCATTCGCAGTGGAAAGGTCGAAACCATGTACGTTGCACAGGTACGGGTCGAGGACGCGACTCGCCAGGCCGCCGAAGTGCTCTTCAAAGACACGGAGAGTTCCCCACGGGGCCTGAGCAGCGCGGAGGCCCGGCGGCGCATCGAGCGGGTCGGCTTGAACGAACTGGCCGAGCGAAGGGAAAGCCCGGTTCTGAAGTTGCTCGGCTATTTCTGGGGTCCCATGCCCTGGATGATCGAAGTCGCCGCGCTGCTGTCGCTGATTGTCCGGCACTGGGTGGACCTGATCATCATCCTGGTGATGCTGGCATTCAACGCTGTTGTGGGCTTTTGGCAGGAGTTTCAAGCATCCAACGCGCTCGCCGCGCTCAAGAAGAGCCTCGCCCTCAGCGCCCGTGTGCTGCGCGACGGACAGTGGCGGGAGGCGCCGGCCCGCGAGCTCGTTCCCGGGGACATCCTCCGCGTTCGTCCCGGCGACATCATTCCGGCCGACGTGAAGCTGGTTGACGGAGACTATTTGAGCATCGACCAATCGGCTCTCACTGGCGAATCTCTGCCGGTGGACAAGCAACTCGGCGACGTGGCCTTCTCCGGTTCGATCGCGAAGCAAGGGGAGATGGTCGCGCTGGTTACGGCCACGGGCGAAAGCACGAAATTCGCCAGGACGGCGAAGCTGGTCGAGCAAGCCGGCGCCGTGTCGCATTTTCAGAAGGCGGTGCTCACGATCGGAGACTACCTGATCTATATCAGCCTCGGCCTCGCGGTCGTTCTCGTCTTCGCCCAGCTGATGCGCGGGGACTCCTTCCTGTCGGTCTTCCAATTCGTCCTGATTCTCGTCGTGGCCGCCATCCCCGTCGCCATGCCTGCCGTTCTCTCCGTCACCATGGCCCTGGGGGCTGTGGCGCTGTCGCGCCTGAAGGCGATCGTCTCCAGATTGCAGTCGATCGAGGAAATCGCGGGCATCGACGTCCTCTGTTCGGACAAGACGGGTACCCTGACGGCCAACACGCTGTCACTCGGCGAGCCCGTCACTGTTGACGCGAAGGACGAACCGGAACTGCTGCTGGCGGCGGCGCTGGCCTCGAAAGCGGAAAACCGCGACGCCATCGACGATGCGATCGCGAAGGGCCTGGCTGATCCCGCCGCCCTCGCGGAATACGAGCAATTGCGGTTCATACCTTTCGATGCCAAGCGAAAACGAACCGAGGCCGAGGTCCGTCACGCCCGCGGTTACACCTTCTCGGTAACCAAAGGTGCGCCTCAGGTCGTCCTGGAGCTCTGCCAGCTCGACCAGCGCGCCAGGCAGGCCGCGGAACAATGCGTTGACCGTTTTGCGTCCAGGGGGTACCGCTCGCTCGGTGTGGCCCGGAAAGACAACAGCGATGCCTGGCGACTGCTGGGCATCATCCCCCTCTTCGATCCGCCGCGCGAGGACTCCGCCGACGTCATTCGGCGAGCCCGGGAGCATGGGATCGACGTCAAGATGGTCACGGGTGACAACCTGGCCATCGCGCGCGAGACATCCCGCCAGCTCGGCCTCAAGACCGACATCCTCCGAGCCGATGACGTGTTCGACGGGAACGAGGACCAGAGCTCCTCCCCGGTCCTGGACGAGCGGATCGAGCAAGCCGACGGCTTCGCCCAAGTTTACCCCGAGCACAAGTACGAGATTGTGCGAGCCCTGCAGCGCCGCGGCCACCTGGTCGGAATGACGGGAGACGGGGTCAACGACGCGCCAGCGCTCAAACAGGCGGAGGTGGGCATCGCGGTCTCGGGCGCCACCAACGCTGCCCAGGCGGCCGCCTCGCTCATACTCACGGCCCCCGGGTTGAGCGTCATCATCAAGGCCATCGAAGAGGCCCGGCGGATCTTCGAACGCATGACCAGCTATGCCACGTACCGTATCACGGAGACGATCCGCATCATGTTCTTCGTCGTGTTGGCAATGGTCACGTTCAACTTCTATCCCATCACCACGGTGATGATCATCCTCCTGGCCTTGCTCAATGACCTTCCCATCCTGACCATCGCCTACGACAACACCCGGCTGGACCTCCGGCCGGTACGCTGGAGCATGCGCCGCGTGCTCACCGTCTCCACGATCCTGGGGCTGGTGGGCGTCGTCGAGAGCTTCGGCCTCCTGCTGATCAGCAAGTTGTGGCTCACTCTTGACCCGGCTCGACTTCAGTCATTGATCTACCTGAAGCTGGCGGTGGCCGGCCACTTGACATTGTTTGTGGTTCGCACCGAGCATCATTCATGGAGCCGACCGTACCCCGCCCGCCTGCTCCTGCTCGCCGTCGTAGGTACTCAGACGCTGGCCGCCCTGATCGTGGGCTTTGGCTGGCTCGTGGCCAGCATCCCCTGGTCCTACGTGGCGTTCGTGTGGGCGTATTGTCTCGCGTGGTTCGTCGTCGAAGACTGGGTCAAAGTGCAGGTGTACCGCCATCTCAACCTGAGCGGCAAGCGGCATCGGAGCTTCCTGGACTGCCTGCAGACCACCTTGCACCCGCGACAGGCAACCTCGAATGCAGGCCGGTGATCGAGGTTGGTTCCATGACAACCCACGATCATGGCCCGCGCCACCACGGATGGCACGGCGCTCTTTCGAATCCAGGCCCCGGATGAATCCGCGGGCCTGAAACGATTGGAATGAACGCCCTTCGGACGCTATGCTCCCTCGATTCAGGGAGGCGGGGGCGACGACCCGAATGCTCTTCAGCCGCGGGCCGTGGGGCCCGTCGACGCCCATCGACTCCGCCGTTGCCGCAAGGCTCGATGCGCGCCTCTCGGAATGATGTCTATTGCTCGATGGACGAGGACCTGGAAATGCCCGGCGGGCCGTCAGCCGTTCCAATCAAACCGAAGGGACGCCTTCGCCGCGTGGCGGGCATCGTCCTGCCGATGATCTTCCTGATCCTTGCCGTCTGGATGCTGCACCGGGAACTCAGGAACTATGACGTACGTGACATCGTGGCCGAGCTGGCCGTGCTGTCGCGGCGGCAGGTGGCCCTGGCCTGCGCGTGCGCGATCTTGGCGTACTTGGTGCTGGCGGGCTACGACTGGCTCGCCCTCTTGCACGTTGGCCATCCCTTGCCGCTGGGCAAGGTCGCGTCCACCGCGTTTATCAGCTACGCCCTGAGCTACAATCTCGGGTACGGTCTTTTCATGGGAGGGTCAGTTCGCTTCCGGCTGTACAGCGCATGGGGGCTGGCTCCAGCAAACGTGGCCAAGGTCGTGGCATTCTGTGTCCTGACGTTCTGGGTCGGTCTGGCCGCGATCGCGGGCGCCATCTGCCTTCACGAGCCCACAACCATCGCTGCCGTCCTTCGACTGCCCCGCATCTTGATTCGACCGCTCGGCGCATTGCTTGCGCTCCTCGTCGCGGGTTACCTCGTGTGGAGCGCCGCGCAGCCCCGGCCGCTGCGGATTCGCGGTTGGGAACTGGGCCCGCCGCTTCTGTGGATCGCGGTGGGGCAGATCGTCGTAACGGTGCTGGACCTCGTCCTGGCCGGCACCGTTCTCTTTATTCTCCTGCCAGACGATGTCGGGCTTGCCTATCCGGGCGTAATCGGCGTGTACCTGATCGCGGTCGTCCTGGGCCTGGCCAGCCAAGTACCTGGCGGACTGGGCGTTTTTGAGACCGCGTTTCTTCACTTGCTTCCGACCAACGTCTCGCCGGCGGCGGTGACCGGTGCCCTGATCGCGTATCGCACGGTATACTACCTCTTCCCCCTGCTTATCGCCTTGCTCCTGTTGGGAGCACACGAGCTGCAGATTCGCCTCCAACACCACGGAAGGCACCAGTAGGTGGAGCTTGGGCATGGCCGACAACGCCGCCAAGTCGGGATACCTCAGCCAGGTCAGCCTGGCCCGCAACCTCAGTCTGTTCGACGTCACCATGGTCGGCGTGGGGGCCATGATCGGCGCCGGGATTTTCGTGCTCACCGGGATCGCGGCCGGGCCCGCGGGGCCTGCGTTGATTCTCGCCTTTGCCCTCAACGGAATCGTGACGTTTCTCACCGCGATGGTCTACGCGGAGCTGGGATCGGCCATTCCAGAGGCGGGTGGCGGCTACTTGTGGGTCAAGCAAGGCCTACCGGCGTGGAACGGCTTTTTGGCCGGATGGATGAGCTGGTTTGCCCATGCGGTCGCCGGAAGCCTGTACGCTCTCGGGTTCGGGGCTTACCTGGCCTCGGTTCTGCAAAGCGTGCACCTGGTCCCTTCAGCGATCGGCGAAGGCCATGTCGTCAAGATCCTCGCCGTGGCGGTCGCGTTGTTGTTCATCGGCGTCAACTTCAAAGGCGTTTCCGAGACGGGGCGAGTCGGCAACATCGTGACGCTGGCGAAGCTCGCCATTCTCGGCGTCTTCGTCGCGAGCGGCATGGCTGTGATTCTTCACCATCCGGATTCTCTGCGGAAGTTCACACCGTTCGCTCCGGGCGGGATCACCGGCGTGCTGACCGCAATGGGTCTGACGTTCATCGCGTTTGAGGGGTATGAGATTATCGTTCAGGCGGGCGAAGAGGTCAGGCATCCCAAGCAGAACATCCCAAAGGCGATTTTCATTTCGTTGGCGATCGTGGTGCCAGTCTACATGCTGGTGGCCTTCACGGCGATTGGTGCGGTGGACGCCGGCCCCGACCAGCCATCCTGGCGGTGGCTGGCCGAGCACGCGGAACTGGGTCTGGCGGACGCATCACGGCAGTTCATGCCCTTCGGCGCCACGCTGTTGTTGCTCGGTGGACTCTTCTCGACCATGAGCGCCCTCAACGCCACTACGTTTTCATCCACCCGCGTCTCCTTCGCCATGGGGCGAGATCGGAACCTGCCCGAGACCTTCGCGCGAATCCACCAGCGGACCCAAACGCCCCATCTGGCGTTGCTCGCCAGCGGCGGTTTGATCGTCTTCATGGCCGTCGCGATGCCCATCCAGGATGTCGCCGCCGCCGCTGACGTGATGTTCCTGCTGCTGTTCCTTCAGGTCAACGTCGCGGTCATCGTGATTCGTAAGCGGTACGGCGATAAGCTGGACTACGGATTCCTGATGCCCTTCTATCCTGTCCTGCCGGCCCTCAACATCGGGCTCATCGCGTTCCTCGCGGTGTTCATGTTCCATTTCTCGGCGATCGCCTGGTTCTTCGTGATCGGGTGGATCGCCGCCGGGCTGCTCTTGCACCGATTCTATGCGTTTCCGCGTGAACGAAAGGAGGATTTGACGCCCGTTGTTCTGGAGCAGAAACCGGCGGTGCGTTCGGTGGGATTCCGGGTGCTTGTGCCCATTGCCAACCCCAACTCTGCCCGCATGATGATAGACGTTGCCGCGCGGATCGCCCGCCCGGTCGGCGGTCGGCTCGTCCTGTTACACATCGGCAGGGTCCCGCCGCAGACACCCCTCGGCAGCGGTCGGCGGGCCCTCGAGCGAATCCGCCCGGCGGTCGACCAGGCGGCCCGAGTGGCGGAGACGCTCCATCTGGAGGCGGAGTCCCTTGTCCGATTGGCCCACGAGCCGTGGCGGGCCATCGTGGACACGGTTGAGGACCACGGGATTGCATGCACCGTGATGGGCTGGAAGGGCCCGACCCGGGGGCCGTATACGACAGTGGGGACCAATCTCGATCGCGTTCTCAAGTACGCCAACTGTAACACGTTCGTCCTGCAGCAAGGCGCGGGCATTCCGGCGAAACGCATCCTGCTGCCGGTAGCCAATCCGTACACGGCCGGTCTCCTGCTATCCGCCGGCCGCCTGTTACTGGACGAGTCGGATACAGAGGCTCGCATCACGATCCTGCACGTCGTTTCACCAAGATTGTCGGCTGCACGACGGGAGGCACGAGTTGCCGCCCTGCGAGAGGCACTTGAGCGGCCCGGTCCGTTCGATCCGGGCGATACCCCGGCAGCGCTCGACGAGGGACAGGTCGAGCTCAAGCTGAGCAGGGCGGCCGATACGGTGGGTTCCATTGTCAGCCGAACGCGCAATGCAGATCTGCTTGTCGTAGGTTCGTCTCAGGCCGGCTGGCTTGAGCGAAAGGTCGTTGGACGCAAACCGTATCGTGTCGCCCGTCGCTCGGCCTGCCCGGTGGTCATGGTGTCTCCCCGGACCCCCGGACTTCGGTTCGACACGCAGGCTTTCTTTCAGTTTTTCCGAGAGGAGCCGGAAAGATGAAAGTGTCAGCAGTCCGCTCACAAAGGGAGGTATCCGCCGATGTCGCTTGAGGACATGGAGCGGGCGGGCGTCACGCTTCCTCGCGACCAGTGGGGCAAGCGCGACCTGCGTTCGGCCGTGAATAGAAAGCGATTCGTGGCGGCGGCGGCGCCGGCCGCCGTGGCTTCCTTCCTGATGTTAGCCGGAAACGGGGGGGCCCTCACCAGGGTGGGCCGCCGGCGGTTCCTCATCGCCCTGTTCGCGGCCACCGGGATGGCCCTTCGAGCCACCGATACGCACGGCCGCACCCCTGCCGACGATCGGACGTAGCGACCGCAACGTGGAGTCTCAAGAAACGAACTCGTGGATCAACAGGTACGCGTTTGCGGCCATGGGTGCTTTCGCGCCAGCGGCGTACGTCGTGTGGTCGCCGCGGCTACTCCCCTCTGAAGAAGTGCCTTCACGGTTGCTGGCTCTGGTTCGCCGCGGCTTGCCGATCGCCTGTCTCCGTTCCGGGGCCGCCATGCGCGGGGCCGGCCCCGCTAATCGAGATGGAACACCTCTTCAAGACGTACCAGCCCTTCGTCGGCCGGCCGACCGCCGATGTTCTCGAAAAAAGGGGCCATCTCGGCTTGCCAGCGGCGATTCACATCGGTCGCGGACATGCCGGCGAGCGCAGCGGCGAAATCATCGGTTTCCAGGTAACCGAACAACAGGCCGTCGTCGCGCAGGAAGAGCGAGTAGTTGTGCCAACCCGTGCCGCGCAACGCATCCAGCATTTCCGGCCACACCTGTTTGTGACGGGTCTTGTATTCGCCGAGGCGATCCTGTTTGACCTTGAGGACGAATCCCACTCGTTCCATGTGAGTCTCCCGATCGTTCCGCGGGAAGGAAGCCGTCGACGGGCAGTGTGATCTCCGGTTTCGCATAACGGGCGACCGCATCCGCCACACCTGCCGGGCGGCGCGGATTGACGCGGACAGTCATGGCGATTGGGGCAGCCACGCGACGCCCACAAACGATCGCACAATCACCCCCCCTTCTTTTATCGAGTCGTCGTGGACATTCAAGTACGCGCGAGCCTCGCCGTGCCCGGGCGCAATCGCCACGATTCTTCACATTCGCGACATCGAAGGTATAATCCGGGCGTTCGCCCGCGTCGGCAAGGGTATGATGGACTTAACGGACGTCGCCGAAGCCCACAAGTAACCCGGCTCCAACGCCCTTCTGTCCGTCGAGCAGGACAAGTACGCGGGCGACAAGAAGGCCGCGTGTCGCCGGTGCGCGAGCCTGATGTGGGAGTGCCTCTCAGAGCGCAGTGGCGTAGATGCACGTGACGCCCGACGCCCGGTCTCCGTGTGGCAAACCGCGTACCTGCGCATTTGTGCTCTGCCGGTCAGGCGGACCACAAACGACTGGAGACGATCATGGAGATTCCTCGGCACGTGGACGAGCAGGCCTTTACACAACGGCTCGACCGGTTTCAGATCGAGACACCCTCGTGGGGTTACGCCGACACCGGCACGCGTTTCGGCAAGTTCCTCCAGGGCGCGGCCGCCCACACGATCGACGAGAAGCTCGCCGACGCGGCTCAGGTTCACCAGTACACCGGCTGCTGTCCGACCGTGGCGGTCCACGCGTTGTGGGACTTCCCTCCCGGGACTGAACCGGCGGCGATCGGTGAGCGGGCGGCGGCCCTGGGCGTGCAGATCGGCTCGATCAACCCCAATGTGTTTCAAGACCAGTGCTACAAGTACGGTTCGCTGGCCAACCGCGATCCGGAGATTCGACGCCGTGCGTTGCGACATATCCTGGACTGTATCGAGATCGGCCGCGCGGTGGGTTCGAATCTGCTGAGCCTTTGGTTCGCCGACGGAACGAACTACCCGGGGCAAGCCGGCATGCGCGAGCGCAAGCGGTGGTTCCAGGAGGGGCTGCGGGCGATCCATGAGGCATTGCCGGACGGCATGCATATGCTCGTCGAGTACAAACCGTTCGAGCCCGCGTTTTACCACACGGACATCGCTGATTGGGGGACGGCGTACATCTTCGCCCGCCACGCGGGACCGCAAGCGAAGGTGCTCGTCGACACGGGACATCATCTGCCCGGCTGTAACGTTGAGCACATCGTGGCGCTTTTGATCGATGAGGAGATGCTTGGCGGCTTTCACTTCAACGACCGCAAGTACGCCGACGACGATCTGACGATGGGCAGCATCGACCCCTACCAGTTATTCCGCATCTTCCATGAGATCACCGCGGCGGAGTCCCAGCTTGGCCGCGACTTGGGGATCGCGTACATGGTCGATCAGTCTCACAATCTCAAGCCGAAGATCCAGGCCATGATCCAGACGGTCATGACGGCGCAAGAGCACTTTGCGAAGGCGCTGCTCGTGAACCACCAGGCGTTATCGCACGCCCGCGCGCGAGATGACCTGGTGCATGCGGAGCGGATTCTCCAGGACGCGTATCAGACCGACGTGCGCCCCTTGCTCGCCGAGTACCGGCGGGGGCGGGCCCTTCCCGAGGATCCGCTCCTGGCGTTCCGTGACGGCGGTTACACGGAGCAGGTCGCCCGCGATCGCGCGGCAGACAAGCCGCGCGACAGCACGAGTTACGCGTAGATGCCCGGTGGACGTGGTCCCGTTGCTTGCCGGACCCCGGACATCGGTTCATTCGAGAGCCTGCGGCATGCAGCCACACGCGAACTACCTGGCCCTTGATCTCGGCGCCTCCAGCGGCAGAGCGAGCGTTGTACGGTTCGACGGCCGGCGCTTCGCGTTGAAGGAGGTGCACCGGTTTGACAACGGGCCGATCCGAACCGGCGACGGTCTGTTCTGGGACGCCCCGCGGCTGCTCGGGGAGATCAAGATCGGGTTGCGGACGTGCGGGCGGCAAGGATATCGCCTGAGCGCCGTTGGCATCGACGCCTGGGGGGTGGACGTCGCGCTGCTCGATTCGAACGGTGGTTTGCTCGCCATGCCGCGGCACTACCGCGATCCTCGCAATGAGCCCGCCATGGCACAGGCGCTGAAGCGCATCTCGCCCGAGCGCGTCTACGAGTCCACCGGCATCCAGTTCATGCCGTTGAACACGATCTACCAGTTGTTTGCGGCGGCCTCGGGCCCCGAGCGGTTGCTTGAGTCCGCCGGGCGCCTGCTTTTCATGCCCGATCTTTTCAACTTCTGGCTGACCGGCAAGGCGCAGACGGAGCGCACGATTGCGAGTACGTCTCAGGCGATGAACGCGCGTACGAGCGACTGGGATCGCGAACTGCTCGCGGCACTCGGCGTTCCATCGGAGATCATGCCGGCGATTCAACCAACCGGCTCGCTCGGCGGCCGGCTCGTCGAGGACATCGCGGTCGAGGTCGGGCAGGCGGACGTGCCCGTCGTGCTGACCGCGAGCCACGACACGGCGGCGGCCATCGCCGCGATACCGGCCGGCGGCTCCGAGTGGGCCTACATCAGCTCGGGCACGTGGTCGTTGGTCGGCGTTGAACTGACCGCACCGTTGATCAGCCCCCAGTCGTTCGAGGCGAACTTCACCAACGAGGCCGGCGTCGCCGGAACGGTGCGATTCCTGAAAAACGTGGCCGGACTGTGGCTCGTACAGGAGTGCCGCCGGTGCTGGAACGAGGCCGGGCGTCGCTATTCCTTCGCGGAACTCGACGCAAGGGCCGAGAAGGCCGCATCGCTGCGCTCGCTGATTGACCCGGACGATCCGCGATTCGCCGCTCCAGGAAACATGCCGGAACGTATTCGTGACGCCTGTCGTGAACTCGGCCAGCCGGAGCCGACCACCGAAGCGGCCATGGTTCGCTGCATTCTTGACAGCCTCGCCCTGCGCTACAACGACGTGTTGCGCACCGCTGCCGTGCTCACCGGACGAACGATCAACACGGTGCACGTGGTGGGAGGCGGCTCGCGGAACGAATTATTGAATCGACTGATCGCTGGGGCGACCGACCGGCTGGTCGTTGCGGGACCGGTCGAGGCGACAACCCTGGGCAACGCCGCCGTTCAGGCGATCGCGGTGGGAGATGTTGCCGACGTTCCCGCTGCCCGAAACGCGATCGCGGCGTCCGTGGGCCTGCGCAGGTACGAACCCCCGCGTAACGCCGCCGAGCGCCGGAAGTGGAGCGAGGCCCGACAGCGCTTTGCCGCGCTGGCGGCCGCCAACACCCGCAGGAGCGAGTGACACGAACATGCAGGAATCGCCTGATCACCGCGGCATCATTCAGCGCCTCGACCGACTTTACGAGTTCGATCGAGAGCCGGTCAGTCCGGACAGACTTTGCGGAGGGGCGTACTTTGCCGGTGCGTACGCCGGCGAGCACGTAGCCGCAACGGAGTTTGTGATCGGGGCACTATTCGTGACCTGGGGAGCGAGCGTCTTCGACGTAATCGTCGGGCTCGCCATCGGCAACCTGCTGGCGGTATTGAGTTGGGCCCTCGTGTGTGCCCCCATCGCCACGCAGACGCGCCTGACGCTCTACTGGTACCTGCGAAAGATCGGCGGTCCGCTGCTGACGGTGATCTACAACGTGCTGAACGCTCTGCTGTTCTGCGTGCTGGCCGGGTGCATGATCACGGTCTCCGCGTCGGCCGTGCGCATTCCGTTCGGCATTCCGCCGCAAACGCAGTGGTATCCGACCGACGGGCGGTTCGTGCTTGCCGTGTGCGTCGTGGGCGCCGTGGTCGTGTGGCTGGCGGTCGCCGGCTTCAAGCGCCTGGCGGCTTTCGCCACGGTCTGCGCCCCGTGGATGCTGCTGATGTTCGTCGCCGGGGCCCTGGTGATGCTGCCGGCGCTCGGCGAGGCGACGGGTATCGGAACCGTTCGCAGCGTGTCACAGTTCTGGGAGTTGGGTGAGAACGCGGTCTGGACGGGACAGACCCCCGACGGCAAACCACCTCTGATCGGATTCTGGCACATCGTCGCATTCGCGTGGATCTGCAACCTGGCGATGCACATGGGGCTCTCGGACATGGCGATCTTCCGCTACGCCCGCCGCGCCAGGTATGGGCTGTTTTCGGCGTTTGGCATGTTCCTGGGGCACTACGTGGCGTGGATTGCGGCGGGCGCGATGGGGGCGGGGGCGGCCCTGGCCCTGAACACGCCGCTGACCGCACTGGATTCGGGCGCGGTCGCGTATCAGGCGCTGGGAGCGGCCGGCGCGATCGCGGTCGTCATCGCAGGGTGGACGACCTCAAACCCGACGCTTTACCGGGCCGGGCTGGCGCTGCAAGCCGTCACGCCCAACTGGCCGCGTTGGCTGGTGACGCTCGTCGTCGGCGTCATCACCACCATCGTCGCCTGCTTCCCGTTCGTCTTCACCGGCCTGCTGAGTTTCGTCGTCATCTACGGGCTGCTGCTGGTGCCCGCGGGGGCGATTGTCATGACCGAGCACTGGCTTTTTCCACGGTTCGGCCTGACGCGCTACTGGGCGCAGCAGCGCGGTCGGTCGCTCAACTGGCCGGCGCTGGTCGCCTGGGCAGCCGGGATGGCATCGGCCCTCGTGCTCTACCTGACGGACACGCTACACCTGTTCTTCCTGTTTGTACCGGTCTATTCACTGACGGTTGTGCTGTACATCGTGCTGGCGTCGCTGGGCGGCGCGCGAGCGGCAGTGCACCCGGCTGCCGCCGGTGCGGCACATCGCGAGGATCCTGTCGGCCGGCCCGGCCCGAACGTGGCGCCGACGCTCCCGGACCGCACGGATCAGGTCCACCGCACGGCGGCATACTGGGTGAGCGGTCTCGTGGCACTGGCCGCGCTTCTCATCTGCACCGCATTGGCCGCGTACGTTTACTTCGCTGGCGCCTCGGAATACGCTGACCGTTTGGCATGGTTCAAACGCTGGCTGCTCGTTCCGACGGGGCTGTATTTCGTTTCCGCGACATTCTGGCAAGTGCGACGAATGCGCACCAGCGCGCCGTGACGAGGGCATCTGGAGCGTAGTCATCTGCCTCCGTCAAGAATCAGTCGCACACCGCTCCGAAGGCGAGCTGCAGCGCCGCATAGTCCGCGAGATCCGCGTCGCCGTCGCCATCGACGTCCGCCGTAGCGGCGACACCGGGTCCGCGAAGCGCGGTCAGCAGCAGGGTTGCGTCCGCAGCGTCCACGGCGCCGTCGCCATTCAGATCGCTCCAGACACAGCCGCCCACCACGACCCGCCCGCCGAGGTCCTCGAAATTGGCGCCGTTGCCGACGCCGGCCGCGGGCAGAACGACGTCGTCCAGTTCCGACCCCGTGTAGCTGCCGGTGGGTAGCGCGTACCCGTCGACGACAAACCGGCCCACGGCAAGCTCGGTACGCAGCGACAGCACGGCGGAGTGCTCGAGCTCGATCTCGCCGCCAGGCGTGCGAATGTCATTCTGGAACTCGACACGCGTTTCGTCGGCCACCAGCAAACGACCCTGGAACGCGTCGGCATCGCCGGAGAGAAGCACGCTGCGATCGGGCATCCAGCCGCCCTCCAGGGCGAGCCGCAACGTCGATACGCCGGTCAACGATGAGCTTACGATCAGATCGGGCGCGTCGGCCGCCACATCGAGTTCCGAGTCGGCGTCGACGGCCAGCGTGCCGGCAAGCCTGCTCCGGCCCGTCCCGCCGCCGATCGGGGCGGATCGGATTCGGCCGCCCTCGAGGCGCAGATCGGCGGTGGCGCGTTGGCGGTCCTGCTGGAGCAGCAGCAATTCGGTACCCGTAACGATGCGCAGCGTATGCCCTGCAAACATCGTGCTTCCGCCGGCGTCCGGATCCCCGGCAATGCTCGCCCGGACGCGATTCGTCCCACCCAGCACGGCGGTGACGTAGTCCACGCCGGCCGTCGGTGGCGAAGCGGGCGTGCCCCATATCGCGTCGTTCCATCCGCCGTCGTCCACACTCTGCGTCGTGGAATACGAGGTCAACGTGAATTCGAGCGTGTCGCCGTTGACGCCGAAGAATCCGGCCGCCGGATCGCCCGGCTCGACCGCAAAATCTCCCGCGTCGACCCCACTTGCGGCGGCGCCGCTCCAGTCAAGCAGTGTGTACGTCGAACCGGGCGTGAATCCCCCCGCGTTGATGAATGAGACCGACACGACCCCGGCGTCGACCCCGGCCAACACGCCGCCGGTCAATAGAATCGCCGCGCCGTCCGGTCCAACAACAAACGCCAGCCGCGTCCCGTCGTACAAGCTGAGGTCGCCGTCGAGCGCCAGACCTTCCGATCGCAGTGTCGCTCCCGGCCAGACGAGCAGCGCGCCCTCGATCCGACCCGCACCACCCAGCGTCTGCCCCGTCGACAACTTGAGCCCTCGTGGCAGGCCGCGCGCATCGAGCAGGCCGCCTTGGTTCACGCAGATCGACTCCGTATCCGGGATCGTCGACCTGACGCGTTCGTCCGTGGTGGTCAGCGTCAGCACGCCGTCGATGACCGTCGGACCGAGGTACGGATTGTCCTCGTTGGAAAGCACGAGTTCCCCTTCCGCCACCCGCAGCCCACCGCCGCCGCCAACCGAGCCGTTGATCGTCAGCGGAGCAACCGTCCGCACGCGTGCTTCGACGTCGTCGTACAGATCGACGTCGGCGTCGATGACGTGGACGCCGCTCCCGGCGGTCTCGTACACGTTGAGGCGGGCCAGACCGGAACGGGCGGCCAGTTGGAGCAGATCGTCTCCTTCGGCGCCGAGCGTGTAGTTGGTCGAGCCGTCAAATGCCACCTCGCCGCAGACGCGGAAATTCGACCAGTCGACGCGGACGTCGGTCGCCGACACGGTGCCGAACCAAGCCGTCTGCCCGCCGTGATACGGGGCGCCGGCGGTCCAGTTGGCGCCGGTGCTCCACGATCCGTCGCCGCCATGGATCCAGTCGGTACGCGTGATGCCGCTGTGTGGCTGCCATACGCGAACCCATTCGACCTCCACGACGTCGGAGGCGCCGGCGGGCCATTCCGAGAATGACGGCGTTCCCGGCCACCCGCCGACGGCGTAGTCCACGAGGATGTACATGTTCTGGAACTGTGCCTGGTTCGAGGCGGTCTTGACCAGCGACTCGTCGAAGTAGTACCGCAGGCTCGAAGAATCCCAACGCAGCGCATACGTGTGAAAGTCCGCGCCCAGGTCGATATCCGTGTCGATCCAGGCAAAGTCCGACGGGGGTTCGCAGCATTCGCCCCAGAAGCTGTTCACCGAATAGGTGTCGACCGTGCTCTCGTCTGTGAACAGCGGGTACTCCACGGTGTCGATTTCGGGAGGCCAGCCGTCGGCGAGCATCCAGAACGCGGGCCACGAGCCGCGCCGCCACGGCATCCGGATGCGTGCTTCGGCGTAACCGTAGGTGAAGCGGTACGTCGCGCTGGTGGTGAACGCGCCGGACGTGAACGGCTTCCCGCCGACCGGTTCGCGCACCGCCGTCAGGTTGGCCACGCCGTCGACGAAATCGACGTTCTCCTCTTGAACGTACGCTTCATGGTTGTGGGTGTGCCCGTCGCCCCAGGGGTAATTGTAGCGCCACTTGTGCGTGTCGAGATCCTGGCCGGCAAAACCGTCGGCGAAGCTCAGCTCCCAGTTCGGGCCGGGTGGATCGGCCAGGGCCGGCGGCGCCCCGGTCAGAAACGCCGCCAGCACGAACGCGCCTCGCCCGAACCCGGCCGTGCCGTAACCCGCAGCCATCCGGGATGCGTGGCGATGCATCGACATCGTATGCTCCGTGCCGCCATGGAGACCGCCACCCCCCCGGGCGAGCGTCCCATGCCGGGGCCGACCCATATCTTACCGCCATTTATTAAAGATAGTAGAAGAATATCGCCGCCGAGCGCGGTGGGCGGCGCTGACCCCCGGCGAAGCGCCCGCCGGTTTCGACCGGCGGGCGGAACGGCGTCTGATCGACCTCCGAACGTAATTCCTTGCCCAGCGGCCGTTTGGGTCCACCCCGGTCACGGCGCCGCCGCCTCCAGGAGTCGCTGCACCTGTTCACCGGCCAACAGAAAGGCGCCGACCCCAAATACGTCCGTGTGCGCCGCGCGGACCCGGCGCGGATCGGCGCCGACCGGCTGGACCCATTCCAGCATGCCGTTGGCGTCCACGCAGCGGGCCAGGGCCGTCCAGGCTCGCTCCACCACCGGGCGATACGTGTCCCGATCGAGCAGCCCCGCGTTCACTCCCCACGCCAGCGCGAAACAGTGGAAACCGGTTCCGCTGGTCTCCGGATGCGGGAAGCCGGCGGGATTGAGCAGACTGGGCCGCCACAGGCCGTCCGGCTGCTGCAGTTCGGCGATACGCGCACTCATCTCGACAAAAAGCCGCTGGTAGCGCGAGCGGGAGGGATGAGTGGCCGGCATTCGCTCCAGCACGCGGGCGAGCCCGGCCAGGACCCAACCGTTTCCACGGCTCCAGAAGACCTTTCGCCCGTTTGCCTCCCGGGCATCGAAGTAGCGGCTGTCGCGATAGAACAGGTGCTCCTCGCGGTCATACAGGTAGTCCACCGTTTTCCACCACCGCCGATCGAGTTCCCGCAAGTACCGCTCCTGACCCGTCGCCTCGTACAACCGGGCGAGGGTGGGCGGGGCCATGAACAATGCATCGCACCAGGCCCACTCGCGCAAGTGCACTTCGTTTTTCCACCGAAGCGGTTCCGTGGCCGGTTGCTCCGCCACCGCGTCCATGGCCGCGCGAATCGGGGCGAGCATCGCCCCGTCCCGGTGGCGCAGGTACATCTCGAGATACATCTGCCCGACACAATGGTCGTCGGCAAAGAACGGCCGCGGGCCGGGCTTCCACGCCAGCGCCCGCCCCGTCTCCAGCATGGCTTCCTCAAAGACTGTGTCCTTGGAGGTGCGCACGAGGGCCATGAGCCCGGCGTAAAGCGCCCCGTGCGTCCAGTCCCACGCGGGATGGGGCGCCGGGTTGGCGAGCTGCCAGCGCCCGACTCGCTCCATCGTCTGCTGAATCACCTGCGGATCCAGTGGGTTCGACAGCCGCGGCGGTTCCGGACGGTCCATCCGGATGGAGCATCCGAAGCGGGAGTAGTGTTCATAGTGGCGATCCACGCACATCCACAACACACGGGGGCCATCGGGCGGCGCGTGTCGAACGGCGACCGGGCGAACGTTGTCGAACCGCGATGCATCGGTGACGGCCGCGTGCGTCCATCGTTCCCCGTCTTCCGACAACTCCCAGCGCTCGATCTCAAACACACCAAGCCGCGGCCGCGCGAGATAGATGCGCCGGGGGGCGGCATGGTCCAGCACGACCCCGCCCGAATAGTGGGGCTCGGGTTCGCGCTCTCCGGCCGGCGTCTGGGGAAACCAGGCGCCGCCATCGACGATCGGACGTTGGACCCATTCCCGTCCGTCCCAGCTCGCGTGGTAATAGACGTGCCGCGACTCCGCCGGCAATCGTGCGTAGACAACGGCTGGTCGCCCCATGGCGTCGGCGGCAACATCCCAGACCCATGCTCGCACACCCACCTTCGGGCCGTCGTGGACAATGTCGCACCGCGCCGGGTCCAGCGGCAGATCATCGATTGTTCCAATGACACGCCCGTTCATCCGACGAAACGTGTGCCCCTCAAAGGCGCAGTAGTACACGCTATTGAACGGCTCGCGGCGTGGATGGCCCGTCGTGAACGCCAGGTGTATGATCTCCCCGTCGTCGCAGGATACCTTCAGATAGGGACGATTCCGCGCATCGGCGCCGGGCGCTTCGAACACAACACGCCCAGGCCCGAACGTCGCACCCGCGTCACGTGAAACCGCCAGACATGGCTTGTAGTTCGTCCCGCGCCAAAACAGCATAAGTTCATCGTTGCCCAGCACCACGGGATTCGAGTAGCACACCGCATTCGGATGACCTGGCTTGAGTTCGTCCGGGTTGTTCAGTTCAAGCGTCTGTTCAGGCAGCCAGGTCCCGATATCTTCCGGGCGCGTCGATATGCGCGTGCGCATGACCGTGTCATCGTGCTTCGAGTAGAAGGCTCGCAGGCGGCCATCGGGGAGTATCACAAGCGACGGATTCGCATGATCATCGCGCTGCATTCTACGATGGAGAATCGTCGTTTGAACGCTGCCCGTCCGGTGGTCGAACGCTCCCACGACCACGTCCCCCTGGCTGTTTACCCACCCAGCGTAAGTGCGTTGTTGCTGCCCGGCGTAGTACACGGCGCGAGGGTCGGCGAACCAACACCAGGCGCCGTCGTGCGTAAACCGTCGGTAACGGTCCCCCGGCAGGCCGTCTGCCTCCGCGTCCACCGCCCGTATGGTCAGCACGAGGAGGGGCAGAAGAACACACAGGATAAGCGGCCGTTGCCGAACTGGATGAATCATCACGGACAATCCTCCTCGGTTCAGGCGCCGACCGTGCGGGAACGCAACCGGTACTGAATCCGCCCGCTCACGGCCGCGGGTCGGTGCCGGCAGGGCCGATCCGCATCCCGGTCTGCGCAGGGCGCCCCGGCGGCGAGAGCGTGACCGCGATGCGTGCCGGCCTCTCGGGCAGCTGAACTTCCTCTCTGATCGGCTCGGCTCTCACGGAGAGCGCCGGATCATGCGCCGGGCGCTCAACGCTAACCGCTCGGCCTTCGTAATCGACGGGCAGCAGGTCCGGTGCCAGTGGACCTCATTGGCCGTAGGTCACACGATGTCGAGTTCGCCGTCAAGGTCGAGATCGGCGCCGGTGCCTCGCGCGGTTCCGGGGCCGGGCCGGCCGCCGCGCGCCGAAGGCGCGGGTACCCTCGGCCCGGAGGACAAGTGTCTGGACAGCGAAGTGCTTCACGGTCATCGGCACGGCCACGACAACGTTCAGATGGCCGTCGTCGTTGAGATCGGCGGCGTCAACGTCGCGCCGACAAGGTGGCCGGGGCGGCCCAGCGCTGTTGCCCACGTCCGCTCCCCCGGCCGCCCGCCGGCTGTACACGGCATCCCCCTCGGCGTGGCTTGGGAGGCGTGGACGATTCGCGCAACCGGGCCCGGCGCCGAGTCCGCCGGCGTCTCGACCGCGCAACCGGGTCGTCCCCTTCGATCATAACTCGCCGTACGTTCCATACTTACCAAGCGCGCCCCGTTGCGTGGGGTTGGTTGGTGAATCCGACGAACCCCCTGACGCACGGCAAGGCTGGCGCACCGTGACCGGCCGCCGCGGGCACGACTCCTCGAAATGTTGGCCTGAAATGTCGCGTTGCCACTTGCCACGGGCCGCTTAATGGTTTATTATTTATAAACTATATAAAAAAAAGCGGGGACGCCGGTCGCGGCAGGAGTCGGTTCGCCGGGCGGATCGGTTTGGCGGGGCAGATCGTACGCACTTGTAGCGAGCGTCGGCGGCGCGCGAGAGAGTTCATCTCGTATTCACCTCGGCGACAGCGAACAACGTGATGTTTGAGGGGGGCGGCCTGCACGCCCCTGCCGTGCGGCATGTTCGGGGAGGAAGCAGGCGAATGGTCAAGGAATCCAGCGTTGGCAGAACCGGCGCGGCGGTCGCCGGAATGGTTCTGGCGCTCGGCCTCGCCGGCCAGGCTCACTCGGACAACTACGTCACGCATTCGTCAATCGACCCGGCGTTCGCATCCACGGAAACGAACGCCACCGCGTTTATCCATCACAGCATTCTGACCGTCGGCGATCAGCAGTTCGTGACGTACTACAACGACGACCAATTCGTAACGGTCGCCCGGCGGTCGCTTGGATCCGACATGTGGGACGTATACCCCACCTCGTTCACGGCGTTCACCGTCTACGACGCCCATGACGTCATCAGCTTCGGCATCGACGGCGCGGGTTACATGCACTTGTCCTGGGGAATGCACGGCAACCCGCTGCTGTACGCAAAGTCGGACGCCCCCGTCACCGGCGCCGGCGCCATCACTTTCACCGGCCCGATTGAAATGACGGGCTTTGAGAACACGGTCACCTATCCTCAGTTCTACGAACTGCCGAACGGCGACCTGCTGTTCCTGTTCCGTGAAGGTACGTCCGGCAACGGAGACACGTACTGGAACCGCTACGACGCCGCCGGCGGGGTCTGGAGCACGGTTCATGGCGGCGCCGGCCAGACACCGTTCTTCCAGGGCACCGGCTGGAGGCCGAACTACAACCTGTACAACAATCACGCCGCGCTCGATTCGCAGGGCACGCTACACCTGACCTGGACGATTCGCTACAACGGCGACTCGCCGGCCGGATTCGGCGGCTTCCAGACCAACCACAACATCTTCTACGCGCGGTCGTTCGACGAAGCCACGACCTGGGTGCGAATGGACGGCACGTCCTACGCGCTGCCGATCAGCGAGTTCGGCGAGAGCGGCGACCCCGACACGACGGCGGAGGTCGCGTTGACCATTCCCGAGGGCAGCAGCCTGATCAACCAGTGCAGCATGACGATCGACCACGATGATCGGCCCGTGTTTGCGATGTACTGGGCGCCGGAAGCCGCCAGCGGCAATCATGCCCGGCAGTACCTGATGGGCTGGTACGACGGCGTCGGGTGGAACACGTCGCAGATCACTGACTACGAGACGGATTACGACCCGGACGGCGACGGCATCAACCAGCGCATTCCCGAATCGGAGCTCGGCAACTACCGGATGAGCCGGCCCGCGGTGATGGTCGACGACGAGGACCGCGTGGTCGTGATCTTCAGCGACTACCACCGCGGACAGGTGGTCACCGCCGCCTGGAGCGAGGATCGCGTCAACTGGAGTTTCGTGGACCTGACCACCGAGGACGCCGGCCTGTGGGAGCCGACCGTCGACATGGAGTTGTGGCGGCGCGAGAACAAGGCTCACATGTTCTACCATCCCATGGGCCGCGGCAGCGTCCAGACCGCGGAAGTCCTCGAATGGGACGCCGCCGCGTACTTCGACAATCCGCCGCCGCCGCCCCCGCCCGTGCCGGGCCCGGGCGACGTACTCTTTGCGGACACCTTCGAGGCAGGGTTGGGCGACCCCGCCACGCAGAGCGGCGACTACGCCCCGGCCAGTTACGCGGCGTATGGCCCCGGCATCGACACGTCGCGGGAGGTGCTGCGCCTCAATCGCTGGGGAACCGCCGGCAGTTCCTACGTCATTCCATCCGTCGACTTCGGTACGCCGGAGGTCGCGGCCGCCGGCGGCTACATGGTCACGCTCACCGGCGTGGATCCCGTCTCGAGCGGTGACGGCTCCGACCCCGACTGGCTCGGCGTCAGCCTGTTCCGCCCCCATACGGGCTCGGCGCCGGCGCCGGTCGTGCTTCAGAGTCCGTATGCGATGCTGATCCGCGACAACGGCGGTTCGCAGGTGTTCGAATCCGGCGAGATGGTGCGCGAAGATGTACTGGATCCTTCGCCGCCATCGAGTTACACGCTGCGGTTCGTGATCGAGTTCATGGAGGACACAGGCTTCGGCCCGGCTCGGGCATCCCTGTACTTCGGCCTCGCGGGTCAGTCGCCCGGCAGCCTCACGCGGGTCGACGTCGCGACGCTGCCGCACGTCGCGCTCGCGACGCAGTACATCGCGATCGAGGCGCGGAACGAGGCCTGCACGGTGGACGAGTTGGAGATCAGCATGCTGGTTCCAGGCGACGTCAATCTCGACGGCGGCGTCGACCTATCGGACGCTGTTGTGCTGATCGCGAACATGGGCGGGCCAGGTGGTCGTTCCGATGGGGACTTCACGCTCGACGGACGCGTCGACCTGGCGGACTTTGCCATCGTTCAACAGTTCTTCGGTTTCGGGTCGGGCGAATGAGTTGTCGGATTCGCGGATTGAACCGCGTCGTCAGTGTTGACGGCGGGCAATGACTCTCTCTTGTACGGGCGAAGGAGGATTCGGAAATGAAAAGCAAGCGAACAATGTTGTTGAGCGTACTGTGTGTCTTGTCGTTGACCGCGACGAGCTTTGCCACCACGGTCTACTACGATGACTTCAGTGGCAGCGGGGATCCCTTGAACGGCTCACCGGTTGACATCGGCGGTCAGAGCTGGGCCGCCGGCCCGGCGTTTCTGGACGATGGATCGGTCAACACCGTCGTGGCCGGCAGCCCGAGCGGGAATGCAGCGTGGCTGCCGTTCACGCCGGAAAGCGGGCTGATCTACACGCTCTCGGCCGAGGTCGAAAACGACTTCCCGGACTGGATCGCGGTGGGGTTCATGCCGGCGTCGCCGCCGGGCGGCGACTGGACGGCCACCGACTTCAGCGTCCGCCATTCGAACAACGGGGCCCATGCGTGGATGCTGCTTCGCACCCATGCCACCGCCAACGACATCGAAGCGTTCAACGGCCCGGGGACCTCGAATCCTGCGTTCGGCGGGGACATCGTTCCGGCGACGGATCCGGTCGCGGTCGCCATCGTTCTAAACACGATGGATACCACCTGGACCGCCGAGTACATCCTGAACGGCGGCAGCCAAGGCGTGTTCGACCTGCCCGCCAGCGCCACCACCGACATTGGCGGCGTCGGCTTCAGCCGGGACCGCTACCCGGAGGCGGGCACGGGCGGCTTCGTCGACAACTTCGAGCTTACGGTGGTGCCGGAGCCGGCGGCGGTGATGTTGTTGGGCATCGGCGGACTGGCGCTGCGACGCCGCCGGTAATCGCGAGAAAAATCGTCGAGCGCGTCTTGGCCGTAGGGCGCGGCCGCGGAGTGGGGAACACCGGACGCACCGCCGGCGGCAACGCGCGGTTGTACGCGACGGAATCAGACGACTTCACCTGCTCTGTGTGGAGGAAGACCCATGAGCAAAGCGGCGTTGGACACCTATAACACGCCTCGACGGGCCAGGCGCTGGTTCCGCTCTGGCTTCGCGTTGGGGACGGCCGCGTTAATCGCCATCGGCGCGGCGCCGAGCTACGCGCAGACGACGATTTACCTGGACGATTTCAGCGGCAGCGGCGATCCCTTGAACGGGGCGGCGGTCGACATCGGTGGCGAGACGTGGACTGCCGGCCCGGCGTTTCTGGACGACGGCTCGGTCAACACCGTCGTCGCCGACGGCCCCAACGGGAACGCGGCGTGGCTGCCGTTCACGCCGGAGGGCGGCATGATCTACACGCTCTCGGCCGAAATCGAAAACGACTACCCCGATTGGATCGCGCTCGGATTCATGCCGGCGTCGCCGCCGGGCGGAGACTGGACGGCCACCGACTACAGCGTCCGCCACTCGAACAACGGCGCTCACGCGTGGCTGCTGCTTCGGACCCATCCCACCGCCAACGACATCGAAGCGTTCAATGGGCCGAGCACGTCGAACCCTGCGTTCGGCGGCGACATCATCCCGGCGACAGATCCGGTCCTGGTTGAAATCGTTCTCGACACGGCGGACGACACGTGGACCGCCGAGTACATTCTGAACGGCACCAGCCAGGGGGTGTACGACCTGCCCGCCAGCGCCACCACCGGCATCGGCGG
The DNA here is from genome assembly GCA_964495075.1 of uncultured Phycisphaeraceae bacterium. GTDB lineage: Bacteria > Planctomycetota > Phycisphaerae > UBA1845 > UBA1845 > JAFGJQ01. Next base: position 76,918 of record CAZBUJ010000011.1, read on the forward strand.
CGTCGGTCTCAGCCGCGACCGCTATCCGGAGCCGGGCACCGGCGGCTTCGTCGACAACTTCCAACTGACCGAAGAAGCGGCGCCACCGCCGGGAACGTGGGACGGCGACGTCAACGCGCTGTGGAGCGTCGCGGCCAACTGGGTCGACGACGTACTCCCCAACTTCTTCGGGTTTAACGACTCGATTACCTTTGCGGCCCCCAACGGTCCGGACACGACGCTGAACAACGACGTGACCGGCGTCCAGCTCGTGGGAATCAGCTTCCGATCGGACGCTCCCGCCTTCAACCTCCTCGGCAACGCCATCGAACTCAGCGCCGGCGTGACGAACCTCAGCACGAACGGCCAGACGGTGGCGTTCGACGTGACCGGCGCCGGCACGCTCAGCATTGATGCGGACGGCGGCCCGCTGACCCTCAGCGGCGTGATTTCGGGAACGGACGGGCTGGTCAAGGGCGGGGCGGCGTCGCTCACCCTGTCCAACGGGCTCAACGACTTCTCCGGACCGGTCACTTTCACCGGTGTCGGGAACATCGTGCTGACGGCGTCGGGGGCGCTGGGCGATCCGAATTCGACGGTCAGCCTCAGCAGCACTGCGTTCGGCGGTCCGCTCTCCGCCGTCGAGTTCGCCGGCGGGGTGTCTCAGGGCAAGACGTTTGACCTGAACGCCCGCGTGGTGGGCGATCCTCCGCATATTGTGGCCAGCGCCGGCGTCAACACGCTGACGGGACAGATCAATGGCTACTCGGGTGGAAACCGCTACCTCGTGCGCGCCGACGCGGGCAGTGAACTCGACATCGAGGCCGACTTCGCCATGCTCGCCGAGAGCGCGTCCGAACGCCGTTTCCGTTTCGACGGAGATGGAGTAATCAGCGTTTTCGGCCAACTCGAAAACGCTCCCGAAGGCACGGCCCTGGGCGTCCTGAAGGCCAACGGCGCCGCCGGCGTCCTCAATCTCGTCGGCGTGAAGAACTACTCGGGCATCACGGCCGTCGATTCGGGCACCATCGCGCTGGTCGACCCGGGCTCCACCAATAGCGTACCGCACTCCCTGCTGCTCCAGTGCGCCACGACGAACGGCGTGCTGGACTTCAGCGGTCTTTCCGGCGGCGGCATGGTCCTGGCGCCCGGCCAGACGCTGGCGGGCGACGGCGCGGTGGTTGGTGCGGTGGTGGCCTCGGCGGGCAGCGTCATCGCCCCCGGCGTCGATGGCATCGGCGTGCTCGAGCTACCGGACCTCACACTTGAAGCCAACGCCAATCTTAACTTCGAGATCGGCACCGGCGGGAACGACCGGATCGATATCGCCTCCGGCGGCGCGCTGAGCGGCCCCGCCAGTGGCGCCGTGTACCTCAACGTCGACCATTACGGCGATCTCGCGGCGGGGGATTACATCATCATAGACTGGTCGGGGGCGTCGAGCGTCGACATCCAGGTCTCCGACTTCGCCTCCGACGCCGGAACGCTCTCGATTGTGGACGGTACCCAGTTGCAACTGACGATCGTGATGACTGCGCTGGCCGAAGTCCTCATCAGCGACACCGGCAACAACCGGGTGCTCAAGCACAACATCACGCAATTCGGCGTGTGGGTGCCCCATCCGGATCAGCCGGTCTTTGCCGAAGGCGTCGTCGGCGAGTTCGACCTGCTGGTGCCGATCGGGCTCGCGAAGGACTCGTCCGGGTACGTGTACCTGGCCGAAGGTGACCCCGACCTCCAGGACCGCGTGATGAAGCTGACTTCCACCGGCGACTACGTCGGACTGGTCGCCGAGGTCGACTCCGGGGATCCCGGTCTCGACTTCAGCGGCACCCCCAACGGCCTCGCGGTTCATCCGGACGGCACCTACCTGTTCGTGTCGATCGCGCAGCCGAACTCGACCGCGAGCGACCCGGACCTCGAGGACGTGATCTGTCGCATCGATCTCGTCGGCGACAATCCGCCGGAGACCTACATCCCGACCACGGATATTGACACGAACTACGTGCTTCAGGATCCGCAGGGCCTCGCGTTCGGCCCGGACGGCTACCTGTACGTCGCGAACAACCTGGATCCGGCCGGTTCACCCGACCCGGGCTCCCGCGTGCTGCGTTTCGACGTCAGCGGCGCGACCGGCGTGTTCGCGGGGGTCCTGACTACCGAGCACCGAGAGACGAAGGGCTTGTACTACGACCCGATCCTCCGGCGGCTGCTGGTGAGCCTGAATCAACTCAACGACATCTGGGCGTACAGCGCTCTGACGCTCGACTATGTTGCGCCGGGCGATCCGTCCTTCACCTACGTGTATGACATGGGTGTGGCGGAAGATTACCCCAACGTGATCTTCGCCGCCGGGGACGTGTACTTCACCGACATCACCAACGATGTTATTCGACGCGTAACCGCCGTCGACTCGGCCCCGGTCGCCCTGGGCCTGTCCGCCGGGCTGGTCGATCCCCAGGGTCTGCTGATCCTCTCCGAGATCGATCCGTTCGACTTCGACAATGACGGTGATGTGGATCTGAACGACGCGACGGTGTTTGTGACGGCCATCGCCGGACCGGACGTCACCGTGCCGCCGGTCGGCGTAAGCACTTCCGTTTTCGAGCGGGCCGATATCGACAACGACGGAGATGTTGACACCAGAGATTATTGGGCGTTCATGCGACGCTTCGGGAACTGACAACGGATGAACGGCGGGTGGCGGCGCGCGGCGCAACGGGGCCGCCCCGCGATCCCGGTCCAGGCGTCACGGCCTTCTGTATTCGAGGAGAGCAAGCATGCAAGACCATCGTGGCATGTCTTGTTGCACGTCCGCGAACGGTCGATGCCGACTACGCGGCTTCACGCTGGTCGAACTGCTGGTCGTCATCTCGATCATTGCCCTCCTGATCTCGCTTCTGCTTCCGTCGCTGCGCCAGGCGCGCGAACAAGCCAAGACCGTCGTTTGCGGGACCCATCTCAAGCAGATCGCCGGCGCGTACTACGTGTACGTCACGGAGTATCAGGACCACCTCTTTCCCTACGAGAGCCACACGCTTGGATACCGGTGGCTGAGGCCGATCCTGTCCAAAGTCGACGAGATCATGATGTGCCCGTCCACCAAACGGCGGAGCGACCGGGAGAAGGACGCCGTCGGCTGGCACCGTGCCGGCGAGGGCCGCGTCGCCTGGTCGTGGGCGGCGGCCGGTGCTCCCAATCCCCCCACGCTGGACGAGGACCGTCGCAACCCGGAACTCTACGGCGACGGCAGCTATGCATACAACGGCTGGCTGTTCGATCCATCCAACTCGTGGCACGGCATCCCCTATCCCGATCAGGCGTACCCGGAGATGGTGTCGTACGATCATCCGTACCACTACAAGCGTCTCACGAATATTCGGCAGATCGGGAACACACCGCTGATGCTGGATTCGTTTACGTTCCTGACCTACCCCGTAAACGAGACCAGGCACGCGTTTGTGTGGCCGTCGACGGTCGGGCTCCGCGACCTGAAGGATCCGATCAATCACTTCTCGCAGGGAGCGGTATTCCGACCCTGGGAGCAGCACCTACTTCGTGGAATGCCCGACCGCCATCCGGGCTTCAAGAACAACGTCGTTTTCCTCGACGGCCACGTCGACCGGCCGGCGCCCCAGAAACACATCGACTTCACGTGGGGCCCGGCGTTCGTGCCTCGCAACCTGGGGCGCCGGCCGATCGCCTGGCCGTTCTAGCCGCGGTCGCCGGCGGGGGCGTGCCCCTCGGAGACAGCATTCGAACGGATTGCATGCGCGAAACTCCACCATCTTATGCCGTCGGCGTCGACTACGGCACAAACAGCGTCCGGGCCGTGATCGCCGACACCCGCGACGGAAGCGAAGTCTCCACGGCGATCCACGCCTACGCGAGCGGCGAGGACGGCGTCCTGCGCGACCCGGTCGATCCCATCCTGGCCCGGCAGCATCCCGGCGACTACATCCGGGGATTCCGTTCGGCGGTTGGCGAGGCCGTTCAGGGCGCGCGACGAACGGTGGGATTCGCCCCGCGACAGGTGGTGGGAATCGGCGTTGACACGACCGGCTCGACGCCGCTGCCCGTCGATCGGCACGGGCGACCCGTGGGGTTGCGGCCCGAGTTTGCCAAGCATCTGGCGGCCCAGGCGTGGCTCTGGAAGGACCACGTATCCCACGCCGAGGCCGAGGAGATCACCGACAAGGCCCGGCGGACCGGCGTGCCTTACCTGGAGAAGTGCGGCGGGACATACTCGTCCGAGTGGTACTGGTCCAAGCTGCTCCATTTCGTGCGGACCGCCCCCGACGTGGCGGAAGCCACCGCCTCGTGGGTCGAACTGGCGGATTTCATACCCGCCTACCTGACGGGAAACACGCCACCGGACCGCGTCGCGCGGAGCATTTGCGCGGCGGGCCACAAGGCCATGTACCACGCCTCATGGGGCGGGCTGCCGTCGCGGCAGTTCCTGGACGACCTGCAGCCCGGCCTCTCTCGGTTCCGGTACGAGACGCAGGCCGTGCCGGCCGATCGCGTGGCGGGACACCTTTTGCCGGAGGTGGCGGAGGCGGTCGGCCTGCCGGCCGGCATTCCCGTGGCGGTCGGTGCTTTCGACGCCCACATGGGGGCGGTGGGGGCTGGCTGTCGCCCGGGGACGCTGGTCAAGATCATCGGCACGAGCACCTGCGATTGCACCGTCGCCCCGCTCGAGCGCGATCTACCCGATATCCCCGGCGTTTGCGGCATCGTGCCGGAGTCCGTCCTGCCAGGCATGTACGGCATCGAAGCCGGGCAATCCGCCGTCGGAGATCTTTTCAACTGGTTCGTACAACATCTCGCCCCGCCCGAATTCAGCCGCGCTAGCGGGGGGCATGCCCAACTGACCGCCGCGGCCGCGCGTTTGGCCCCGGGTGCCTCGGGGCTGCTCGCGCTGGACTGGAACAATGGCAATCGCACGATCCTGGTCGATGCCCGGCTGACCGGGTTGCTGATCGGGCAGACGCTGCGCACGACCGCACCCGAGATCTACCGCGCATTGATCGAGGCCACGGCATTCGGTGCGCTGACGATCATTCGGCGCATCGAAGAGTACGGTGTTGAAATACGCGAGGTCGTCAACTGCGGCGGTATTGCAGAGAAGAACCCGCTCGTGATGCAGATCTACGCGGACGTGTGCAATTGCCCCATGCGCATCAGTCGCTCCCCGCAGACGTGCGCCCTGGGCGCGGCGGTTTTCGGTGCCGTCGTCGGCGGCGCGTACGAATCCGTGGAGGCGGCCCAAAGCCGGATGACCGGAACGAGACCGGAGACTTTCGAACCGGACCCGCACCACGCCGCCGTCTACGCGGAACTCTACGAACTGTACTGCCGGCTCCACGACGCCTTCTCGGGGCGGGGCGACGGTGGCGTCCAAAACGTGATGAAGGACCTGCTCGCCTTGCGTGATCGCGTACGGCGCGAGTCGGTCGAGTGATCGGGGGGGTACCCGTGTCGGACATGATCGAGCAACTCCGCGAAGCCGTGTGCGTGGCCAATCGCCGGCTCGCATCCTGCGGGCTGGTCACGCTCACCTGGGGGAACGTCAGCGCCATCGATCGCGATCGAGGGCTGGTGGCCATCAAGCCGAGCGGGGTGGCGTATGACGCACTTGAAGCAGACCAGGTAGTCGTGGTCGACCTGGAGGGCACGGTGCAGGTGGGCGGGTTACGCCCGTCGTCCGACACCGCCACCCACATTTGCCTTTACCGGTGTTTCCGCAACATCGGCGCAATCGTCCATACGCACAGCCGCTTCGCCACGATGTTCGCCCAAGGGAGGCGGGAGATTCCATGCCTGGGCACCACGCACGCGGACCATTTTCATGGTACAATCCCCGTGACGCGGATGCTGACGCCCGAAGAGGTCGCTGAAGACTACGAGACCAACACGGGCAAGGTGATTGTTGAACGGTTCAACGAACTCGACCCAGACTCGATGCCGGCCGTCCTGGTAGCGGGGCATGCGCCTTTTGTGTGGGGGCCGACCGTCGGCGCCGCCGTGGATAACGCTATCGCGCTGGAGGCCGTGGCGGAGATGGCGTTGGGGACCTGGCAACTGGCGCCGACCCCCCCGCTGCTGGAGGCGCACCTCCAGAAGATGCATTACGAGCGCAAACACGGCCCGGATGCCCGCTACGGGCAACCGCCACCACGCTCTGGTTGACCGTCCAGCACAACGCATGCAGCGACGTTCGGGAGTGATTCAGCATGCTCTCTTTCGAGAATAACGAACTGTGGTTTGTGGCGGGCAGTCAGCACCTGTATGGAGATGACGTCGTCAAGCAGGTCGCCCGAAACGCGGAGTCGGTCGTCGCCGGCCTGTCCGCCGAAGCGGGTCTGCCGGCGCGACTGGTGTACAAGCCGGTGATGACCGGAGCGGATGCGATCACGGAACTCTGCAATCGCGCCAATGCGAGCGACCGTTGCGTGGGACTCGTGTGCTGGATGCACACCTTCTCGCCGGCGAAAATGTGGATCGGCGGCCTGAGCGTACTGCGAAAGCCACTTGCCCATCTTCACACGCAGTTCAATCGCGACATCCCGTGGTCCACGATCAACATGGACTACATGAACCTGCACCAATCGGCGCATGGTGGCCGTGAATTCGGCCACGTGTGCGCCCGGCTCAAGTTGCCTCGCAAGGTCATCGTCGGTCACTGGCAGGACGTGCGGGTGGTTCGGGAACTGGCGGATTGGGCGCGGGTGGCTGTTGCATGGCACGACCTGCAAGGCGCCCGATTCGCGAGGTTCGGCGACAATATGCGCGAAGTCGCGGTGACGGACGGCGACAAGGTCGCGGCCCAGACCCGATTCGGCATCAGCGTCAACGGCTACAGCCTCAGTGACTTGGTCACGCACGTTGAAGCCGTATCGGCGCGGCAGGTCGCCGAGCTCGTCGATCGCTATGAGAGCGCGTACGACCTGGCGGAAGCGGTCCGGGCAGGAGGCGACAAGCGTGGCGCGCTGGCGGGGGCGGCCCGCATCGAGCTCGGCCTGCGCAGCTTTCTTGACGCCGGCCGGTTCAAGGGGTTCACCGATACGTTCGAGAACCTCGACGGTCTGAGCCAGCTTCCCGGCGTCGCGGTACAGCGCCTGATGGCCGACGGGTACGGTTTCGGTGCCGAGGGCGATTGGAAGACCGCCGCGCTCGTGCGCGCCATGAAGGTCATGGGCAACGGACAACCCGGCGGGACTTCGTTCATGGAGGATTACACGTACCACCTCGAGCCGGGGCGGGAGCTGGTGCTCGGCGCGCACATGCTGGAGATCTGCCCATCGCTCGCCCGCCGCAAGCCCACGCTGGAAATCCACCCCCTCTTCGCCGGCGGCAAGGCCGATCCCGTCCGCCTTTGCTTTGAGGCGGCACCGGGGCGAGCCGTCAACGCCGCCCTCGTTGACGTGGGGCATCGTTTCCGCATGCTGGTCAACGAAGTCGAAGTGCTCGAGGCGCCGGAGCCTCTGCCGAAGCTGCCGGTCGGCGTCGCCCTGTGGCGGCCGGAGCCCGATCTAACGACGGCGGCGGGGGCGTGGATTCTCGGCGGCGGACCGCACCATACGTGCCTGAGCATGGCCGTGAACACCGCTCAACTGGAGGACTTCGCCGAGATTGCCGGGGTGGAGCTGATCGTGATCGATTCGGGCACGAAGCTGCGCGACGTGCGGAACGCGTTGCGCTGGAACGACGCGACGACATTCGGGGCGTTCACCCGAGCATAGGACAGGTCTCTGTGAGGAATTCGGAAGCACACGCCTTCTCCAACCGGGGTCGCGGGAGTCCGCTGAGATGCATCTCATCGACTGGCTGATCATCGCCGGTTATTTTCTGGTGATCTTCGGCGTGGCATGGTGGCTGATCCGCCGTGGACGGAACACCGCCGACGATTATTTCCTGGCCGGCCGCGGGCTGGGCTGGTTTATTGTCGGCGCGTCCATTTTCGCCTCGAACATCGGCTCCGAGCACCTCGTCGGATTGGCCGGTTCCGGGTGCACCGATGGCGTCGCGATGGCCCATTACGAGCTGCACGCGTGGTGCCTTCTGGTGCTGGCGTGGGTGATGGTGCCGTTCTATTCGCGGTCGCTCGTCTTCACGATGCCGGAGTTCCTGGAGAAGCGCTTTTCCCCCGCTTCGCGCTATGTGCTGTCGATTATCTCCCTGACGGCGTATGTCGTCACGAAGGTGGCGGTCGGCGTGTTCGCCGGGGGCGTCGTGTTCAGCACGCTCCTGCCGGAACTGCAGATCTCGCTCGGACCGTTCACGCTCAACAGCTTCTGGCTGGGCTCGATTCTGGCGATCGTCTTCACCGGTTTCTACACCGTCCTCGGCGGACTGCGGGCGGTCGCGTACACCGAGGCGCTGCAGACCATCATTCTCGTCTTCGGTTCCCTGCTCGTCACCATCTTCGGCCTCCGTGCACTCGGCGGCTGGGGCGAACTGCGGGAGATCTGCGGCTCGGGCATGTTCAACCTGTGGAAGCCGCTGGTCCCGGCGGGTGTGGAAGGGGCGTGGGCGCCGGTTCTCGAGACGAACGCCGGTGGCGAAATCGTCCGTCAGGCCTGGTACTTCAACGGCAACTACCCCTGGCTCGGCATGCTGTTCTGCGCGCCGATCATCGGCCTGTGGTACTGGTGCACCGATCAGTACATCGTGCAGCGCGCCCTCGGCGCGCCGAACGAGACGCAGGCCCGCCGCGGCAGCATTCTCGCCGCCGTGCTCAAGCTGCTCCCGGTGTTCATTTTCATCATCCCGGGCATGATCTGCTTCGCCCTGGCCAAGAGCGGCCGGATCGCCACGCTCGAGACCGAGTTGTTCGCGGAAGGCAAGCTGGTCACGGACAACGCCCAGGCGGCGTTTCCGCTGATGGTGCAGCACGTGCTCCCCATCGGAGTCCGGGGCATTGTCGTCGCCGGCCTGCTCTCCGCCCTGATGTCATCGCTTGCCGGGGTGTTCAACGCCTCCTCGACGTTGTTCACGATGGATCTCTACCGGCACTTCAAGAAGAACGCTTCACAGCCGGAGCTGGTCTGGATGGGTCGTGCCGTCACGACGGTGATGGTCGTCGTCGGCCTGGCGTGGGTCCCGGTCATCCAGGGATCCAGAGGCCTTTACTATTACCTCCAGAGCGTGCAGGGCTACCTCGCCCCGCCGATCTTCGTCGTATTCTTCTTCGGCGTGCTGATGAAACGGCTCAATGCCAAGGGATGTCTGGCGGCGTTAATCGTCGGGTTCGCGCTCGGTCTATTCCGGCTCGCCGTCGATACGCCGGTATCACTCGAGCTCAGCGGGTTCGAAGACGGTTACGCGGAGGGATCGTTCCTGTGGATCGTGCAGAACATGTATTTCCAGTACTACAGCGTGCTCATCTTCTTTGTCAGCCTCTTCACGCTCATCGGTGTGAGCTACGCGACCGCGGCCCCTGCCGCCGAGCGGATCCGGGGGCTGACGTTTGGCACGTTGTCCGACGATGACCGTCGTAAAACGCGCGCGAGTTGGAAAGCCGGTGACGTGATCGCCTCGGTCGCGGTGCTGATCGTGATCGCGGCAGCGTATCTGTACTTCAGTGGGTAGTCCGGGAGTGTACCGATGGGCGAGACGAACGACAAAATCACTATACGTTTGCGTCGCGGTGCGGACCTGGCGGGTGATAGTGAGCGCGCCGGGGCACCGTCGCGACTTGCACCCGGCACACGGACACGTTCTTTCAAGAGCTCGCATCCATCCGGACTCCGACGCGTGACCGAGCGACAGGTGGTGCACCTGCTCCTCCGCTCGTCGAGCCTGGCCCGCGCCGAACTCGCCCGGCAGACCGGGCTCTCCGTGGCCACCATTGGCAAGGTCGTCGAGAACCTCGTATCGGCCGGCGTCGTCGAGAAGACTGTCTCGGAGACCGCCAAGCCGGGACCGACGCTCGGCCGGCCGGCGGAGTACTACGGGCTCGCCCGAAGTCGCCGCCGGCACGTCGTCGTCGAGCTGGGGGTCCACAAGACGCAGTTGGCGGCACTGCCGATCGCCGGCCCGGTCGGTGATATTCAAACGGCACAATTCCGCACCACGGCCGACCTGGGCGTTTTCGAAAGACGGCTGAAGACTGCCGTCGGCATGTTGGATATCGACGATCCGCTTGCCGTCCTGATCAGCGTGCCCGGCGTGGTGGACGAACTCGAGAAACGCGTCCTGTACTCGCCCAACCTCCATTGGACCGAGGGTACACACTTGTTCGACGTGATCGCCCGCGCGATTCCAAGCCGGCTCGTCGTCGTGCAGGAGATCCGTGCCCTCGCGCTGGGGTACCTGGTCCGCTCCGATCCGCACGACAGCTACCTCCTTGTGGATTCCGGCGACGGCGTCGGTGGTGCGTTGGTCATTGACGGCCGGCTGCAAACCGGGCCGCTGCCACTGTCTGCCGAAATCGGCCACACGCCGATTCGCGGGAACCGCCGAACGTGCGGCTGCGGCGGGGTGGGCTGCCTTGAAACGCTCCTCGGTCGCCGTGGGTTACTGCGGACGGCCCGGCGACACACGAAGCGGGACTTGCGTACCTGGGCTCAGCTCATCAGCGAGTTGGCGGGCAGGAAGTTGCCGGAGTGGCTGCACGGCACGCTCTCCGACGCCGCGCACGTCATCGCGGGCGCGCTCAACACGGCCGGGGTGTCCAAGGTCGTCCTTGTCGGAGACCTGCTCGAATTCGGACCCGGCGTACTCGAATGCGTGGCCGAGGGCATCAACGCCCATGCCCTCTGGGGGCGGTTCGGCAACATCCGGGTCGAGGCCGCGCCGCGGCAGCGCTTGCTGGGCCTGGCGCGGGCCGCGCTGGATCGTGTGGTTCTCGCCCCGACGCCGGCCGAGGCGTCCGTCGGACAGCGGGCGCGGGACATCGGCGCGTGACCATGTTTCTCCTGACCGGGCCGCGTCCGCCCGTGGAGAGGTGTCGCGCGGCGGCCTCGAATTCCCAACTGGTTGGTTCCCGCCCAGGAGTGCACACTCATGAGAGCTTTGTCCTTTCGCATCGAACGTTTTTGGGGAGCCGCGGTTCTCATGACCGCCTGGACCGTCCCGTCGGCATCGGCCGGTGAAAACCTCGTTTCGAATCCGGCGTTTGAGGTAACCCGCGACGGGCAGCCTCAGGGCTGGACGACCCACACGTGGTCCGGCAACGGCGAATTCGCCCTGGTGGATGATGGGCGTGACGGGACGCGCGGCGTTCGCATCACGTCGACCGACGGTGGTGACCTCGCCTGGCAAACCACCGCCCCGGTCAGGCCGGGTGGCGTGTACCGACTCAGCGGCTGGACTCGAACGGTTGGCATGGAGCCGGGCAGCGGGCGCGGCGCCTTGCTCAATGTCCACCAGATGCCCGCCTCGGCCACCGCGGCCGTCTGTGGCACGAGCGACTGGACGTGCGTCGAGAGCATCGTCCGCGCCGGCGGGCGCGAGTCGATCACCGTCAATTGCCTGTTCGGTGGCTGGGGCCGGTCGACCGGGACCGCTACGTACGACGATATCCGGCTGGAGGAGCTCGACCTGAGCAACTTCAAGCCGGAGGTGGTGATCCGCGCGCACCGGGAACGCGCGCCGATCCATCCGTTCATCTACGGCCAGTTCATAGAGCATCTGGGACGCTGTATCTATGGCGGAATCTGGTCCGAGATGTTGGAGGACCGCAAGTTCTATTTCCCGATTGAGGCAGACTACCGACCCTATCGTGCCGAACCGCAGGACCGCGCGATGCAATTCCCGGTGGTCGCCCGCTCGCCGTGGCAGATCATCGGCGACCCGGCGGGCGTCTCCATGGTCCGGGAGGACTCGTTCGTTGGTGACCACACGCCCCTCCTCCAGCCCGGCGCCGCCATCCAGCAGAACGATCTCGGGATTGTCGCGGGTGAGAAATATACCGGGTACATCTGGCTGAAATCCCCCGGCGCCGCCCGGGCCACCGTGACGCTCTCCGGCGCCCACGGCGACGCGGCGATCGCGGACGTCGGCCGAACGTACGAGAAGCACGAATTCTCCTTTGTCGCCGACGATTCGACGAACGAGGCCAGCCTCCGCATCACGGTTTCCGACGGTCCCGTGTACGTGGGCACGATCTCACTGATGCCGGCGGACAACATTAGCGGCATGCGGAAGGACACGCTCGCGCTGATCAAACAGCTCGACGCTCCGATTTACCGCTGGCCGGGAGGAAATTTCGTCAGCGGCTACAATTGGCGCGACGGCATCGGCGACCGTGACCGCCGGCCGCCGCGCAAGAACCCCGCCTGGACCGGCGTCGAGCATAACGATTTCGGGATCGACGAGTTCCTGGAATTCTGTCGGATCGTCGGTACCGAACCGCTCATCGCCGTGAACGACGGGTTCGGGGACAGCTATTCCGCCGCTCAGGAAGTCCAATACTGTAACGCCGGCACCGACACGATCGGCGGCCGGTGGCGGGCCGCGAACGGACACCCGGAACCCTACGGCGTCAAGTACTGGTGCATCGGAAACGAAATGTACGGCAACTGGCAATTGGGGTACATGCAGTTCCACCATTACGTGCTCAAGCACAATGACTTCGCCGAGAAGATGCTGGCCGTGGATCCCCATCTGACGCTGGTCGCCGTGGGCAACGTCGGCGACTGGTCGCAGGGCATGCTGCGTCACTGCGCCGATCAGATGGACCTGATCAGCGAGCATTTCTACTGCGGCGCGATGGACGATGTGATCAACCACGTGCAGCAGACAACGAACAATGTCCGCCGGATCGCCGAGGCCCATCGCGCCTATCGCCGGCAGATCCCCCGGCTGGCCGGAAAGAACATCCGGATCGCCATGGACGAGTGGAACTACTGGTACGACCACGACCGGTACGTCTACGGCGAACTGGGTACGCGATACCGGCACCGCGACGCCCTGGGCATCGCCGCCGGACTGCACGAGTATTTCCGCCAGTCCGACATCATCGAGATGGCCAACTACGCTCAGACGGTGAACGTCATCGGCTGTATCAAAACCACCAAGACGGACGCGTTCCTCGCCACGACCGCCCTTCCCCTGATGCTCTACCGCAGGCATTTCGGCGCCGTCCCGGTCGAACTCGACGGCGACTTCGGCGTTCTGGCGCTGGACGTGGCCGCGGCGTGGACCGAAAAGCGAGACGCGCTGACGATCGGCGTCGTGAACCCGAACGCGGCGGAGGTCACTCTGCGCGCCGACATCGAGGGGGCTGACGTGGGCGAAGACGGCGCCGTGTGGCAGGTCGCCACCAGCGATCCGAACGCCTACAACGACGCACAGAACCAGCGCGTCGGCATCGTCAGTGGACAGTTCCAGTTCGATGGCCGACTTCGAGTACCCGCGTTTGGCATTGCGTTGTTTCGCCTGGAGACGAAATGACCCGGGTCCAAGATCCGCGGGAGCCACGCCGCTCCCCTTCCCCGGGCGAGACCGGCCCAAAGGAGAGTGCTCCTTGGGCATGAGACGCACGATGATCCATCCGGTCTTTTCGCGCGCGCTCTTCGTGACTTTCGCGGCCGACCTGATTGCGGACCCTCCGAGACGCCGTTAGAAGTGACCGGCGCCGTGCCACCGAGCGCGCGGTTGTAAGCGGAGCCCTTTGCGCTTTGGCAAGTGCGGCTTCCGGAGGGCCCGTTTCGCCGGACCATGGAGCGAAACGCGGCCTATCTCCTTCGGCTGGAGCGCGATCGTCCGCTCGCCCGGGTCCGCGAGTTCGCGGACCTCGCGCCGAAGGCCCCGCACCATGCCGGCGGCCGGTTCGGCTGCCGCACGGTCCGCCGTGCCCCCGACGAGGACTGCCGAAAACGTACGCCGGTTCAGTCCCGCTTTCGGTAAACGCGTACGTAGTCGACCTCGTAGCGGGCGGGGAATTTCGTGAGGGAAGGATCGCCGCCCCGCGTCCCGCCGACCGCGAGGTTCACGATCATGTAATGGGGCTCGCGGAATGGGTTGGAGCCGTCCGGATTGAGAGTTTGTGTGACCGCGATCGTATTGAGGAGGCGGCCGTCGACGTACAGCATGATGCTATCTTCGTCCCAGTCCATGCGCCAAACGTGGAAACCGGCCGACCAGCCGTCTCCCCCGAGATCCCGCAGAGGCTTGCGAACCGCGTCCCAGTTCTGCCCGCCGCCATTCTTCGCCCAGCAGGCATTGGCGAGAAGGACGCCGTCGTAGCACTCCATGATGTCGATTTCGCCGCAGGCGGGCCAATGGCGTCCTGAGTTGGCGGAGCCAAGCGTCCACCACGCCGGCCAAAGGCCGGCCCGCGTGTCGATCCTCGCCCGCATCTCGAAACGTCCGTAGAGCCACGCGTGCTTGCCCCGAGTGGTGAGGGACGCGGACGTGTAATCGGCGAACTCGCGCCTGCGACGCCAGTCTTTGGAGTTCGCGTCATGCCCGGGATTGCGAACACGTTCGCGGCGTGCCTCGATAATCAGACAGCCATTCGCAACGGAGGCGTTCTCAGGTCGGTACCACTGCGCCTCTTGGTTCCTGACGAAACCGCGCTCGTACCCCCACACGGCCTCGTCGGGATGACCCGGTTCATCGAACTCCTGCGACCAGACCAGACAGTATCCGTCACTGTCATACGTACTCGGGTGGTCGTCATTGCCGGGCTGCCAGTCGGCTGACATCAACAGGACGGGCAGGACGGTGGCGAGTGACATGGGTTTCTCCTGCGCTGCGCTCGGTGGTGCACGTGCGGGGAAAAGCTCGACGGCGTGCAGGCGGCGATCATGCCGCGGGCGCGTCAAAACGTGCATAGCTTGGTTATTCTGCCGACGGCCACCGCGGTGGTCAAACGCGGGGCCCGATGAGAGCCGGGAATCGTGCGCGAATCGCCGCACACGGGTGCGGGCCGGACGTTGCCCTGGTTGTCGACACCGGTCGATCGGGGGCTTCGGTGTCTCCGCCGGTGGCAGGCCGTCACCACCGCACACGGCACGCGGCGGGCGATCGGCCCCCTCCGGCCGGGGATCCACGTGGCGGGTCGCCGCGGGGGGCTTGACATCCGGCGGGCGATCGCGAAAATGACCTATGTAGAAACATATCGTTCAAATATGGACAAGTATCGGATTCCCAGTTTGGCGAAGGCGTGCCAGGTACTCGGCTGGCTGGCGGCTGAGCGTGGCCCCCACTCGGCCAGCGAAGTGGCCCGGAAGTTCCAGATGCCGCGCACGACGGCGTTCCGCGTGCTGCGCACGCTGCGTGCGGAGGGGCTGGTCGAGGAGGTCGATGGACGGTACCGCGGGGGCGCCGGTTTGCTGCGGTTGGGATTGTTGGCGCTGCAGACGGTCGAGATCCACTCGCTGGCGGAACCCGTGCTCCAACGACTGGCGCAGACAACGGGGGAAACCGCGCACCTCGCCGTGCGGACGGGCGACCAGATGCTCATTCTGCAGGTGGCCGACAGCCCGAATCCGATCCGCGTAGCGAGCCGGCCCGGGACGCTCGTGTCGATTCACTGCGCCGCAGCGGGTAAGGCCCTTCTGGCGGCCCTGCCACCGGCGCAGGTTCGCGGTATTCTGCAGGGGAAGCGGCTCGAACGGCGTACCGGTCGAACAATCACCACCATGGTCGCGCTCGAGGCGGAACTCGAGACCATACGCCGGCAGGGCTACGCGCTGGACGACGAGGAGTACCATGACGGGGTGCGGTGCCTGGCGTCCGCCGTATTCGACGCGCGCGGTGACGCGGTGGCCGCGCTCGGCATCACGGCCGCCACGGTGCGCTTCGCGAAGCGAAAGGTACCGGCCGTGGCGCGGGAGGTGACTCGGGCGGCCAAGTTGCTTTCGGACGCGTTGGGTCAGCGACTGACCAGTCGTACAGCCTAGGTCGTGAAGTGCGCGGTTCAACGCAGGAGGAGCCGGCAGTACCTGGACAATCGCATCACCCGTTACCGCGAGAGAATGGACACGAGATGAGCAACGCTGCAATGCGAATTCACCGGACGGCTGACGCAGTGCGATACGTCGGTATGGACACGAACGCCCTGCGGGCCGCGTTTATGATCGAATCGCTATTCCAGTCAGGGACGATCAATCTGACCTTGACGGATCTGGACCGGGCGGTCGTCGGATCAGCCGTGCCGGCGGCGGCAAGTCTCACGCTGCCCAGCCCGGATGCGCTCCGTGCCGAGCATTTTTGTCAGCGGCGGGAGTTGGGCATTCTGAACATCGGTGGCGCCGGGACCGTGAACGTGGACGGTCGCACCTTCGCCCTGGCGTATCGCGATGCGCTGTACGTCGGTCGCGGCAGTCGCCAAGTCTCTTTTGCCAGCGCGGACCGGGCGGAGCCGGCGCAATTCTACCTGCTCAGCTACCCCGCGCATGCGGACTACCCCACGACGCATGTCCGGCACGCCGACGCCAGGGCCGTGCCGCTCGGCTCAGACGAGGAGGCGAACCGGCGCACCGTCTTTCAGTACATCCACGAGGAGGGGGTTCGGAGCTGCCAGTTGGTGATGGGATACACCGAGCTTATGCCGGGAAGCGTGTGGAATACCATGCCTGCCCACACCCACCCGCGGCG
>CAZBUJ010000012.1:0-113 GCA_964495075.1 uncultured Phycisphaeraceae bacterium
CGCGTTGTGTGACAACGGCGTGTTCTGCGACGGGGCGGAGACATGCGATCCGACGTTGGATTGCCAGGCGGGCACGCCGCCCACGTGCGACGACGGGGTGGGCTGCACGGACG
>CAZBUJ010000012.1:213-92208 GCA_964495075.1 uncultured Phycisphaeraceae bacterium
ACGGCGTCTTTTGCGACGGGGCGGAGACGTGTGATGCGGTCCTCGATTGCCAGGCGGGCACGCCGCCCACGTGCGACGACGGGGTGGGCTGCACGGACGATTCATGCGATCCGGAGACGGATGCCTGCATCAACTCGCCCAACGACGGTCTGTGTGACAACGGCGTCTTTTGCGACGGGGCGGAGACGTGTGATGCGGTCCTCGATTGCCAGGCCGGCACGCCACCCATTTGTGACGACGGCGTGAGTTGCACAGTGGATTCGTGTGACGAGGTTTCCGACGCCTGCGTGTACACGCCGGACGACGCTCCGTGCGATAACGGTGTGTTCTGCGACGGGGCAGAGACGTGCGACCCGACGTTGGGCTGTCAGCCGGGCACGCCGCCCACCTGCGACGACGGCGTGGGTTGCACGGATGATTCGTGCGACGCGGAGACCGACGCCTGCGTGCACATGCCCAACGACGCGCTGTGCGACAACGGCCTCTACTGCGACGGGGTCGAGCTGTGTCACGGACTGCTGGACTGCCGGGTGGGGATCCCGCCGGACTGCGATGACGGCGTGGCTTGCACGGTGGACTCGTGCGACGAGGACCTCGACGCGTGTGTGCACACGGCAGACGACGCGTTGTGCGACGACGGTGTGTTCTGCGATGGCATTGAGACTTGCGATCCCGTTGTCGGCTGCCTGGCGGGCACCTCTCCGTGCGGTGACGAGGCGTGGTGTGACGAGGCGGAGGAGATGTGTGTGGCCTACGGCGACGGTGATTTCGACGGTGACGGTGACGTCGACCTGTTCGACTACCACCGTTTCATGCTCTGTTTCGGCCAGCTTGCGGTCGGCGGGTGTGAGCCCGGAAACATGAGTGGGGATGAGTTCATCGACCTGGAGGATTACGCGGAGTTCGGCGCCGCCTTGACCGGACCGTGAGGGTCGGTCGGCCGTGACGAAGCGCCATCGATCTGGCGCCTCTGAAGTGAATGATCCAGACGGCATGGCCCCCGGGCCGCCGGAGTAACAGATACGAAAGGAGTAGGCTTATGAACAGCATCAGGTGTTACCGCGCATGCGGACTGCTGATGTCCTTCCTCATCATCGGGGCCGTGCCGGCGGCGGCGGACGTGTTCTCCCAATGTCCGGCCGACGTGGACGACGACGGAATTTCGGACGACCCGGACGTCGTGTGCATGCATCTGGCGGCCGGCGACGGGTTGATCAACATGGCGAACGACGACCGCCGGCTCATGTACACGTTCGGATTCCACAACGTCACCGGCGTACCGGACGCCGAGGTCATGATGGCAGGAACGCTGGCCGCGGAGCTTGCGGCTCCGACGATTGTCGTTCGCGAAGGGCAGGAGCTCTACCTGAGCCTCACCAACGTGGGGATGATGGTGCGTCCCGATCTTTTCGACCCCCACACGGTGCACTGGCACGGGTTCCCCAATGCCGCCTCGATTTTCGATGGCGTGCCGGAGGCTTCGATCGCGATCAACATGGGATCGACATTCACGTACTACTACAACGTCGTGGAGCCGGGGACCTACATGTGGCATTGCCACGTCGAGGCGACCGAGCACATGCAGATGGGCATGGTGGGCAACCTGTACGTGCTACCCGCCCAGGATGGTACCGTGTACGAGTACCCGGCGGGTTCCGGCCGGATGTACGACAAGTTCGCCTACAACGACGGAGATGGGTCGACCGGGTACGACGTCGACTACCCGATCCAGATGCACTCGTTTGACCCGGACTTCCACGACGCCAGCTACACGGTACAGCCATTACCCTTCGCCAACATGAACGACACGTTCGCGATGTTGAACGGACGGGGCTATCCGGACACCGTGGAACCCGGCCCATTGCTCAACACGGCGGACGACGAGGGGTTCGAGGCCCGTTATTCCCAGCAGGTCTCTTCGCTGATTACGGCCACCCAGGGCGAGCGGATCCTGTTGCGCGTTTCCAATCTCTCGGTGACCAACTTCTACACCGTTCGGGTCCTTGGTATTCCCATGCAGATCGTGGGGCGCGGGGCCCGCGTCCTGCAGGGACCCGGTGGCGAGCACCTGTACGTCGATACGACGGCGGTGACGCTTGGCGGTGGCGAGGCGGCCGACGTGATTCTCGATACGATCGACGTCGCGCCGGGGACGTATTTCCTCTACACGACGAACCTGAACTACCTGAGCAATGACGTGGAGGATTACGGCGGCATGATGACGGAGATTATCGTCAGCGCGGCGGCGGCCCCTCCGCAGGGCTCGGACGATGCGAACCGGGGCGGCCTGGACTCGCTGCACCGGGACGGCGTGGGGGCTGAGTCGGTTGCCGGCGAGGGCGCGAAGCCCCCTGCGAATCGTTGGAGCAGCGGCAACCATGTCGGAAACTGACAAGGAACGGAACCGAGCACGGAGTACGATATCATGAAATGGCGATCGTTCTTTCGAAGAAGCGGGGTCGCGCTGATCGTGGCCGGGATCCTGGCCCTGTGTGCAACCGACGTCCAGGCCCAGGCCGTGATCCCCGGTCTTACCGGCACCACGTTCGACCTGACCGCCCGCGCGGGCAACGTCAGCGGTGCGGACGGTTTGAGTGTACATATGTGGAGCTACGCGGAGACCGGCGGTGTCTTCCAGTATCCGGGCCCCACGCTTATCGTGAACGAGGGTGACGTGGTCACCGTAAACCTCACCAATGAGTTGAGTGAACCGACGTCTATCTTATTCCCGGGGCAGGAAGATGTGACCACCAATGGCGGCGTCCCCGGCCTGCTGACGGCGGAGGCGTCCGCAGGTGGGGGCACGGTTTCCTATTCCTTCGTGGCGAATGAGCCCGGCACGTACCAGTATCACAGCGGGACCAACGTGGACCTGCAAATCCAAATGGGGCTCGTAGGCGCCTTGATTGTCCGGCCGGCGGGGTTCGATCCCATGAGTCCGCGGGCGTACGATCACGCCGACTCCGCTTACGATCACGAGTACCTGTTCCTCCTCACCGAGACCGACTATACGCTGCACCTGTTGGTCGAGTTCGGGTTGACCGAGATGGTCGACACGACCACTTTCCACCCCGTGTACTGGTTCATCAACGGCCGTAATGCGCCGGACACCATGCTTGCCGCGGACGTTCCGTGGTTGCCGTACCAGCCCTACAACTGCCTGCCGCGGATGCATCCGGGTGAGCGGTTGCTCATGCGCATCGTTGGGGCCGGGCAGGACCTTCATCCCTATCACACACACGGGAACAACGGTGTGGTGATCGCTCAAGACGGCCGGCTGCTCGAGAGCACGCCGGGGGCCGGGGCCGATCTGGCCTACAGCGATTTCACGTTCGCGTCTGTTCCCGGTCAGACGCTCGACGTGATCTTCGAGTGGACCGGCGCCGAGTTGGGCTGGGACATCTATGGTCACGCGCCGGACGATCCGCTCGAGCCGGGCGAGTACGCGCCGGATCACGGGAAGCCGTTTCCGGTCGTCCTGCCCGGGGACCAGGAGTTTGCCTTCGGAGGCAACTACAGCGGCAGCCCGTTCCTCGGGGTTGAGGGCAGCATTCCACCGGGGCAGGGGGGCGACAATGCGAATGCCGGCTACTTCTTCATGTGGCACTCTCACAACGAGCGTGAAATGGTCAACTTTGACATCTTTCCCGGTGGCATGATGACCATGCTGATTATCGAACCGCCGGGTGTTCCCATTCCGTAAGGCAGGAGGCACCAGACATGATTTTTGGACAGACGATGCGCGTTGGCGCCGTGAGCGCGGCGCTGGTAGTGGCTGCGGCTTTCGTTGTGCTCCCTGCGTCCGCGGCGACGGTGACGCTTGATTTCAGGGCGGAGGCGACGACCGTCACGATGCCCGACGGTGAAATCATCACCGTGTGGGCATTCGGGCAGGACCTGAATCCGGTAACCCTCCCAGGCCCCCAGATCACCGTCGCGGAAGGGGACACGCTCACCATCAACCTGACCAACGACCTTTCGGAGCCGGTCTCAATGGTGATCCCGGGGCAACTGGCGGCGATGACGCCGCAGAAGTTCCAGGACAACCAAGGACGTTGGCGGGCACGGTCGTTCACGCATGAGACGGCGCCGACGGCCACGGAATCCTATACTTGGACGAATCTTAAGGCCGGCACCTACCTGTACCACAGCGGCAGCCATGTCGCAGTGCAGGTGCAGATGGGGTTGTACGGCACCTTGATCGTGGAGTCCTCCACGGCGGGGCAGGCGTATGACGATCCGGTCAGTGCGTACGATGCGCAGGTGGTGCTTCTCTACAGCGAACTGGACCCCGCCTTGCACGCGGCGGTGGCCGCGGGCGACTATGGTCCCGGGTTGGGGACTACGAGCACCATCGACTACCACCCGAAGTACTTCCTCGTCAACGGCGAGGCCTATTCCGGGACAACCGCCGCGGTGCCGGCCGGCACGGTCGGGGACCGCGTGCTGATTCGATTCCTCAACGCGGGGCTCGAAACGCATACGCCGGTGGTTGTGGGTGCTCGCATGGACGTACTGGCCGAGGATGGCAATCTGTACCGGTCTCCGCCCAGACGCCATAGCTCGCTGCTTCTGCCCGCCGGCCAGACGAAGGACGCCATCATCATGCCTTCCACGGCCGGCACGTATCCGGTGATCGACCGGCGGCTTAACCACTCGAATGCGGGTGCCGGGCCAGGAGGCATGTTGCGGTTCCTCGAGGTGGCGGCACCGTAGCGGCGACGGCAGGCGTGCCGGCCCAGAGCTCGTCGTGTGTTCGGCGGGAGGATTGTATGGCACGGGGCCGCAATTCACCGCCAGGCATCCCGTGCGGCGCCGTAAGGAGAGTCAACATGCGTGTTCGCTCGTGGCTTGCGTTTTTGTTGATCGTGTGCACATCGCCTGCGACTCTGGTTCTGTCGGGCTGCTCGGAAGGCGACAGCGGGGCGGCGAAGCCGGTTGGCGGCGACGTGCCGCGAGTGTCCGCGGCGGAACCGGCAGGTGCTCGGCCGTCGCCCGGCGGCGAGGACGAAGGCCGGGCGGAACCGATCGGCGGGGCCGAGGAGTTGGGTATCGAGGTGGTTGGCGTCCAGTTGTCAGCCGCAGGTTACATGCTCGACTTCCGATACCGGATCGCGGATCCCCCCAAGGCATTGCCCATGCTGGACCGAGCGGTTAAGCCGGTGCTGGTTCATCAGGAGAGCGGCGCTCGTTTTGCCGTACCGGCCCCGCCCAAGGTGGGGCCGCTGCGGCCGTCGGACATCGCGCCCCGAACGGATCGCACGTACTTCATGATGTTCGTCAATCCTGGCCGGTATGTGAAAGCGGGGGACCGGGTCACCGTTGCGATAGGCGATCACGAGATAACAGACCTGGTCGTACAGTAGTCATAGCAAAGCGGCTGCGACGTGACGGGGCGGGCCGTCGCGGCGCAGCTGCCTACGAAGAAGCTTCGGTGCTGGGAGACAATCATGGTGCACGTAAGGACCTTGATCGCGAGTGCGCTGATCGTCGCGGTGGGCGGACACGCGCCGGCCGGCGCGGTCTGCGAGTGGGCGTGGGAGACCGCCCCCACGTTTCCCGACGGCGAGCGCAAGGGCGGCGCCGCGGTGAACCAGGACGGTACGATCGTGGTTCTGGGGGGCCGTCCGTGGGTGGGGCAGGGGGCGGCGGTTGATTACCTGTCCCCTGGTTCCACGGCGTGGGAGTCCGGGCCTCCGCTGGGCGACCTGATCATGCATCCGGCGGTGGGCATCGACGGACTGGGTCGAATCCTCGTGGTGGGGGGCTACATCGTCCAGGACCATTTCCCGTTCTTCTTTCCGCGCACGACCGGTTCAGTTTACGATCTAACCAGCGGCGAAGGGGCGGCGATTGTCTCGTTCCAGCATGCCCGGGCGTTCTTCGCCTTTGCAACCGATCCGGATCATCGCCTTTACGTGATCGGCGGCCTCGATGTCGGCCGCGAGCCGACGGACTTCGTGGAACGATATGATGCGGCGTCCGATCTCTGGGAAGAACTCGCGCCGTTGCCGGTGCCGCGCGACCATGCGACGGCTGTGTACGACGGCCAGGGGCATGTCCTCGTGATCGGCGGCGCGGGCCCGGGCGCCGTACTGAGCGACTCCACCTTCGCTTACGACATCACCACGGACACCTGGTTGGCGGCGGCCCCGCAGCCCGCTGCTTTGGAGTGGCAGTCTGCCGTGCTGGGTACCAACGGCCAGGTATACGTGGTCGGCGGGGGATCGGGCAGTTCGCAGCGCCGGACCATTTTCATCTTCGATCCAGTGACTGGCGAGTGGTGCAACGGGCCGCCCCTGGAGAGTTCGCGCGCGGGGGCCGCCGTGGCACTGAGCGATGACGGATTCATATACGCGCTCGGTGGGTACCACGGAACGCTCGGCACGGACACCGCGGAGAAACTGGACACGACGCCGCCGGCAGACGGGGACTGCAACGGCAACGGCATTCCGGACGATTGCGATATCGATGGCGGATGCAGTGGTGACTGCAACGGCAACGGGGTCCCCGACGAGTGTGACATCGCCGACGGAACTTCCCGGGATGTGAATACGAACGGTGTGCCCGACGAGTGCGACGAGTGTCTAGAGGACGCCGACTGCGCGGATGGAGTGGCTTGCACGGGCGATGCGTGCGTGGCGGGGTCTTGTGTTTATGAACCCGACGACATGCTTTGTCCGGACGATGAGTTCTACTGTAACGGGCCTGAAATCTGCGACGCCGTCCGCGGGTGTGTGTCGGCGGGCGATCCGTGCGGACCGGATGAGATCTGCGTCGAGGATTTCGATGCGTGCAGCGCGCTCCGGGGCGACGTCGACGGCGATGGCATCGTCGACCTGGTCGACTACGCGGTTATGTCCGGATGCATGAACGGCCCGGGGGCGGAGTATGCACCCGGGTGTGCAGTGTTTGATTTTGATGCCGACGGTGACGTCGACTTTCACGACTGTGCCGGTTTTCAACTGGCCTTCACGGGCGGTTGAATGCCATTGTGCACTTGCGTCGTGGCGCGTTGCCGAGGCGTGTCGGTCCGAGCGTGAGCCGCTCGCCGACGAGCGATGGGAATGTACGGGCGCAGGACAATGAAGACGATCGACGGCTTGGCCTGCTGCGTTGGTGTCGTGTTGGTCACGGCGGCCGCGCAGGAGGCCGGCGCTCAGATGTATACACTGACCGATCTGGGGACGCTGCCCGGTTACACGCACAGCAAGGCCTTTGGCATCAACGAGTCCGGGCAGGTGGCGGGCAGTGCCACGAATGATCTCAGCCTCGGCCCCGATCGGCCCTTCGTGTGGCAGGGTGGTCCCATGACCGATCTGGGCACGCTCGGCGGTGATGGCGGCGAGGCGCGGGCCGTCAACGGGCTCGGCGCCGTGGTGGGCAGCGCCGATATCGAACCAGGGCCTGGGGCTCCGTTTCACGGCTTCGTGTGGCAGGATGAATCCATGGAGGATCTTGGCACGCTCGGCGGCAGCAGTAGCTGGGCGAGCGACATCAATGACTCGGGTGTGATCGTGGGCGGGGCACGCGTCACGGGAGACAGTGTCTTTCTTCCGACGGTGTGGGTGGCCGGTGTGCCCGACGCGCTGGGCCTGCTGGAGGACCATTGGGTCGGTGCGGCCCGGGCGGTCAACGCGTCCGGCGTCGTCGTGGGGTACTCCACATCGTTGTTCGCTGAACCGCGGGCGGTGATCTGGGACAGCACGCCGCAGGATCTCGGAGCACTGCCCGGCGGCTGCTGCAGCGAGGCGTTTGACGTGAATGACGCCAACCAGGTGGTGGGCTTCTCGTGGCTCGACGGCGCGACCACGTACCACGCGACGCGCTGGAACGGTGGCCCGGCGATGGACCTCGGCACGCTGCCTGGAGGCTCGAGCAGCCGTGCCCACGCCATTAGCAACGAAGGACTCGTCGTCGGCATGTCCTGGACTTCCACCGAGTTTCCCGGTGACCCCCATGCCTGCCTGTGGCAGGACGGCGAGACGATCGACTTGAACGATCGGCTGGTCGAGCCGTCGCTCTGGCGACTCGTCGAGGCGTGGGATATCAGCGAGGCGGGCTCGATTGCCGCGGTGGCCGTCCATATTGAAGAGGGCGTGACCCACGCCGTATTGCTCACGCCGATCGGCGCGGTGCCCGGCGACCACGACGGCGACGGGGACGTGGACCTGGACGACTACGCGGAGTTCGCGCCGTGCATGACGGGCCCCGGCATTGATTTCGGCGCCGGGTGCGCCGTGTTCGACTTCGACGCGGACGATGACGTCGACGTCGTGGACTTCGCGGGGTTTCAGCGGGCCATGACCGGGGGGCTCGGCCCGTCAGGTGGATGACGCTGAGCGTTCCACCGCATCGGGTTGGCTCTCGGCGCACACCTGATCCAGCGCCGCCCTCCGGGTTTCGAGTCACGGCGGGGATCATCGCCCCGAACAGGGAGCATGCCGGCGGAGACGGCTCGGGACGGTGGGGGCGTGGCGGCGGCGCGTGGCCGTGCGGCTATTCGGGCTGCCGATAGGGCTTTGCCTGGCGATAGAGCTCCAGGCGCTCGCGGATGTCACCGGCCAGTCCGCTGGTCTCTGTCCCCGAAGCCAGCGCGAGCGCCTTCCGCGCCGTGGCCACAGCACGGTCGAATGACCCGGCGGCGGCATACGCCGCAGCCAACGTGTCCATTACCGTCGCGTTCTGATGGCCGGTCAGTTCGGAAGCCTGCTCCGCAAGTCGAACCGCCTCCCGCGGGTCTCGGACGGTCTCATCCGGGTGCGTGGCCAAGATCCACGCCGCACCGTTCAGGGCCTCAAGCGAGTCCGGTTCGACCTGGAGCGCCTTGCGAAAACACGCCAGCGCTTCATCGAGTCGGCCGGTCATCATCAACGCACCGGCCAGTGCGCACTCCATGGTTGCCGAGTCGGGCACGATGCGCACTGCGTCGCGGAGGTGGCCGATCGCCTCGTCATCGCGGCCTTGGAGCTGGAGCACGCGGCCCAGGTTGGTGTGCGCCTTGGCGTAGTTCGGCTCGAGTGCCAGGGCGTGGCGGTACTGAACGGTCGCGCCGTCGAGGTCGCCCTTTTGCGCGAGGGCGACCCCCAGGTTGTAGTGCGCTTCGGCTAGCCCCGGGTCGACTTTCAATGCCTGGTGAAAGCAGTTGATCGCCTCCAGGAGGTTGCCCTGCCGGTATAGCGATCGCCCCAGGTCGCACTGCGCCATTGCGTGCGTGGGGTCGAGCGCGACGGCCTTTCGGAGATGACGGATTGCCTCATCGAGTTTGCCCGCCGATGCCAGCGCGTTTCCCAGGTTGTAGTGCACGTCAAATGAATCGGGATTCCGTGCCAGCGTCCAACGGAGATGAGGAATCGCGCCGGCCGGATCGTCCTGCTCCATCGCGATCCTGGCCAGAACAACGTGGCCGTGCGAGAATCCGGGCCGCTCCGCCAACATGTGTTCGCACAGGGCCCTGGCCTTGGCGTACTTCTTCTCGAACACAAGCGCGCCAAGCCTCCCTCGGGCCTCGTGAAAGTCGATGAGATCCTTCGGATCTTCCCGGCGCGGATCAAAGGCGAGGTCGTCGCCTATGCTCTCGTTTGCGATGTAGCCCAAGGACTCCAGGCGCCGTCGGTCATCCTCGTCGAGCGCCATCGCCCCGTCCGGGTTGCCTTGCCGACGCCGCTGCTGTGCGATTCCGTCCAGCCAGTCGCCGAGGTACGTTGCGACTTCCGGCTCCCGGGCCACGAGGTTCGTCGCCTCTTTCGGGTCCGCGGCCAAGTCGTACAGTTCGGGCCGCGTCGTCCGGATATATTTCCAGCGATTCGTAACCGCGCCGAACAAGGCATTGGCCTCGTACTTTGTGGGTGTAAGGCTTTCACAGTACAGGCGTCGATCGTCGTCAAGATGGTTCTGCGTCCCCCAGGAGGATGAGAGGTCTTCTCCCGTTACCGTCGCCGGCGGGTCGATGGCGAGCAGGCTGCAAACGGTGGGCACGATGTCAATCAACCCGACGGGCCCCCTGATTGACTTCGCGCTGTGGTGTCCCGGCCGCTTCACGATCAGTGGCACCCGGACGGCCGACTGATATACGAAGTAGGAGTGCGTCGCTTCCCCGTGCTCCCCCAGCATTTCGCCATGGTCGCCGGCGATGATGATCAGGGCCGACTCATAGAGCCCCAGGTCCTTGATTCGTCCGAGGACCTGCCCGATGCAGTGGTCGGTGTACGCGACTTCCCCGGCATAGAGGTCATCGCCGAACGTGGAGGCAAACGGCTCTGGCGGTTCGTACCGGATGTGAGGGTCATAGAAGTGGAGAAACAGAAACGCCCGTTCGTTCGCGTGCTCCGCCAGCCATTTCGCCGCGAGACGGCTGGCCTCGCCGCCCTTGCGTTCCGTGATCGCACCCGCCACGGGCCGCCCGTCGAAATCATCATCATAGGCGTCGAAGCCCTGGTCCAATCCGAACTTGGAGTCCAGGACAAAGGCACTGACGATGGCCCCCGTCGCATACCCGTTGTCCCGAAGCACTTCCGCCAGGGTGACGTTCGATTGGCCAAGCCGATAGGATAGATTGTCGCGCACGCCGTGACACGGCGGAATCGTCCCGGTCATCATCGACGCATGGGCCGGCAGCGTCAGCGGAACGGGTGATAACGCGTGCTCAAACAGAACGCTCTCGCGGGCGAACGCGTCGATATGCGCCGTCGTTCCGCGTGGACAGCCGTAGCACCCCAGATAGTCCGCGCGGCACGTGTCAATACTAATGAGGAGGACCAATCGGACGTCATTCGCCGTCGGACCGGTCCGGAAGAAAAACCATACGCCCGAAACGACAAGAACCGATGCCACGAACAGGGCGAGGACGCGACACTTGGTGACAACGATCGCGATCATCAGACCGGCCTTGCGTTTCTGCCGACGGTCGAAGCCGCGCACCACTCTACCGGCTCGGTGAGGTGTTGACTACTCGCCATCCACGACGGTAATCGTGTTGTCCCGATCGGGCGACAGCCGATCGTACGGAATCAGAACGCACGGGAGGGCCGTCATCTCGTCACGAATCCCATCCAACGCTTCGCCATTCAGTGCGAAGCGTCGCGTGGATACGTCCGCTCGTCGTTCGTACACGATCAAGACGCGCCGTCCGTGCGCTCGAGCCCGGAACCGAAAACCCTGGAGCGGGCACCACGCTGCGGGCGCAATGCGCACCCCGTCGAATTCGGGACGGAATCCGAACACGAACCGGATCAGTGTTTTCAGGAGCACGTTGGAGCTGCCCGTCAGCCAGTCGTTCATGCTCTGCCCGGTCAGCCCGAGATCCGGGTTGTAGACGTATGAGTTCGGCATTACAAACGGGGAATGGCTGATCCCATGTTGCTGCGGGCTGAACGGAAGGATGCGGCAAACCTGCGCCCACGCGCGTTTCGGTTCGTTCATCATGAACAAGGCCGTCACGCCAAACAACGTTGCGTGAACATAGGTGGCACCGTTCTCCGCCGTACCGATCGGCAGCTTGGGAATCCGCCCCACGCCCGGCGCGTCGGGGGCGAACCCCGGCTCGAACGTCTTGAGGCCAAAGGGTGAATCCAGACGCGTCATCGCCTTCAGGATGTCGCCCCGAAGGCTCACGTCTTCCCTCAGCATGTCGCAGATCACCCAGAATGCGTTGGCCGTCAGGCCGTCGCGTGCCCGTCCGTCGCTGTCGCAAAAGCTGCCCACCAAGTACGACCGCGCGTCCCCCCATCCGTGCACGATCCGCCGTTCGTCGCCGCGCCGCACGATCGCGCAACGCAGCAAACCGCGCCGAATCCCCTCCCGGATGCTGCGGTAGCGGTCCACCTGGTCGTCGTACCGGCCAGGGTAGAATCGGGTGAGGATCTCGATCATCTCCGCACAGTTTCGATAGAACTGCAGGCTGGTCGTCACGCTTACCCCGGTGCCGAATCTTGCCCCGGGCGTCTCCGTCGTGCCCAGTCCGTCCAGCGCGTCGTTCCAGTCACCATACAGTGCCAGGACGAGGCCCGTGTCCGGATCGCGGTTGCGCGCCAGGTAGTCCATGATCCGCAACAGGTGCCCGAGCACGGAGTCCCGCTCGTCGGCACGCTCCAGTGCGTTCTCGTCGACCGGACTTACGCGATGATAACCGACCGGCTCGTCAAGAAAGGAGTGATCGCCGCTTACGGCCAAATACGTGTGGAGCGTCGAGACCACCCAGGCCCCCTGATCGATGAACTCGCGCAAATCCGCCCGTCCCGGAACGTCATTCACCGGCAGCGAGTATTGCCGGGGGCATCGCCCGTCCACGAGCACGTAGTCCAGCGCTTCCCGGATCTTGGCCCGGGCCGCCTCCGGCCGATCGAAGAGATACCCTTCGACGGCCTGGAAAACGTCCCGGATTCCGATCAGCGAGTTGGGTGTCGGCTGCTGGAACCCCTTCGTCTCTGCGCAGATCTGCACCTGTCTCCGCAGGAACGGGAAGAAGTGGTTCAGCGTCGCATCCGAAATCCCCTCGAGACGGCTGCCACGCACCTCGATCTCGAGGTCGTGCGGCACGTTGGCGAGCGCATCCTGCGATTTCGCATAAGCTTGATCGATGCCCCGCGAGTCGATCCGACGACAAAGCTCTTCGTGTAACGCCCCGTCGTTGTTCACGGGTGATGCCAAGTAGTCGAAGCGAATCGATGCCCCCGGGGGCAGACGGAACCGGTTCAGATCCCCGACGATCGCATTGTCGTTGAAGACCGTCAATGGAATCTCTTCGCGGAGATGGCCGGCCTTTAGAAACGTGGCCTGGGCCAGCCCATACCGCGGTCGGCCCGCGTATCCACGGCGCGACGTGCAGACCTGCGTTTGCAGTTCCAGCCCGCCGGTCGACGGCTCGAGCCCGACCGCGCGATGAACCACCACTCGGTTGGTCACGGAGCGGAACCGGCTCATATCTTCGTTCACGGCCGCCACGAACGGCGGCAGGTGCCCGGGGCCGTTGCCCGCGCCACGCGCACCTTCCGCGGATTCCACGTACACCTTCTTGAACCAACGGTCCTCGAACGTCTCGACGAACTGATGTCGGCAAAACGGATTCATGTACGCCGATACGTATAGCTCCTGCTCCGTTTCCGTGCGGTTCGCCAGGTGAAGCGTGAACGCAACCTGCGATCGCCCGGACCGCGACAGGTCCACGAACACACGAACCGTACACGAGAGCTCGGCTGTCTCGGTCACAAAATAAGCCGCGTCGCGCCCGATCACCGTGTATCGTTTTTTGATGTCGGCCTCGCGGTCACCCAGATAAGGAACCGGCAACAGCGATACGGGCTGATAGCCGGCGTCACTTGCTTTTCGACCGGCGAAGAATGCGATTTGCGGTTCCTGTCCGTCCTGCGTGGGGAGGAACAGGAAGAACAATCCGTCATTGCCGTACATGTAACCCGAGGCATGCACCCAGAAGCTGAAACCGTCGCAACCGTACGGATGACGGCTGTCGCCGCGATCGCGGTCGTAGCACACCGCACGCCCATCGGGCAGGAAGCACACGTTCCCGGGCAGCATGACCGCGGCGCCGGTGCGTAGCGCGAGGCTTGTCGCCCGCTCCAGGCTCCTCAGACGGGCGATTTCCTGAGCCAGCGTATTCGTGTCGGCGGCGGTCTCGATCAACTTTTGCTCCTCTTGATGCGCTTCGTCGGTCACCGAATCAGTCCCTCACGCATCTGGCCAGTGGGAGCCAGGCCACGTCGGCGTGCCCCGACAGGGAGACGCCACCCAGCGAAAGAACGTCCGACGAGCGAAGCGCCAAGGCCGAGCCGGGACAGTTCTCGTCGGGATAACCATGCACGAAATCGGTCGCTGGACAGTGCCTCCGGGCGCTGACGAGACCGACCTGCCATGGCGTCGCAGCGTGTTCGCTCCCGTGGAGGCATATGGTGGCCGAAATCATAAACTCCCTTATATCAGGCCTTTATGTACGAGTCAATAAGTTCGTTAAGTTTTCTAAGGCTTATATTGACAATGCTTTATCATCTTAATTAAGATGGCAATTATGAAACCCGTACTTACAGGTAAACCGCAACTAAACCGGCTCGTCAACCGACGGCTCATTCTCGACCGCATCCGCCGCTCTGGCAAGATCTCTCGCGCACAACTGGCCGAAACCACCGCCATTCGTCCCCCCACCGTGTCAGCCGTCAT
Organism: uncultured Phycisphaeraceae bacterium; assembly: GCA_964495075.1. Lineage (GTDB taxonomy): Bacteria > Planctomycetota > Phycisphaerae > UBA1845 > UBA1845 > JAFGJQ01. Next base: position 14,383 of record CAZBUJ010000012.1, read on the forward strand.
CAAGGAGCTGATCGACGAGGGGCTGGTTTCCGAGGTGGGCAACGGACAGTCGCGCGGCGGGCGACTGCCCCGCATGCTCTCCCTCTCGCCCCAGAAGGCGCGAGCCGTGGGCTTCGAGGTCAGCGAGACGGCCATCCTGGCCGGGGTCTGCGATCTTTCCGGTAAGCTGATCGCGCGGACGCGTGCCGACTTCCTCCCGAACACACCGCAGCGGACGATCGATCGCCTCAACGAGATGGGCGGGGCGTTACTTGCCGGGCTTGGGCTGACGTGGGCGGCGATCTCCGGTGTCGGCGTGGCCCTTCCCGGCCACATGGATCCCGCGCGGGGGTTTGTCCGCTGGAGCAAGCCTCTCGGTTGGAAGGACGTTCCCTTCCAGCGAATGTGCGAGGTGCGTTGGGGGAGCCAGACGGACGTCATGAACGACTCGATGGCGGGCGGGATGGCCGCTCATTTCCTCGGGATGGGACAGGATGTCAAGAACCTGATTTACATGTACTTGCGGTTCAACGTGATCGAGGCGCAGAGCGATGACACGGTGCACGGCGTGCTCGGAATCGGCAGTGGCATCATCGTCAACGGGGAGCCGTATCACGGTGAGTTTGGGGCCGCCGGCGAGATCACCACGCTGGTGAATCACCCGCTGGTGGATGCCCGGACGGAGAATGGAGACGCCTTCCACGAGTTGGACTCCTTTGTGGAAGCGCTGGACGGCGGGCAGCCGTCGGCGCTGGCGGCGATGGATCGGGTCGCACGCGACATGTCCGACTTGATCGTCCATGCCGTGAATTTCCTGGAGCCGGGCATGCTGATCCTGGGCTCGGACAACTCGGCACTGCGGGACGCACTTCTCGTTCGGCTGGCACGAATTCTGGATGAACACCGGCTTCGGCACGAAGCAGGGAAGACGAAGATCGTTGCGTCGGAGCTGGGCGAGTATGGGGTGGTGCGGGGCGCGGTGGTCCCCGCCCTCCAACGGGTGTTCCGGATGCCGCGATGGGCATAGCGCGGGAGAAGGGTGGGGCAAGATCGTCACGGGGCAATGAGGAGCAAAGACATGGCACGGAGATCTTCCTGGGGATTCGTGATCGTGGCTGGCCTGCCGGTCGTCTGGGCTGTGGGCCCGGCCTTCGGTGCGGGGCAGCTTGTCGTGCCGGGCACCGTCATATTCGACATGGACACGCATACGGAGTTCTGTGACCCGGACTATTGGAGTTTCTTCGGGTACCCCACCGTTGATTTCGGGTCAAACGGGGTGGATTCCGAGGACGGTCACGCCGTGTTCACCGCGGGGAACTGGACATGGTGTGACCTGACGTACGGGCCCATGGCGTGCAAGTTCCTCGGCTCCAAGCACGGTGGAGGCCGCATGTGTTGCGGGCAGCCGTTGTGCGGCGGCTTGGGCTCGGGTGTCCGTGACGCGGATCTGGACTTGAGCCTGGGGACCGGGATCACCTTGCGTACCCGGCTGATTCTCGTGGGGGAAGGGACGCCCGGCGTACGGCTTCAGTTCGAGTTGGCCGATACGAACGGATTGGCTCCCTACGACCCGAGCATCCCCGACTGGCGGATCCAGGCTCCGGATACCACGGCTGTGCTTCCCTTCAGTATTCCCGGCAAGCCGTACATCAATCGGTGCCCGCCGCTCAACGGCGACGGAACGTGGGAGACGATCACGGTCTGGTTCGATGGACTGGACTCAAGCTATGACGCGGCGGCTGTCGCCGGCGTCGATCCGCTCGACCTGACCGACATCAACGCGTTCAAGACGATCTGGCGGCGGGACATGGAGACCAGCGCCGGCGGGAACAAGATCGTGTTTGACGAGATCACGCTCGTCGATGACCCACCGGTACTGTGGGCCGACGACGACGGCGACGGTGACGTAGACCTCGAAGACTTCGTCAAGCTCCAGGTGTGCTTCGGGGCGGACCTGGAGGTGGAGCCGGAGTGTAAGCCGGTAGACGCCAACTACGACGCAGCCGTCGACATGGACGATGTGTTCAACTTTCAGGAGTGTCTGCAGGGACCCGATGTCACCACGGGTTTTGCCGCGTGGTGTTATTGAGCGTTCTGTCTGTTTGGACGACCTGTGCGGGTTGTTCGTCGCTCTCTCTCTGAGGAGGTTGGAATGATGAAACGAAAGCTGATTGTGTGCATGGCGGCGGTGGCGCTGGTGGCCATCGGCGCAGGCGGGGCGGTCCGGGCCGATACGGTGCTCTATGATTTTGAAGGGGGGATAGACGGCTGGTGGCGGTTCGGCGGCGGTACGCTGGACTTCGGTGCGGACCCCGGCCTAGGTTCCGTCGGCGACGGGCTCTTCTACGTTACGAATATCGACGCGAGCCTCTGGGGTGGCGCCGTGCGGTCGCCTGATCTGGGCGATGACGGCTACGACATGTCCGAATACACGGGCTTCCGCGCCGACGTGCAGCTCAGTGTGGACGGCCTGGACCCGCCGTACCCCGGACCGGGGCCGCAGATCGAGCTGATGTTCCAGCTTCCCGGGTACTACGAGTGGGCCACGCACGCGGATCTTCCGCTGGACGGGTCGTGGCACACGGTCTCATCGGACTTCGCCGACCTGATCCCGCAGAACGCCGCTACGGATCCGATCACGATGGAGGAGTTGGCGCGGCCCGACCTCGAGATCCGGGTGCTGCTGCGCAATCTGGATCGTGAGCCGGGCGCCCCCTCCGGCAAGGTGCGCATGCGGGTCGACGAAGTTACGGCGTTTCCCGAGCCGGCGGCCCTGACCATGTTGGCGCTTGGCGGTGTGGCCCTTTTGCGTCGGCGTCGGGTTTAGCGCATCGAAGGTCTGCCACCGTGTTCTGTGATGGCACGGTGCGTGGGATCGACGCATGAGAGCGTCGCGCCAGCGCACTGGCAGTGGCCGATTGGATAGTTGGTATGCGAGCTCCTCCCTGGACAGTGTGGGTGTGTGCCTGCATCCTGTTGACTGCGTCGACTGTGCCGGCCAGCTCGGGTGAAACTGTGATCGAGGTGGCCCGTTTCGACAACGGGGTCCGCACAGCCCAAGGCGGTCTGTTCCGTTGCATCGGTGCTCTCCCCAACCATCTCAGCGATCGGCTGGTCATCGTGGGGGAGCCGGCAAGCGGCGCATGGCAGATTGCTGTCGCCGCCGACGCCCCCCCCGAGGGTGTCGGCGGCGAAGTGCCACTGTTTGACGATGCCTCCAAGGTGAAGGGCCTCCGTCTGCTGGATGTCTCACGCACGCCGCACCTTCACGCACGGCTCAACGGGGAGCTCGGCCGCCGATGCCTGCGCGTGGAACTTGTCCCCGGCACCGACGACCCACCCGTCGTGTTGGGCACCCTGAGCAACACCGACCTGGACGCCAGCACGTGGTGCGTCAAAACATGGGACATACCGTCCGAGGGGCTGGATCGATCCGGCGTACGCGCGATCCGGTTCCTGCTGGAGGGCGACGGCCGTGCGTGGCTCGCGCTGGATTCGCTGTGGTTCTCCTCCGACGTCAGTGGTGCGTCGGCGCGGCCCATCGTCAAGCCCGCCGAGCGACGTCCCATCCGCCGGGCCATGTGGGTGTGGAAGACCAAGGAGATCTTACCCGATCCTGGGCGGGTCGAGAGGTTGCTGGCCTTCTGCAAACGGTACCGCATCACGGACCTGTTCTGCCAGGTTCTCCTCCGGAGATCCGCCCGCGGAGAACTCGAACTGGCTCTCGAGACGGAACAGCGAACGTTCGTCACCGCCGCCCACCGCGCAGGTATCAAGATCCACGCGCTGGACGGCGACCCGAACTTCGTCCTCAGAAAGAACCACGCGCGAACGTTCGAGCTCGTCGAAGCGCTGGACCGATTCAATCGAGCAGGACCGCCCGAAGGACGCTACGACGCCATTCACATGGACAACGAGCCGTACATCCTCAAAGAGTGGAAGAAGGATGCCGAGGCCCGACAGGCGGTCATTCGGGACTACATCGAGCTGAACCGCGAGCTACGGCGGCGGGCCAACGCGGCTGGTATGGAATACGGCGTCGACATCCCCTTCTGGTGGGACAAGGTCGACGAATCGGGCCAGCGCGAGTTCAACCTGGAGACGGACCACGGCCCCGTACCGCTGCTCGAAGCGCTGTTCCCGCTCGTCCAAAATGCCGGGATCATGTCCTACCGCGTCCGGGCGACTGGGTCCAACGGAGTCGTGGGCTGCTGTCTGACCGAGTTTGAATTGGGCGCGAGGTTCGGGGTCGACGTCATGGCGTCAATCGAGACAGCCGTCGGCCCCAAGGTGGAGGAAGGAATCACATTCGGTGTCCACTCGCCGGAGTACCTCCTGCAGCAGTTGGACACCTTGGATCGTGTGCTCGCCGATCAGAGAGGGTGTATCGGCCTCGCCATACATTATTACAAGTCCTTCGAGGAAATGCTGGAGCAAGAGCCATGAACCGCAGGATCAATTGTGGCCGAACGGGGGGAGGCCCTCGAGGGCGACGACCGGGCTTCACGCTGATCGAGCTTCTGGTAGTCGTGTCCATCATTGCCCTGCTGATCGCGATCCTCCTGCCGAGCCTGAAACGCGCGCGCGACCAGGCCAAGGATGTCCAGTGCAAAGCAAATCTGCGCAGTATGGGCCAGGCCTTCACCATGTACGCGATGAAATACAATGGTGTCTGGCCGCCGGCGATGGATACGTACGGCCAGCAAAACCGTTGGCCCGTACCGTTCCATAAGGCCGGTATTGTGTCTGACGAGCTCGCCCGGTTCGACAGCGGCGGAAATCAGCTTTCCGGCGGGAAGGGCAAATCGATCTTCCTCTGCCCGAGCGAGAAGGCTCCCCGCATCATTCCCGATTGGGACCACGCTGCTGGTCCGCCCCACGCCGTGGATCGGGTCGAAGTGGGAGGGAGCTTCGCCATCAGCGATGAGATGCACCGGAGGGCGGGGAAAATCGACCGGGGCATGACCGGCAGTCCCGGGAATCCCGCGATCCCGCCGTACTTCAGGGGTGTCGACCACTGCCGCCGGCCCAGCGCCGTGTTTGCCGTGATGGGAAATTACCAGCCGCTCCAGACGCCGCAGGACAAGGGCTGGCGATTCAGTCGCGGAGCCAAGGAAGTAACGCGCGGCGACTTTACGGTCGAGGGCGGTGGGTTCTGGGTCGGCTACCGGCTTTATGATGGTACGCCGGTGACGGATCCCTCGGCGGCCGAGTTGAACGAGCGGAGGATCGGCGGGCGGCACAACGGCCACGGCAACGGCCTGTTCATGGATACTCACGTGGACGACTTCGAGCCGGCGACGGTCCGCTATGATCAAGTGAGCTGGGAGCCGTGGCGAGGCCCGGAGCTTCCGCCCGGCGGGTTGTGATGGCCACAGGCTGTACGCCCTGCACAATAATCGCCACGGGCGATGAGGCGCCGGCGCCTCGCGGCGCGAAGATGTGGAAATCCACAGCAGGGGGAATCCATGCGTGATCTGGCTGGGCGGGGATGGCTGTGCACGCCGGTTTCACGGGCCGCGAACGAGCCCACGATTCGGCGGAGGCTGTGTGTGCGATGGGCCGTCCACGCTGTTCTCGGGATCGGCGGGCTGTACGTGCTGACGGCCTGCGGCAGCGCGCAGGCCAGGACGATCGACTTCGCGGGCCTCACGTGGACCGTGAAGAGCGGATACGGGGGCCCAGGCCCCAACAACTGGTCGGACAGCACCGACAGCGTTTGGGTGGATGACCAGGACCGGCTCCACCTGAAGATCCACCAGATCGACGGCATGTGGTACTGCACAGAGGTCCTCGCACAGCAGTCCTTCGGCTACGCGCGCTATACCGCCAAGCTATCGAGCAATCCCGAGCTGAACGACCCGAATGCGGTCGTCGGATTGTTCACCTACAAGACTGACACCGAAGAGATCGACATCGAGTTGACCAAGTGGGGAACGGCCAGCGACCCCGACACGGGCCAGTTCGCCGTGCAGCCCAGCGTTCCGGGTACGTCGAGCCGCGTGCGGTTCCCGACCGGACTGAGCGGGACGAATCCTCCGTCGACCCACCACTTCACCTGGAGTCCCGACTATATTTTCTACCAGAGTTACCGCGGCCACGCCGACGAATTGGAGTCACCATCGGACCTGATGAAAGAGCACACTTACGTCGGCTCCAAGGTCCCGCCGCTCTCCGACGCCAACTACCGCATCAACTTCTGGATGTTCCAGGGCAGGACGCCAACGTCCGAGATGGAGTTGATCGTCGACGACGTGATCATCACGCTCTGCGACGGCGACGACGACTGCGACGACCGCCTTTTCTGCACCGGCGAGGAGACTTGTACGACGAACGGTTGCCAGTCAAGCGGCGATCCGTGCAGTGGGCCCGATCAACGGTGCGACGAGGACCACCAGGCGTGTCTGTGCGCTCCCAGCGATACTGTTGATCTCGCTGATTTCACGTGGTTCGCGCCATGCCTTGACGGCCCCGGTGTGCCGGCGAGGCCAGAATGCCTCTGCGCGGATCGCGACCAGGACGGCGACGTTGATCTCAACGATTTTGCTTCGTTCCAGGAGGCGTGCTCGGCGGCGGACGTGCTCTTCGACTTCGAGGGCAGCACGCAGGATTGGTGGAGGTTTGGCGCGGGCACCGTCAGCTTCGGACTTGCCTCCGGCCTGGGCTCCACCGGCGACGGGATCTTCTACATCACCCGTCTGGATCCAAGCCTATGGGGTGGTGCCGTCAAATCCCCGGACCTGCCGTCGGTCGGCATTGATCTCTCGCAGTACACCGGATTCAGCGCCGACGTCCAGCTCAGCACCGATGGCCTCAGCCCGGCCTATCCGGGTCCCGGCCCGCAGGTAGAGCTGATGCTTCAACTTCCCGGGTATTACGAGTGGGCGGCACTGTTCGACATTCCGGCGGACGGTCAGTACCGAACCGTCGCGGCGGATTTCGCGGATCTCATTCCCCAGAACGCCGCCACCATGCCCATTACGGAAGGGCAACTCCGGGACCCCAGTCTAGAAATCCGCGTCTTACTGCGCAACCTGGGTCGGGACAGCGGCGATCCGACCGGCAACGTGCGGCTTCGTGTCGACACCGTCAGCGCCCGTCCGTAGCCGGAGTGTGTTACCATCTGATCTGTGGGAACACGGACAGCGAGAAACGTGTGCTACGGATGGCCAGCGCGGGGGACAAGTGAAGGGGTTCATCGTGTTCTTCTTTCATCGCCGCGAAATGCGCGTCGTGGGCGTCGGGGCCGCGTTGATTCTGGCGACGACATCGTGGACGGCCGCAGAGGACCTCGTGATCAGCGATCAGACCCTGACGTTCCTGTTCGACACGATGGCCCTCCACGGTGGGAGCAGCCCGCTCGACCCGACCGATGCGCAGCCCAAGTTCCTCGTCGAGAAGAACAGCCGGACCGGCCGCGCCCGCTTCGACTTCGATGAGGTCGTTGCGATCGCGGGCCGTGGCAGCAGCGATGACTACGAGTTGACGCCGGTCGTGCTCAACCCGCCGCCGGATGGTGACGCCGTCCGGGCCATGTGGTTCTACGCGGGCACCATCTTCGACACCAGCGAAGAATCCCAGGCGCTGCTCGATTTCTGCGCTCGGGAGGGCATCAACCGGCTCTATTGTGGCGGATACTCTGTCTGGACTCTCGGAACCGTGCAACAGCAGGCCAACCTCCGCACGTTCATCGAGACGGCCCACGCCAGCGGCATCCGCGTCGAAGCGCTCTTCGGCGGCACCGACTGGCAAGAGGACCCGGCAAGGGTGCGTACGAAGATCGACCAGGTGTTGGCCATGCACGCGGCCACGCCCGCCAACGCCCAGGACGACTTCGACGCCGTGCATTTCGACGTCGAGTTCTGGCTCGATGATTCCTGGGATGCGGCGGCCACCGAGGCGGAACGCCGGCAGATCGCCATCGATTACCTCGACAACGTGTTGGTCAACGCCCGCCACCACCTCGACGCCAGCGGCGAGGCCGACATGGATGTCGACGTGGATCTGTCGGCTCACCTCGAGAACGCCGACAAGCTGCCGTCCCCTTTCGACCACGACGGAACGGCGCAGTGTTTCCTGGGGCACGTGTTCGACAACGCCGACCACGTCGTCATCATGAGCTACATCGACCACACGTCCGGGCTGTGGAACTGGACCCACTTCGAGCTCGACATCGCCGTGGAAAAGGCGCGGACGATTCAACTGGGGGCCGACATCCAGCCGGTCCCGCCCGCGCTGCCCATCAACAGCTTTGCGGACAACCCGCCGACCGGCTATGCCGCCATGACCCGGACCCTCGAAGAGTTCCACACGCTTCTCTCGCCGGATCAATCGGCCGCCCTGGACGGATTCAGCGTGTTCCAGTACACCGGCTACGCGGCCGAGGCACCGGACCCACACAACCGCGCCGATCTGGACGGCGATGAAGACGTGGACCTGGAGGACTACGGACTCTTCGATTCCTTCCTGCTGGGGCCGGGAGCGGCAGTCGACGGCCTGGCCCGTGACGCGGACCTCGATCAGGACGGCGAAGTGAACCTCATCGATTTCGCGTGGTTCACGGGCTGCTACACCGGCGCCGGGATCACGGGATCGATTCCTGACGACTGCGAGCGCTGATGCACTGGCTTGACTGGGCGATCATCGCGGCCTACATGCTCTTTGTCACGGCGGTCGGTCTCGTTTTCATCCGACGCGCCAGCGGGAGCATTGCTGAGTTCTTCGTCGCCGGACGTAACCTCCCCTGGTGGCTGGCCGGCACTTCGCTGGTGGCCACCTCCTTCGCTGCGGACACCCCGCTGGCCATCACCGGCATCGTGGCCGAGAAGGGCATCGCCGGAAACTGGCTCTGGTGGAACCAGGTGATCGTCTGGGCGTTGGCCGTCGTCTTTTTCGCCCGCCTGTGGCGCCGGTCGGGACTTCTCACCGACGCCGAGTTCATCGAGCTGCGCTACGGCGGCAGGCCCGGCGCGTTTTTGCGCGGCTTCAAGGCCGTGTACACCTCGGTGTTCTTCAGCACTTACACCCTGGCATGGGTCATGCTCGCGATGCAGAAAATCGTCAGCGCCACCATCGAGGAGCCCGGCTGGGTCGCGGGGTGGGAGCGGGGCATCGAGTCCGGCCTGGGCATCGCCCCTGGTTCGGTCGACCTGTGGAAGTGGACCGTGCTCATCGCCCTTTTCCTCGTCGCCACGTTCTACACCGTTCTCTCGGGCTACTGGGGCATCGTGGTGACCGACCTCATCCAGTTCACCATCGCGATGGTCGCCTCGATCATGTTCGCCGTGTACGCCGTCGACGCGGTAGGGGGCATGGCCTCCCTCCGGGACCGGCTCGTCGAGCAGTTCGGCGCCGAGCGATCAGAGAACCTCTTCAGCTTCTTCCCGGCGGTTGACTCCAAGTGGATGCCGGTGTCCACCTTTGTCATCTACCTCTCCGTCCTCTGGTGGAGCGATTGCGGCGGGTTCGCCGCCCAGAGGATGTTCAGCACCCGCTCGGAGAAGGACTCCATCCTGACCGCCGTGTGGTACAGCGTCGCCAGTTTTGTGATCCGCCCCTGGCCCTGGATCGTCGTGGCGCTCGTCACGCTCATTTACTACCCCACGCTCGCGGACCCCGAGTCCGGGTATCCCAAACTCATGATGGAGATCCTGCCCATCGGCGTGCGCGGGCTGATGATTGCCTCCCTGCTGGCCGCGTTCATGTCCACCGTGGACACGCACCTGAACTGGAACGCGTCGTACTTTGTCAACGACGTCTACAAACGCTTCTGGAAGCCGGACGCCGTGGAAGCCCAATGCGTCCGAGTGTCACGCCTGTCCACCCTCGCCTTCGCCGCCCTGGCCATCATCATCGCCTACACCATGACCAGCATTAAGGACGCCTGGCTGATTCTCTTCAACCTGCAGGCCGGGGTCGGGCTCGTGCAGATGATGCGGTGGTTCTGGTGGCGCGTGAACGCGTGGTCCGAGATTTCGGCCATGATCGCCTCCCTGGTTGTAACCACCACGCTGGTCTACGTGACGGACTGGGCGCCGGCCGAACGTCTCCTGGTCACGGTGCTTGTCTGCACGCCGGTCTGGGTGGCGGTGACGTACCTCACGTCGCCCGTGCGATGGTCGGTGCTCGAGGCGTTCTACCGAAAGGTCCGCCCCGGCTCACTGCTTTGGGGCCGGGTCGCCGCCCGCTGTCCCGACGTGCCGACCGGGCCGACGGGCGGGCGCACGCTCGTGGGTTGGCTGTTCGGCGCCGCCGCCGTCTACGCGGCCATGTTCGCCGTCGGCAAGTTCATCTTGCGCGAGTACACATTCTCGGCCCTCGCCTTCGCGGCGTGCCTTCTCTTCAGCGCCGTGATCGCCTGGGCCTACCGGGGCCGCCAAAGCCCCCTGGCCGCGAGAACACCCGGGGCGGAGCGTTGTCATTCGAACCCTGACTGATACGATGCGACCGTGAGTCATAGACGCCATGCACAGTATGGGCCAGGCTTGTCGGGAGCGTCTTCTTCCTGCGCCTGCCGCTCCATCCCCGCGATCGCCGCGCTCGTTGCGTTCGCCGTCGCGCCCCTGTCCGGCGGGTGTTCCAAACAGGACGAGCCCCGGAATGGTAGAGTCGAGCCCCCCTCGACGCCCGCCATCACGCGCGATCCCCTGGTCGGCGGGCCGTGCCCGACACTCCTGCTGTCAAAGGCGCGCTTCGACTACCGCACCGGCGCCAACGGCCGGCCCGTTCCCGTGCCCGGCAACGCCAGACTGGTGCTCGTACGCAAGACGGACGACGGCTGGCGTGAAGTCTGCCTCGAAGACCCGGACAGCAACGTCTTCCACAAATCCATGCTGTTCGACCTTGATGGCGAATCGCCCGGCATACTCACCATCAGCGGAACCGCCGCCGCGCTGAAAGTCTGGCGCTGGACCCACGGCGAGTGGAAGACGCAGACCTTGTGGCAGCCTCGCTTCGGTGGCAAGTGGGACCGCCTCCGCGACGTAGAAATCGGTGACGTTACCGGCGACGGGGAACCGGAAATCGTGCTGGCCACCCACGACCAGGGTGTCGTCGCCGTCTTGAGCAGAAACGCCTCTACCTGGACTCCACGCGAGCTGGATCGCGCGCCGCGTACGTTCGTCCATGAAATCGAGATCGGTGACATCGACGGTGACGGACGCAACGAGTTCTTCGCCACCCCTTCACAACCCAACGCGGCCACCCTCGTTTCGCAGCCGGGCCGCATCGTTATGTACCGCTGGAACGGAACCGACTTCGATCGGACACTCGTCGACGCGCCCGAGGGGACGCACGCAAAGGAGATACTCGCCGTAAACCTGGACCCAACCGGGCCGGCAACGCTCCTGGCCGCCATCGAGGCCCGGACCGAGCGAAGGGGGGCCGCGTTGGCCACCCTCCAACCCGTGCAGATCAAGGCCTACCGGTTTCATGGCAAGCAGGCGTCATCCCAGGTCATCGCCACGCTCAACGACAAGCAATGCCGCTACCTCGTGCCAGGCGACGTCGACGGCGACGGCAGGGTGGAGATCGTGGCCGCCGGCATGACCTCGGGTCTCTGGCTTCTCAAGCGGCACACGGATGGCACCTGGCAGAAGTCTCTGATCGACGCTCACTCCTCCGGCATCGAGCACGCTGCCCTCGTGGCCGACCTCGAGGGCACCGGCCGGTACGACATCTTCGTCGCCTCCGACGTCCAACACGAACTGCGGTGCTACCGCTGGAACAAGGACCGCTTCGTCAAAACCGTGATCACCCCACTCCCCGACAATGAAATCACCTTTCACATCGCCGCCGGCACCTTCTGACAAGGCCATCACCCTCACCGTTCGGTCCGCCAGGCAGCCAAGATGAACGCGACAACCGCCCGGCGGTGCCGGCGACCCGTCGTGTCTGGGCGGGCTGGGAGGTCGTGGGCCGCCCGCTCTCGGCCAGATGGGGTGGACCGAACGTAACATGGTTCATGCAAGGCAGTTACGATGAATCCGAGTCAGCGTGCGAGTGTCGCACGATTGGGGGCGGCCGTTGGGTCAATGCTCTTGTAGGCAACGCGTTGACTTTATGGCGGACTATTAATTAATATTGTTAATCATGGATGCTGACATCAGTGGAACCCCCCCTCTGGTCCGCGTCGTCAACCGCCACCGGATTCTCGATCGCATCCGCCGTCACGGGCAGGTCTCGCGGGCGGACCTGGCCAAGCTGACGGGCATTCGTCCGCCCACGGTGTCGGCCGTGATCCGGCAACTGATCGACGAAGGACTGGTGGAGGAAGTGGGTGACGGGGAGACGAGCACGGGCACCGGGCGACCGCCGCGTATGGTGGCGCTGTCACGAACGCGTGCCCGGGCCATGGGTTTCGAGGTGAGCGGCACCGCGATTCGGGCCGGTATTTGCGACGTGGGCGGCGGCCTGCTGTCATCGACGCGGGTGGGTTTTTCGCCGCAGGACGCGGAGCGAACCGTGGGTCGGCTCGCCGCGATCGGTACGGCGTTGCTCGAGGACGCGCGGCGGGGGTGGCCTGACCTGCAGGGCGTGGGCGTGGCCGTACCAGGGCTGGTCGATTCGGGAAAAGGGCGGGTCCGTTGGAGCCGCCCTCTTGGCTGGAGCGAGACGCGGCTTCAGGAACTTTGCGAGGGGCGATGGGGGACGCGCACTGACGTCGTGAACAATGCCGTCGCCGGCAGTATGGCCGAGCACTTCCTGGGGTCCGGGCGGGAAGCAAACAGCCTGATCTACATGCACATCCGGTTCCGCGTGGTCGAAACGGACACGGAAAGCAAAAGGCGTGACTTCGTACGGCTGGGAAGCGGCATCATCATCAACGGTGAGCCCTATCAAGGGGAGTTCGGCGCGGCCGGGGAGATCACGACGGTGGTGGAGCACCCGTTGGTGAGTGCGCGGGACGGGGCGGGACGACCGTTCGCGGATCTGGAGACCTTCGTTACGACGTTGCAGCAGGGGCAATCGTCCGCGGTGGCAGCGATGGATCGGGTGGCCAGCGAGGTAGGGGCGCACGTGTTGCACGCGATCAACTTCCTGGACCCGGCCATGGTGGTCGTCGAGTCGGACGAGCCCGTGCTCCGCGGCATGATCCTGAGCCGGCTGGAGAGGATCGTTCACGAGGACCGGCTGCGCCGGGAGGTGGGCCGCACGAAGATCATCGCGTCGGAGCTGGGCGAGTTCGGCATGGTGCGGGGGGCGGTGGTACCGACGTTGCAGCGTGTTCTCCGCATGCCGCGGTTGACATAACGGCGCGTGGATGCCTTGCCAATGACATCGGCGGTCGGCGACATGATTCTGGCATCGGGCCAACTGGAGACGGCCGACCACGTGATTCTGGTCGGCTACTTCTTGGTGATGGTCGCGATCGGCGCGTTCTTCTACCGGCTGATGCAGGGGATGAAGGACTACTTCAGCGGGGGTAACCGGATTCCGTGGTGGCTGAGCGGCACGTCGTATTACATGAGTTGCTTCAGCGTGTATGGCTTCGTCGTGTATTCGGCGCTGGCGTTCGAGTATGGGTGGTTGGCGATCACGGTGTTCTGGTCGTACGTCCCGGGCACGCTGCTGGTGGCCTTGGTGTTCTCCCGGCGATGGCGTCGGGCGCGGATTGACAGTCCCGTGGAGTATCTGGAGGCGCGGTACAACGCGACAATGCGTCAGCTCTGCGCCTGGGAGGGAATCCCGGTCAAAATCATCGATGACGCGCTCAAGCTGGTTACTATCGGCGTTTTTCTGTCGGCAAGCGTCGGGCTGAGCCTGAAGCAGAGCATGCTGTGGTCCGGACTGATCATGCTGTCGTACACGTTCATGGGTGGGCTGTGGGCGGTGATCGTCACGGATTTTGTGCAGTTCGTGGTCATGGGGGCGGCCGTCGTCGTGTTGTTCGTGCTGTCGCTGGTGAAGGTGGGGGGCATCGCCGCGTTTGTACGTCATTCGCCGGAAGGCTTCTTTCGACCGGTCAATGAGGAGTACGGCTGGGTCTATCTCGTCTCGTGGGGGTTTCTGCTGGCGATCTCGATGTGCAGCGTGCACTGGCAGTTGATCCAGCGGTTCTGCTGCGTCCCTGATGAGCGTCAAGCCCGGAAGATGGGGATGATGGTCGTGGTTCTTCACCTGGTCACGCCGGTACTGATGTTCCTCCCGGCGATGGCGGCGCGGCAGTTTCTGACGGGCGACGTTGATCCGAAGGAGGTGTACCCGCTGTTGTGTACGGAGTTGCTGCCGCCCGGACTTCTGGGCCTGATGATCGCGGGGATGTTTGCGGCCACGATGTCGATGTTGAGCAGCGACTACAACGCGTGTGCGAGTGTGCTGACGAATGACGTATACCGGCGGTTGTTCCGGCGTGCAGCGAGGGAGAAGGAGCTCGTGTTGGTGGGGCGATTGGCCACCCTGTTGATCGGATTGATTTCGATCGGCCTGGCTTTGGGGATGGCCGAGATGGGCGGCAAGGACCTGTTCCGCAACATGGTGAAGCTGTTCAGCGTGGCCACGGCGCCGGTGGCCGTTCCGATGATCCTGGGGTTGCTGTCCAAGCGTCTGACCGGCGTGAGTGCGGTGACCGGGTTCCTGGGCGGGCTGAGTCTGGGGCTGGCCTTGTTCTTTCTCTTGCCTGACGAGGTTCATCTTCCAGGTGTGGACGCGAAGAAGGAGAATATACTCCTGTTCGGCACGGCAGCTACGTCGGGAGTGCTCATGTTCGCCGTGAGTTGGCTTGTTCCACGGAAGGCGGCAGAGAGCGCGCGGGCCCAGCGTTTTCTGGAACGGCTTTCCCGCTCGATTGGTGAGCTCGACGAGGATCGACTCGTCGCGCCGTCCACCGGACAGTCGCCGATCTCGCCGTTCCGCATCGCCGGCGTTTCGGTCGCCTGCGTCGGGATCATCGTGTTGGGCGTCGCGCTCTTCGTTTCGGGCGCCGCGAGTCGCGGGATGAATGGCGGCGTCGGGCTGGCTCTGTTGGTCCTTGGCGCCGTGATGGCTCGCAGATCGGGTCGTGTCGGCGCGGGGCAGATGGGGGTTGCGCACGAGGATTGACGTTTCGACCAGGAAAGCACCATGGCGACGCGAGAGTTCGAGCTGATTCCGGCGGAGGTGGATCGGGTGGAGACGGAGTACCGCCGGATCTGCACGCCCATCCCGGCGCCGCAGTCGATCGCGCTTCTCACCGCGTTGCGCGAGCTGGAGCCGAAGAGCATGGGCGGGCAGCCGCCGATCGTCTGGGACCACGGCGACGGCGTCACGGTGAGCGACCCGTATGGCAACCAGTGGTTGGATTTCTCGTCCGGCGTGCTGGTGACATCGGTTGGGCACTCGAACCCGGCCATTGTCCAGGCGATCGAGGGCATGGCCGAGCAGGGGCTGTACCACGCGTATTGCTTTCCCACGGCGATCCGTCTCGACGTGGTTCGCGAGATCATGTCCTGGCTGACGGCGCCGCTGGCGCGGGTGTTCCTGCTGACGACCGGCGCGGAAGCGGTGGAGTGCTGCATCAAACTGGCGCGAACGCGCGGACGGCGGGTCGGTGGGCCGAACAAGGACGTGCTGGTCAGTTTTACCAACGCATTTCACGGCCGTACGATGGGCGCGCAACTGGCCGGCGGCGTCGAATCGCTCAAAGAGTGGATTGGCGGTCCGGACGTGCGCTTCGTGCAGGTGCCGTTCCCCGACGGCTTTCGTCAGACCGACACCGGCTTTGACGTGTTTGTGCGAACCTTGCGCGACAAGGGTGTACGCCCGGACCGTGTGTGCGGCGTGATGAGCGAAACGTACCAGGGGTGCAACGCGACGATCCTGCCTCCCGCGTATGCACAGGCCTTGCGGGTATGGTGTGACGACCATCAGGCGGTCATGATTCTCGACGAGGTGCAGGCGGGTTTTGGCCGAACGGGCCGGGCCTTCGGGTTCGAACACCTGGGGGTGGTGCCGGACCTGGTTGCGTGCGGCAAGGGGATGTCCGGAGGGATGCCCCTGTCGGCCGTTCTGGGCACGGACGCCCTGATGAATCTGTACGGCCCGGGGGAGATGACGAGCACGCACTCGGCCAACCCGGTCTGCTGTGCGGCGGCGTTGGCCAATCTGCGCACGATCCGGGAGCGGCGTCTGATCGAGAACGCGGCCGGGCTCGGGCCGGTTCTCCGGGACGGCTTGGAACGTATCCGGCGGGCGGGGGGTGACAAGATCGGGCGGGTCGATTCGATCGGGCTGGTGGGGGCGGTGCAGTTCACCAAGCCCGGTACAACAGAGCCGGCGCCGGAGCCGGCGCGGGAACTGGTGAAGCGGGCAGTCCAGCAGGGTGTCATGCTGTTTGCCCCGGTTGGGGTGGGTGGTTGCGCCGTCAAGATCAACCCGCCGTTGGTGATTTGTGAAGAGGCGCTGCGGGAGGGATTGGACGTTTTGGAAACGATCGCAGGAAGTCTGTGAGATGAGCACCGGTTGCCACCATTCTCGGGGAACGGGACGAGGGAGTGAGATGGACGTGTCCGCCCTGGCACGAACGGCGCGGACGAGCGTTTTTCGCCAGTACCTGGCGGACCTGTTGGTGGAGTTGTGCGCGATTGACACGACGCCGAAGGCGGACGTTCGCGCGGCCGCCGAAGCGGAATCGCAGGTATTCCGCGCGATCGAACGCGAAATTGCTGCGTGCGGGTTCAGCCACGCGAAGTTGGAACGGCTGCCGATCGACCCGCGAATTGCGGACCATCCGTTCTTCTCGTTCCCGTACTACACGCAGACGTCCGAGGCGCCCGCCGGGCTCGGGGCTGATGCATGCTATGCGCGGCGCCGCAATCTGCTGTTTCTTGTCGACGGTTCGCAGCGCGTGGAGGCGGGTGTCAACCAGGCGATCAACGTTCATATTGACGTGGTGGCCCCCTATGCGCCCCCGCGCCGTGTGGGTCGATGCGTGTGGGGTCGCGGCGCCTGTGACGACAAGGGCAACGTGGCGGCCCTGATCGGGGCCCTTCGGCTTCTCGGCGCGCATCTCGGTCGAGGGGGCGGTCGCCTGAATCGACATTTGACCGCGATGTTCGTCATCGACGAGGAATCCGGCGGCAACGGTTCACTGTCGTGTGCGATCGACCGGAAGCGGAAGGAACGCTATGACAGTCTGATGGTGCTGGAGTGCACGGGCGGTCGGGTGCACCCCGGCAACCGCGGCTGTGTCTGGTACAAGATCGAGGGCGACCTGCCTGGCGTGAACCTGTTCGCGGCGGCCAGTTTCATCGTGGAAGCGCTGGAGCGGGAGCAGCGGGCCCTCGAAGCGGAATCCGATCATCCGCTGTTTCCGCATCGGCCCGTGCAGAGCTGCTACGGCATCATCGGGAACAGCGGCGAACATCCTTCGCGGGTCAACGCCGACGTGCGTTTCGGAATCGAATTCGACTCGCTGGCGGATCGCGCGGGTACGGCCAGCCTGATTCGAGAGGCGATCGAGTCGGGTCTTGGCGAATACGTGGCGCTCTACGGTGACAAGACCAAGGCGGTCGACCCGGTTGACGAAACGCCCAAGTTGGCGCGTCACTGGGACCTGAGCGAGTGCCCGAACGGCTACGCCGTGCGGGTTCGCGGTGTCGCCGGGCACATGGGCGAGATCCGCGAGTGCGACGGTGCGATCACCAAGATGGCGGCCATGGTCCGGGCCTTGGTTCGCAACCGATCGGCGATCGAGTCGGCCGCCGGTTCGCCGGCGCGGCTGGGCTTGGCGGGTTGGCCGGACCCCTCGAAGCTGCTGTTGGAGGGCGGACAAGGATTCCTGCCGACGCACACGCTGGAAGACGTACAGCAGCGGCTCCGCGAGGCCGTCTGGCGCGGGGCGCGGCACTACTTCGAACTCGTCGGATCGAATGCGGAGCCGATGCGGGTTCTGCGCGTCAGCTATGAGAAGCTGCACAACGCGGCTTTCGCCGGCAGACCGGATTCGCCGGACCTGCTTTGCGCACGGCGGGCGGCGAAGGCGGCGGGCCTGGCGAGCGATGGACCCATCCGCGGCTGGGATGCTTCCTGCGACGCGCGGATATTCGCCTGTGAGTATCCGTCGATGCCCGTGCTTACCGCCGGCGCGGGATCGCTGGCGCACGCGCATTCGGATGAGGAACGGGTCGACGTCGCCGACGTGGCCCGGACGGCCGAGTTCCTGGCGCGTTTCATTCTGGAGCAGACGGGAACGGTGTGAATCGATACAGGGCAATGAGAGAGGTGTAATGAAGAAACTCCGGTTGGGTGTCATCGGAACGGGTGCCGTGGTGCGGGAGATCTACCAGCACCTGTACTTCCATAGCGCGTATTCGCACCTGATATCGGTGGAGGGCGTGGCCGACCCGAACCGCGAGGCCCGGGCGTGGTTCTGTGACCGGTTTGAGATTCCGGCGGCGCGGCGGTTCGGCGGCTACGAGGAGATGATCGAGCGGCTGGACCTGGACGCCGTGCAGGTCAACACGCCGGACAGCCTGCACCGCGCACCGACGGTCCACGCGCTCGAGCGGGACCTGCAGGTCCTGGTGCCGAAACCGCTGGCAGAGACCGCTGTGGATGCGCACGCCATGCTCATGGCCGCTCGGCAACGCGGCAAGCTGGTGGCCGTTGACTATCACAAGCGGGACGATCCGCGCATCGTGGACGTCGCGGCGCGGTACCAGAGCGGTGCGTACGGCCGGTTTCAGGTGGCCGTCTGGTATATGCTGGACAAACTCATGGTCGTGGACCCGAACCACGAACCGCGGTTCTTCACGTCGGATGACTTCGCGGCGAAGAACTCGCCGATCACGTTCCTCACCGTGCACATGACCGATTCGATCCTGCGGATTGTCGGCCTGAAGCCCGTACGCGTGCGGGCGACGGGTTTCTCGCAGAAACTGCCGTCGCTGACGCCGATTCCGGTGCACGGGCTTGATCTGTGTGATACGGAAGTCGTGTTCGAGAATGGCGGCGTGGCGCACATCATCACCGGCTGGCATCTGCCGAACTCGGCCCACTCCGTCACCGTTCAGTCGTCGCGTCTCGTCTGCACGGACGGGCTGATCGATCTGGGCATGGACATGTGCGGGTATCGCGAGATCGCTGCCGATGGACTTGTCGAGCGGAACTCGCTGTTTCGGAACTTCGAAGCGGGCGGCCGGGTGGGCGGGTACAGCATGAGCCACCCGGGCCGACTTTTTGAGAAGATCCTGAAACGACGTGACGGCGAGATGAGCGCCGAAGAGTACGAGGAGATGATGGGGCCGTTCGAGACGGGCTTCTACACGACCGTGGTTTGTGATGCGGCGGAGCGTAGCCTGGAACGGGGCACATGGTCGCAGGCCGGCGTCGTGCACGGCCCGGACGTCGATGTGGCCGCGCTGCTCAAAGAGGAACTGGGTGACGCCGCGAATGACTACCTGTAGTCGGGGATGAACGCAAAGATGAGCGTGCGGCAGTCGTATCGGTGGGACGGCAAGGCTGGCCTGGTGACCGGCGGCGGGGGCGTGCGGGGGCGGTGTTGGCCCACGCGGTCGCCGAAGCAGGTGCCGAGGGTCGGGTGACGGACCTGGCCGAAGGGCAGTCGCGGGATCCCGCCCGCGCCCGGCGCGATTCAAGCCGATCCTCGCGGCGAAGAAGTGCGGCCCCCGGGCGCCGGCAGCGCGTCGCACGCAGGAGGACATCGCCTCAGACGAGGAAGGAAGGAACGAGAATATGCCTCAAGCGGACATCGGTGTCATCGGCCTTGCCGTGATGGGCGAGAACCTGGTTCTGAACATGGACGGCCACGGCTACACGGTGGCGGTGTTCAATCGGACGGTGTCGAAGGTGGACGCGTTCACGAGCGGCCGGGCGAAGGGCAGGCGCGTCATCGGCACGCGCTCGTTGAATGAACTGTGTGCGTGTCTGAAGCGGCCTCGCAAGATCATGCTGATGGTGAAAGCCGGGCAGGCGGTCGACGCGTACATCGAGCAGATCCTGCCCCATGTCGAAGACGGCGACATCATCATCGACGGGGGCAACTCGCATTATCCTGATTCCACGCGGCGTGCCCGGTACGTTGAGAGCAAGGGTAAGCTGTTCGTTGGCACTGGCGTTTCCGGGGGGGAAGAAGGAGCGTTGACGGGGCCTTCGATCATGCCCGGCGGATCGTATTCCGCCTGGCCGCAGATTCGGCCGATCTTTCAGGCCATCGCTGCGAAGACCGACGACGGGGCGCCGTGCTGCGACTGGGTGGGGCCGGAGGGCGCCGGGCATCTTGTCAAGATGGTGCACAACGGAATCGAGTACGGCGACATGCAACTGATCTGCGAGGTCTATCACCTGATGCGGGATGGTCTGGGCCTGTCTCTCGACGAGATGCGCGACGTGTTTGACGAATGGAACCGTGGCGAGCTGGACAGCTATCTGATCCAGATCACGCGCGACATCCTCGGCTATCGCGATGAAGCGGGGCAGGCCGTGCTCGACGTGATCCTGGACGCGGCCGGTCAGAAGGGCACGGGGAAGTGGACGGCGATTGCCGCGTTGGGCGCGGGCCAGCCGCTGACCCTGATCGGCGAAGCGGTTTTTGCCCGGTGTCTATCGGCGCTGAAGGACGAACGTCTGGTCGCATCCGAAATGCTGCGCGGCCCATCGCCGGCGTTCGAGGGCGACAAACGGGCCATGATCGAGGACCTGCGGCAGGCGTTGTACGCGTCGAAGATCGTCAGTTACGCCCAGGGCTTCGCGCTGATGAAGGCGGTCGCGGGGGAACACAACTGGGGTCTCAACTACGGCGGCATCGCGCTGCTATGGCGAGGCGGCTGCATCATTCGCTCGGTGTTCCTCGGACGGATCAAGGAGGCTTATGCCCAAGACCCGGCGCTGGTGAACCTGCTGCTCGACCCGTTTTTTGGCGAGGTGGTCGCGGGCGCGCAGCCGGCCTGGCGGCGCGTGGTGGCGACGGCCGTGCATCTCGGCATCCCCGTGCCAGCCATAAGCGCGGCACTGGCGTACTTCGACGGGTATCGTTGTTCGCGTTTGCCGGCGAACCTTCTGCAGGCGCAGCGCGATTACTTTGGCGCCCACACGTACGAACGTATCGACAAGCCTCGCGGTGAGTTCTTTCATACCAACTGGACCGGCCGTGGTGGCCGGACGGCGTCTTCCGGCTATGTTGTATGACCCGCGGCGCGGCCGGCATTCCGCGCAAGGAGTACAGATTCATGAATGAGCCCCGGCACGTTGGCAACAGCCAAAGGAGCGGTCTTCCCTGGCTGGGGAGCATTCTGGTGGTGGCCATGTTTACGAGCAACGCGGAGTCCGCCGACGGGTCGTACCGCCCCGTCCCGTTCGTCAAGGAATGGAAACAGGGTGAGGGCGGCGTCACACTGACGTCGGTATCAATCACGACGGCAGGGGGTGACCTGGGCGACGAGGCGACGTTTCTGAGAACGTCGCTGGCGGAACGCAACATTCCGGTCACCGGTGCCGGGGTTCCCGTCCGGCTGGAGATTGCGGCGGTGGCGTTCCCGCCACGCGAATCCGCGTATCGGGAGAGTATTGAGAAGCAGGGGTACCGACTGCAGATCGGTCCGAAGGGGATTGTGCTTCAAGCCAAGGCCCCGGTCGGCGTTTTCTACGGCATTCAGACGCTGCTGCAGCTCATCCGCGCAGAGAGGACGCTGCCGGCGGCAGAGATTCTCGATTACCCGGATCTGCCGAAGCGGCGGATCATGATCGACTCGGCCCGCCAGAACGAGAACCCAGAGTACTACAAGCGGC
Organism: uncultured Phycisphaeraceae bacterium; assembly: GCA_964495075.1. GTDB lineage: Bacteria > Planctomycetota > Phycisphaerae > UBA1845 > UBA1845 > JAFGJQ01. Next base: position 36,085 of record CAZBUJ010000012.1, read on the forward strand.
TCATCCGTTTCTGCGCCCGCCACAAGGTCAACGGGTTGCACTGGCACCTGACCGACGATCAGAATGTGGCCCTCTATCACGAGGACTATCCTTGGTTGATGGACCCTCACGCGTGGCGTCCCGAGCAGATCCGCGAGATGGTGGCCTATGCGAAGCGATACCATGTCGAGTTGATCCCGGAGATTGAGTCGCTGGGGCATGCCCGCGTGTTCGTGCGGCATCCGGAATACCGGGACATCCTTCACCAGACGACCTTTGACAAGCCGACCAAGAGTTGGGCCGGAACGAACGTTCCGGGCTACACGAACGTGCTGTGTCCGGCCAGCGAAAAGACGTACGTGTACTTGGAGAAGATGTACGATCGAGCCGCACAGTTATTCCCGTATCCAGAGACGCACGTGGGCTGCGACGAAGTCGAGATGACGATGTGCGCGCGGTGCGACGCCGAATTCCCGGGGATCTCGCCATCGGATTGGTTTCGTAAGCACCTGCTGCGCTGCGTCGCGCTGGCGTCGCAGGGCGGCCGCAAGGTCTCGATGTGGGGCGACATGCTGCTGCACCATCGCGACATCGTCGAGGGTCTGCCCGTGAAGGACATCGTGGTCTACGACTGGCACTACACGCGCACGGTGTCGCCCGACACGGCAGCGTTCTTCAGAGAGCATGGGTTCGAGGTGATGGCTTGCCCGGCCCTGATGTGTCACCCGCGCATGATCGTGCCGGACGACGAGCAGTACGAGAACATCGGACGCTTCGCGAAGATCGCCCGGGACCAGGACCTGCTGGGACTCGATACCACGATCTGGCTTCCAACGCGTTATATGAGTGACGCGATCTGGCCCGGTATCGCGTACGCGGCCGCGCATGCGTGGTCGGGGAGCAACTGGAACGAGGCGGGCTTCTACCGTGGATTCGTGCAGGATTTCTTCGGCTCGCCCGAGGGGGCGGCGTTCGGGGAACAGTGGAAGGACCTGTACACGATGAACTGGTGGCTGCGGGATTTCTATCCGAGCTGCTGGATGGATGAGGACAGCCTGGCCCAGGCGTGCGAGCAGGTGGAGCACCGTCGGGGAGACGTGCGTGGATACACGGAGCGGCTCGAACGGATTCAGAAGGCACTGGCGGGGCTTGCGGGAAGCGTCAAGGCGAATGCCGTGGCCTGGCAGGCGATCGAGCATTCCGCGGCCATTCGGGCGTACACGATGCGGCACCTGCTGGCCGCGCCGCAGGTTCGGCAGGACGGTCAGTGGAACAAAGACGTTGTCAAGGCCTTGGATGACGCCTGCGTCGAGTGTCTGGCGTGGGTCGAGGCGGATTGGGACCGGAACCGATTCGCCGATGATCCCAACAAAGACGGCGCGTTTTTGAACACGCAGCATTTGCTCTACCGCTTCCGGCAGATGCACTCGTTCCATCAGAGAATCCTGAGTCGGCCGACAGAGCGGAAGCATCCGTAGGCACGGCCGTGGCGGGCCCGGGCGCCTCCCGGCCCGTAGCGGTCTACAGGCTGTGCATACCGAGTGTACCACCGGCAGGTCGGCTGCGACCGGCGCCGCCCTGGTCGTGCAGCACGATCAGGCACTTCTCAGGACCGGATGTCCGGGCCAGAGCCGCGGCGCAACCGCCCCATGAAAGGCAATTGCGACGGACGCCGCCACTCGACTCGGCCACTTGCCGGGTTTTGCGAGCGGGGGCACGCTCGAGGTCAGGCGCCGCGTCACCAGCGGGTGTCCCGAAGCGCGAGCGGCCGGCCCGCCTCGCCCTCTGCCCGGCGCAACGGCCGCGAACCGGCGTCCGAGATGCCCAGGTCGCGTCGCCGGCCCGAATCGCGCATCGTCAACTCCCCGGACCAAGCGCCCCCAATGAGTGTGTTCATCGACCTTTGAGACGGAGGGCAGGCGGTGCGAATCTCGAGTGCCGGTCACGCCCCCGGGTGGGGTGCGTATCCGGCGCTGGGCCGGTACTTCGCCCGCCTTTCCGCGGCGTTCTCCCCAGCACGGCGAGGAGATCAATCGAATCCGCCTGCTGGAGCCGCGAAGACCACTTGCAGCAACCTGAAGTCCGCGAGGTCGATGTCCCGGTCCCCGTCCAGGTTGAAGGGTCGGCACGTCGGCGAAACGCCGCTGCGGTCGGGACCGGTCATGCACTCGGTGAACGCCGCGTGATCCTCCAGATCGACGTCCCCATCGCCGTCGGCGTCGCCCGGCCCGGGTGAGCCCGCGGACACGGCGAACGACCCGCTGGTGGAAGCGCTGGTCTGGAAGCGACGGTCGCGGGCCACGACGCGCAGCCGGACATCGCCGACGCCCTCGCTGGCCGGCAACCGCCAGCGGTAGCCGCGGGCAGTGTCAGGCAGTTCGCGGGCGACGAAGTGCCATCCCCGGCCACCGTCGTAGGACACCTGGACATCAAACGAGCGGAGGGTTTCGTCGTCATCGGCGGTCCAGGACACGGGCACGATGCCGCCTCCTGGGAACGTCTCGCCGCCGCCGGGCGTCAGCAGCGTGACCGTGGGCGGTTCGTCGCCGATACGCGGATCGGGCCGGATCGCGAACTGATCGCTGAAGAAGAACGGATGGGCGAGCGTGCTCAAGTTGGGCACGATCACCATGCGGGCCGTGTCAGAGCTCACGTAGGGGAATAGCACTTCGAAGCAGTCCGTGGTAGTCCCGCCGAGCCCCACGATGGTACCTTCGGAATCGAGGACCAGGGCCAGGTCGACCGTTGAACCAAGTCCGGTGTGGTCCCAGCAGACTTCGATCTCTTCACCGGGTCGGTACGTTCCGCTGAGCGGCGTGGTGAAGAAGTACTCGGTCGGCGGAAGACCGTCCAGGTTGGGAAGCGTGAACCTCACGTGGTCCCAGCCGACCTGTCCGGCGTTGTCGGTGGCCTCGACTTTGAGCAGGGCCGGGCCGTTGGGGCCGCCCCCGGGATTCCCGGGCGGCACGGTGAACTCCAGCGATCGCTGGTTGGGCGGGAGATTGTCCGCGAGCACCTCGAAGGCGTGCCCGAAGGCGGGCGAGAACAGGACGCGCTGGGAGACGATGGCGCCGTCCTCCAGCACATCCCAACTGATGATGCTCTTGTCGTTCGTCTCGGCGTAGACGAAAGGATTGATCATGCGCACCATCGGCGGGTGGTCGTCGAAGTCCGGCGGTTCGGTGAGGAACGGGTCGTAGGTCACAAAACCCTCCTCGGAATCGCCCGTACCGTCGGGATTGGTGGGCGAGGTGGGTCCGGTCGGCGAGCCCCAGTAGTTGTACCGCGCCTCGATCTCGTCCGACGGATTCAGACCCTGCACGCCGACCCCGTTGCCTTCGATCCAGTTGGGGTTGGTCAGCCCGAACAGGTCCGGCTCACCGTTGGAGACCGGGGCGGAAGTACCCTGAGCGCCTACGCCGTTGTCGAAGATGCGCGTCTTTCGGATTTCCGTCACACCGAAGGTGTTGCTGTTGCTTCCGATGTCGTTGTCGCGCAACAGGCAATTCTGGAGCGTGATGTGGGCGTCGCTGGCGATGACACCAATGTGGCTTCCTTCGAAGACGGCGTTCTCGATCAAGCAGGGCCCACCGCTGTGGACAAGAACTCCGCCCCAGGACTGGCTCGGGTCGAAGCGCTGGAAGACGACGGGGTCGTCGGGAAGGCTGTCGAACTGCAGGTAGGTCGACGCCGGGATCTGCAGACCCGAGCCCGGGGTGAATTGTACCGTCGTTCCCGGCAGCAGCGTCCAACTCGACGCGACCGGGAGTATGCCGTCAATCACGTAGGGCAAGCCCAGGTCCGGCCAGATTGAGCTGCTCAGCGGCGAAGCGGGGATGTAGTTGTTGGTGCTCCCGGTCGTTGGCAGGACGCTGCCCGGCACGATCCCGCCCTCCAGTTCCAGGGGGTATAGGTTGCCCTGCAACGTGTTGTCCGCGCCGAAGAACACGTTCCACCCGATGATGTTGATCGCCGCCTGGTCGGGGTTGTTCGTCACCGACACCCGATTGATGTATACGCTCTGCGCGAAACGCTCGCGAATACACGATAGCTGACCGCCGTTGATGGAGACGTTGTTCACGTACAGGTACCCCCGCAGCAGGCGCAGCGAGCCGTCCGGCGGCAGCGGTGAGGCGTCATCCTCGAACGTCGAGTCCCGGACCGCGAGCGTGCCGTCCACGACGTACACGCACCCGCCGTCGGTGAAGTTGCAGCGCTCCACGGTAACGACGGTGGGCGAGCTGTTGGCCACGGCCTCGCGGGTGCGGATCTCGCCGGTGGGAAACTCGCAGTCCGCCACCAGAATCGCCCCGCCCGACTCCCCATTGATCAGCCCGATCACGTTGGCGAAGGCCAGGTCGAGCGTTCCGAACACGCGCACGGGGGGCGTCACCTGCGAGCTGCCCCCGGAGATCAAAATCGGGGTCTCCGCCGTGCCGTGCGCGATGAGCGTGCCCAGGACGTTTAGTGAGCCGCTGCTCTCGACAATGATCTGCACTCCGGGTTCGACCACGAGTGTCCCGCCTTCCGGGATCACCACGGCCGAACTCAGGACGAACGGGCTGTCCGCCAGCGTCCAGGTCACCGTTTCTCCCGGACCGGGCAGCGGTGGGCCCTCGATCTCCTGGTTGATGCCGAACGCATCCACTTCGGCCTGGGCCGGCAACGTCCCGGATCGGTACCAGAACGCCAGGCGGCCCGAGCCGGGGACCGTGGCCGTCACGCGCGTCCAGAACTCCTGGTCCTGGGGCGGTGGATCGAGCGACAGGAGAACGACGGAGAAGTCGCCGGTGGAATCCAGCCCTTCGCCGACGTCGATGCCGCCGCTGGGCGAGTAACGAAGTTCCAAGCGCTGATCGGCCCGCGGATCCTGCTGGGCGCGCACGAAAAACGACACTTCGTCGCCAGCCTGGAGATTCGGAATGACCGGCGGGATCATCCACGAACTGGGCGTTCCGCCGAAATCGGTCGCCAACCGACTGGAGACAATGTGTCCCGTTCCTTCGGCCGAGGGCAGGGCCCCCGGGGAGCTTGCGTACCACGCCCACGGGCCGAGCGGTTCGCTGTTGTTGACGAACACCCAGCCCCGATTCAGCAGAGCCTCCGGTCCTTGCTCGCCCGGTGGAACGTCGCCGATGTCGTTGAAGCCTTCGAAGAAGTCCGCTTGGGCGAGGGCGGTGGAAGGCGCCGACCACGCGGCCGCCCACAGCAATGCCAGCAAGGTCATGCGAGTCGGGTCAAATGCGCTCATGATCATTACCTCCATCTCTCGACCCGGGTGGATCGGGTTCATTCGTGCTTCGGTTCACGTGGGCCGGTCGGCGCCGGGCGAACGTCCCCGCAGAATCTCGCGCGTCGGGTCTTCATGGTCAGAAACACCGCCGATGGTGGGTTTGCCCATCCACGACCCGCGCGGCCGGTCGTGCTTTTCATTGAGTCTCACTTCAGCACGCGAGTACTCAAGACAGCGCGCCCGCCCAAGACCACATCGGTACTGTCCGAGCGAACGCCGATCGCCCCTGCGCTTGACTTCGGCCAGGCCGGTCCATAGCATGCCGGGGCACAGCACTTCGGGGCGGTTCTGAGACACGCCAGGCTGGCCTGCTCGTCCGGGCCGGTCCCAACTCGATTTCGATCCTTGAGACCGCAGGCCGCTGCACGGGGGCGGGGCCTGCCGGAGAGCGCCTGACCGAGTCAAGGCCTCTCCGATGACGAATGCAATGAACGAGCCGGGTTCACGCCAGAAAGAAATGCGCGATTCGCGAGTCGACGGGCGAGGCGTTGGGGAGGCGACGGCACTGCTGGCCGACCTGGAGCGCGGCGACCGGCGGGCCGCCGACCGCCTCCTTCCCCTGGTATATGCCGAACTGCGGCACCTGGCGGATGGGTACATGATGCGGGAAGGGGCGGACCACACGCTCCAGGCCACGGCGCTCGTGCATGAGGCGTACCTCCGACTGGTGGAGCCGGGCTGCCGTGTGGCGTGGGGGGATCGCTCGCACTTCGTCGCGGTGGCCGCCCGGGCGATGCGCCAGATCCTGGTCAACCACGCCGTCCGCCGCCGCCGACAGAAACGAGGCGGAGACGCTCGAAAGATCGGCTTGGATCAGATCGTGGCGGCGATTGAAGAGCGATCGATCGACCTCATAGCGCTGGATGAGGCCCTGGACAAGCTGGCCGAACTCGACCCGTTGCAGAGCCAGGTCGTGGAGCTGCGTTTTTTCGCCGGGTTGACCGTGCCGCAGACCGCCCGGGCACTGGGAATCTCGCCGCGCACTGTGGACCGCGAGTCCCTCATCGCCAAGGGTTGGCTCCACCGTGAAATAAGCAAAGGCGATTGACGTGGATCACGCCCGCTGGACGCTCATGAAGGACCTTATCCGGCGCGCCCATTCGATGGCCGTTGGCGATCGAGCCGCATTCCTCGATGAGCAATGCGCCGGAGACGAGGCCCTGCGGCAGGAGGTCGAGTCGCTGATCGCTTCGATTGATGACGCTCCCGACCTGTTCGCGGCCGCCCCCGTGGGACCTTCCTCGTCGATTGACGCGGACGGGGGCGCCTCGTACCGGGGATATCGCGTCGGGGCCTACGAGTTGAAGCGGCCCCTCGGGAGGGGGGGCATGGGTACCGTTTTCCTGGCGGAACGCTGCGACGGGCAGTTCACCCACGAAGTTGCCGTCAAGCTCCTCGAGCAGTCCGTGCTTGACGACGGCGCGGTCCGACGTTTCCGTCAGGAATGGCAGACCCAGGCCGTCCTCAAGCATCCTCACATCGCGGGGCTGCTCGACGGCGGCGTGCTCGCCGACCGGACGCCCTACTTGATGATGGAGTACGTCGAGGGAACGCCGATCACCACCTACTGCGACGATCATCAGCTGACGGTGACGGAGCGGCTCGCGCTGTTCGGCCATGTGCTCTCCGCCGTGCACCACGCCCACCAGAACCTCGTTGTCCACTGCGATCTGAAGCCCAGCAACATCTTCGTGTCAGCGGATGGCACCGTGAAGCTGCTGGACTTCGGCATCGCGAGGATGCTGCGGGAGGACGCCCCGTCGGTTGCCGTCGACCCGACGGTCACCATGCCGCCGATGCTCACGCCCGGGTACGCGAGCCCGGAGCAGGTGCGCGGCGAACCGATCACGACCGCCAGTGACATCTACTCGCTGGGGGTGGTTCTGTACGAACTGCTGACCGGGCACCGTCCGTATCCGGTCGACGGCCGCACGCCGCTGCGCCTCGAGCAGACCATCTGCGAGATGGACCCCACCCGTCCCAGTCTGGTCGTCGGCCAGGCCGGAGGGACGGGCCGAGTCGGCGCCGTGCCCGCGGCCGCCGCCGAACCAGAGGCGATCGCGACCGCCCGGCGGACGAGTCCGCACCGCCTGAGCCGCCGTCTGCGCGGTGATCTCGATACCATCATTCTGATGGCCATGCGCAAGGAGCCCGGTCGACGCTACGCTTCGGTCGAGCAACTCGGCGAGGACCTCCGGCGCCACCTGAGCGGCTTGCCCGTCATGGCCCGTGAGGACAGTATCCGATACCGAATCGCGAAGTTCACCACTCGACACGCGGTCGCGGTGGCCGCCGCCGCCGCGATCGCCCTCGCCATGATGGGCGGCATCATCGGCATCACCTGGCAGGCGCGGATCGCCGCTCGCCAGCGAGACGATGCCCGGCTGGCGCAGAAGCAAGCCCACGACCAAGCGCTCAAGGCCGAACGCGTCAATGCGTTTCTGCAAGACATGCTCGCGTCCGCTCGACCGGCGCTGACCCGGGACCCCGATATCATGGTGCGCGAGGTGCTCGACCAGGCCTCGGAACAGCTGGACGCCGGGCTGGAGGAGGAGCCGGCCGCGGCGGCGGCGCTCCACACCACGATCGGCCAGACCTACGCCGGCCTGGGCCTGTACGATCAGGCCCTGCCTCACCTTGAAACGGCCCTGCGCATTCACCGCGAGAAGCTTGGCGACAACGACGCCGACGTGGCCGCCTGCCTCAATGAGCTCGGGGAATTGCAGTACCTTCGCGGCGATCTCGAAGCGGCGGAACAGTCGATCCGCGAAGCGCTGGCCCGGTCGACGGACCTGTACGGCGAACAGCACCCCATGACCGCCCAATGCCTCAACAACCTGGGAGCCGTCCGACGTGCGGTGGGCGACAACGGCGCCGCCGAGATGTTGCACCGGCGAGCCCTTGCCGTTCGAATCGCCCTCCGGGGCGAGGATCATCTCGAGGTCGCCGAGAGCTTGAACAATCTGGCCAGTGCCCTCAACGCCCAGGGCAACGCCGCCGCGGCGGAGCCCCTGATGCGCAAGGCCCTCGCGATCCGTACGAGGCACTTGCGCGAGGATCATCCGGACGTGGCGCAGGGGCATAACAATCTGGCGGTGCTGCTCGCGAATCGTGGCGCGTTCCAGGACGCTGTGGCGGAGCTGCGCAAAGCGCTGGACATCTACCAGCGCATTCTCCGGGACGACCACCCCGTGAGGGTCTCCACGATGGGCAATCTGGCGACGCTCTACTCGCTGACCGGTCAGCATGCGGAGAGCGAGCGGCTGCTGCTGGAGGTTCTGGCGGTGCAGCGGGCCCAACTCGGCGACCATCATCCGTCGCTGGCCCAGACGCTCTGGAACCTGGCCGCCTGTTACCGCGCTCAGGAGAAGTTCGCCGAGTCCGAACCCCTGCTTCGCGAGTGCCTCGCCATTCGCCGCGACAAATTCTCGCCAACCGATCCGCGGGTGGCTGCCGCCATCAATGAACTCGGCCGGTGTCTCGTACGCCTTGGGCGGTTGGAAGAGGCTGAACCCCACCTGCTTGAGAGCTACGAGTTGTTGGCCACCATCCATGGACCGGAGTCCCCCGAAACGGCGGAGGCGATCAAGTGGATCGTCGATCTCTACGAGGCCATGGGCCGAACGGACAAGGCTGACGCGTACCGTGCCCGCTTGCCGAAGGCCAACCAGCCCGCCGCGAATCGCATTGCCCCGGCAACAACTTTCCGAGGACCACAACGACCAACTGGCTGATCGGGAGCTTCCTAGTTTGCCGACCGCAATCCCTGACGGGAAAGACGCCACTGCGGAGCTGCAACGGAAGTCGGTCGCGGATCGGCGGATGCAGTTCGTGATTCCGCGCACGGTGCGGGCTGGGTACGGTCACGAAGATGGGTTTTCCGGTGTGACGATGGGTCTCCCGGCGTGGATCGAGATTAGAGGCGTCTAATAGTCCGAACGGAGCGACTTGGCTTCTGTTACGGTTGTCTTTAGGCGAAACTGGGCTTGTGCGACACGCTCTCGCGTTCCCTGGGATGGTCGGGCTTGGCTGTCCGGGGTTGGCGTGGTGCGGCTGGGTCACTGGCGCTGCCCCCTGCGCTGAGCGTAGACTTTCAGGCGTGAACCCACCGTCGTCGTCGAGAACGGAATTCTCTGTCTCATTGAGCGCAGGGCCCTGCGCTTCGCTCATGCTGAGGGCCACGACCGCGATCAACCGGTCGAGCGTCCGGCCGGGGCGAACGTGGGACCGACGGCGCACCCACGAACGACGTGGCGATTCCGGGGTGGGCAAGCCCGGGAGCCCCGGTGGCGCGCCGACCCCTGCGGTGTCCCGACGCGGTCGGGGGCTATTACTGGACAGTGAGAGGATTCGAGCGGGAACTGAGGAAAGGGAAAGAACGATGCAGGTCTGCACCACCAAAGTAGTGGCGTCCGCGGTCATCCTGGTGCTTGGCGGCGGTTTCGTCCTGGTCCGCGGCGGGGACCTCTCACCACCGCCCGGGCCCGTCACGCCCACGATGAAAACGCTTGACGAAGTCGAGGCGCGCACGCCGATCGGTTCGCTGCCGTACACGATCAATCTGGCGGGTTCGTACTACCTCGCCTCGAACATGACGGGCGGCTCGACGCAGAACGGTATCACGATATCGGCCAGCAACGTAAGTCTGGACCTTAACGGATTCGACTTGATCGGGGTCACCGGTTCACTGAACGGCATCACCATACCGGAAGCGCAGTTCAACATCGCCATCCGCAATGGCACAATCCGGGCCTGGGGGGGCGCAGGCGTGAATGGCGCCCAAGCCAGCAACTGTCAGCTCGAGCACGTGCGAGCCTACGGCAACGGCGACCACGGTCTGCACGTCGATCAGGGCAGCACAGTAGTGGATTGTGCGGCTCGGTCCAACACCATGTCCGGCATCGTGGCCGGAAACGCGAGCACGATTCGCGGCTGCACCGCCCGCAACAACGGTGAGGACGGCATCCAGGCCGGCCGGGGGAGCGCCGTCATCGCCTGTACCGGACGCGATAACACGGACGACGGGATTCAGGTCGGCTCCGGCAGCACGGTCACCGTCTGCACGGCCACCACGAATGAAGACGACGGTATCAACGTCGGCCTTGGTTGCACGGTCGCCGGCTGCACCGCGGCGGAAAACCTCGAGGACGGAATCCAGGCCGACGTCGGTAGCACGGTGCGGGCGTGCACGGCGAGTCTGAACGTGGACGACGGGATTCAAGTGACGGGCGGCTGCCACGTTGCGGCGAACACGTGCGATGGGAACGGTACCGCGGGCGGCGCTGCCGGCATTCACCTTACCGCCAGCGACAACCGCATTGACGGCAACAACGTGACCACCAATGGCATCGGCATCGACGTCGACGCGGGAGGCAATCTCATCATCCGCAACAGCGCCCGCGGGAACGGGGTCGACTACGACATCGTCGGCGGCAACAAGGTCGGTACGATTACAAACGATCCCACGATCGCCGGACCGTGGGCCAATTTTCTTTACTAGGGCTCGTTTGGGGGGTTTCGAATGATGCGAGGCGCCCATGCCATTGTGCTCGTCGCCGCGCTGGCCGGCTCCGCCGCCGTTCGCGGGGAGGTGGGGATTCAACCCGACCACTGCTTCAACTGGGCAGAGAATATCGGCTGGATGAACTGGTGTGACGCCGACGGTGGGGCCGGCGCTGTCTTGCTGCACGCCACATTCCTCTCCGGGTTCATCTGGGCGGAAAACGTCGGTTGGATCAACCTCGGCGATGGCTCGCCCGTGGACGGTGTTCACTATGCAAACGCCGACGACACGGACTTTGGCGTCAACGTGGACCCAGAGACGGGCGATCTGTTTGGCCTGGCGTGGGGTGAGAACATCGGCTGGCTGAATTTCGACACGGCGTTGCTGGGTGATGAGCGGGCGCGGTGGGACGCCTGCTCGCGCCGATTCTCCGGTTTCGTCTGGGGCGAGAACGTCGGTTGGGTGAATCTGGATGACGCCGTCCGATACGTCGGCGCGGGCCCGTGTGCCTTAGGTGATTACGACTGCGATGGTGTCGTCAGCCTGGCGGATTTCGGTGCCTTGGCCCTCTATTTTGGCGGGCCCGATGTCGCGGTCGACTGTCCGGCCTTCGATTCGGACGGCGATGGTGACGTCGATCTCGTGGACGTCGCCGATTTCCAGTCAGCGTTCGATGGAGGGCTGTGAGCCGGCATTCGCACGAATGCCGCGGCAACAAGGAGCGTGATACATGCCCACTCGCCACAACAGGCTCGGGTCCGCCGCTTGGCCTCCGCGGCGCGTCATGGCGTACTGTCATGACAGCGTCGGGATCGGTCACCTGCGTCGCACGCTGACGATCTGCGAACATCTGGGGCATGTCTTTCCGCGAACTTCGTTTCTACTCGCGACCGGCACCCCGTATTTTCCCATGTTCAAGCCGGCCGCCGCCGTTGACTACATCAAGTTGCCGGCCTTGGCGAAGCGGGGCGACGGGACCTATTGCCCCAAGTTCCTGGAAATCCCGGCGGAGCGACTTCTCCGCTGCCGGGAGAGCCTCTTGCGACTGGTGGCTGACCAGTTCGAGCCCGACATGCTGCTGGTGGACAAGGCTCCGCTGGGGGTGTGCCGGGAGCTCATTCCCACGCTTCGATGGTTGCGTCGGGAGCGGCCCGAGGTTCGAACCGTCTTCGGCATGCGCGATATAGAAGACACCCCGAAAGCGACGAAGCGGCAGTGGGGATCGAACGGCACGTCGGCGCTCATCGAACAGTGCTACGACGAGGTATGGGTCTACGGCATGCGGGATGTCTTCGATGTCGGCGCGAAGTACGGTCTGTCGCGGCGAATCCGGCAGAAGCTTCGCTACATGGGATACATTCGCCGGTCCCCGTGCCGCCACGCGCTTCGCGCCGGTCAGGCACGTGAACTTCTCGTGACGGTCGGCGGCGGGACGGATGGCGAGGATGTGATCGAGGCGTTCCTGGCTGAAGCCGCCCGCCGGGTGGCAGGGGTGGGCGTTCGGTCAACGATCGTCGGCGGGCCTGATCTGCCGATCGACGCGCGAAGGCGGTTGAGTGCCGCAGCGTCGAAACTCGAGGGAGTCGAGTGGCTTGATTACACCGAGTGTCTGAGCTGCCGCATTCGACGGTCGGAGGCCGTGGTGTCCATGGGAGGGTACAACACGTTGTGTGAGGTCGTGGCGCACCGCAAGCCGGCAGTGGTGGTACCGCGTACGCACCCCCGGCTGGAGCAGACGATCCGTGCCGTGCTCTGGCAGAAGCGGGGCGCCATTCGAACGCTTCCCCGCGAATCGCTGACCCCGCGGGCGCTGGCGGACCAGGTGATCGATATGTTGGCGTGCCATCCGGCCCAGACCGTACCGCTGCTGGACTTTCGGGGCCTCGATCGAATAGCCGACCGGTGCCGCGCGCTGTGGTTCAAGGACACATCCCATGCGGTTGCTGTACGTGTGTAGCGACTTCGGTATCGCCCCCTCAGGCACCAAAGGGGCATCCGTCCATCTCCGGGCGATCACGCGGGCCCTGTCCGAGATGGGGCACGAAGTTCTCTTTCTCAGCCCGCAGGACGGGCCGGACGGTGACCACCCGGCCCGCCGGCTGCTGCCGGCCGGCAGCGGCTCCGTCGGCAAGAATACGAAGCTTCTCAAGCAGTGGATGCTGGATCGAGGTTTCGGCGACGCGCTGCCCAAAGAGTTGCGGCCGCTTCTGTACAACGCATGGGTCCGTGATCGCGCCCGGGCCGCCCTGGCGGCGTCGCGGCCGGATGCGATCGTCGAACGGCTGTCGCTTCTGGGCCATGTCGGGTTGGATCTTGCGGAATCGCTTGATCTCCCGCTGGTCGTCGAGGTCAACGCGCTGCTGGTTGAGGAGGCGCGGGCCTTTCGTTCGCTCGAGTTGGAAAGACTGGCGGCGGCCATGGAACGCCGCGTCCTCGAGCGGGCGGACGCCGTGGTGGTTGTGTCGGCGGCGCTGGCGGAACGTTTGCAGGGCATGGGCATCGCGCCCCGCAAGCTACACGTGATTCCGAATGGCGCTGACGTTGCCGCTTATGACCGGGCCGAGTCGCGGGACGTTTGCCGCGCGGCGCTGGGGCTGGATGACGCGATCGTCGTGGGGTTTGTGGGCAGCCTGAAGAGCTGGCATGGTGTGGACGTGCTGCTGGCCGCCTTCGAGCGCTTTCTGGCCGGTCGGCCGACCGCCCGTTTGCTCATCGTGGGCTCAGGACCGGCCATGGCGATGTTGCGTGAAATGGTCGCCCGTTCCGGCATGGAACGGTCGGTGATTTTCACCGGGGCGGTGCCGCACGACCACGTGCCGCGGCTGCTGCGAGCCATGGACGTGGCGGTAGCCCCGTTCAAGCCCGTCGATCATTTCTACTTCTCGCCGATCAAGCTGTTCGAGTATATGGCAGCGGGCTTGTGTGTCGTCGCCTCACGTCTCGGGCAGATCGAGGAAATCGTCGCCGATCACAGGAACGGATTGCTGTGCGAGCCGGGCGATGCGGACAGCCTGTATCGCGCCTTGCGCCTGGCTGACGAGTCGCCTGAACTGCGGCGCCGTCTCGGCACCGCCGCGGCCCGGACTGTACGGGGCCGCTACACATGGCGGCGCACGGCCGAGGCCGTCGCGCGCGTCATCGAAACCACCGTCGAGCGGTTTCACTCGCGGGACGCCCGCAGGGCCGGTGGCGCTGCCCGGCGGGTGCCCAAGATAGGGGTCAGGCCGTGAGCCAGGAGTGTCGCGGAGCAACGGTGGCGTCCGGGTCGGGGGTGCGGGTGGGGTACGTCCTGCGCATGTACCCGCGTTTCAGCGAGACATTCGTCGTCAATGAAATTCGCGAACTGGAACGCCAGGGCCTCGACGTGCGCATACTCGCGCTGCGCAAGCCGAGCGAGGGGATTTTTCACGAATCGGTCTGCCGCATCAAGGCGCGGGCGTCCTACGCGCCGGCGTCCCATCACGGCCGGCGCCTCAAGATCGCGCGGGGCTTAGGCGAACTCCTGAGGCGCCATCCGCGGCGATTCGCCCGTGCCGTTGCGATCGTTCGAGCCGACGGGCAAGCAACGTGGTTTGACCTCGCCCGGGCGGCGTATGTTCTCCGCTGGGCCCGGGAGCAGACGGTGCAGCATGTGCACGTGCACTTCGGCACGACCGCCGCCACGGTGGCACTGCTGGCCAATGTGCTGGGCGGACTGCCGTACAGCCTCACGCTGCACGCGTATGACATATTCCGCGACGACGTGAGCCGACCGCTCCTGGCTCAAAAGATCAATGCATCGCGCTTTGCCGTCACGGTATGCGATTACAACCGGCGCTTCCTGGTCGAACATTTGCGTGGCGTCGATCCGACGAAGATTCGCGTGAACTACAATGGAGTCGATCTGGATCGGTTCCGGCCGAATGGCGGGCCCCGGGATCGGTTTTTCGTGTTTGGCCTGGGACGGTTGAAGGAGAAAAAAGGGTTCATCCACCTGGTTCGCGCGATACGACGACTGCGCAACGAAGGACTTCCGGTTCACTGCCGGATTGCGGGAGAGGGCGAGGAAGAGGCGCGCCTGCGGAGAGCGATCGAGGACTGGAACCTAACAAGAGTCGTTGAACTGTGCGGTCCCGTGCACGAGGATCGGGTGCGTGAGCTGTTGCATACGTGCGGCTGCTTCGCGCTTCCGTGTGTGGCGGGTGAGGACGGCAACGTCGACGCGTTGCCGACCGTCCTGCTGGAAGCGCTGGCGTGCGGCTGCCCCGCCGTGAGCACGCGGTTGAGCGGCGTGCCCGAGATCATCGAGGACGGCGTGAACGGGTTGCTGGTCGAGCCGGGTGACCACAAGGCTCTCGCACGCGCCATTCGGAAGACGATCGAGGATCCGGACCTGACGGCGGCCCTTGCCCGGGGCGGGCGCTGCCGGGCCGAGGAGCGATTCGATGTTCGTCGCAACGTGGCGGTGATGCGAAGCTGGCTATGGACCGAGGCCCACAAGGCGTCCGCGTGGTCGGAGACGCCCGGGCCCGACCAGGCGACGTCTGACCGCCACGTGACCGACAAGATAGCGATGCCCGCGGGGTTCGCCCGTGACGCCGCGGCCAATGAGGTTTGATGATCGGGATGGCAACCGCCGACCTGCAACATCTGACCGGGGATCGCCCGCTCCGCGTGGGTTACTTGTTGCGGATGTACCCACGTTTCAGCCAGACGTTCATCGTCAATGAAGTGCTCGCCCTCGAGCGGGCGGGTCTGGATATCCGGATTGCGTCGATGCGTAAGCCCTCGGAGGGGCGTTTTCATGAGCTGGTGTGCCGGGTGCGCGCCGAAGCGGACTACCTGCCCGAGACGGTATGGGGGCATGTCCGCAAGACGTGCCGTGTTCATGGTGGGCTGGTTCGGCAGGCCCCCCGGCGGTATCTGAAAGCCCTCCGCGCGGTGCTCCGGCACACGAGTGCCACCGCCTTCGACCTCGTGCAGGCGGGCTACCTGCTACGTTGGGCGCGAAAGAAACGCATCGATCACGTGCATGTCCATTTCGGGACGAGCGAGGCGACGGTCGCCCTGCTGGCGAGAATGCTGGACGGACTGTCGTACAGTCTGGCGCTGCATGCCGTTGACGTCTTCCGCAACGATGTCGATCGGACCCTTCTCGCGAGCAAGATCAACGCGTCGTGCTTTACGGTGGTGAACACGGAGTTTAACCTGCGCCTGGTGAAGAACCTGCCGGGCGTCAATCCCACCAAGGTCCGCCTGTGTTACAACGGCGTTGACCTGGAGCGGTTTCGACCGTCGAATCGCCCCCGCCGCGAGCGGACCGTATTGGCCGTGGGGAGGATGGTCACCAAGAAGGGATTCATCCATCTCATCCGCGCGGTCGGTCGGCTTCGCGACAAGGGGATTCTGCTGAAGTGCAAGATCGCGGGCGAGGGCCCCGAGAAGAGACATCTCAAACAGGAGATCGACCGTCTCGGCCTGCAATCCCACGTGGTTCTGGTGGGGCCGCTTCAACATGAGCAGGTCAGCGCTCTCATGCAGCGATACAGTTGCTTTGCCCTTCCGTGCGTGCGTGCGGCGGACGGCAACATGGACGGCGTGCCGAACGTGTTGATCGAAGCGCTCGCCTCCGGCTGTCCCAGCGTGAGCACCCGGCTCAGCGGGGTGCCGGAGATCATCGAGGATGGTGTTACCGGTTTGCTGGTTGAGCCGGCGGACGACGCGGCGTTGGCGGATGCCATCGGTACGGTCGTTACAGACAGTGCGGTCTCGGCACGGCTGGCGGCGGCCGGCCGCCGTCTGGTGGAGGCGCGCTTCAACGGCCGCCGCAACACGGCCGAGTTGTGCGGGTGGCTGCGAGAGGCCGCCCAGGGTGTTCGTGCCACTGGGTCGCCGGTCGGGGTTTTCTGCGCCTCACCCGCGCCGGATACGTTGGCGCCGACCACCGAAGTGTGAACATGCTCGATTGGACCATCAAAACTCGCCGCGGCAAGCTGAACCTGGCCGAAATGCGATCGGTCCGCCGGCGTTTTCGGAAGTACGTGCGAGAGCACCGCTGGGCGATGGCGGGGGCGCTGGTCGCGGCCCTGGGGGCCACCGCCACTCAGCTCGCGTCGCCGTGGCCGATCAAGGTGATTTTCGACCATATCCTTTCGGACAAGATGTCGTCCACCTGGCTGGGCGGGTTGATGAGCCGCTGGGCGCCGACGATGTCGGCCGCGCTGATTGCGGTGTGTGCAGCGATCCTGTTAATCGCGGTGCTCGACGCCGCCTTGTCCTACATGCGCGACATGCTGCTTGCCCAAACCGGGCAGCGCATCATCGGCAAGATTCGGCAGGATCTTTTTGCCCATTTGCAGAAGCTCCCGCCGGCGGTCTTCGAGCGCCGCCAGACCGGCGATCTGCTTACGCGATTGACCGGTGACATCCTTATGCTGCGGCAAATGCTCGTGAACGCGATCGTCACCGCCGTGCAGGGGCTGCTCATGATAGCGGCGATGATGGCCGCGATGTTCTGGCTCAATCCGCTGTTGGCCGCGATCGGGATCGCGACCGTGCCGCTGACGATCTGGGCGACATGGCGGATCTCGCGGCAGATCAGAAAGGCCACGCACCAACAGCGGGAGAAAGAGAGCGTTGTCGCCAACATCGCGCACGACGTGCTGGGCGCCATGGCCGTCATTCAGGCCTTCAACCGCGAGCCGACGGAACGGGAGCGCTTCGCCCGCAACAACCGGTGCTCCGTCCGGGCCGGCGTCAAGACGACTCGCTTGGAGTCCAAGCTGTACCGGACTGTCTCCCTCGCCTCCGCGGCGGGCCTGTGCGCGATCCTGTATTTCGGAGTCCGCGGCGTGCTCAGCGGCGCGATGACGGCGGGCGACTTGCTGGTATTCGTGGCGTACCTGCGCGGCCTTCACAAGCCCATGCGACAGATTGCGAAGGTGACTAGCCAGATGGCCAAGGCAACTTCGTGTGGAGAACGCGTCGCCGAGCTCTTCGCCATCGAACCGGCGGTGCGCAATCGCCGGAACGCCATCGAGCTGCCCCCGGCGCGCGGCGCGGTCGCCTACGACAACGTCGGTTTTGCCTACGACCGGGGTCCACCGGCGCTGACGGGCGTGACGATAGCCGTTGCGGCCGGGGAGCGGATTGCAATCGTCGGTCGTACCGGAGCCGGAAAGAGCACCCTGATCAAGCTCTTGCTGCGTTTCTACGATCCGCAGGAAGGCCGGGTTGCCGTCGACGGGTTCGATGTGCGTGATGTCACCACGGAGTCGCTGCGCCGGCAGATCGGCTGGGTCCATCAGGATACGCTGCTGTTCGGGATGACCGTGGCCGAGAACATCTCGCTGGGTCGCGAAGATGCGGATCGGGAGACGGTTCGGGCGGTGGCCCGGCGAGTTCGGGCTGACAGTTTCATCACGGCCTTGCCTGACAACTATGATACCGTGCTGGGTCAATCGGGCCTTACCCTCTCCGGCGGCCAGCGACAACGGATCGCGCTGGCCCGAGCCCTTCTCCGCGAGCCGCGCATCCTGGCTCTGGATGAGCCGGCGACCGGGCTCGACGAAGTAACCCGTCGTATCGTCGAGCAGGCCTGGATGGCTCCGCAGAACGACGCGACGACGCTGGTGATTTGCCACCGGCTGGAGAATATGCAGCGTTTCGATCGAATTGTAGTTCTATGCCGGGGCCGCATCTCCGCATGCGGTACACACCAGGAATTGATGGCAAGCAACGAGGAGTACGCCGAGCTTGTTGCCGCCGGCGGGAACGGCGAACCGACGGTCCGTTTGACGGAGCAGCAGCCATGGTGACCGAGGGCATGGACTTGCCCATCGAGGGAGAACACGTCCGTCTCGCAACTGCGTTGAGGCCCATGTCGGTCGTCGAGGCCTGCCGCGAGCAGCTCTGCGAGGTGGATTCCGGCGTGCGAGCCGCCTGGCGCGCGGGCCGGGTCGTGGAGGCGCTCTATCACCCCGGCCGGTACGTGCGCGTCGCGTATGCGCTGCTCAGGGACGACGCAATCCCGCCGGACCGCTATTGGTCAAAAGGGGACATTGCCTATCTTCATTGGCCCGTCCGCCCCCGTGTCGAGCGGCACGGCACGGTCATCCGTCTCGGCGGGTACGACGTTGAAGCCTATTGCTTTCCCAACGACCGAAGGCTCCGCGGGCTGCGAAAACTCACCGGACGGACAACGGTCGCCCGCCTGTGGGAGACATGCCAGCGAGACGGTTCGACGGCCCCGTTTGGTGGCGAGTCCTTGCGGCGCATGCTGATCCGTTATGTGCCCGAACAGAAGTTCGTGGCGAGGATACAGCCCCGCAGGTCGCGGGGGCAGGGGGAGGACGCCGATTCCCTGGAGCTCGCCATGCGGGTGTGCCTGCCGAAGCGCTGCCGCGCCCTGGTCCAGCGGCATCGCACTGCCGCCCGATGGGCATGCACGGAGGCGAAGTACTTGTACGTCCCGCGCGTGCGGTTCGCGGACGAAATGAACGGGCTGGTCCTGTGCGAGTGGGTCGGCGGCCGGCCGCTGATCGAAAAGCTGCAGGCCGGTGATCCGGCGCGCGTGATGCGGCGCATGGCCCGCATGCTGCGGTCCTTTCATCGCTTGCCGGCGGATGGACTCGGGCGGCTCACCGCCCACGGCGTCGCCCAACGCGTCGAGCAGGCCGTCGCGGATCTGGTGCAGGCTTGCCC
Source organism: uncultured Phycisphaeraceae bacterium (assembly GCA_964495075.1). GTDB lineage: Bacteria > Planctomycetota > Phycisphaerae > UBA1845 > UBA1845 > JAFGJQ01. The sequence continues at coordinate 55,542 of CAZBUJ010000012.1, forward strand.
CGATCTCCAATCGCGTCTGCTGTCGCTTACGACGGAATGGCACCAACGCTTGATCAGGATCGAGGAGGCGGAGCCCGCGACGCTTCACAACGACCTGCACTGGAATCAGGTCCGCATCCACCGGCGGCGATACGCGTTGCTCGACCTGGAGCGCATGTGTACGGGGGATGCCCTGGTGGACGTGGCCAATCTTGCGACTCAAGTTCGCATGCTGGGATATCGGCCGGAATTCGGTACGGACCACGAACAAGCCTCCTGCTGGGCACGGGAATTCCTCCGGCAGTGGGCGTCCGAGACCGGTCGGTCGATTGCGGCGGACCGTTTGCGTGTGTATTCCGTGTCGTCCCTGCTGAACTTGGCGCGGGGCATGATGCGACATCTGCGGCCCGGCTGGCGCGCGCTCGCCGCTCACTGCGCCGAGCACGCCGAGGCCGAGCTGGGTTCGATCGAACGGAGTTTCAGCATGCCATGACGAGGCAGACCGAAGTCAGTCCGTCGAGGTGGGCCCCCGGGCGGCTCTTGGAGCCACCGACGGTGGCGGCTGTTTTGCGGCGTGCGTTGGAGATCGCTGGGACCTCGCACGCGCTGGTGAGAAAGGTGCGCGTGGAGCGCTGCTGGCCCGAGCGGCGCGGAGGTTTCGTCTTCGAATGGTCGTTCGCGCTGGACCGGGGCCCGCGCCGCGTGTTGTTCGGTGCCAGTCCGGTTCGCCCCCCGGCCGCGGCGGAGAGTACCCGGGCGGGTCGGACCGCGACGAACGGGCTGTCCGGCATACGCGTGTACCTGCCGGAGTGGAGATTGCTGGTGCACTCGCCGGAATGCGATCCCGGATTGCCTCACTTGGCCGAGTGTCTGGACGCGCGTGTGATGGCTTCGCATCTGCGGCCGTTGCTGGAGACTCAGCATGTGTCGTGGGGCGTCACGGGAACGACGACAGAATGTCGAATGCTGGGTTACCGCGCTGGACGGCGGGCGTCCGTCGTCTATCGACGGCCCCCGTCAGGCCCGGTCTCCGTGGCCGTGCTGGGCAAGACGTTTCGCGATGGCCGCGGAGAGCAGTTGCTGCGCGTACACGGGCAACTGGCCGGCGAGTTCGGCCGTGGATCGTTTGACCGCGTCCGCGTGCCCTCGGCTCTCGGCTATCTGCCTGATCAGCGCATGGCCGTGCTTTCATGGTCGCCCGGAAGGTCGGTCAGTGCGGAGATGTGGTCGTCGGACGAGGTGGCGGCGGCGGTTGACGCGCTGACGGCCCTTCACCGGACTTCGCTCTCCGGTCTGCCCTCATTCACGGTCGATCATGAGTGCAGTGTGGTCAACCGCTGGTATGCGGTGTTGGAGAGGCTGATTCCATCGGCCGCCGCAACGACCAAGCCGCTTCGCGACGGACTGTTGGCCGCGGCCCAGGTGGTACCTGCCGCCGCGCCGCGCCCCATCCACCGTGATTTCTACGATCGACAATTCGTTGTCGACGATCAGGGTCTCACGTTGCTCGACCTCGATACGCTCGCTCTGGGTGATCCCTGCGTTGACCTTGGCAACCTGCTGGCCCATTTGGCGTTCGCCGCGCTGGCCGTGCGACAGGAGCCCGTCCAGTTCACTCGGCTCGTGCAGCAGGTTGTCGGGCCGTATCAGGAGCGAGCGGAGATTGTGGACGGTCGCTCGCTCGCGTTCTTCTGCGCCACGGCGCTGTTCCGAGTCGGCGCCGTTCACGCCGTGCGGACGGCAACCTGCCGACGGGCCCCAGCGATGTGGGCGTTGGCCGGCGAGGTACTCGCGGCGGTGAAGAACGGCGGGTTACCCCGGCGCCGGTGCGGGGCGGCAGGGACCATCGGCCCGACGCAACGAACGGCGGCGACAAGGAGATCAGGATGACCATGCACAGACCCCGGTGGCTCGGGTTCACCCTGGTTGAACTCTTGGTTGTCATCACCATCATGAGCCTGCTGATGGCGATCCTGGTTCCCTCGTTGAGTAAGGCCCGGATGATGGCCCGCAAGACGCAATGCGTCACCCGGCTACGTGATGTCTTCGCGGCGACGTGCATGTACATTCAGGAGGACGGCAGGCTTCCGGCCATGAACAACGAGGCCGACGAGGGCGCGTGGCAGTACAACTATCTGATTTACGACAACGACGAGGATTTTGACTTCAATTTCGGGCCGCTGGCCCGGCCCGATGGGATTATCAAGTACGTCGAGGAGCTTTATTGTCCGGTTCAGGAAGACCCGTATCACTCGATGGCCACGCCGGAGAACCCCTGGCCAGTGCGCGAAGGCCAGAAGACGAGGGCCGGGTACGGACGGCGCTTTGGGCTGAGCGGGAAGTCCCTGTCGCAAATTCCCAAGCTCGTTGCCTTCGCCGCGGACGTGCTTCATCTGCCCAGCGTCGTCAAGACCGGGCACAAGACGGGCGTGAACACCGTCTATACCGATGGCCACGCGCAGTGGGTAACAGCCCCGGACATCCTCCTGAACAACGACTTGACCCGTCCGTTCGATCCGGAGGACAACGTTGTGATCGAGGAGATCTGGGAGGCATTGGACCGCGGCGGACGCTGAGCATGGCGATGATGGTTGGGAGGCGGCAAGTACTGATTGGAGGCTTGGCGGCCGTGGTCGCCGTGGTGGCCGGCTCGATTCTTGTCGGGCTGCGGCTGCTGGGCCACGCGCGACAGCCGACCGAAAAGCGGGTGCGGGTCAGAGCCAAACGGGTCGTCAGCGGCCACTACGTGAAGCTCGACAAAGGCGACAAACTGGTCTACGCGGGGATCCGGGCGCCATACGAGAATGAACCTTTCTACGCAGAGGCCAGGCAGCGCAACGTGGGGCTCGTGGAGGGTAAGGAGTTGCGCTTGCGTTTTGAGCGCGACGTGATCCGTGACCGAAAGGGGCGGTTGTTTGCCTATGCGTTTCTGGACGGTCTCTTCATCAACGAGGCGATGGTGCGCGACGGCCTGGCGTACGTGCGTCTGACCCCTGAGACGGTGTCGTACGCCGACCCTTTGCTCGAGGCGCAGGCGGAGGCGCGGCGCGCCCGCCGCGGCCTGTGGAGCCGTGTTTCAGAATCGGACGAGCGACTCTATCTGGCAGATCCCCAATACGGAGATTTCCACCGCCCGAGTTGCGATGCCGTGCCACTCATCCATGAGGGGCGGCGTGTCGAGCTCACGAGCAAGGAGGAAGCCTTCGACCGCGGATTCGCCCCGTGTAATAAGTGCCTGCCGTAGCCGCAAGAGGTCCGAGGCGGCCGCCGTGCGGTGCCGGCTTCCTCGACGCCTGTATTTGACGTGCTTCACCGATCCCTCGGCGTCAACGGCCGTGTCGGACGTCGGCTCGTCGCGATTCTGCTCCTCGACCGTGACGTGTCGCCCGCCCTTCTGCTTCTCGTAAGTGCATTCTTCGATACGCCGCCGCCGGACTGAAGCGTGGGACTCGATCATCGGGTTGCCCAGCAAGCGCGGGACGCGGTCGTGGAAGCACGCCATGGGCTCCATGCACGAATCCACTCACCGTCCCGTTATGCCTCCGCCGTGCCCAGTCCGTGCCCCGGGCGGTTGGCGTAGATCAGCCAGTAGGTAATCGGGATGACAAAAAGAGTAAACAGCGTGGAGGCGAACAGGCCGAAAATAAGCGACCACGCCAGGCCGGAGAAAATCGGGTCGATCGTGATCGGCGCCGCGGACAGCATGGCCGTCGCGGCGGTCAGCAGGATGGGACGGAGTCGCACGACGCGGCTTTCCATGACCGCGTCAAAGAGCGATCGTCCCCGCCGGAGAGAGAGATGGATGAAATCCACCAGGATGATCGAGTCTCGGGTCACGATGCCGGCCAGCGCGATCATGCCGATCATGCCGGTGGCGGTAAAGAAGATCGGATCCGCGTAGGAACCGACTGTGTCGCCGGCCACGGCATTGAGCAGCCAGAAGCCCGGCATGATGCCCAGTATGTTCAGCGGAATGGCGAGCATGACCACGATCGGGATCACGAATGAGCGGGTCTGTCCCACGAGAAGGATGTAAATCCCCACCAAGGCCGCCGCAAACGCCAGACCCAGATCGCGAAAGACGTCCAGCGTGATCTTCCACTCACCCTCACCGGCAAAGCCGACTTCGATTCCGTCCGGAACGTACCACGTCACCCCGCTGCCGTTGTTGAAGAAGGTGCGTTCAAGCGTCGGCCTCGGGCTTGCCGTGCTGACCCATCCGTTGCCCGGCACCGATGCGCCGGCCGGCATGTCGGAGGCGTCGACCGCACGGTCGGCCTGAATGTCGACTACGGCATCAGCCGGAGGGCGCCCTGCCGCCTCGGCAAACACATACGCCACGCGGCGCAGGTTCTTATGGTAGATGGTGTTGTCCGAACGGGAGTATTCCCATCGTCCAAGTTCTGCCAGCGGAACAAGGTTCCCTCCGCGCCCCTTGGCACGCACCTGGGCAAGATCCGCCACGCTGGACCGAATCGCCCTTGGCAACCGTAATTCAATGAGGAGAGGATTGCGCTCCGACGGCACGTGGACGGTACCGGCCGACACGCCGTCCAGGCAGATTTGGAGTGTCTTGACGATCTCGGCCACGGTGACACCGTTCAGGGCCGCCTTCTCTTTGTCGGTGCGGAAGACCACCTTCGTCTCATCAGCTTCGGCGGAGTCGTCAACATCCACAATACCGGGCTCGGCTTCGAGCCGCGCCCGCACCACTTTGGCCGCTCCAATGAGTTGATCGTAGGAGTGATCCGGCTGCCCGTAAATCTCGCCGACGACCGTCGCAATCACCGGCGGGCCGGGCGGTATTTCCACGAGCTTCAGAATGGCGGCGTGACTCCGGGCGATTCGGGTCAGGTCGTCGCGGATACGCAAACCGATGGCGTGGCTTTGTTGCGCGCGGCTTTTCTTTCCCACGAGGTTCACGCGAATCTCGGCGACGTTGCTTCCGCGGCGCAGATAGTAGTGCCGCACCATGCCATTGAAGTCCATCGGAGCGGCGAGACCGACATAGGATGTGAAATCGGTCACCTCCGGCACGCCGTGCAGGTGTTCCTCAATCTCGCGCACACACGCGTCCGTTCGCTCCAGCGTTGTTCCCTCGTCAAGATCGAGCACGAGCAGCAGTTCGTTCTTGTTGTCGAAGGGCAGCATTTTCAGGGGCACGTGACGCGTCGCCGCGAGGCCGGCGGCCAGCAAGGTGAGCCCGCCGATGATCACCAAAAACACCGACGCCTTCGTGCGCGAATGAAGAAGCGGGGCCATCAACGGGTAGAAGAACCGGTACAGCACCGATTCCTTGACATTGCTGATATCGTGCCCGTCGATAACCGGGTCGGGCACCGCCTTACCAGATGAGTACTTCCTCTTGAGCAGGTGAAACGAAAGCCAGGGAGTGATGGTGAAGGCAACCACCATCGACATGAGCATGGCTATTGGAACGTTCAACGCCATCGGGCGCATATACGGCCCCATCATGCCCGTGATGAAAAGCATCGGGAGGAACGAGACGATGACGGCCAACGTCGCGGTGATCAGCGGAGGGCGAATCTCGGCAACCGCTTCCAGAACGATGTTCCGCGATGCTCGACGGTGCAGCCCAAAGTGCCGCGAGATGTTCTCGACGTCCACGATCGGGTCGTCCACGAGCAAGCCGAGGGAGAGGATGAGCGCGAACAGCGTCACACGGTTGATGCTGAAGCCGAAGAGCAGGTTGACCGTCAGGGTCAAACCGAACACAACCGGGATGGCCACGACGACGATCAGTGATTCGCGCCACCCCAGTCCCAGCGTCAACAGGGCGATCACGATGAAGATGGCCACGCCCAGGGCTTCGACCAATTCGTTTACCTTGTCGTCGGCGGTCAGGCCGTAGTTGCGCGTGATGATCATGTCGATGTCATCGGGCACGATCTCACTTTTGAGCGATTCTGCTTTCGAGAGAACCTCTTCGGCAACGGTAACGGCATTGGTGCCTTTCTTCTTCGCGATGGCGATGGTGAGCGCCGGCGTGCTGATGACATCAGCACGGTTGGCGGTGGATTCGTCACCTACGAGGGTGCCGGTAAAAGACTCGCGATGTTCGAAGCCCCGTGCCGGTCCCCACCCATGGCGGACGTAGTCGGTCACGTCCTCCGCACCGTCAACAAGGCGGGCGACGTCCGCGAGGAATACAGGCCGATCCCCCCAGACGCCGACCACTAGATCGCGAAGCTCGTCAGGATGGGCGAACGCCGCCCCTCCCTCGACGCGCTGAGACGAGTCTTCGCGGTCAAAGGTCCCCACGATGGCCGTCACGTTGGCGGCTTCGATCGCCTGTTTGACCTCGAGTGGAGAGAGGCGGTACGCCTCCATGCGGCGGGGATCGAGATAGACGTGCACGACGCGCGGCTGGCCGCCCACCACGTACGCCCGCGAGAGGTTCTCCACGACGGACAGGCGCTGCACCAGTTCCTCCGCCACGCGCCGCAAGACGTGCCCGTCCGATGCGGCCGTGGAGAGGGTCAATGTGACGATGGGCACATCGTCGATCTCGACCGGCTTGATCACCCAACCGGCCACGCCGGGCGGCACGATGTCGACATGCTCGTCGATCCGCTTGTAGAGCTTCACCAGACTGCGTTCGCGGTCTTCCCCCACGAAGTAGCGAACCGTGATGATGGCCGACCCTTCGCGAGACATCGAATAGACGTATTCGACGCCATCGATTTCGTAGAGCAACTTCTCCAAAGGGGTTGTGACGAGTTGCTCGACTTCCTCGGCCGAGTGCCCGGGGAAGTCCACGTGCACGTCGGCCATGGGCACCACGATCTGCGGGTCCTCCTCGCGCGGCGTCACCGCAAGCGCCGTTACACCAAGGGCCGCGGCCAGCACAATCAGAACCAGGGAGAGATTCGATTCCAGGAAAACCCGCACAATGGCATTCGTGAAGCCGTGCCTGGAGTCGACAGCGGGTGGGGTTGCTCCAGACGTCATCCCTTGGGCTCCTCCTGAGTCGGCCGGACGACGACCCGCTCGCCTTCGCGCAGGCCTGAAAGAACCTCCACCTCGTCACCAAACAGTCGGCCGAGTTTGACGGCTCGGCGCCGGAGGCGGTCGGCTTCCACGACCTCCACGAGTTCCAACTGCCCGACCTGCTCCACGGCGGACCGTGGTATGACGAGCACGGACTCGTCATCGAGGGGAATCAGGAGCCGGCCGAACATGCCCGAGTACACGCCGGGTGGGCACGGACCGGTGACCTTGACCTCAAACGTCCGACTGGCCGCCTCGGCCTCGGGTACGATCTCGCTCACGCGCCCTTCGCAGGGATGTCCGATCGTGTCGATGTTCACGCTGATCGTCTGCCCAACCTGCAGCCTTCGCGTGAGTGACTCGCGCACGCTCGCCACCAGCTGCATGCGCGTCGGATCGTAAAGCGTCAGCAGGGTTTGACCGGGGGTCGCGGTGTCACCGACCTCGACGTTCTTGTCGATAACCACGCCATCGATGGGAGCCCGAATCGTTGCGTAGCCCAATACGGTTTCGGACTCGTTGACAGCCTGCTCGGCACGTTGCAGCTCGGCCTCAGCAGTCTTGAGCGCACTCTGTGCCCGGTCCCATTCGATCTCCGAGGCAGCCGCCTGCTCCACGAGATGTTTGATGCGGTCGTGCTCGATCTGAGCCTGATCACGAGTGGAACGGGCTGCACGGGCACTCGATTGCGCCTGCTCGACGCGAGCGACCAAATCCTCGTCGTCCAAGCGAATCAGCACGTCCCCCTTGCGGACCTCCTGCCCCGCCGTCACGTTGACTTCCGTGATCTTCGCGAGCAGCTTGGCGGCGACAGAGGATTCATGGACGGCCCGGACGGTTCCCACCGCTTGCTCGACCCGGGGTACCTGCCTCAGGCGGACCGGGGCCGTCTCCGTGCCCTCGGCCGGTGCTCGGGCAAGCCTGGACGCGGCTTGGGGTGAAGACGCCGATGAATCAATTTTCCGGTGAAAACCGCCGGCCAGCCAGATCATCATCAGCACGGCCACCACGAGGAAGACCAGCCCTGTGAGTACGACGCGAAGCACCTTCATCGGAAGGAAAGCATGTTGACCGCGTACCATCGGAGCCGCTCCAATACTGACTCGCGCAACTCATTCGCCCGTCGGCACAACCAGAGGAATGCCGTCCGCCGGGGACTGGCAGAGGAGAATGCGAACGGTTGCCGGCGGCCTCCGCATGATTCCATGGCGGCTGCGGGCGGGGCCACCCGACCTCCATGAAAGCCGCCGGTCGACGAACCGCAGGACCACCGGCGCTAGGATCAGGACCACGGACACGCCGCCCGGCCACGTCGTTCTGCCGTCGCTACCACCAGGCCGTTGCACCGAAGCGGATCCGGCGCCGGCAGAACTCCGGCTGGCTCAGTCTACTCATCTCGCGCGCCCCCAGCAACCGCTGTCAGTGTTTCACCCGTTCGGACATTGCGCCCCACGAGGGCCAAGTTGACCCGCGGAGGCGGCGGTTCACGATGTCCTCCATCGAGCGCTCACCGTCAGGCGGAAACGGTGTGGATCATGACACCGCAGGCGACAAGGGCACTGATTCTCCGTGGTCGAAGTGGAGTCCTCGCATCTGGTGGTGGCGGCGGGCGGGCCCGCCAGGCCGGTGTCTCGGCAACGGGGGGCTGGCCCGCATCCCGTGGCCGCCCGGCCCCGCGCGATCGGAAATCGGTCTGTTCAACGCGGGAAGGCGAGCGACCCGGCTTCCTTCGGCTGCCCGTTTCTGCCATGATGTGGACGGAGGGACGAATCATGAGCATACCCGAGGAGATCAAACCAGTGGTTCACGAACCTCATCCTGCCATCGCGCCGCTGCCGCCCGAGACGTTGCGCTGGCGCTGTGATGCGGCCCGGCTGGGCTTTGAAACAACCGACGATGTGGATCCGCTCATCGGCGTCGTCGGACAGGATGACGCGGTCGAGGCCTTGCGCTTTGGCCTGGAGACGGACGCCCCGGGGCAGAACATCTTCGTCCGCGGGCTGAGCGGCACCGGTCGCATGACGCTGATTCAGAAGCTGCTCGAGGACATAAGGCCGACCTGTGCCCCGACGCGCGATCGTTGCTACGTGCACAACTTCAGCCATCCGGACCGGCCACTGCTCATCACGCTTCCGGCCGGTAAAGGGCAGGAGTTTCGCCGACGCATGGCGAAGTTCGCGAGCTTCATATGCGAGCACTTGGGACCGGCCCTGTCTTCTGAAGCCCTGAGAGCACGGCGGGCGGCAATCGAAGAGGCGGCCGAGCAGGAGTTTCGGAGCGTGATGGAACCGTTCAACAAGGCCCTCAACGCCGCCGGGCTGGCGTTGGTGTCTCGGCAACTCGGCCCCATCACCCAGACGGCGATCTTCCCGCTGGTCGATGGCAAGCCGGTTCCGCCGGAGGAATTCGAACGATTGATCGCCCAGGGGAAGGTGAACCAACACCAGCAGGCTGAGCGGCGGCAAAAGCAAGCCGAGTTCGAGAAGGAGCTTGCGGAGATCGGTGAGAAATCCAACGAGATTCGACGCAAGCACGATCAAGCCGTACAGGCATTGCTGGAGGACAACGCGCGGGCGCTGCTCGACAAGTTCACGACTACGATCGAAAAGGACTTTCCCCAGCCCGCCGTGCGGCGGTACATGAGCGAAATCGTGGGCGACGTGATTTCGACTCGGCTTCCTCGCCTCGGACAAGATGACGGTACCGATGACAACCTGTATCGGGTGAACGTTGTTCTGGAGCGCCGGCCGGATGCGGCATGTCCGATCATCGTCGAGAACACGCCGACGATGCGGAAGCTGCTGGGCACGATCGACTACGAGTTCTCTCGCGACGGTGACGCACGCGCCACCTACATGGGGATCACCGCCGGGTCGTTGTTGCGGGCGGACGGCGGATACCTGATTGTCGAGGCGCGTGACCTGCTGTCGGAGCCCGGTGGCTGGAAGGTCCTGGTACGAACACTGCGGACGGGTCAGCTTGAGATCGTTCCGCCGGAACTCGCCTTCCCCTGGTCCGGCCCATCGCTGAAGCCGGAGCCGATCGATGTCAATGTCAAGGTCATTTTGCTGGGCGACGCCGGCATATACCACCTGTTGGACGCGTATGATCCGGACTTCCCGCAGCTGTTCAAGGTTCTGGCGGATTTTGACACGACCATCACGCGCGACAACGGAGGGTTCAAGCATTACGCCGGTGTGCTGGCCCGGATTGTGCGCGATGAGAGGTTGCTGCCTTTTGATCGTACCGGCGTCACGGCGCTGGTGGAGCACGGAGCCCGCATCGCGGCCCGCAAGGCGAAGCTCACGGCCCGTTTCGGCCGACTGGCCGACATCGCGCGGGAGGCGAGCTTCGTGGCGCGTAAGGAAGGTCGAGAGCTGGTAAGCGGCGACTCGGTCCGCCAGGCCGTCCGACGAAACAAGCGGCGCGCCGATCTGCCCGCTCGCCGGTTCCGGGAACTGGTCGCCGACGGCACGATTCGAATTCAGACGCACGGATCTGCGGTGGGGCAGGTCAACGGCCTGGCGGTGCTCCAAGCCGGACCGTTGACGTACGGCTTCCCGGCAAGGATCACGGCAACGATCGGGCCGGGAACCGCCGGTGTCATCAACATCGAGCGCGAGGCTGCCCTGAGCGGGGCGATCCATACCAAGGGTTTCTACATTCTTGGCGGTCTGCTGCGCTGGCTGCTGCGCACGGAACACCCGCTGGCGTTCAACGCTTCCATCGCCTTTGAGCAAAGCTACGGTGGCATCGATGGCGACTCGGCATCCGGAGCGGAGATCTGTTGTCTTTTGAGCGCGATGACGGAGGCGCCGCTCCGCCAGGACCTCGCGATGACCGGGGCAATCGATCAGGTGGGGCACATCCTTCCCATCGGCGGCGTCAATGAGAAAATCGAAGGCTTCTTCGACGCCTGTCGGGACACCGGCCTGACGGGGACGCAGGGCGTGATCATCCCGCGTGCCAACGCCGGTGATCTGGTGCTGCGGGAAGACGTAGTCGAGGCAAGCACGAACGGGCAGTTCAGTGTTTATGCCGTCGAAACGGTTCACGAGGCGCTCACGTTGTTCACGGGTATGCCCGCCGGACAACGTGATGCGAACGGCAAGTATGGCGACAAGACGCTGCTCGGCATCGCCGTCACGCGAGCGTTCGATTACTGGAAGAAGGCCGCGCCGCACGTCCCGCCGTCGCCGTCCGAGACAGAGCCGAGCGAGGTCGATGGTCCCGCGTCATGACACCGGCAGCGTCGGGAACAAGGCATCCAGCCGTGCGTCGTCAGACCCCTCGCCAAGGTACCGTCCGGTCGCCGGCAGCACGCGTCCTTCAGTGGATGGGACCGCCGCCACCCGAGCGGCGGTAAACTCGATCTCTGTGTGCCGGGCGTGTTGTCGACGGTGAAGATCGCGCTCCGCGCGTCCATCACTCGCCCGGACCGGTGAACACGTTCATAAAGGCGCGGAAATCGAAAAGATCCACATCGCCGTCGTCGTCCGCGTCAAAGTCGCCGCATGACCCGACGTTGACGCTGACATAGTAGTCGGTCCGGTGGGGATCATCGCAGTTCACGACGGCCTGATCCGTGACCCGGAGCCGCAGCGTGTAGGCGCACGCGGGGAGGTCAGTGGTGTCCCACTCGCCGAGCAGACCGTCAATGACCGGGGCATCCCCGGATGCGATGGGGGCCGACCAGGTGTTGGTCGAAGGATCGGTGTACTGGAGGGTCCAACTCGCCAGGTTCACGTCATCCGCCGTCCCACGAACCTGCACCAACCCTTCCACGTACTCGCAGTCGACCGGCTCGGTGATCACGGCGGTGGGAGCGGTGTTGTCGATCGTGACGGTGTGCGTCACCATCGCCGTGTTCCCGCACTCATCGATCGCCCCCACCCGTAACAGGTACTCTCCGTCGGCCACCTCCGCCCCGATCGTATCCCAGTGAGCCAAGGGGTCGGTCATGACCCTCTCGGCATAAACGTGTTCATCGACGTCGTTCCAGGCGCCCCCGGCCGCTGATCGATACTCGACGCCATACGCCTCAAAGCACCGGAAATCCCAGACCGTACCGTCGATGCACACGTCGTCCCCGCCAACGATGTCGCCGTCTTGCGGTGATCGAAGCGACACGGTGTCGAACTGCCGGTCAACGTATACGACCGTGACGTCGCTCGATTCCAGGCCACACGCGTTGGTTGTGGTCAACTTGACGAAATACAGTCCGTGGGCGACAGCGTCGGTATTCCACGAATACAGAAAGTCGCTCTCGCATACTTCACAGAATGAGCCGGTGCAGCTGCCAATCGGCTGCCAGGGATCGTCAGGCGTTGCGTTGACCGGCCTGTATTCGGCCCGGTCTTGGGCATATCCCCCGTCGTCGTCACATGCGATCCCGGTGATCGTCACCACGCCGCATGCGCACGACTCGTAGGCCGGGTCGTCGATCTCGGCAATTGGCGGGGTAGCGTCTACGCCAAAGGCGAGATCGTCTATGACTTCGACTTCGGAGATGGGTGACTCGACCTCAATGCCACGAATCCCTGACCACCCGTCACCGGCCACCACGCGTACGAGTTGATGAACGCCGCCACCGCTTTCGACGAACAGAGTGTCGATTTCGCCAAAGCGGTCACCGAAATAGATGACGTCGAAGCTGGCACCCGCAGCGCCGGTACCTACGCCAAGGGTGAAGCTGACCTCACCCTGAAGTTCGTCAAACATGATTCGGAGGTAATCGGTGCTGGGTTCCGGACAGCCGATGTCGATTCGCAGTACCTTGACGCCGGATGACGTACCACCGGGCGGAGGATCGGCGATGCGCATAAACAACGACGGATCGCCTCCGCACGACTGCGGCTCCACCGAGAACGTCACACCGGGATACTGCGTGGTGACGGCCGTGCCGACGGGCAGGTCTTCAAAATCAATACTCGGGCACGCGGCCCAGACTGTGGTCCCGGATGCGAGTGCGAGGGCAGCGGCCAGATACAATGTCGAATTAGCTGTGCATGGCATGTCAATCACTCCTTGGTACAGTGCGGCAGGAACCCCCGTCGCGGCCCGCTGGACCCGCCGACGTACGCCCACTGCGTGTCGGCGACGTGAGTGCTCCCAGGAGAGAACGCGAAAGAAAAGCCGGCAACGGCTCAGCATCCTCTTCATTTTTTTTGGATCGGCCGGAGGTAGGATCACTCGCGCCAAGCGTGTCACAAAGCCGGCGGGACGGTCTATACTCCGGAGGAGGGAGGCCGCGTTGCGTGGCGGGGACCACGGGGGAATTCGCGCCAATGCTAATCGTAATGTGGACCACGGCGCGGTGAGCACGTTGTCCTAAGGCCGTGCGTCTGCCGCCGGGGAGCGAAGTGAGCGACGGACCGCCGTCCGGCGACAACGCCTCTCGCTCCATCAGGATGGCCCCGGATACGAGGGCCGCTCGACACGGTGGGAGCCAGGTATTTCATGACCGCGTCTCCAGATATCACTCAGTTGCTTGCCGACTTGAACGCGGACGGTGCGGAGGCCACAGCCAGGATCGTGCCCCTGGTCTACAACGAACTTCGTGTGCTTGCGGAGCGAGCCCTGCGTGGCGAGCGCCCGGACCATACGCTCGGTACCACTGCCCTGGTGCACGAGGCGTATTTGCGGCTGATCGACCAGCGGAGGGTCCGATGGCAGCACCGCGCCCACTTCTACGGCGTTGCCGCCCAGTTGATGCGCCGCATTCTGGTGGACTACGCCCGGGGGCGCAATGCCGCCAAACGGGGTGGCGCGGGCCGCAAAGTCGCCCTGGAGGAGGAGGCGGTGACCGCCGCGGGACCCGCCGTGGATCTGACCGCCATCGACGAGGCCCTGACTCGGCTGGGGCAACTCGATCCTCAACAGGGCCGAATTGTCGAACTGCGCTTCTTTGGCGGGCTCACGATTCAAGAAACCGCCGACGTGATCGGTGTCTCGCCGGCCACCGTCAAGCGGGAGTGGACGGTCGCCAAGGCTTGGCTGCGCCGGGAGATCGGCCAGGGAGGGCACCACCGCTACGAAACATAGGTCGGAGAAGCTGGGCCGGTCGAACACCGGTTTTCGCGTTCGTTGGAGGGACCGGTATGTCACCTGTGCGATGGAGGAAGGTGAAGGAGTTGTTTCACGCCGCCCAGGGGCGCGATGCAGGGCGTCGCGCGGTGTTTCTGGACGATGCCTGTCGAGGCGACGTCGTGCTACGGGCGGAAGTGCAATCGCTGATTTCCGCGCACGAAGCGGAGCCCGAGTTCATCGAGCAGCCTGCTCTCGGCGCCGTCGCGGTGCCTGAACTCGTTGACCTCGACCGCCGCGTGGACACAACGGTCGGACGGTACCGACTCGCGCGCGCGATCGGATTCGGCGGAATGGGCGCGGTGTACTTGGCGGCCCGGGTCGACGAAGCGTACCAAAAGCAGGTGGCAATCAAGCTTCTCCGTACCGACCGCTTCCTGGACGGATCGCAGCGGCGAAAGGAATTGATGCGGCGGTTCCGCACCGAGCGGCAAACGATGGCCGATCTGGACCATCCGAACATCGCGAGATTGCTCGACGGCGGCACAACGGACGAGGGGGTTCCTTATTTCGTGATGGACTACATCGAGGGCCAGCCGATCGACCAGTATTGCGATGCCGCCGGGCTCTCGACGGGAGAGCGACTTCAACTGTTTCGAACCGCCTGCACCGCCGTCCATTATGCCCACCAGCACCTGGTCGTCCATTGCGACCTGAAGCCGAGCAACATCCTGGTTACCCCGGACGGGACACCGAGATTACTTGACTTTGGAATCGCCAAGCTGCTGGAGCGCGGGTCGGCGGCGGGTCCTGATCCTACACGCACCACGGGGCGGCCCATGACGCCCGAGTACGCCAGCCCGGAACAGATGCGTGGCGAACGGATCATGACGGCCAGCGACGTGTACTCACTCGGAGTGGTCCTGTACGAGCTGCTCACCGGCCACCGGCCGTATCGACTGACCGACCTACCGCCGCAGGACATTGCCCGGGTCATCTGTGAGCAGCCGCCGGACAAGCCCAGCGCGGCCATCATGCGGGTCGAGGAACGAGCGACCTCCGACGGTTCCAGCTGGATCACGCTCACGCCGCAGTCGGTCAGTCTGACCCGGGAGGGGCACCCGGACCGCCTTCGCCGTCGCCTGGCGGGTGATCTCGACATGATCGTGCTCAAGGCCCTGCGAAAGGAACCGGATCGCCGATACACGTCGGTGGAGCAGTTTTCGGAGGATATTCGGCGTCACCTCGCGGGGCGGCCGGTGATCGCGCGGCCCGATACCCTCGCGTACCGTACGACGAAGTTCGTGCGCCGCCATGGGTGGGGCGTGGCCGCCACGGCAACCGTGATGGTTCTACTCGCCGGAGCCGCCGCCGTCACCACGTGGGCGGCGCGGGAAGCCCGGCAGCAACGGGACTTGGCCATCCAGCAGCAACGGGCGGCGGAAGCCAACCTGGCCCGGGCCCTGGACGCCGAACACAACGCCGCTGTCGAAGCCGACACCGCCCAGCAGGTGGCAGACTACCTGGTGAAGGTGTTCGAGACCTCAGACCCCTTCTTCCGTTCGACTCCCGGAGACCGCCCGGGCACGGAGATCACCGCGGGTGAACTGCTCGCGCAGGGAGCGGCGCAGATCGAGGCCGAGCTGAACGACCAGCCCGAAATCCAGGCCCGTCTGCTGCACACCCTCGGAAACGTGTATGCCGGGCTCGGCGCCTACAGCGAGGCCGAGCGACTCCTGCAAAAGTCATTGTGCATCCGTCGGGAAACCTTTCCGGCTGAACACCTGGACGTGACCGCAGACCTGCACAGCCTCGGGCAGCTCTATACGAAAACCGGCGAGTACACGCGAGCCGAGCCGCTCCTCCAGGACGCCCTCTCCATGCGGCGACGACTGCTGGGCGCTGCGGATCCCAGAATAGCCGCCAGTCTGGACGGGCTGGGCACGCTGTACACCCATATGGGAGATTACGACCGCGCCCAAACGTACTACCAGCAGGCTCTGGACATGTACGGTTCCGTACTCGGCCCGGACCACGTCTATGTCGCGATGAGCCTGGCCAACCAGGCAAGCGTTCTGCATTCCATGGGTCAATACGCGGCGGCCGAGCCGGTGTACCGTAAGGCACTCGCCACACTCCGGGCAGCACGCGGCGACAAACACCCGGACGTCGCCACCGTCATGGAGAATCTGGCACTGCTACTCCAAACGCGGGGCGAATTCGAAGAGGCCGAGACAACGCTCCGGAAAGTCCTGGACCTGCGCCTTGAACTGTTTGGCGAGGAGCACGAGGCCGTCGCCCAGACGCTGCACAACCTCGGTCATGTGCTCAGCGGGCGGGGTGACGTCGAACACGCCGGCCCACTCTACGAACAAGCGCTGGCCTTGCGGCGCAAGCTGCTCGGCAACGATCACACCAAGGTCGCCGAGACCTTGAACGACCTCGCCTACCTGCGCTATGCCAAGGGCGATTTCGCCGGGGCCGAACCCCTGTTCCGGGCCGCCTTGGCGATCGAGCGCAAACGATACCCCGATGGCCATCCGTCGCTTGCTCTCCGGCTGCACAATCTGGCCTCCGTATTCGCGGCGCAGGGCCGGTATGCCGAAGCGGAAGAAATGTATCGCGAGGCGTTGACCATGCGCCGGGAACGCTTGGGTCCCCATAGCCCGGCGGCTGCCGAGACGCTCCATAACTTGGGCGGACTGCTGTACCTGCGCGGCAATCTAACCGAGGCCGAGCCCCTGCTGCGCGAGGCGCTCGAAATCCGGCGCCAGACATTCGGAGATGCACATCACACGGTGGCGGCGACCTGCAACTCCCTGGGGGCACTGCTGCGGGAACGAGGAGAATACGACGCGGCCGAACAATTACTCCGCCAAAGTCTGGAAATCTACGGCGAGGTTCTCCCGGCCGGGCATCCATCCACCGCAGGGTCCATGATGGAGCTGGGCGTCCTCCTGACTCTCACCGGGCGTCCGCGTGATGCCGAGCCGCTCCTGCGCCAGGCGTGGGAAATCCGTCGGCGGCACTATGGAAACCACTGGCTTACGGCCAACGCGGCCAGCGCTCTGGGGGCATGTCTGACGGCGTTGCGGGAATACGAGGAGGCCGAAACGCTGCTGACGGAAGGGTTTACGGTGCTGCAATCCGCACGCGGCGAAGACGATCGTCTTACCAGGCGGGCGCTCCGCCGCATCATTGACCTGTACGACGCCTGGGGCAAGCGGGAGTCGGCGGCCGAGTGGCGGACGAAGCTGGAGTTGGATTCGCAACCCGGTGGCGCGGGCGGATCGGGTAGGCCGGGCGACGGCGGGGCGGAGCCGCAGGCGTAAGCGCAAATCTCGCCACGAGAAGTCTGCTCCTTTCCCGTGATGGCGTTGCTTGGCCGCGTGCCCCATGGCCCGATCCTTGTCGGTTCTCCGGATTAGAGCCGTGTCGGCCCAGGCCGTGCTCATGGGCCCTCCTCCACCTTCTGGCGGACCCGAGAATGAGGAATGCCAGCAGCACCAGATGGCCGCCCGCCAAAGAACCGGCGACGGCCCGTGCGCCGGCACTGGCACGCCGTCAACGGAGTGGCGCCACGCGGGTGATCCTGCCAGCGGAACAGTAGGATTCCCGGAAACGGGCGAAACGCCGGACCGATTTCATATTCCGTTCATGTTGGCGTTGCCAACATCATAAGAAGTGGCCGATCGATCCGGGACGCGTTTGCGGCGGCCTGGAGAACGGCCGATCGGCACGGGTGCAGAAGTCGCACGAGGTGTCCGTGAGCAGGCGCGCCGTCAAGCCATTGCCTGGGTTCCGGGGAACGGCCGGCGGCCCGAACATGAACACGGACAGGCGGCTCGCCCGCTGAGAAAAGCCAAAAGCCGGACGTTCGCTCGAAGCCCCTGGCGGAACAGCGTCACTTCGGCGGTCGAGTTCGGCCTGAAAGGATGCTCCCATGCCCTTGAATCGCCCACTTCCCCGTGGCTGTTATTTCGCTCACGTTGCTGCCCCGTTGCTTGCTTGCGCGCTGGCGGTGCACATCGGAGCCCAGAACCCCTTTCCACCTGCATCTGGGGGGGCGGAATCGACTTCGGAACAAGCGGTTGATCAACGGTCGGCTGGGCCAAGGAGCGGAAGACGGGAACGGCTGCCCGCGGGAGGTGCCAAGGCAAGGGCGACAAAACGAGGACTGATTGTCAATACCGACGCGGCATCCGCGGGCTACACGCTCTTCGCCCCGCTCAACTCGACGACGACTTACCTGGTCGATCTTCAGGGACAGTTGGTCCACTCGTGGTTGAGCAAGTACGTGCCGGGGCAAGCGGCCTATCTGCTCGACGACGGTAGCATACTGCGCTGCGCCCGCGAGCCTGGGAACCGGCATTTTGCGGGCGGTGGCATCGGCGGACGAGTGGAGCGGATCGCCCCCGACGGCACGCTCGTATGGAAGTTCGTGTACGCCGACGAGAATCACTGCCAGCATCACGACATCGAGCCGTTGCCCAATGGGCACGTCCTGCTGATCGCGTGGGAAAAGAAAACCCGCGACCAGGTGGTTGCCGCGGGCGGTGATCCCGAGCAAATGACCGGTGGCGAAATGTGGCCGGATTGTGTGATCGAAGTGGAGCCGCAGGGAGCATCGGGCGGGAAGATCGTCTGGGAATGGCATGTCTGGGACCATCTCGTTCAGGAATTCGACCCGAGCAAGCCACGCTACGGCGCCGTGGCGGATCATCCGGAGTTGGTCGATCTGAACTACCACCAGCGCATGCCACGGGTGACACCGGCCGAAATCAAGCGGTTGCGATCGTTGGGTTACGTGGGTGGAGGTGATTCGGAGGAGACGGGCGAGGGGGACGAGAAACGGCCACCCTTCGCTCCGGGACCGGGTGGAGTCGACATGCGGGCGGATTGGTGTCACACGAATGCCATTGCCTACAACGCCAAGCTCGACCAGATCGCGTTGAGTGTTCACAACTTCAACGAGATCTGGATCATCGATCACAGCACGAGCACGCAGGAGGCGGCTGGACACCGTGGAGGGCGGCAGAAGCGGGGCGGAGACCTGCTGTACCGGTGGGGCAACCCCCGGGCGTATGGCGCCGGCGGCGTGAAGGAGCAGACACTCTTCGGGCAGCACGACGTGCGCTGGATTCCGGAGAGTTTCCCCGGCGCCGGGCACCTGATCCTGTTCAACAACGGCGTCGGGCGGCCCAACGGACGATACTCGTCGATCGTGCAGTTTGCGCCGCCCGTCGATTCGACAGGGAGCTACCGCCTGGGCCGCGGTCAGGCGTTTGGACCGTCGAAGCCAAGCTGGGAGTACACCGCCGCCAACAAGCAGGACTTGTTTTCCCATTCCATCTCCGGGGCGGAACGGTTGCCGAACGGGAACACGCTGGTCTGTTCCGGGGAGCAGGGACGCATCCTTGAAGTGACCGCAGGCGGAAAAACAGTCTGGGAGTACATCAATCCGTACATCGAACGCAGCCGGCCGAACGACGGTTTCGGCCCGCCTGGCCGCGGGTCGGGTGTGCGGCGTCCGGCCCAGGAGGGGCGCGACACTCCGCCGGTCGGTGGTCGCGGCGGTGGCGAAAGCGACGGTCGTCGGCGAGGGGCCACGCGGAGCGGAGGCACGAACGGGCGACCGGAACGTCGGCCTCCTTGGGGGCCGGCCGGGCGAGGTCCGTTGCGACCGCCGCCTGGTGCCGGCCCTCGGGGAGGCGGGCCCGGCCCTGGGCCAGCGGGTCCTCCGGGCGGGCTCGGAGGCGGGCTCTTCCGGGCCACCCGCCTTCCGCCGGATCACCCGGGTGTGCAGCGCCTGTTGAGAATCAAGGCTGCGGGTCAGGATGGCGCGAAGTGATGCACGTGTGCCCCATGCTGCCACAACGCTCCAATCGAGTTGCGACCGCCTTCCTGGCGCGAAACGCGGCCAAGAGAGCGGGACCGTCCGGGAGAGACGCTGGACCCCATGGCGTTCATGGCCGACGTCCCGGAAACCGGGCCGAGTCGATCCGGCGACCGGGGGCGGCCTGGGGTATACTGACCCTGGTGCCCCGTGGACCGGGCGATGCCTTGCCTCGTCCGGGCGGCAACCTTAACCCCTTTTCCGGGTCGTGTTGGTCGGAAGGGCGTGGATAGGCGCGATGCGTGTCCTGGTAGTCGAAGATCAGCAGCGGCTGCGCAACTGGCTGCAAAAGGGCCTCCGGGAGGCCGACTTCGTCGTTGATGCGACCGGTGAAGGAAACGAAGGGCTCTGGTACGCGAAGGGCAATACCTACGACGTCATCATCCTGGACCTGATGTTACCGGGGCTCGACGGGCTCACCATTCTGCGCCGGCTGCGGGAGGGCGGCTCCGAAACTCCAGTCCTGATTCTCACCGCCAAGGACACGGTGCCGGATCGCGTCAAAGGTCTGGATCTGGGCGCGGATGACTACCTGGTCAAACCGTTTGCCTTCGAGGAGTTGCTGGCGCGGGTGCGGGCCCTCGTCCGCCGCGGCTACGGCAAGCACAGCACCATCATCGAGGTCGGTGATCTTCAAATCGACACGGCCAAGCAACAGGTATGGCGAGGAGGGCAGGAGATCGAGCTGAGGGCGATGGAATACAAGCTGCTGGAGTATCTGACGAGACGAGCGGGTGAAACCGTCAGTCGTAGCGAGATATGGGACCATCTCTATGATTTTGGCTCGCAAACGATGAGCAACACCGTGGACGTCTACATCAGTTGCCTGCGGCGCAAGCTCGATCGCCCCGGCGAGAAAAGCCTGATTCAGACGCGTCGTGGGCTTGGCTACACTCTCGGATCCAGTTCATGACTCCCTCGCTGCGTTCCAGGCTGATCCTCGGCATGTTCATGGGAATGGCCATGCTGCAGGTCGTGGCCGGCGCGACGATCTATACCGTGCAGCGACGACAACTCTACCGGGCATTCGACGACACGTTGCTGGGCAGTGCCAACGCGCTCGCGTTGCTGATTCATCCCGGCCCGTTCGGATACCGGTTTGATTCCGAGGGTCTGGCGCGACTGCCGGTGGGCAAGATCCGCCAAGGGGCCCTGTTTCAACTCTGGAGTGACCGGCCGATTGACACTTCGTCTCCGAGGCGGGGGCCCGACTCCGGTCGGGAGGACGCAGGCCGCCCGGGCCTGGCGTGGAACGACCGCCCGCCGCCCGAGCCCGGCTTTCCCGGTCCGGGGCCGCCGCCGGGCCCGTTTCGTTTCCTTCCGCCTCCCGACGAAACAGACGCTTGGCGAAACCGCGAACCCGGGAAGCTGGTCATTCGCTCCGCCCTGTTGGGCGAGGCGGATTTGCCCCGTCTTGACGCGCCGCTGGGTCGGCCGCGTTTCCAAATGGTTGTCCTGCCCGGCGGCGCGCCCGGACGGGCGGTGGGGCTGCAGTTTCAAGTACCCGGACGGGCGCAGGAGCCTCGTTGGGTTCCCCCCGCCAGGATGACGGCCGTGGTTGCAGCGGATGCTGGCGAGCTTGAGAAGCAGTTGAGTTTTCTCGGGGCGCTGCTCGCGGCGACCGCCCTGGGGACGATGGCCGTTTCCGGTGGCGCCGCCTGGTTGGTCGTCAGCCGGGGGCTGCGCCCGCTTGCCGCCGTGGCTCGGACGATTGCCACGCTGGACGAGACGGGTCTGAAGCAGCGTCTGGCGAACGGCGGCGTGCCCCGGGAAATCGAGCCTGTCGTCCAGCAACTGAATGGGCTGCTCGGGCGGCTCGATGAGGCCTTCGACCGCGAACGGGCCCTCACCGCCGATGTTGCCCACGAACTGCGAACCCCGGTGGCGGAGATCCGCGCGATCGCGGAGATCACGTTGAACCGCCTGCGTGATCCGGAGGAGTACCGCCAGGCTCTCGGCGAAACGCTGGATGCCGTCAGAACCCTGCAAGGGCTGATTGAGAAGCTGCTGGTCTTGGCGCGTTTGGAGGCCGGGCAGATACAGCCGGAACTGCGGCTCGTCCCTCTTAAGCCCGTGGTGGCACAGCACTGGGCGCAGGTCCGTAACCGCGCCGAGGCTCGTGGCGTTACGTTTACCGACCGCTGTCCCCGGGATGGGGTCGTGTTCGCCGATCCGAAGCTCCTGGAGGTGGTTGTGTCCAACGTGCTGTCCAACGCCGCCACCTATGCGCTCGACCGCGGTAGCATCACCGCCGACGCCCAGCGCGTGGGAACACGGTACCAACTCCGCATCACCAACACTGGCTGCGCGCTGAGCGAGAGGGAGGTCGCCCAAGTGTTCGATCGGTTCTGGCGGGCCGATGCCGCGCGCGGCAAGATCGACCAGAACTGCGGACTGGGCTTGACGCTCGTGAGGCGGGCGATGGAAGCCATGGGCGGTCAAGCGGAGGCGAGCGTGAGCCAGGAACGCTGCTTCACCCTGACCCTCACGTTTGCCGACAAGGAACGACCTTCCCTCCCCCGATAGCCGGGCACGAAGCACCGACGCGCTCCCGCGGTTTCAGCGTGGCTGCACATCGGCCGCTTTCCCTGCATGCCCGCCCCGCGTCAGGATTTCATCTTCTTTTCATGATCGTGGCACCAGAATGAAACTTGGAGTCGAGGGAATTCGTGGCCTGCGCCGGGGGCGGCGCGGTGGGCGGGCAACGGCGGGGGGCCGGTTGCGCTGCCCGGGCGTTTCCCAACGTGCGCGGAATAGGAGGAGAATCATGAAACTTCTGGGCCTGATCAGCATTGTGGTATCGCTCGTCCAGGCCGCGTCGGCCGACATGGTGATTTCGGAGTGGATGTACAGCGGCACAGACGGAGAGTTCGTCGAGTTCACGAACGTCGGGCTTGACTCGGTGGACATGACCGGCTGGAGCTTCGACGACGATAGCCAGGTACCGGGAACGGTGGACCTGAGTGCGTTCGGCGTGGTTGATCCCGGGGAGTCGGTGATTCTGACGGAGGTGGCGGCGACGGGCTTTGCCACGGCATGGGGCATCATGGGCGTCGACGTCATCGGCGACAACACGGCCAACCTCGGCCGTAATGACCAGATAAACCTCTACGATGCCACCAGCACGCTCATCGATCAACTGAGTTACGGCGACGAGACCTACCCCGGTACTCCGCGCGCGAGGGATGCGAGCTGCAATATCCCGGCCACGGACTACGGCTACACGGTTGCCCAGACGGACTGGGTTATCGCCACGGTTGAGGACTCCTTCGGCTCATGGATATCCTCGGGCGGCGACACGGCCAGTCCCGGCAGGGTGCCGGAGCCGGCCGCGCTCGTTCTGGTTCTGGTCGGTGGACTGATGATCGGCCGCCACCCGGCACCGTGGCACCGGTCTCCGCAGGTCGTCGCGGGCGCACCGTGACAGGACACCCGACCGGCGGTCCGGCACCGGCCGTGTATCTGAAGAGCGACGTCCGGATCGAAGGTCTCACATGAGGAGAATGGAATGCGACGTGTCTTGTTGGAAACCTGGAGGATCGGCGGCGCGGGCGCGCTCGTCTTCGCGCTGATCGTAACGCCGGTTAACGCGGATACGTTTCAGGTCTGCGCCGATGGCAGCGGCGACTACCTCACGATCCAGGAAGCAATCGACGTCGCAAGGAACGGGGATGAGGTGGTCGTTTGTGACGGCGTGTTCACGGGTACCGGCAATCGCGACCTGGATTTCGGCGGCTTGGCCATCACGGTGCGATCCTTGAACGGCCCGAACAACTGCATCATCGATTGCGGGGGCAGTTACGGCGAACACCACCGCGGGTTCTACTTTCACAGTTACGAGACGGCCGACGCGATCGTGGACGGCTTCACGATCTGCAATGGGCACACGGACGCCGGCGGCGCTGTCTACTGCGTTTCTAACAGCAACCCCACGCTGGTCAACTGCGTCATCACGGGCAATGCCGTGGAGGACTACGGCACCGGCGGCACTGGCGGCGGGATTTGTTGCATCGGCAGCGGCGCCACAATCGTGTCCTGCACGATCGAAGCCAACTCGGCGGCCAGCGGTGGTGGGATCTATAGCTACGAAGGCGACGTGGTCATCGTCGACTGCATCATCGCCGGCAACGATGCGGAGTACGGCGGCGGCGTCTATTGCTGGGACTATACGCCGAGCATCAGCGGTTGCACGATCACCGGCAACACGGCTGGCAACACCGGCGGCGGCTGCTGCTGCGTGTACGCCAACGCGGCCATCACCAACTCTGTCATCAGCGAGAACGTCTCCACCGCGAGCGCGGGCGGCGCGTTCTACCTGTTCCACAGCAGTCCGACCTTCGTCAATTGCACGATTGCGTCGAACCGAGCGACGGTCGGCGGTGCGCTGCGGTGCTACAGCAGCAGCAGTCCCACCATTACCAATTGCATCCTGTGGAACGACACGCCGGACGAGTTGAGCGTCCATTCCGGTACTCCGGTCGTGACCTACAGCGACGTCCAAGGCGGATGGACGGGAGTTGGCAACGTCGACGCCGATCCCGAGTTCGTCGCCGGGCATTACCTGGCTCAGACCGCCGCTGGCCAGGCCGAAGACAGCCCGTGCGTCGATGCCGGCGACCCGGCCGGCGGCCCGATCGAGGGCACCACTCGAACCGACGGTGTACAGGACGCGGACCGCGTCGATATGGGCTATCACTATTCCGACTCGGCGGCGTGCCCGGCCGACATGGACGGCGACTGCGACGTGGATCTGGAGGACTTCCACTTGTTCGCGGAGTGCCTGACCGGTCCCGAGGTCGAGCCCGCAGGGGGCTGCGAAGAAGCCGACCTCGATTTCGACGGCGAAGTGGATCTTGAAGATTTCGCTGCTTTCCAAGGCTACTTCGGAGGTGGCGGTATCTAGTGGGAAGCCGCGTTCTGTGGCTGGCCGGCAGGTTATGCTGCCGCCTGGGCTTACGGGTGCCAGCGTCGCCGATCGGGCACCTGCTGAAGGCGGCCTGTTTCGAGTGACCTGAACGGGTCGTGCACGGCGAAGGGGACATTGACGCAGGGATTCCGTGGGTGCTTCCTCCTGGACGGACAGGAGATGAGCCCGCGGCACGGCGTCCAGAGAACCCGGCCCGACGGCCGGCGCAAGCAGGAGCGCAAAATGACCAGACGCGTGCTTACCCGAACCGGTGCCCTCGCGGCGGTCAGCCTCGTCCTGATCTCGGCTGGCGGCGCGAACGCCGACGAGGCCGCCGCCTTCTTCGACGACAGCTACGTGCACGAGATCCGGGTCTACTTGGACGACCCCGATTGGTATGACGTACTGTACCAGAGCCATGCCGAAGATCCGGAAGATCCGTACTTTCCCGGACGGTTCGAATACGGGGACATCGTGCTCGAGCCGGTGGGAGTGCGCTTCAAGGGGAACTCCTCCTTTCGGATCCCGACCGTCAAGAAATCGTTCAAGTTCGATTTCAACGAGTACATTGACGCGACCTTCCTGGGGCTGAAGAAACTGAACCTCAACAACAGCTTCAAGGACCCGACCATGCTTCGGGAGAAGCTGTTCCTGGACTTCGCCGGCGCTTACGTGCCGGCCATTCGCGCCGTTCACACACGCCTGTACGTCAACGACGAATACTGGGGCTTGTACTGCGCCGTGGAGCAGGTTGATGGGACGTTTGCCATCGATCGCTTCGGCGAGGCGGAGGACGGCAACCTCTTCAAGGCCGAGTCCGACGAGCCGGGTCTTCCCACCGATGACTTCGGCTCCGATCTGACCTGGCTTGGAAGCGATCCCGCGCCGTATCACGAGTTCTATCAGTTGAAGACCCACGAGGCGGCGGACGACTATTCCCAACTGATCGAGTTCATCGACGCCCTCAACAACACCTCGCCGGAGGATTTGCCGGCACAATTGGAGCCGCTCTTCGACGTGGAAAACGCGTTGCGCGGTCTGGCGCTCAACAACCTGTTCGTCAACCTCGATGCCTACAACGGGGCGGCTCACAATTACTACTTGTACGACCGCGACGATACGGGGCAGTTCACCCATGTCCACTGGGACACGAACGAGTCGTTCGGACGATTCGTCGTCTTCGTTGATCCCTGGGACGATCCGCTGGAGATGGACCCATTCTGGCTACCCGCCCCGTACGGCGGCGAGGAGCAACACCGACCGCTCATGGAGAACTTGTGGGCGGTGGACGCCTATGAGCGCGCTTACCTGCGTTTCCTCGCGCGGATGCTGCGGGAGGGCTTCGACGCCGACACGATGTATGCGCGGATCGTGGAACTCGCCGACCTGATTCGCGCCGACGTCCACGCCGACCCGCACAAGCAGTACTCCGACGCCGAGTTCGAGACCGGGTTGACCACCGACATCGGCTCGGGCCCGAGCGTGATCTACGGCCTGCGCCGCTTCGTGACTGTCCGATCGAATTGGCTCAATCAGCGGCTCAACGATTTTGCCGAGCCGAGCGATCTCCGGCTCAATGAACTGCTGCCATTGAACAGCGCCACGCTGACCGACGGCGCCGGTGACTACGACCCGTGGCTGGAAATCTACAACCTCGGCCCCGGCGTCTTGGATCTATCCGGTCTGTACCTTACGGACGACGCGGGTGATCCGAACAAGTGGGCTTTGCCCGCCGGCGCGCTCGAGGACGGCGAATTCCTGCTCCTCTGGCTTGACGGCGAAACCGGCGAGGGCGACGACCACGTGTCATTCGTTCTGAACGCCGCCGGCGGTGAACTGCTCTGTTACGCGATGGGCGAGGGGGTTCCAACACTCGTCGATTCCATCTCCTATCCCGGGCTGGACGCCGACGTCTCGTTCGGCCGTTATCCCGACGGCGACGGGCCGTGGATGGGCATGCACCGCCCCACGCCCGGCGCGGCCAACGAGAAGGACGAAGCGCTCGAACTGTATATCAACGAATTCATGGCCGACAACGACGGCACGCTTGAAGATCCAGACGAGCCGGGCGCGTACGACGACTGGCTCGAGCTTTACAACGTCGGAACCGAGACGGTCGATCTGGAAGGGATGTATCTCACCGACGACCTGGCCGATCCGACCCAGTGGCGAATACCGGCGGGGGTCACCATCGATGCCGGCGAATACCTGGTTTTCTGGGCCGACGACGACGAGGACCAAGGCCCCATGCACACCAGCTTCAAGCTCGGCGCCAGCGGCGAGGAAATCGGCCTTGTCGCCGCTGACGGCGTAACGGTGATCGACTCGATCGTCTTCGGTCAGCAGTTCACCGATGTTTCCTACGGCCGCTATCCGGACGGCGTTGGCGGCTGGGACTTCATGGCCAGCGCTACCCCCGGCGCGCCCAACGATTCCCACAACGCGCCCCCGCTGATCGAGGACACGGCGCGGGCACCCGCAACGCCCACTGCGACCGATCCGGTCTGGATCGCTTGCCGGGTAACGGACGACCTGGCCGTGGTCGCGGTTACGCTGACGTACGACGCCGGTCCCGGTCCAGTGGAGATGACCATGCTCGACGACGGCGCACATCAGGATGGCGCCGCCGGCGATGACGTGTACGGCGGGCTTATTCCCGCGTTTGCTGAGAGCACGCTTGTACACTATTACGTCGCGGCCACCGACGACCTTGGCGCCGAGTCCACCGATCCTCCGGCTGCGCCAGCGACGACCTACGCGTATACCGTGGGCTACGCCCCGCCGGCCCTGTACATCAACGAGTTCATGGCCGATAACGATGCCACCATCCAGGATGAAGCCGGCGACTACGATGACTGGTTCGAATTGTACAACGCCGGTGCGACGGCAGTGGATCTGGGGGGGATGTACGTCACCGACGACCGGAGCGCCCCGACGCAGTGGCAGATCCCGGCTGGTGTCACCATCGCTGCGGGCGGCCACCTGCTGCTTTGGGCCGACGAGGAAGAAGCCGAGGGCGATACGCACGCGAACTTCAAGCTCAGCAAGAGCGGCGAAGAGATCGGCCTGTACGAAACCGATGCCCACGGCAACGTGGCCATCGACACGCTGACCTTCGGTGTCCAGACCACGGACGTATCGATGGGGCGTTTCCCGGACGGGGGAGATTGCTGGCGGTTCTTCACGTCGGCCACCCCCGCGGCGTCCAACAGCGATCCGCACCAGCCGCATGATCATGAACCCGACGGCGACGTGGATTTGGAGGATTACACCGAGCTCTCCTCCTGCCTGACCGGACCGCAAGACGCCGTGGCCACGGGCTGCGAGATTTTCGACTCCGATTGTGACGGCGACGTCGATCTGGTGGACTTCGCAGGTTTGCAGACGGCCCTCGCCAGGGAGTGAAGAACGCCGGGCAGGGCGTCATCGCCACCGTGCCGATCCCGGCGTTCCCAGCCGGGAGCCGTTGGCCAACTGCAGCACGGGGCTTGGCAAGATCGAGGGAACGCCACGGATGGCGTACCTCATTGTCCCTCTGAAGAGCGGCCACGGAAAGGCGATACAGAAGAAACCTACCACAGGAGCGGAACATGCGTGCGCGGATCTTCGGAATCTTGATGGTGCTGGCCACCGGCGGGGTCAGTCACGCCCAGCAGGCATTCGTGGGGCGTACCCTGATCTCGCCTGCCAACTCGAGCAGCAGCTTCCTGATCGATATGGATGGGAACACCGTCAAGACGTGGCACGGCGCCAGACCGGTCGCCTTGACCGCCTATATGCTGCCGGATGAATCCCTTCTAAGACCTTGCCAGGTCTTCGGCGGGAGCTTCAGCGGAGGCGGGGCAGGCGGCCGCATCCAGCTGATCAGCGCGAATGATCAGGTGGTCTGGGACTTCACCTACGCCACCAGCAGCTACCAGCAGCATCACGATGTCTGCCCTATGCCCAACGGCAACGTCCTGCTGATCGCCTGGGAACGCAGGAGTCGCACGGAGGCGATCGCCGCCGGGCGTCAATACATCAGCGGCGATATGTGGCCGACGCTCATCGTCGAGGTCGAGCCGGTGGGAGCAACGGGTGGCAACATTGTCTGGGAATGGCATTTCTGGGATCACCTGATTCAGGACGTCGATCCGTCAAAACCCAGCTACGGCGTGATCGCCGATCACCCCGAACTTCTGGACATCAATTATGGCAGCGTCATGGGCGGCGACTGGGTGCACGCCAACGCGATCGACTACCATCCTGAACTGGACCAGATCGTGTTCAGCTCCCACTACATGAGCGAAGTTTACATTATCGATCACAGCACCACCACCGCGGAAGCCGCCGGCCACACCGGCGGCCGCAGCGGCATGGGCGGCGACCTCCTCTATCGTTGGGGGAACCCCCGCGTCTACGACCGCGGAACGACCAGCGACCAGCGATTCTACGTGGTCCATGGCGTGAACTGGATCGACGCCGGCTTGCCCGGCGCGGGAAACCTGCTGGCCTTCAACAACGGGGATCGTCCGGGATCATCCAGCGACTACTCAAGCGTAGAGGAAGTCGTCCCTCCGCTGAACACCGACGGCACGTACACCATCGAGAGCGGCCGGCCTTACGGGCCATCGGCGCCGACGTGGAGCTTCAGCGCCACCACCTGGTTCTACTCCGATCACCTGGCCGGGGCTTACCGCCTGCCGAACGGAAACACGATCGTCGCCGAGGCCACCAGCGGCTACATGTTCGAGGTGACCCAGGCCGGTGTCATCGTGTGGGAATACGACTACCCGGCGCAAGTCCCCCGGGTCCATCGTTACTGGACACCGGGCGACCTCGACGGGGACGGGGACGTGACTCTCGACGATTGGGCCATCTTTGCCGCGTGCGTGAGCGGCCCCGAAGCGCCGTCGCCGGGCGGATGTGACAACGCGTACCTGGATGGCGACGCAGACGTCGACCTCGAGGATGTCGCTGCCTTCCAGCGTTTCTTCGAAGGTTGAAGTAGACGGAAGAAGGCAACCCGGTGTTGCCCGTGACGGCGTACCCGGCTCGGTCGTTTTGTCCACCACCTCGCCGGGGTGGGCACAGCTTGAGCCTGGTGATGTCACAGCCGATCACCACGGCTTCATCTTCACCTCACAAACGCCGCGGAGAATGAGGCATGGCGAACGCTTGCCGTTACTCGAGTGGTGATTCCTCGAATGGAAACTCACCGCTGCGTGCCGCGACGACGGATCCTCTGCTTGAGGCCGTCGATTGTCTCGTGATCCGCACGTGGCTTCCAGGGCGCTTTGAGCTGACGGCTCCTTGGGGACTTCGGGTCGCGACCCGCGTGGGGTGGTTTTACCTGTCCCAGAACTGCTGTCGGCTGGACGTAGAGGACGGCGGTGGGTCCGTCTCCGCCGGGGCGGGTGACTTGATCATTGTTTCTCCAGGGCGCGAACACTGCCTGCGCAACGCGGCGGACAGCCCGATCACATCGATCCAGGACCTGCTGGCGTTGCGGCACTTCGAGCAACGCGAACCACTCGTTCACGGGGGAGGCGGAGCGGCAACGCGGTTGCTCTGCGGCTGCTTCCTTCTGGACGAGCTGGACCGCAACCCTTTGCGGGGCGCCGTTCCACCCGTGATCCACATTCAAGGCGAGAGTCAACGACCATTACCGTACGTGGATCACATCCTGCGCTTGCTCCAACTGGAGGCGGCCACCGAAGAACCCTGCGCCCAGACCATCATGAATCGTCTTGTGGCGATACTTCTCGTGAAGGCGATTCGGGGATACATTTCGCAGTTGCCCCAGCGCCACGCCGGCTGGCTCAGCGCGCTGGCAGACCCGGACATCGGATGTGCGCTCAGGCTCATGCACGCTCGACCCGACGCCCCATGGACGGTGGCCGCGTTGGCCGAGCACGTAGCCATGGCACGCTCCACGTTCTCCGCGCGGTTCGCGGAAACGATGGGCAAGCCGCCTCTGGAGTACTTGACTCAGTGGCGGCTGCAGAAGGCCTCGTTTCTTCTTCGCGCGTCCGGGGCCGAGTTGAAGCAGGTGGCCGCCCAGGTGGGGTACAAGTCCGCGGCCGCCTTCAGCAAGGCGTTTGCCCGCTGGGCGGGCGTGGCGCCCGGTGCTTATCGCCGGGCGGGGCATGCCCCGGCGGCCTCGTCGCGTGATGCGATGCCCCCGGTGTAGCCCGGCGGCCGTCGCGAGCGGCCGTGCGCGGCCGATCCGCTCGTGCCGCGTCGGACGGCATGCGCCTACGCCTGCGCGTCGACGAACTGCACACCGCCGGTGAGCGACTGAAGCTGGCTCCTGAACGTCGTGAGGTCGACGCCGTACTCCTCGAGCACACCGTGGACCGCGTCTTGAACGGACGCCATCGGATCAATCGTGGCGTCAGAGTTGCTGAGCACCTCGTCGATCGCAGCCTTGATCGCGTCCTGGAACTTGTCCGCTGCCTCAGTGTCCAACCCGGCCGCCAGCGCGGCTTCCTGGAACTTGGACTCAAAGTCGGCATGCCCCGACCCGTCCGGCGGACCCGGTGGGGGCGGCTGCGAGCCGCTTCCCTGCGTCGCCGGCTGAAACCGGCTCTTGAATTCGTCCAGGTCGACGCCGTGGCTCTGGAGGACATTGTCAATGGCGTCTTGCGTGATCTGCCTCCGGTCGGTGGTGCCGTCCGAGTTGTTGATCGCCTGGCTGATCGCCGTCGCAATCTCATCTTGCAGACCATCGGCCGCCGCAGGATCCAATCCGGCCGCCAGGGCCGCCTCCTTGAGCTTGGCCACGAACTCGGCACGTCGCGAGTCGTTCGGCGGCCCGGTGCCAATCTCATCCGCGGTGCCCGTACCGTTTCCTTGACCGGGGATCCGCCGGAGTAACGAAGACGTTTCCCCACCGACGCTGCTGAGGTTGTCAATGCTCGACATGATCAATCCTGCCTTTCATGATCGGCAAGCGGCGAGCCGCCTCAATCGTCTCGCCTACATGCCATCTGTATATCGGCCGTCGGCACCGTGGGATGAATGCTCGTAAGTCCGCATCTTCTGTTCGAGCGTCCGGCTCGTCGTGCACGTCGCAGCCGGGCAACTCCGTTGCTCGTACAAGCGCAAAGAAGCGATGGCGAGGCTCTTCAGTCGCGGGGCCTGTGGCGGGTCCAGCTTGGCTGATACGAAGGGAGCAATAGCCCCCATTTCATCTTGGCTTCATGATCGCTTTGCTAAGTGTGGATGGTCAACGATGGAACCCGCTGACCAGCCGAGGAGGTGTGGACCGATGCGCAGACTGGCTTTAGGGGCTCTGAGCGTGCTGGAAGCGACGCTCGTCACGGTCATTGCGTTGTCACTCGCATGCGGCGAATCGGGCAACGTGGCCGGGAATACGGGGGCAGGCAGCTCGGCGGGCGGCGACGATACCGGGAGTCTTCCGCCTTCCGATGCCGAACGACCGGCGGGCTGGACCGCGGATACGCACGGCAACGACGCGACCCCGGATTACGCCGTGGTCTTCCCGGAGGCGAAGGTCAATCGCCTGGACATCACGATTGCCCCCGAAGACTGGCAGGCCATGCAGGACAACATGACCGAGATATACGGTGAGCCTGGAGGAGGGGATCCAATTCCCGATGGTGGAGAGCAGGGGCCATTCGTGCCGGGCGGCGGCGGAGACTTTGGCACCAACGGTGTGCCTCCGGGCGGTGTGGAACCAGCACCCGACGAAATGATCGAGGCGTGTGAGGGGATGCAGGAGGGAGACACGTGCACTTCCGCTCTGGGGGCAATGACGCTCACCGGAACCTGCACGTCGTCCGAAAGCGGCGACCTGGCGTGCCGGCCCGAGGCCGAGTGGGGCGACCGGCCGGACGGAGCGATGCCGGATGGCGGCGTTGGCCTGGGAGGTGGTGAGAATCCCAGCTACGTCCCCTGCACCGTCGAATTCGAAGGCAACACGTGGTGGTATGTAGGGATTCGGTACAAGGGGCAGTCGTCGCTGTCATCCACGTGGAGCAGCGGTATCGGCAAACTCCCCCTGCGTTTCGATTTCGACGAGTTCGAGGACGAACACCCGGAGATCGACGATCAGCGGTTCTACGGATTCAAGGAACTGTCTCTGGCCAGCAATTGGTCGGATCCGTCGTACCTGCGCGAGAAGGTCGCCCATGACATCTTCCGCGAGGCCGGCGTTCCGGCTCCGCGTACGGCCTTCTACCGCGTGTACATCGACTTTGGGGAGGGCTCGACGTACTTCGGACTCTACACCATGACCGAGATTCCCGATGACCCGATGCTTGATGCCCAATTCGGCGACGACAGCGGCAACCTCTACAAGCCGACGTCAAACTGGGTCTCGTTCAACGAGGACGATTTCGACAAGGAAACGAACCAGGATGAGGAAGACTGGAGCGACGTGCAGGCCGCCATCGCGGCCCTGCACGCCGACCGCTCCGATCCCGAAGCCTGGCGGGCCGGGCTCGAGGCGGTGTTCAGCGTGGACGCGTTTCTGCACTGGCTGGCCGTCAACACGGTCATTCAGAACTGGGACACGTATGGCAATATGGCCCAGAATTACTATCTCTACGGTGACCCGGGGGACGAAGGGCGCCTGGTCTGGATCCCGTGGGACAACAACATGGCCCTTTCGGCCAGCGGTGGCATGGGGGGCCGGCAGGACGCGGGAGGTTTCCAGGACGTGGAAGACACCGCCGGCCTCGAAGACCTGCCGGACCAGGGGGGCCTGGGCCGAGGGGCCCTGTCACTCGCCCTTGATGAAGTCGGCGACGACTGGCCCCTGATTCGTTATCTGGCGGATGATCCTGTCTATTGGGACACGTACGTTGCGTACGTGCGAGAGACCATCGAGGGCGCGTTCGCCGTGGAGCCGACGCAGGCGCGCTTTCAGGCCGCCCACGATCTGATCGCTCCGTACGTCGTCGGAACAGAGGGAGAGCAGACCGGTTACACGTTCCTGTCCGACCCGCAGGAGTTTTACACCGGACTGGACGATCTCCTCGAACATGTCGTGCAACGCCGCGAAGCGGCGCTCGAGTTCCTGGAGGACGCGCCGTAGGTGGTCCGCCCGCCGCCACCACAAGCGGAAAGAGCCTATGCCTGTTGAGCGCCACCAATTACTGAAGTGGCAGCGTTACGAGGTCAAGTACCTGGTCAGCGAAGCCCAAGCCGCGGAGATTGGCCGTTTTTGCCGGGACCATCTGCCCCCCGATCCCCACTCATCGTACGAGGCTGGTTGCGAGTACCCTATTCTCTCCACCTACCTGGACAGCCCTGCCCGGGACCTGCTCCGGCATACGCTTCTCAAGCAGATGAACCGCTACAAGCTCCGGATGCGCACGTACCGGCACTGCGATGAACCCCCGGACGCCCTGCCGGCGTACTTTGAGGTCAAGCGTAAAGTCAATGGCATGGTGCACAAGACGCGGGCCCGGATCGAACCACCGGCTGCTGAGACTCTGCTGTGGACGGGGCACGCCCTCTCGAACGGCGGCGACACGCGCGATGTCGCCACTCTAACGAACGTCAACGAGTTCCAGCAACTGCGCAGCCGGATTCATGCGAAGCCCGTCATCGGTGTTCTCTATCGGCGGGAGGCGTACGAGGGCATATCGGCGGAACGCATCCGGATCACCCTTGATCGTGATTTGCATTGCGGTCTCCTCGCTCCGCCGGGCAGCGGCCAACGGGACATGTGGTGGCCGGCCGATCCCGGCGGAGTTATTGTGGAGGTCAAGTTCACCGATTCCTACCCGTTTTGGGTGGCGGACATGCTGCGCCGCGTCGAGGTGCTTCGGCGCGGTGTGTGCAAGTACGTCATCTGCTCCCGTGCCGCCGGGGTATGCCCGAGCCAGGCGTGAGGACGCGGAGGTAGCCGGCTAGATGGACGCGCTGAATGAACTCTTCCACCCCGTTCAAGCCGTGCAAAGCCAATGGGCGGAACGGCTCATCCTCGCTCTGCTGGTCGCGTTCATTGTCGGGCAGTTGAACGCCTGGTGCTACAAGTGGACTCACCGTGGGATCTCCTACTCGCGGACGTTCACGCAGGCGCTGATTCTGATCGCCATCGTCGCGGCATTGAGCATGTCGCTGGTGGCCTTCAATGCCCTGATCGCCGTGGGGCTGCTCGGCGGTCTGGCCATCATCCGTTTCCGAACCGTGGTGCGCGATGCCCGCGACACCGCCTACGTCTTCCTGTGCCTGATTTGCGGGATGGCGGCCGGGTTCGGCTTCCACGGAACCGCGCTGGTCGGAGCGGTCGCCGCCAACCTTGTCGCCGTCTATCTGCACGCGACCGCCTTCGGCGCCTGGCACGCACGCGACAATCTGCTGCGCTTCCAGATTGAAGCGTCAACCCTGGACAGCGCTGCCCTGGCGACGCTGCTTTCCCGATTCTGTCGCCGGTACTCGGTGATCTCCGTGGATGAGTCTCCCACACCTGGCCAGAACGGCGAACCCCTTTGCCAATGCGCCTACAAGATCCGCCTGCGCGATCCGGAGCGAGGGCCGGATCTCGTCTCGGCGCTGAAGGACATGTTTCGGATTGACGCGATCCACCTGCTCATCGAGCAGCAGTACGAGGAAGTGGCCTGATCGAGAACGCGACCATGCAACGTGAAGTGCAGAATCGGGCGTCCGCGCGAGAGTGGCTGCGCCGGGCGCGCCGACCATTGATCGGCACGGTGCCGGTGGTCGTCTGGGCCCTGGCTCTCGCTGCTGCCTTTCACTTGTATCGCCGAGTCGAAGTCGCCGGCATGGTCACCGGCTTCGCGGATGATCAGCCGGTAACGCTTGCTCATCTCGAGCCGGGGGTCGTCCGCGACGTCTACGTGCAGTTGTACGATCAGGTGGCCTGCGGCCAGGTCCTGCTGTCCATGGATGATCGCCAGGAGAGAATCACGTTGGCCGCGATCGAGAGAGACATCGAACGCCTGCGGGCCGAAGTGGTCGCCGAGCAGGCCCGCCTCTCCGCGGACAACGCCCGGGCGGAAGCCGATGTCGCGGATCTTGCCCGACGCTTCGCCGTGGATCGGGCGACGGCCCACATCGATTATCTGTCTCAGGTCGCGTCGGACGCGTACGACCGCATTCTGTTGCGCGGCGCGACGGTGGAGTACGAGATCACGCAGGCGCTGCGCGAGCAGGATGGAGCCGCGTTCCGGGAAGTCAACGACATCCGGACCGAGGTCGATTCACTGCGGGCGAAGCTTGAAGAGAACGCCGAGGTCCTCGATCACATGCAGCAAGCCTTCAAGGCGGCGGATCAACGCTGGTTCCGTTTCGCGGAACGCGGGGACGTGGCCGCGATCTGTGAGCCGGTGCTCGCGCCGTTACGA
The DNA here is from genome assembly GCA_964495075.1 of uncultured Phycisphaeraceae bacterium. Lineage (GTDB taxonomy): Bacteria > Planctomycetota > Phycisphaerae > UBA1845 > UBA1845 > JAFGJQ01. The sequence continues at coordinate 91,681 of CAZBUJ010000012.1, forward strand.
TTGGCGATCGACGTACGTCAACGGGACCTCGATGAAATCGTTCGCCGCATCGACTCCCACGTTCTGCGGGCTCCGATTGACGGCCGGGTCACCAGGCTGACGGCCCACAAAGGCGATCACGTTCAGGCGGGCGCTCCCCTGGTGATGTTGTCGCCAAACACGACCCACCGCGTCGTGGCCTACCTTCCGGAACCCATGATCCTCTCGGCAAGGGTCGGCGCCCCCGTAACCGTCAATTGTATGGCCGGCGCGGATGACGGGCGCCGGGTCTATCCTGGCACCATCGTTCACCTGTCGGCGACGGTGGACGAAGCGCCGCCGCGTTATCGTCAGATCCCGACGTGTCCCGTGTGGGGCCGCGGGCTGATCGCGATCCTGAATGAGGAGGTCGCGCTGGTGCCTGGGGAAGCGGTCACGATCGCGTTTCCGAGTCACCGCTGACCGGGCACGCGCGGTTCGTCCGAGGCGCGAGCGGAGATACCCAGGGAAGGTGCGGCAGGCGCCGCGTCAGCGGGGTCCGGCCACTTC
>CAZBUJ010000013.1:0-62520 GCA_964495075.1 uncultured Phycisphaeraceae bacterium
GGGCACCGACGTAATCCGTGGCGATAAAGAACGCCCCGAACATCAGCGCTCCGCTGCTCAGTTCCACCAACACCGTCGGGAAGCGTTCGGGCGACACCGCGTGAGCGATCGCCGCGTAGATGGCGGCCGCCCCCAGCATACCCGCCGGTTGTCGCCAGTCCGCCACCCCGCGGAGCACGAGGTACAGGCCGCCGATGATCGCGGCCAACGCGCTCGTCTCGCCGACGCAGCCGGCCACTCTCCCCACGAACAACAGCTTCAACGAGGGAAGCACCGCGCCGGGATCCATGGCCGCGGCGAGCGGCGTGGCCATCGTCACGCCTTCGATCGTCGCGTCGCCCACGCGATGCATGGTGCCGGGCTCCGACCAGACCGTCATGGCCGCCGGGAAGCAGATCATCAGGAACGCCCGCCCCACCATGGCCGGGTTGAACAGGTTCTTGCCCAGGCCGCCGAAGACCGCCTTGGCCAACGCGATCGCCACCACGCCCCCGATGAACGCCTGGTACGACCAGAGGGCGGGCGGCAGCGAGAAGGCGAGAATCATGCCCGTCACGATCGCCGAGCCGTCGGTCAGGGAGGCCAGGCTGCGGCCGCGCATCTTGTTGGAGACGGCTTCGGTGATCAGGCAGGCCGCCACCGTGATCACGGTCAGTCGCAGGGCGGACAGCCCGAACATCCACACCGCCACCGCGAACAGGGGCAGCAAGGCCAACACCACCTCGAACATCAGTCGTTGTGTCGTGGCCGAATCGGCAAGATGGGGCGCTGAACTCACCAGGAAGTCGCGTTGCTTCGCTTCCTTTTCCGCGGTGGCTGGTTCCGCTATGGCTGGCGGCTGCGTTCCGTCTGCTGCTTGGGTCATCGAATCCTCGCTTCTGGCACCGATTGTCTAACCGGCTGCCTTCTCCGCCTTCTCTTTGGCCGTCTTCTCTTTGGCCGTCTCGGCGGCTCGTTTCTGGGCCGCCATGATCCGGAACTGGTTCTTCCCCGCGCGAATGTACTGGGCCAACGGGATCTGGGCGGGGCAAACGTAGGAACAGCAGCCGCACTCGCAGCATGCGTTCATGTCGTACTCGACGGCCATGTCGTAGTCGCGGTGCTTGACGGCATGAGCGATCTTGGTCGGCGTGAGGTAGAGCGGGCAGTTCGTGATGCACCGCCCGCACCGCATGCACGGCGACTCGTGCCAGTGGGCGGTCTCCTCGTCCTGCATGACGGTGATGCCCCCGACGCCCTTGGTGACCGGCACGTTCAGGTTCGGCACGGTGGGGCCCATCATCGGGCCGCCGGCGAGCACCTTGATCGCCCGGTCGGTGACGCCGCCGCAACGCTCGATCAGCTCGGCGAACGACGTGCCGACGGGAACCAGCCAGTTACCGGGCCGGGTGATCCCGCCGCCCGTCACGCTCACCACGCGGTGGGTGAACGGTTTTCCCTTGACCACGGCATGGGCGATGCTGTGGGCCGTCGCCACATTGACCACGACGACCCCCACGTGCAGCGGCAGCCCCTGCGGCGCCGCCGGCACCGCCCGTCCGAGAACGGCGGCGATCAACTGCCGCTCGCCGCCCATCGGGTACTTCGTCGCGCAGATCTGCACATCGATGCCCGGTCGCCCGGCGGACGCTTTTCGCATCACATCGATGGCGTCGGGCTTGTTCGCCTCAATCGTGATGATGGCCCGCCGCGCCCCCACGGCGTGCGTGGCCAGTTGAAGTCCGACCACGATCGCTTCCGGCGCCTCGACCATCAGCCGGTGGTCCGCCGTGAGGTACGGTTCACACTCGCATCCGTTCAGCAGTACCGTGTCGATGGGCGTTTTCGGATTTCGTCTCAGCTTGAAATGCGTCGGGAAGGTGGCACCGCCCTGTCCGACCACGCCGGCTTCCCGCACCGCCTGGACGATCGCGTCGGGCTCGTAGCCAGTCGGCTCCACAACGTCCCAGTCCCGCTCGAGGAACGCCTTGAGGACGTCGGCCGGCAGCACTTCGCCTTCCGCCGGCGGCTTGAGAGGCAGGGCCGGGACCCGCCGACCGGCGGGCAGCAGACAGACCGTGCCGACCCCGATCTTCCCGTTAATGGTCGCGTGGATCGGGGCGGACACCGGCGCGTCCACATCGCCGATCTTCTGCCCGAACTTGACCGCCTCCCGCGCTTTGACGATCGGGTTGCACGGGGTGCCGATGTGCTGGACCATCGGGATCATAAGGTCCTGCTTCGGCACGAAGGTCTCGATGGGGAGCGACTCGCTGTACTGCTTCCGGTGCGGGGGGTGGATCCCGCGGGGAAAGCTCTTGAGGCCCCTCATCCTGTCGCCAAGCGAGCTGATCATTCGACTCCTCCATCTGCCGGCCTGCGTCGTGGCCGGGCCCAATGGACCATGAGTTTCGCGAGTCCGACACCGACGGCCAGACCGCCGAGCAACCCCACCCCCTGACGCACGCTCAGGGTGGTGAGACCCAGATGATCCCCGTAGCGTCCGCACGCCCAGGCCCCGACCACGGCGGTGGCAAGCGGGAGCAGGAAGACCGTGGCGGACGCGAAAACGAGTGCCCAGCCGCGGCTCCACGGCAGCCGTTTGGCGGCGGCGGCGTCCGCCTCCTCGACGAGCGGGCAGGATTCCGCGCCGTGGCAGCTCCCGCAACCGAACCAGAATCGCTCAAGCCATTTCACAGGTACGCCGCCTATTCCGCACCGCACGGGCCATCGGTTTGCCGGCGAGGACCGCCACGTCCTCCGGCGTCCGCACCGGACGACAGCCTGCCCGCGGCGTGATCATCCGGGTGGCCGATGGCGGGGGCGGATGATCTCGCGTCACACGCCGCCCGATCCCCGCCCTCCCTGCCGGACGTTGATTTCGAGCGAGGGCCGGCGTCCCGGGCCACTCGAGCCGTTCGATCGACCCCGCGCCTCGCCGACCGCGGCGGCCCTGCCCTGCCGGTCGCCCTGCTATTTAAGCCTTTCCTTGAGAATCTTCAACAGGACATCGTTGTTCAGCGGCTTCTGGAAGACGCCCGCCAGGCCGAGTTTCGTATAATCCGTGCACATGCTCAGGTTGTCGCCGACCGAGCTGAGCATGTACACCGGCGCCGTGTTGCCCAGCAATCTCAGCTCCTTCACGAAATTGGTGCCCGCGTCGACCTCTTCCATCATGAGGTCCGCGATGACCAGATCAGGCTTGCTATCCTTGTAGACGCGCAGGCCTTCCTCCGCCGTGCCGGCCTCGACCATGAGGTACCCGTTCGCTTCCAGCACCTTACGCACGGCGAACAGGAAGTCCGGATCGTCATCGACATAGAGAATTACGTACTTTCCATCTTGCATTGTGCATCCCCACAGTTTGGAGCGGGTTGGGCGGCGGGGCTGGGGGGCCTTCCGCCGGCCGTTTCGGTGAAGTTCCCGTCGCGTAAGGCGTTTTCGAGAAAGCCGGTGGCAGCGGCCAGATTCGCGCGGGCGGGCGGCGACAGGCGTTCGCCGAACCCGTCGAAATCGTAGCCGCGGATCGCCAGCGTGTAACCCTCGGCGCGGGCTCCGAACAACCGGTCGGCCAGTCCCAGCACCGACGCCGGCTCGACCGCGTGGGTCGAGAAGCTCCACTCCGCGGCCGGCCCGATCCGGCGAAACGAAAACGGTTCGGGCCCGGACACGTCCGCGTCGGCGAAGATCACGATGTCATGCCCGGCGACCGCCGCCGCGTCCTCCACCGTGAGCTGGTAATCGGCGTCCACCGTGACGCCCCGCAGGTTCAACCGCTCAATGGCGGCGGCCAGGGCCGGACCAAGTCCGTCGTCGAGGCGGCCCGGGTTGCCGAATCCGATCAGCAGCACGTTGTGGGGCGTGGCGGTCATCCCGTTCCTTTGCTCCTCGTATCCAGCACCGTCCCGTCCCAGTCCACCAGTTCGATGGTCAGCGGCATCTGCCCCATCGCGTGCGTCGCACAAGACAGGCAGGGATCGTACGCCCGGATGGCGACTTCCACGCGGTTCAGCAGCCCCTCGGTGACTTCCTTGCCCGAGAGGTACGCCTCGGCCACGCCCCGCACCGCCCGGTTCATCGGCTCGTTGTTGTTCGTGGTCGAGACGATCAGGTTCGCCATCGTGATCTGGTCGTCGTCGTTGACCGTGTAGTGGTGGAACAGCGTGCCGCGCGGCGCCTCGATCAGGCCCACGCCCTCCCCGCGCCGCTCGCCGCGGACGACCAGGTCCGTGCCCTGGAGATCCGCGTCGTGCAGCAGTTCCTTGATCTTTTCGATCGCGTGCAACACCTCGATCATCCGCGCCCAGTGGTAGGCCATCGAGATGTTGTTCGGCTTGTTGTCGGCGACGGCCATGAATTCCTTGCGGGCCTGCTCGGCTTCGGGCGTATCGATGAACTCGCAGGCGTTGATGCGAGCCAGCGGGCCGACGCGATACCAGCCGCTGTCGGGGCCAAGCGACTTGATGAACGGGAACTTCATGTAGCTCCACGGGCGGACCTCTTCCGCGATGTAGTCGAGATACTGCTGGTACGTCACCTGGTCGAAGATGGTATACCCGTCGGAGTCGATGGCCCGCAGGTTGCCGTGGTAGAGGTCCATCGCCCCGTCCTCCCGGATGAGAGACAGGTAGTTGGACGGGAACGAGCCGAAGTTGCGGAGGGTCTCCATGTGCTCGATCGTGTAGTCCTTGGCGATTTTGAGGGCACCCCGCGACCACTCGACCATCCGGTCAATGTCGTTGAGGAACTCGTCGCGTTCGGCGATGGAGAGGTTCTTGTTGACCCCGCCCGGGATCGCGCCGGTGCCATGGATCTTCTTGCCGGCGGTCGCCTTGATGATCTCCTGCCCGAACTTGCGCATCATCACGCCCTGTACGGCGAGGTCCGGGTACTTCTGAGCCAGGCCGATGACGTTCCGAATCGCCGGGTCGGCGTCGAACCCGAACAGCAGGTCGGGCGAGACGAGGTGGAAGAAGTGCAGGGCATGCGACTGGAACATCTGGCCGTAGTGCATGAGCCGCCGGATCTTCTCCGCGGTGGGGGTCAGGGCTTCGCCGCCCACGATCCAGTCCATCGCCTTGGCCGCCGCGAGGTGGTGACTGACCGGGCAGATCCCGCACAGGCGCTGGACCATGACCGGCGCCTCCCAGAACGGCCGCCCCTGGATGAACCGCTCGAAGCCGCGGAACTCGACAATGTGCAGTCGCGTCTGCTGGACCTTGCCGGCCTCGTCCAGCAGGATAGTCACCTTGCCATGCCCTTCCACCCGGGTCACGGGCTCGATGACCACTCGCTTGTATCCGTTGTCTGAAACCACGGGATGACTCCCTTGTCGCCGGATCGTACTTGATCGGCCTAGTCGTACTTGATCAGTTGGTACGGCAGTTCCACCGGCTTGTCGTTCAACAAGGCCACCAGCGCCTCCCACAGCGTGTCCGCCGGCGGCGGGCACCCGGGCAGGTGGTAATCGATCTTCACCACCTCGTGGGCGGGGAACACGCGGTTCAACAGCAACGGGATCTCCGCGTCGTTGGGGATCTCCCCGCCGGGATTGTACACCGAGGGTCCGTGGCGAAAGGCCTCGTCGAGGCACTCTTGAAGCGGAATCGTGTTCCGCAGGGCGGGGATCCCTCCCATGATCGCGCAATCGCCCACCGAAACGAGCACGTCGCAGTGCCGGCGGAAGTCCCTCAGGACGTGGACGTTATCCTCGTTGCAGCAACCGCCCTCGATCAGGCCGATGGCGACGCGACCGCTGAACTTCTTGATGTCGTCCACCGGAGACTTGTCGAATTCGACCAGCTCCACCAGCTTCAGAATCCGGTCGTCGATGTCCAGCAGCGACATATGACAGCCAAAGCAGCCGGCCAGGGATGTCGTGGCAACTTTGGGTTTGGCCATGGGGCGTTCCTTATTCCGTCTTCGCAGGTTCCGGGGCGGCAATGTCCGACCCGATGGGTTCATGGTCGTACAGGCGCCGGCCCACCGGTACCACGTACCCGACCCGCTTGGTCAGGAGCGCGCCGACCGGGCAGGCCGACACCGCCTTGTCCTTCGCGTCCGCGTCCGTGTCCCCCAGCCGGGCCCGCGCGTTGACGGCCACCCTCTTGTGCGGCCCGCGGCCGACGAACTGGAACACGTTCTTCCCATCGACGTCGCGCGAGGCGCGAACGCACCGCGCGCACAGGATGCAGCGGTTGTGATCGACGAGAATATCGCGATGCGAGGCGTCCACATCACGTTCGGGGAACAGGTGCGGATACTTGGGCGCCGCGATCCCGAACCGATAGGCGAGCGCCTGGAGCTCGCAATTGCCGCTCTTCTCGCAGAACATGCAGTAATGATTACCCTCGACGAACAGCATCTCGATGATGTTCGCCCGAATCTTTCGCAGCTCCTCGGTGTTGTTGTCGACAACCATGCCGGGCGCAACCGGCTGGGTGCAGGCCGATTGCGGCCGCCCGTTGACCTTCACCGTGCATACGCGACAGCTGCCGTGAGGCACCAGGCCCTTCATGTAGCACAGGCGCGGAATGTACACGCCGGCCGACTGGGCCGCCTCCAGAATCGACTGTCCCGGTCGCCCCGGCACTTCCTTGCCGTCTATGGTGAATGTGATCTTGTCGCTCATGCCGTGTTTCGCCTTCAGCTCTGAAAATGAACCGATTCGCGTCCGGTGATCCGCCTGGCGTCCGCCAGGGCCGCGTGAATGTCGAACGACGGCTGGAAACCGTCCGTGTTCTTCTCCACCCGACCCTCGTACACGGAACGGAAGTTCTTCAGGGTGCTCAGCACGGGGTTGGGCGAGGTCTGTCCCAGACCGCACCGACTGGCCGTCTTGACCGTCTCCCCGAGTTCCTGCAGGTAGTCCAGGTCGTCCGGTTCGCCCCGACCGGCGACGATCCGATCGAGCCGCTCTTTCAGCAGCACGTTGCCCACCCGGCACGGTGTGCAGTAGCCGCAGCTCTCCTCCACGAAGAAGTCCATGAACTGCGATGCCACGTCGAGCACGTCGCGATCCGGACCAAAGACCATGATCGAACCGCCGGTGCTCAGGTCGTCGTAGCAGATGGTCCGCTCGTACTCGTCCGGTCCGATCATCTGGCCGCTCGGCCCGCCGACCTGCACGGCGATCGCGTCGTCCGCCCCGGCCATCCGCAACACGTTCTTTAACTTGATGCCGAACTCCACTTCGTACACGCCGGGACTCTTGCAGTCCCCGGAAATGCTCAGCAGCTTGGACCCCGGGCTGCCCTTCGACCCGAGCTGGGCGAAGGCGCCCGACCCCAGATCGAGGATGCGCGTGACGCAGCAGAGGGTCTCCACGTTGTTCACCACCGTGGGGCGTTGCAGGTAGCCTTTGTGGGCGGGGAAGGGCGGGCGGTTCTTGGGGTCCCCACGCTGCCCTTCGCACGAGCTGATCAGCGCCGTCTCTTCGCCGCAGATGTAGGCCCCCGCCCCCATCTGGATGCGAATGTCGAAATCGAACCCGACCTTCCCGGCGGCGTTGCGGCCGAGGATGCCGCGATTGCGGCAGTCGACCAACACGCTCTCCAGGTACTTCCGCAGGTAGGCGTATTCGCCCCGCAGGTAGAGGATGCCCGTATACGCGCCGATCGCGAATCCGGCGATCGCCATCCCCTCGAACAGCAGGTGCGGGCGTTCCGTCAGGATCACGCGATCCTTGAACGTGCCCGGCTCGCCTTCGTCCGCGTTGCAAATGACGTACCGCTGGTCGCCGCCGGCCGCCCGGGCGAACTCCCATTTCATGCCCGTGGGGAACCCGGCCCCGCCGCGCCCGCGGAGGCGGGCCGTTTTGACGTGGCGGATGACCTCCATCGGGCTCATGGCCACCGCCTTCCGCAGTGCGTTGCCCGGATTGTGATCCGCGAGAATGATCGGGCCCGTCCTGCGGATGTTGTTGTGGACCATGGACTGCACAAGCTCGTGGGCGTTGTTGCCATCGCCCAGCCGGGTCACCAGGCGTTGCGGGTCCATGTGGGCCTTGAGGTCCTCCACGATCCGCCGGGCCGTCGAGCGGTGCAGCTCCGTGACGACGACGTCGTTCACCAGGGCCGCCGGCGCCTGATCGCACATCCCGATGCACGGCGTATACTCGAGGCCGATTCGACCGTCCGGAGTGGCCTGCCCGATGCCGATGCCCAACTCGTCGCAGAAGACCTGTGCGACCCGGTCCGCGCCGTGCATCCGATCGATGATGTCGTGGCACAGGCGGATGACCACCTTGCCCTTCGGTTGATCGGAGAGGAAGGCGTAGAAGGACACCACACCGTCGACCTCGACCCGATGCGTATTCACGGCATCCGCGATGATGTCCATCGCGTCGGCGTTGACGCAACCGAACTCCGCCTGCACCGCCCGAACGATATCCAGCATCCGCGTGCGATCACTCGCGTAAGACTTGCAGATAGCGCGAACGGTTGTCTCCAGGTTGGTGCTCATGGAATTCCTCGACCGTGGTTCGTGATTCGTCTGGCAGCCACGCCCGTTCCGGTCGCACGACGACGCCCGCGGGTCGGCCGGGGGAACCGCCACAGGCGAGGGCGCCGCGCCGCAACTCCCGACACCGACCATCGTTATGACCCATACGTAGCAATTCACGTGCCGCAGATGTCTCATATCGCAATGCCGGTGCACTGAGCGCGGCGAAGTCGATCGGGCATCGCGCCGCAAGGCGGTTCACCGCCGCACCGGCCGCCCGTCTCCGGTCTCCGTTGTCAGGACTCTGCTACTCCGGCCCGACCCGCGTCGCGAGGCGACGGCACGCCGCTTCGCGGGGCCGACAGGTCAACCCCGGCGCCACCCATCGCGGCCCCAGGTGCCCCAATCCCAATCGATGCCCCGATCGCCGCACATCCCGTGCACGGCCGGTGCGCCGGACGAGTGACGCGTGAGGATAAACGCGTATGGGAGTGCGGCGAAATCCGCCGGCCGGTCCGGCCCGACCGCAGCCGCCCGGCATGGATTCGCTCGGTGGCATGGGCGCGACGTCGACGGACCGGGCACCGGCGATTTCACACGGCCTGCCGGCCGATCCACGGCGCGTTGCCACGATACCGGCTGGATGAGGCGGCCCGATTCCACGCGGATCCGGGTAGATCAGGACCCGATTGCGCCACCCCAAGCCGCCATGATTTCCAGAACTGAGAACACCCAGATTCGAAGAGTCGACAACGAAGCGGGATGCCCGGCCTGCCGTCTCCAACGGCGCCGACCGCCCCTGCTTCGGGTCGATTGTCCAACTTGCCCTCGAGATTCCAGCCGAATTTCGACGTGCAGGACGGTATTGACGGCCGGCCCGGGCTCAGCCGGTCGCGCCGGGCGTAAAGGGACCCACTGCGAGCGCAGGAACGGATTCCGCCGTCGCCGCCAGGCGGATGCAGGTTATGGCCACGTCGCCCCCGAATACGGCGGCCACGTCCGTGTCCGGGTCGGCCTTGCGGTCCGCGTACTGGCCGGCGTACTGGTACCGCGCTTCGTCGTCTCCGGCCGACGCGTCCGTCGTGAAGACCATCGGCATCGGGTCGACGGAATGCGGGACCACGCGACAGGCCACCGCCGTGCCGTCCGCCGCGGGCAGTGGCAGGTTGACGTTCCAGAACGCGTCGGGCGGACGCGTCCCCGTATCCGGAAAACGGTCGAGCAGCGCGGTCAATACATGGTGGGTCAGTGCGGTCGCTCGTTCCCAATCGTCGGGCACGTGACGGCGTACGTACTGCGAGACCGCCACCGCGTGCCGCCCCAGGATGGCCGCCTCCCGTGCGGCGGCCACGGTACCGGAATAGTAGGTGTCCACGCCCACGTTGGCCCCCCGGTTGATTCCGCTGACCACCAGATCGGCCGGTTCGGCGAGCAGACCCGACAGCGCGAGCCGGACGCAATCGGCGGGCGTGCCATCAACGGCATGGCAGGACCCATACAGTTCATGCGCTCTGGTCTGCACGGTTATCGGCGGTCCGAGGTTCACCGCGTGACTGCACGACGATCGCTCCGTGGTGGGTGCGACGACGGCTACGTCCCCGAATGGACGGCACGCCCGATACAATGCCGTCAACCCCGGTGCGTCGATCCCGTCGTCATTACAGATCAAGATGCGCATGTGTGCGGTCCTTTCCTCTGCCTGCCACCCCGTTTGCCTCAACCACGCGGAAATCGTACGGTTGGACTGTCGATCTCGGCTGGGGACCGACGCAGTATGGTCGGACTAGCGTCTATGTTCGATACCACGAGGCAGCACGGGGTGTTCCATCAATCCAAGCCGGTTTCAGCCACGTCCACCCGTCCCCGGCGTCGCTGACCGGCCCGTAACGGGGGGCGAGAACATGCCAGCGATACCTGGATATAAGACCGCTTCCGGCCCAACGCTTCCACCCTCCGCCCCGAAAATCCGCGCGACGGCGGGTCTCGGCACGTCTGGTCAGAAAACGTGGAACCTGCGGCGTCCGGTCACGGTGATCGGATCCGGACGCAGTGCTTCGATCACGTTATCGGGCAAGGCCGTCGCCAAGGCCCACTGCGCGATCATCAATACCGGGTCCACCGTACTGCTCAAGAACTTCTGCGAGCCGCACGCCACTCTCTGCAATGGTCAGCCAGTCGATCTTACGCCGCTGGCGGACGGCGACGTGATCCAGGTGGACGCCATCCGCATCCAGCTGGCACTCCAGTTCGGTCGAAGGACGAACGAGCAGACGGGAACCGGCATGACCTACTGTGACCCCGTCCGGGCGATGCACCCGATCACGGTGCAGCGGGCGGACCAGCCGGGCGAATGGCACATCGAGGACACGGTGGCCGTCATCGGCCGCCGTCCCGGGCTTCCGTTGCACGTGAATGACGAGCAGGTTTCGCTCGCCCATGCCATGCTGTTCGAGTTCGAGCGCCGTCCGGTCCTGTGCGACCTCGGCAGCCGCACCGGCGTGACGATCAACGGCGAGCCCCAGACGCTTGCGTTCCTCGACCCGGGTGACCGCTTCCGGGTGGGGCGAGCCGAGTTCGTGCTCGCCGACGTGGCCGCCGACCCGTCGCGGCCCGAGGCGAACGACAACGGAAAGACCGCCGATCTGAGGCAATGGGAAGACGAGCTTCGCACGCGTGAGCGACGGCTCGACGCCCGGGAGGCGGCCGTCGAATCCCGAATGAAGGAGCTGGGCGAGTATGAAGACGCCCTGCGCCGGCGCGAGGCACAACTCGGCCCGCCCGGGCCGCCGACCGAACGAGGTGAGCCTCAGCGGCCGGAACCGGCGGTCCAGTTCCGCGACGTGGCCCTGTCCACCGAGAGTTTTGCCGCCGATTCCGACAGCGCGCGGCAAGCCATCGACCGGGCGTGGCGGATTTTGCACCGGGCCGGGCAACGGCCGAACGCGGGCAGCGCGAACCGGCCGGCGGTCCCGCCAACCACGTCCAACAGCTAACCGAACTGTTTCATCACCATTCCGGTGATGGCGGCCTCGAACACCAGCGTCCTGCCGACGATCCCCTGGGTCTCACAGATAACTCGTCTCGGCTGGTCCTTGACCTTCTTGCACAGATAGTAGATCCGTGCGGGTGGGATCACCGCCTCCCGGAACTTGCAGCGGTCGACGCCGCCGAACCCGAAGAAGCCCTGCTGGCCCGGCAGATAGCGGGAGAAGAAGCCTGCCATCTGGGCGGCGGATTCGAGTTGGAGCACGCCAGGGAAGATGGGATTACCGGGGATGTGGCCGCGGCACCACCACTCGTCAGTGCGGACATCCCGGTACGCGATTCCGATCTGTTTCTCTTCGTTGACGTAACAGATGCCGTCCAGTTGCTCGAACTCGTACGCCTGGGGCAGGCAGGCGTAGATCTCCTCCTTGGAAAACAGCACCTGGTTCAGATCAATGTCATCGATATCGAACAGCAAAGGCGGCGGCATGGAACAGCACTTCTCCGTGCGGGCGGCGCCGCCCGGCGCCGGCGGTACATCCGCCCGCTACACGACTTCCCTGATCACGGACTCGCGTCATGCGTGGCGAGGCTCCGCGGCGCTCAGGCCTCCGATCGCACCTCCAGAATTCGCTTGCGGACCTCTTGCGCCGCGGCCTTGATTTCCTGCATCGCTTTTCGTACCCGCGTCCCCGCCGCTTTGTTGCCGCCGGTGGCCTTCGCCACGTCCTCTGCCACTGCCTCTACCATCTGTTTCAGCCGTTCGTACTCTTCCATCAGGAGGCTCCATTGGGTGGTTTTGCGTCATCGCATGTTGCGTCAGCAGTGGCCAACGCCCGCGCCCATACGGGGCGGCAGTCTAACCGCCGTTTCGACCACGAGCAAAGCAAAATCCGCAGCGGAACCGCATTTTCAGGCCGAAATCGGCGTTTTTTCGCGGGGCGGCCGTCCGAATCCCGGATTCACTGCGCCTCCCCGCGGGACCGGCGATCGATTTAACATCATATAAGCAAGTCGATTACGGACCGTTCCCGGGAATGGGTTGCCGAACGCGGGAGCCCGACCGGGCCCGGTCGTCCACGAGCGACACAAACCCGCCGCTCGCCCCGACCACGCCGACGGACGCGCGATTGCGGGCATGCCGTCCGCCGGGGTGCCGTCGCCTTCAGATTCCATCAAGGCCGCTCCCGCAACCGTCCGATATCCGCCGTGGCACGGAATCAAGGCCTGCTGACTGGGGAGCAAACCAACGGTGACAAAGGCGTATCGTAGCATCGTCGGTCCGGTTTCACTGGCGTGCATGCTGACGCTCGGGCTCGCCACCGCGGCGGCCGGGGCGTCGTCCGGGGACGAGGGGATCGCACGAATCCGCTGCTCCACGTTTGACATCGACTATCGCGTCAGCGGCGGATCGCTCCCGCTCACCGCGGTCCAACTGTGGTACACGCTCGACGACGGGGTGACGTGGCACAATTACGGCGTCGACGTGGATGGGAAGTCCCCATTCCGGTTCACCGCGCACCGGGAGGGTCCGTACGGATTCTTTGTGGTCGCGACGAACAAGGCCGGGCCGTCGAGCCAGCCGCCGCGGTCCGGCGTCCAGCCGCAGCAGACGGCGTTCGTCGATTTCACACCGCCGGTGGTACAGTTCTATCCACCGCGACCGGGATCGGCGGATCGGCCGCGGACGCTCCACCTGAAGTGGACGGCCATCGACGCCCATCTCGCGTCACGGCCGATCGATCTCTCGTACAAGCGGTTGAGCGACGAGGAGCCGTCCTGGATCAGCGCGGCTCGCGGGCTGGCGAATTCGGGACGATACGACTGGCGGGTGCCGGACGAGGTACACGGCTCGATTATGATGCGCATCGCGGTACGCGATCGCGGCGGCAACTGGTCGTACGCCGTGTCGGCGTCCATCGACGTCGGCGCGGTGTTCGCCCCGCCGGCGTCACCGGCGACGGACGAGGCACCGGCCGGTGCTCCGGCGCCACCCCGATCGCAGCCCACGGATGACGATCGCGCGCGAGCCCGCAAGCTTCATCGTCAGGCGGACGCCCACCTGGCTCGCGGCCGCGATCAACTGGCCATCTCCCGGTTGCGGGACGCGATCGCCGCGGACCCGTCGCTTTCCGAAGCGCTTGTCGATCTTGGACGGGCCTTGTACGCTGTGGGCGATTACGAGGAATCCATCGGCGCGTATGAGCGCGCTCTGGTTCAGGATCCCACGCTCGATGCGGCGTCGCTCGGCTTGGCCGACGCGCATCGGGCGACCGGCCGGTATGATGACGCCGCGCGGTGTCTCCATGAACTGCTACGCCGGCAGCCGCACGACGTGCGGGCATGGCTCGCGTTGGGCGACGTGGAGCGATGGCGAGGCGACGAACTCAGCGCCCGCGACAGCTACCAGCGGGCGGCTACGCTGGATCCGACGGCCGTGCAGGTGATCGAACAGGCCAAACGACGTCTCGCGTCCGACGAGATCGTTCGGCAGACCACGGGCCCGCTCATGCTCACACAGACCCCAGGGTATCCATGACGCGACCCATCTACGTGGTGTACGGCCCCGACGCCTTTCTTCGAACGCAGGCGATTCACACGATCATTCAGCAGGAATTGGGCTCCGAGAACACGGACGAGGGCCCGGCGCGTCTTGATGGCCGGCAGGCGGACCTCGCCGAGGTCCTGGACGAAGTGCGCACGTTTTCCCTGCTGGGCGATCGTCGTCTCGTGATTGTCGAAGACGCCGACGGGTTTGTCTCCAAGCATCGGCAGAAGCTCGAGGAGTATTGCGCGGCGCCGGCGGACAGCGGTTGCCTCGTGCTGTGCTGTAACGCATTCGATGCGCGGACGCGGTTGTTCAAGACGGTGAAGAAGGTCGGCGAATGCGTGAAATGCGAGTCGCCGCACGGACGCGGGCTGCTCAATTGGATCACCGACCGTGCGACGCGTGAGTACGGCAAGCGGCTCGACACCGGTGCGGCCGTCCGACTGCGGGAGCTGACCGGCGATGCGCTGGGAGCGTTGGACAACGAGCTGTCCAAGCTCGCCTTGTACGTCGGCACGCGGCCCGCGATTTCGGTCGCCGACGTGGAAGCGCTCGTGGGCAACTATCGGGAAGAGACCGTGTTCGCCGTCCTCGACGCCATAGCCCAGGGCGACACGGCCCTTGCGTTGCAGCACTGGGAACAGGTGTTGGCCACGGATCGCGCGGCCCCGGGCCGGGCCGTCGGCGGGCTGGCGTGGGGCGCCCGGCGCCTGTTGAGTGCCAAACGCGCCGTGAGCGAGGGCACCCCCCTGGCCCAGGTCGCTCAACAGCACTGGACCGACCCGAATGTGCTCCGGCGGCGTCTGGACCGCGTCACCATTGAAGACCTTGAGCGGCGCCTCGCCGATCTTCTGGACGCCGACGTCGCCTCCAAAACGGGCTTCAGCACAGTGCCCCGCGCGGTCGAAAAGTTCATAGTCAAGCACACGGTCGCGCAGTAACTCCGCGCACGCGCGTGCCAGATCAGGAGGATCGCTATGCACCGCGTATGGCCCGCCGCCCTGTTCGGCCTGGGGATGATCATCGTCGGTGCCGGCTGCATGCAGCCCGGCGCGGCATGGGGCGCGAAACCCGCCAAGCCGACCATCAAACCGACCACCCGGAAGGCGGTCGTCCCGGCGGACGGATCAGAAACGGCGCTGGCCGGTGCGTCGGGCGCAGCCGCGGGCGACCGCGCGGAAGCGTCGGCCGGCAAGGCCAAGGTGGACGAAGCGCACCAGCGCGTGGTCGAGTTCTTCGACGGCTTGACCCAGACGAACGCGACCCCGGACATTCCTGCCGACCGGCCGTCGGGCGCGCCCTTCGCGCGCGGTCCGTATGAGCCGGTGCTACCCACCCATGCAGTGGTGGAGGGACCACCGGCACCCGCGCCGGCCGCCGCCGTGAATGTCGGCATGGATCTGGCCACCGCGACCCCCGAGCCATCGACGGACGACGTCGACGCCGTGCCCACGCCGGCCGAGAAGCCGCAGGTGCAGATCGTCTCGATTCGCTCGTCGCTGCCGGACGACGATCAGGAGAGCAAGGCCGCCCCCACGCTCGGCGTCAACACCGCCCTGGAATCGACGGACGACGCCCCGGCGCGAACGCTTGACGAGTCGATCGCGGCGCTCAAGGAGTACGTGACCCAGCATCCGAACGACGTCGAGGCGGTATGGCGACTCGTGTTTCTCCTGATGGGCACCGGTCAGGAATTCGAGATCGAGCAGTTCGTAAGTGAACTGAATCAGGACGCGGGGCAAACCATTGCGCACACGGCCAAGCTGGTGCGTGGGGTGCGCGCCGCTCTGCGCGAGCCCGGCCCGGCATCCGACCGCGCCCTGGACGCGATCGACGCGCTCCGAGCCCGGTTCACCCGCGACGCCGAACTGCTGATCCCGCGGGTCGCCTTGTGCACGCGTGTGAGCACGTTCGGCGTGTACGACGAGATGGAGATGAGCCGGCTGGTCCCGCTTCGCGCCAACCGGGCCATCGTGTACTGCGAAATCAAGAACTTTCACTCGGAATCGTTGCCGGACCAGAAGTACCGTGTCACCTTGTCCAGCCGCCTGGAACTGCTGACGCCCGACGGGAGGTCGCTCTGGACGCACGACGAACCGGTGATTGAAGACCTGTCCAAGCAACGGCGCGAAGATTTCTTTCTCGCCCAACTGGTCACGTTTCCAGCCGGCATCGGACCGGGCGAGTACATCCTGAAAGTCACAATCGAGGATCGCGCCGCCGCCAAGGCCAGCGAGGTGGCGTACCCGTTTCAACTGGGCACCCCGGCAATAACACAGGCGGAGCGCCGCCAGGCGGACGGCTTGATTCCGCGCCCCGCCATTTCACTGCGTAACGGCCCCGGTTGACTTCGCCGCGGGGCACCACGGTCTGACCGGCGCGGGCCCGTGCGCACCGGTGACCGGACCCGATGCCCGCGGACCGCCAACTTCTCTTGCGTGGACCAATCGATTTGACAAGTCCATTCGCTTCGGTAATCCTGTAATCGTAATCGGTCGAGCGACGGAACTCGCAACCGGAGTCGGGGGAAACCAGGATCATGGCCGAACCAAAACGCGGTTCCATGCAATCGACTGACTCGGACGCGTCGCGCAGGCTCTTTTCGGTCGAACGGGCAAATCAGGCGCTGCCACTCGTTCGCCGCATACTCCATGACGTCGTCGCCCAATACCGGTTGGTTGAGCGGGTTCAGAAACGCCGCCGCCGGTTGGCCGGACAGGCCCGCCTGGACGAACTCAAGCCGCTCGAGGCGCAAGGGCTGGAGGCCGCTCGTCGTCTGGCCGACCTGCTCGCCGAGCTGTCCTCCATCGGGTGCGAAGTGAAAGACTACGAGCGCGGGTGCGTTGATTTCCCCGCCGTTCGTGACGGGCGCGAGATCTACCTCTGCTGGCGACTGAACGAGGAGCGGGTATCCCACTGGCACGAGCGGCACGCCGGGGAGGCGGGCCGCCAGCCCCTGACCTGCTGACCGTCGCGCCATGCCGTTTTGTCTCGATGCCACCTCACCACCGCTCGATTCCATTGCCGCGCCGCCTTATCATGGTGCGTTCCGAGGATCACCGGTTGATCGCCGCCCTGTGAAGGAAAAGACGATGTCCGGTCGCGTCGCCCTGGCCTTGACCGCACTGCCGTTCGTCGGGTTGTGGCTGCGATTGCGGTGCGGCTGAGGGGAGTGGTTAGGCACGCTCGGTACGGGCGCGATCATTGTCGGCATTCCGCTCGTCCTCGGCACGGCCGCATCGGCCTGGCTCGCCAACCGGCATCGCACCAGCGCCTGCGTGGCGTTCGTCATTGGAGCGATTCTGGCCATGAGCGTCATCGACATGATTCTCGCGATCCTGGTGGATTCTCGGCTGTGAGGCGCCGTCATGAATGACAACGACACAACGGTCGGCCAGTTGCGGGAGATGTTCGCCGCGTTCGTGGCGGAGCGCAACTGGGAGCAGTTCCACGACCCCAAGAACCTCGCCTCGTCCATTGCGATCGAGACGGCCGAGTTGATGGAGCACTTTCAGTGGGTGCGAAACGACCAGCTCGACGAGATCCGCAACGACCCGCACCAGATGGCGGAGATCCGCGAGGAACTGGCCGACATCATGGCGTTCGTCCTGGCGTTCGCCAATTCCATGGATATTGACATCGCCGCCGCCGTGGCGGACAAGATGATCAAGAATGCCCGGAAATATCCCGCCGACCGGTACTACGGACGATTCAAAGCGTAGGCGGCGCCCGGGCGTGAGCACGATGGCATCGATCTTCGACGACCCCGAGTTCAATCGCCGGTTGTTCCACCCGCCGCTGCCCGACACCCCGCCCGACCGGCCAGGCGTGCGGGACTGCCACGTGTCCGTCGCCGACGGCATCCGAGTCCACGGGCGACTTCACCGGCACCCCGACCCGTCGGCCCGGCTGCTCCTGTTTCATGGCAACGGCGAAGACGTCATCGATTACGACCGCTGTGCGAGCCGCTTCCTCCAAATGGGTCTTGCACTCGCTGTCTTCGGCTATCGCGGCTACGCGGAGAGCGACGGGGGCCCCACGCTCCGTGCGCTGATGGAAGACGCCCGCCTCGTTCTGCCGTATCTCCTGTCGCACGACTGGTCGGACGGTGGGCGACCGGTGATTATCATGGGACGATCGCTGGGGAGCGGACCGGCCATCGAGTTGGCCACCCGTGAGCCCCGCGTCGACGGTCTGATCCTCGAGAGCGGATACGCGGACGCCGTCGGCCTGATCCGCCGCCGCGGGCTGACCCCACCCAACTTAACGCCCGAGGACCTCTCCCTCTTTTCCAACCGGCACAAAATGCACCGCGTCACGGTACCGTTGCTCGTGTTGCATGGTCGTGACGACACGTTGATCTTCCCGGATGAGGCCGTGATGAATCACCACGCCGCGCGATCCCAGCAACGGGGGCTCGTTGTCCTCGATGGCGTCGGGCACAACGACATCAGCCTTCATCCGCGCTATTATCCTACAATCGATGCTTTTGTGCGCGGGATGGTGGATGGCGGGCCAGTGCCGGCCGGCCCTGCTCGATGAGTCTCGTACCGCCGCCCCGCCGTGACGCATACACCGTGGATGGAGACCGAGCGATGTCAACGGGCATGATCCTCTCCTTTGCCGTGCTGGCCGCCCTCACCTGCTGCACTCCGCTGTCGCTGGGAGCGGACCGTCCCACCGGGCGTGTGTGGGCGACGCGTTCGGAGGTGATTGCCCGGCACGGAATGGCGGCCACCAGCCATCCGCTGGCCACCCAGATCGCTGTCGACATCCTGCAAAAAGGGGGCACGGCGGTCGATGCGGCGATCGCCGCCAACGCGGCGCTGGGGTTGATGGAGCCGACCAGTTGCGGCATCGGGGGAGACCTGTTTGCCATCGTGTGGGATGCCCAGACCCACAAGCTCTACGGACTGAACGCAAGCGGGCGATCGCCGTACGCGCTGACCCGGGATCATTTCACGCAGGAGGGAATGTCCGAGATCCCCTTGTTCGGTCCGCTTCCGGTGTCGGTGCCGGGCTGCGTGGACGGCTGGTTCGAACTGCACCAACGGTTCGGACGCCTGCCGATGAGCGACGTCCTGGCACCGGCCATCGACTACGCCCAGCATGGGTTCCCGGTGTCGGAAGTCATCGCTCACTATTGGGAGAGCGGGCTGCGCCGGTTGAAGACGTACCCCAACTTCGCGAAGACGTATTCCATCAACGGCCGAGCGCCGGGCAAGGGCGAGGTCTTTCGCAACCCGGACTTGGCGCGAACGTACCGGACGCTGGCCGAGCGCGGCCGGGAAGCTTTCTACAAGGGCGGGTTGGCCAAGAGGATCGACACCTTCTGCCAGCGGCACGGCTGCTTCCTGCGGCTCGCCGATCTGACCGCCCACCACTCCGAGTGGGTCGACCCGTTGTCCACCGAGTATCGCGGCTACGAAGTGTGGGAACTTCCCCCGAACGGGCAGGGCATTGCGGTGTTGCAGATGCTGAACCTCCTCGAGCGCTACGACCTGCGGCGCATGGGGCACAACAGCGCGGCCTACCTCCACCATTTGATCGAGGCGAAGAAGATCGTTTACGAGGATCGGGCGCGGTTTTACGCCGATCCGGAGTTCTACGCCCTGCCGATCGACGCCCTGATCTCCAAGCCCTACGCGGCCCGTCGCGCGCAGCTTCTGGATCCGAACCGGGCGGGCGACCGCTTCCCGGCGGGCAACCCGCGGCTGGAGCAAGGCGACACGATCTACCTGGCCGTGGCCGACAAGGAGCGCAACATCGTCTCGCTGATCCAGAGCAACTATGCCGGGTTCGGTTCGGGCCTGGTGCCGGACGGTCTCGGGTTCTGTCTGCAGAACCGCGGCGCGTTGTTCACGTTGCAGAAGGACCACGTCAACGCGTACGAGCCGCACAAGCGTCCGTTTCACACCATCATTCCCGGGTTTGTCACCCGGGACGGCCGCCCGTGGCTGAGCTTCGGCGTGATGGGCGGATCGATGCAGCCGCAGGGCCACGTGCAGGTGCTGTGCAACCTGATCGACTTCGGCATGAACCTGCAGGAGGCGGGCGACGCGGCCCGGTTTCGTCATCTCGGTTCATCGCAACCGACCGGTTCGACGATGACCGACGGCGGCGAGGTCCGTCTCGAGTCGGGCATTCCTCGTTCGGTGCGCGACGCGTTGGTCCAGCGCGGGCACAAGGTCATGAACGTGCCGACGAGTTTCGGCGGGTACCAGGCCATCCTGTACGACGCGAAGAATGACGTGTACATCGGGGCGTCGGAGTCGCGCAAAGACGGCCAGGCCGCGGGGTATTGACGAGTCTGATCAATGGAAGGCCGGTCGTTTGCAGACCTCGGCGAGGTAGACGTGGAGGCTCTCGTGCGGGGCGGGGCGCTGGGAGACTTCCACGGATTGCTTGAGGGCGGTCATCGCTTTGTCGGACTGGCCCATCAACTCGTACGCGCGGGCTTTCTGCTCCCACGCTTCGGCTTCCATCCGGTTGTTGTCATGGCGGCGGGCGAGGTTGATGCGATGGTCGATCGAGGCTAGCGCGTCTTCGAGGCTTCGCGTCCGCAAGTACATCTCCGCCATGTACTCGTACACGAGGGTCAGGCCGTTCCAGAAGTGCGTTCGTTCCAGCGCGGCCAGGGCGGCGTCAAAACGCTCCTTGGCCTCGCCGTACTGTTCGAGCAGGCACGCACAGCGGCCGAGATTCATCTGCGACACGCCGACGTTGACCCGGTCGTCGATCTCCTCGGCCAACGCGAGGGCACGCAGGTAATACTCGCGGGCTTCGGTGTAGCGTTCCAACTTGAGCAGGACGGTGCCCATGCCGTTGTACGGCCACTGCAACGCGACGAGGTCGGCACATTGTTTGCTGATGGCGATCGCGTCGCCGAAGGCCGCTTCGGCCTCCTCCAGGCGGCTCAACCGCATGAGCGTGAAGCCCAGATTGCCGTAGATCTTGGCCAGTTCGGCGTGGAGGCTCAAGTCGAAGCTGATCTGCCGGGCGCGATCGAAGAACTCGAAGGCGAGCGAGTACTCGCCCTTGTAGTAGTACATCACGCCGAGATTGCTGAGTGCCTCCGCGAGGTGCGGCTGGTCGTCCATGTCCCGGGCCAACCGCTCCTGCCGCTGATGGTGTTCAACCGCCCGGTCGTACTGGCCCAGACGGGCATAGCACGCGCCGATCAGCCCGACCGGTTCGATGTAGGCCGGGTCTTCGTCGAGGGCCTGGGTCGCCAGCTCGATGGCCCGCTCGTAGTCCGCGTCGGCGAAGGCGCGGCGGCCGCACACGAATCGCTCACGGGCGGTCAGGCTGTCGGTGCCGCCGGACGGCGAGCCGCGACGTTTGGGTGACAACGTCCGACCGATGTGCTCGATGAGGGCGTCGCACAACTGGTCCTCCAGAACAAACAGATCGTCGGCCCGGCCGGACACGGAGGCCACGTGCTGCAAGGCGTTGTCTTCCGAGCCGATCAGGTTGGCGGTGATTCGCAACCGGTCACCCGCGCGTTGGATGCCTCCCACCACGACCGAGCCCGCCCCGACCTTCCGGGCGGCGTTGAGGATCTCGGCGTTGTCGAGGCGTCCGTCGTCGCCGACGGCCGCCGCTTTGAGCATCCTGGCGAAACTCATCCGGTCGGCCAGATGAAGACCCTCCACCTGGATCAGCCGCGTGGCCAGGCAATCGGCCACCGCCTCGCCGATCCAGTCGTCTTTCGCATGACCGGACAGGTTACGAAAGGCCTGCACGGTCACGCCCCGCGGCGCGTGTCCGACCGCCGGATGAAGCCTGCCCGTCTGGTTCTCGCCGGCCTGGAACGCGTCCAGCACCGCCCCGGCGGAGGCGTACCGGTGATCAGGTCGCTTGGCGAGGCACGTCTCGATCACGTGCTGGAACCAGCGGGGCATACGCGAGGCGACTTCGTCTGGCCACACCACCGGGGCCCGCCGGTGCTTCTGCGCGACGTCGAGCACGCCCGTGCCCTCGAACGGAGGGCGGCCCGTGACAAGGTAATAAAGAGTCCCGCCCAGCGCGTAGATGTCCGCCTGGGGGGTCAGATCGATCTCATCTTCGAACTGTTCCGGCGCCATGAAGTGGGGCGTGCCGAGTAGCTGACCGGCCCGCGTCACGCCGAGGTCCGACTCCACCGTTTGCATCTTGACCAGGCCGAGGTCCATGATCTTCACGATGCGGTCCGGGCGCAGCATGAGGTTGCTCGGCTTGATGTCGCGGTGGATGAGGTCGACGTCGTGGATGGCCGCCAGACCGGCCGCGGCCTGGAACGCGATGTCCAGGGCCTGCGTCCAGGGCAGATGACCGGCGGCACGAACGAGGTCGCGCAGATTGCGGCCCTCCACGTACTCCATGACGAAAAACCACGGTCCGTCCGCGGCGTCACAGTCGAACACCCGAGCGACATTGGGATGATTGACGGCGACGCCGGCCAGCGCCTCGTTCTTCAGACGCTTGACCGCCACGGCGACCAGCGCGAGGTCCACCGGTTTGAGCACCTTGATGACGCAGAGTTGCTCAAGGTGCGTGTCGCGAGCCAGCAGCAGTCGCCCTTGCGCACCGGTGGCCAGCGGGTGGATCACTTCGTACCGATCGGACAGGTCGAGCGCGGACACATCGAGGGCCGTTTCGCCCAGGGCGTCGACGGTCGTCTGCAGCGCGGGCGGTTTCGGGTCTGGCACCGGAAACACCCATCCGCACGCGGAGCAGCGGTGGATCGTTGGCTCCAGTTGTTCGCTCGCGCTGTCGCCGGCGGCGCAGTAGGGGCACCCGCCGTTGATCGGTTTCATCGGCTTCACCGTGCCGGAGCGGTCGAGATGAAGCGCCCGGGATGGCAACGGTGCGTCGGCCCTCACAATGGTTCAGCCTCCGCGTGCGCCGGCCGCGCGGGGGTGTCCGGCGCTGGGGTGATTTTATCGCGGACCCGCGGCGGCGGGGAACAAAAAAACCGGCAAAATCGAGCGTTAAATGTTGTGCACAAAAGACATTAACGCTGAAGTCGATTCGCCTCCGCATACGGTATTCACCGTAGTTGAGCAACCGCGGCGGGCCCGCGAATCCCCCATCTTGCTGCGGGCCGACGCCGACGGCTTGCCTCGCAGGCCCACTTTCGCCGGCGCAGGGCCGGCGGCCGGTGCCGCTTGACGCTTCAGAATCCGCTTTCTAGAGTGCCGCTGGCCAGCCTGATCACTGGACAACCGAGAATCGATGGCCGAATCCTTCTATATCATCGACGGTCACGCCCAGATTTACCGATCCTACTACGCGCCGTTTCGACCGCTGACCAGCCCGGCCGGAGAGCCCACGAGGGCCACGCATGTTTTCTGTTCCTCGCTGTTCAACCTGATTCGGTCGCGGCGACCCGACTACCTGGCCATGGTCCTGGACGTCAGCGATCGGACCGTGTTCCGGTGCGACGTCTACCCGGACTACAAAGCCAACCGCGAGCCGCCACCGGAGGATCTCCCACCCCAGGCCGATCGCATTATCAGTATCGTGCAGGCGATGGGGATTCCCGTCTTCCGGAAAGAGGGGTTTGAAGCGGATGACTTGATGGCCACGATGGTGGAACGCCTGGCGGCGGAGGATCTGCACGTTTATCTCGTGAGTCGGGACAAGGACCTCGACCAGTTGCTGTCCGACCGCGTGAACCTGTTCGATCCGTTCAAGAACGAGGTGATCGACGCCGACCGTCTGCTGAAAACGAAGGGGTTCACTCCGGGTCAGGCGGTCGACGTTCAGACCCTGACCGGCGACAACACGGACAACATCCCGGGGGTCGCCGGGATCGGGGTGAAGACCGCCGTAAAGTTGATCGGCAGGTACGGTTCCGCGGAGGGCGTGCTGGCCCACGCCGACGACCTGACGCCGAAGCAGCGGGAGAACGTGCTGGCCTTCGCGGATCAGCTTCCCGTCACGCGACAGCTCGTCACGCTGCGGCGGGATGTGGCGTTCGATTTCGACCGGTCCGCGTGCCGGTTCGCGGGAATCGACGTGGCGAGCGTCCGGCCCATGTTCGCGGAACTCGGCTTCAACCGGCTGATCGAGCAACTGACGGAGCTGGGCCCGGGCGACGAAGCCCCACCGCCGCACGGTGACGCCGCGGTGGCGTCCGGAGGCACCGCCCCGCCCGACGGAGCGGTCGGGTATGAGCTCGTCGATACGATCGACGGGTTGCGCCGGCTGGCTGAGGACATGGCCAGGCAGCCCGCCTTCGCCTTCGACACGGAGACGACCGGGCTCAACCCGGTCAGCGCCGATCTTGTCGGGATGTCAGTATCGTGGCAGTCGGGCCGGGCCAGCTACGTCCCGGTGCGGGCGGCCATGGGGCACACGATTCCGCTTGCCGACGTGGTGCAGGTGCTCGGGCCGGTTTTCGCGGATCCGACTGTCAAGAAGGTCGGCCAGAACGTCAAATACGATTGGATCGTGTTGAAGCAGGCCGGCTTCGAGGTGCGGGGGATCTACTTCGACACGATGATCGCCAGTGCCCTGCTGGACCCGACCCGACCGTCGCACGGGCTCGATCCGCTGGCCAAGGAGCTTTTCGGGCACACGATGATTCCGATCAAGGACCTGATCGGGACGGGCCGGAACCAGATCACGATCGACCAGGTGGACGCGGCGCGGGTGTGCGAATACGCGTGCGAGGACGCAGACTACACGTGGCGGATCAAAGAGGTCCTCGAACCACAGATGGCGGACCGCCCCGTCCGCCGGCTGTTTTACGAGACGGAGATGCCACTCGTCGAGGTGCTGGTGCACATGGAGTGCAACGGCATCGCACTGGACACGGACCGCCTGGCCGCGATGAGCACGGAACTCGCCGCGCGAATGACCGACCTGGCGGGGGCGATCGAGGAGGCGGCCGGGCACCCGTTCAACATCGATTCGACCCGGCAACTGGCGGTGGTTCTGTTCGACGAGCAGGGTCTCAAACCGGTGCGTCGCACGAAGACGGGGCGGAGCACGGACGCCGCGACGTTGGAGACGCTTCGTGCCCAGTACGACAACCCGATCCCCGGACTCGTTCTGGAATACCGCGAGTTAGCCAAGCTGAAGGGCACCTACGTCGATCCGCTGCCGGGGATGATCGTGCCCGCCACCGGGCGGATTCACACGAGCTTCCATCAGACGGGGGCGATCACGGGTCGCCTCTCATCGAGCGACCCCAACCTGCAGAACATCCCGGCCCGGACGGAGATCGGGCGGCGGATCCGGGCGGCTTTCGTCGCCGGTCAGCCGGACCACGTCCTGCTCACCGCGGACTACTCGCAGATCGAGTTGCGGGTGCTGGCCCATTTCTGCAAGGACCCGGCCCTGCTCGAAGCGTTCAACACGGGCCAGGATATCCACACGTTCGTGGCGGCCCAGATCAACGGCGTGACGGTCGACGCGGTCACCCGCGAGCAGCGTGGCGCCGCGAAGGCGGTCAACTTCGGCATTGTGTACGGACAGACACCATTCGGGCTGTCCAAGGCGCTGGGCATACCGGTCAGCGAGGCCCGGACGTTCATCGACATGTACTTCATGCGCTACCCGGGCATCCGTTGCTTCATCGACGAGACCATTGCCGAGGCCGGCCGCCGCGGGTACGTGGAGACCCTCCTGGGCCGGCGTCGCTACGTACCGGAATTGACGTCGCGGAACAGCCAGCAGCGGGCCCTGGGCGAGCGGATCGCGGTCAACACGGTGATCCAGGGCTCCGCCGCGGACCTGATCAAGCGGGCGATGATCGACATTCACCAGGCGCTGTCGGGGGGCGGGCACCGGTCGCGGCTGCTGATCCAGGTCCACGACGAGTTGGTGTTCGAGACGCCCCGTGACGATGCCGAGAGCGAGGCCGAGATGATCCGGGCCAAGATGACCGGAGCCCTGCCGCTTGATGTTCCGGTAACCGTCGACCTAAACTGGGGCAGCAATTGGGCGGAGAGCAAGTGACCTTCCGTCCGCCAGGCGTGAATTCGTCGTGCCGGCACGCTAGAGTGGCTTCCTCCGATGTGGTTTGGCAAGATCGACTGGAGCATAGACGGTGAACATCTCGATCACGTATTGCGTGCAGTGAAACTATTATCCGAAAGCCGCCGGTCTGGCGGATGCGATACGGAAGCGGTTCGGCCACGAAGCCGAGTTCATTGAAGGGGGGGGCGGCATCTTCGACGTCCGCGTGGACAACCGGCTCGTGTTCAGCAAAAACGAGACAGGCCGGTTCCCGGAGCACGACGAGGTTCTGGACGCGATAACGAAGGTCGCGTCGTGATGGCCGCACGCCTTCGACGCGGCGCCGGCCGTCTCGTCCTGAACACGAATTCTCCGGGCCATGAGTAAGCGGCCTTGCCGTTCGCGCCGTGTGCCGGGAGCAAAGGCGGGCGCGCCGTGCGGGCGGCCGCCAGTCGGGAGAAGGGGCATGAGCCACGAATTCACCATCGGATCACAACTGCCGGCCCTGGTGGACAAGATCGTTGCCAGTTACCACCGGGAATTGCGCATCAATCATATCGATCGGGCGTACCTGCCCGGTCGGCGCAACATCGTCGAGCTGATGGAACGACTGATCGAGTTGATGTATCCCGGACTGCATGGCCGCAAAGACCTGACCGAGCACAACGTGGGGTACCACGTGGGCGAGTTGCTGCCGCGGATCGGACATCTCGTCTTCACCGAGATCCACCAAGCGCTCTGTTACCAGGCCGAGCTGGAGAATCCGGGCAGTGGCGAAGGCCTGTGCCAGAAGAAGGCACGGGAGCTGGCCATGGCGTTCCTCTCGCGGCTGCCCGAGGTGCGGGCGTCCCTGTCGGGCGACGCCCAGGCCGCTTACGACGGCGACCCCGCCGCCCTGAACACCGACGAGGTGATCCTCGCGTATCCCGGGCTGCTGGCGGTCACGGTGCACCGCGTGGCCCACGAGTTGTACCAACTCGAAATCCCCATCATGCCGCGGATCATGTCCGAGTGGGCGCACACCCACACCGGTGTGGACATCCATCCGGGTGCCCGTATCGGCCGTAACTTCTTCATCGACCACGCCACCGGCGTCGTGATCGGCGAGACGACCGACATCGGGGACAACGTGAAGGTATATCAGGGGGTGACGCTCGGTGCCCTGTCGTTCCCGAAGGACGAACGGGGCCGGCTGATCCGCGGAGCCAAGCGGCACCCGACCGTCGAGAACGACGTGACCATCTACGCGAATGCCATCATCCTGGGTGGCGATACGGTGATCGGCAACGGGGCCGTAATCGGCGGTGGCGTGTTCATCACGAGCAGCGTGCCGGCCGGTGCGACGGTCACGTTCACACCGCCCGAATTGCGGATTCGCGACCGATCGTTGCAAGCGAAAGCCCCCGAGACGGCCCCGCGCAGTAAGCGGCCCGACTTCGTGATTTGAGTGTCGGCGGCCTCGGTGCGGATTCCCATCGGACATCCGCCTGGCGGGTGGCCGTCTGACTCACGGCGGGACCCTCCGGGCCCGGTCCCGGGCGTCTGCCCACGCCGCGATGGACTCGAAGAGGCGTTCGAGTCCGGGCAGGGTGAACAAGCACTGGCAGCGATCGCCGGTCCTTGGTCGCGTCCCCGCTCCAGGCCCGGCCCGGCGGCTCCGGGCGTCATGCCCGGGCCGGGTGAGGCCGAAACGCCCGCTGTGCGGGCACACCCCGATCCCGGCGGGTGGCGCACCGGTCGGCCGGCGGGCCGGCAGGGCCCGCCCCCGTTCGGGCTTGACGACCGCCCCTGAAACTGTAAAGTGATGGGTTCTTTGTGGACCTGGATGCACACACGGAAGCCAAACTGATGCCAGTGGGAACGATACGGAGCTACGCGGCCAAGAAAGACGAAGTCGAGCGTGAGTGGTACCACGTCGACGCCACGGACAAAGTACTGGGGCGGCTGGCCAGCCGGATCGCCACGGTGCTCATGGGCAAGCACAAGCCCACCTACACGCCCCACGTGGATACGGGGGACTTCGTCGTGGTCACCAACGTGGAGAACATCCGTCTGACGGGCAGGAAGTCCGAGACGATGTCCTATCCTTACTACACCTACTACCCGGGCGGGTACAAAGTGGTGCCGTACAAGCGGATGTTCGAGAAGCACCCCGAGCGGGTTCTGCAGGAAGCCGTCCGGCGGATGCTTCCCAAGAACAAGCTGGCCCGGCACATGCTCAAGAAACTCAAGGTCTACCGGGGCGACACGCACCCCCATGCGGCCCAGACCCCGCGGCCATGGATCTTTGACGACCGAATTCGGAGTGAAGGCTCGTGAGCGACCAACCCACCAGTGCTGAACCGATCGAAACACCTGCGGCAAGCGAACCACGGGGCGCCCCGGCCGTAAGCCCGCCGCCTGATGCCGCCCCCGCGGCGGCGACGAACGCACCGGTTGGCGAGGCGGCGCCTGAACCACAGCCGACTCCCCGCGACAAGCTGCCGAACATGCCATACTGCTGGGGCACCGGGCGACGCAAGCGCGCCATAGCCCGCGTTCGTATTCGTCCGGGCAACGGCGACTTCAAGATCAACGGTCGGCCGTTGGACGAGTATTTCCGACTGGAAAAGGACCGTCTCTTCATCCGCCGCCCGCTGGAAGTCACCAGCACCGGCAAGAAGACGGACGTCTTCGTGAACGTGTATGGGGGCGGCACGACGGGGCAGGCGGGTGCCATCGTGCTGGGTCTGGCTCGGGCGTTGAAAGCGGCGGACTCGTCTCACGAGGGCGTTCTTCGCGATCACCACTACCTGACCCGCGATGCCCGAAAGGTGGAGCGGAAAAAGTATGGTCGGCGCGGCGCGCGGCGGAGCTTCCAGTTCTCCAAGCGTTAGCGCGTCCTGGCCTGTCAATCGGCTTTTCCCCGCCCCGGTCCCGCGACCGGGGCGTTTTCAATTGGGCGCATCGGCACGGCTCGGCGGGGCCGTTTCGGGTCGGTTGTACGCGACCCGGCGTCTGCCTACACTACGCATATCACAGCGCCGTCGCGGGCCGACCCGTCCAGCGGGATCGACCGTGAACCGGCGAGAACCAGGAGCAACCGGAATGGCGACGGTCAAGATATCGCGTTTGGGACCGCCCGAATACAGCCTTCTGTGCGACATGTACAACGCCATTTTCCGTCCCCCGGTCGATGTCGAGTACTTCCGACGCCGCCTTCAGAACCGCAACAGTCTGGTGATGCTTGCGGAGCTGGACAACCGCCCCGTGGGGTTCTCCTGTGGATACGAGTTGCGGCCCACCACATACTACAGCTGGCTGGCCGGCGTGCTGCCCGAAGCCCGTCGCATGGGTATCGCGTCCCAGCTACTGGAGGCCGAACACGCCTGGGCGGCCGAGCAAGGGTACGAAATGGCCCGTTTCGAGTGCTACAACCACCACCGTCCGATGCTGCTGCTGGCCATTCGCAACGGCTACGACATCGTCGGGTTGCGGTGGGATTCGCACACGGCCACCAACCTCATCATTTTCGAGAAACAACTCACTGCGGAACGTTCCGAATAGCCCGGCACGATCCCCGGCCCGGGGGCCGGCGCCCCTCAGGCGTCGACTGTGCCCGGGTGTGACACAGTCGCCGGCCGGGCGCAGTGGGCACGCACATTGCCGGATCGGGATGATGATCCGGCCCCGCCCCAGCGTGTGGAGGACCCCAAGATATCGGGCGTCGGGGGCCAATCCACGGGTCACGGGCGGCCGTGGGTCGCCGCGGTCGGCCGGCGTGCCGCCACGGGATCCGGAGTACGGTGCCTTCCCTATTGTGCGGTCGCACGATTGACTTATGGGTCGCGTGACGCGTACACTTGAGTTGTTGGGACCCGAATCGCTGGGATGGCGTCCTCTGATCCCCCGCGGCGGTCTGCCCGGAGGGATCGCGAAGCACCGCGTTCGATGGTGAGCGTCGAGGAGGAGGAAGCCACGCATCGGGCATCGCTGCAGCCGCGAGGGCCCATGCCCAGCGATGCTGTCCGAGTGGGCGTGATCGGTGTAATCCAGTCCTGGGTATTCGCTGAATCGGCACACGGCGGCGGGATCGTGCATAACTTCATGGCACGGCGTGGTTTACGTTGATCGGCCCATCGTAGGTGCTGATGGTTGCCAGAGGGAGGTATCAATGCGCTTGGCAGTGAAGGAACTGATCGTCTTGGGGATCGTGAGTGTCAGCGTACCGGCATTTGCCCAGTCGACGATGGACTGGCCGACGGGAGAGTTCGAGCCGTACCGCCTCGACAGTAGCCAGTTGGCCAACACGGCGACCGACACGTGGCTCGTGTATTCGAATTCGGTGACGGTTGAAAATTCCGCCTGGCTTCGCCTCTACTTCGAGGAGGTGGTGCTGGAAAAGGGCAGCACGATTCGCATGACGTCCGCTCTGGACGGCGAGGTGCAGGAGCTCGACGCCGCGGGCATGGCGATGTGGCAGAACACGTCCGCTTACTTCAATGGCGATACGGTCTACATCGACGTGTTTGCGGCCGCGGGCACAACCAAGAACCGGATCGTGCTGGACAAGGTGGCGCGATACGAAACCGGGCTGCGTGCCTGCGGCGAGACGGGGTGCGGCTACTGCGGATCCGACGACCGCGTCCCCTCCGATGAGGAGTGGACGGGACGGCTGATGCCGGTCGGATGCACGGCTTCGGTGTACAACGACCAGAGCTGTCTGGTATCGGCCGGGCACTGCGTCGCTGGCGGATACGCCGACGTGATCCAGTTCCGCGTCCCGGACTCGGACCCGGACTGCGAGCCAAATCAACCATCCGTTTCCAACCAGTTCCCGATCACCGACACCCTGTGGTCCAGCGACGGGCCCGGCGATGACTGGTCCGTCCTCCTCGCCGGAACCAACAACCTCGGCCAGACCATTTACGAACGGTACGGGACGTTCCGACCGATTGCGACGGGCATCATCACGGCGGGCGAACGGATCGACGTGTGGGGCTACGGCATCGACGGTCAGCCGACGCGAAACCAGACGCAGCAGACGGCCGATGGGACGGTCGAAGCTCGTTTCTCCGACCGGTACTACGTTCGGGTCGACATCACGCACGGCAACTCCGGTTCAGCGGTGATCTGGAGCAGCCAGATCATCGGCATCGTGACGCACTGCCCGTGCCCTAACGTCGCCACGCGGATAGATCTCGCGGCGTTCCGCGCCGCACGGGACGAACTCTGTCCGTTTGTTCTGACCTACTGTAGCGCCTCATCCGACTCGGACAATTACGAATACATCAGTAACGTCTCGGTGGGAAGCATCGACAACTCGAGCGGCCCCTCGCGCTATTCCGACTACACCTCCCAATCCACGACGATGGCCATCGGCTCGGAGCACGAAATCACCGTTACGTTGGACTCCGCGTGGTCGTCCGATCTGGGCGGCCTCTGGATCGACTGGAACCGCGACGGTGATTTCGACGACGCGGACGAAACGATCACCACGGCGTGGTCCGGTGTGGGCCCCTACTCGGAGACCATCACGGTGCCGGAAGGTGCGAGCGAGGGCAACGCGCGGATGCGGGTCCGTATCCTGGACGGCGACCACGATCCGACGCCTGAGTCCTGCGGCAGCACGTCCTACGGAGAAGTGGAAGACTACACAGTTCGGATCGACCCGCCCCCGCCCACATGCGATGACGGCATTCGCAACCAGGGCGAGGCCCGAATCGACTGCGGCGGTCCCTGCTCCCCGTGCAGTTGCACTTCCGACGGCCAGTGCGACAACGGCGTCTACTGCGACGGGCAGGAACTCTGTGACGATTACGGCGAGTGCCAGACCGGACCGCCCGTCTTCTGCACCGACTTCATCGATTGCACCGACGACGTGTGCAACGAAGAGACGGGACTGTGCGACTACATCCCGAACGACTCGTTGTGCGACGATGGTCGATTCTGCGACGGCGAAGAGGTCTGCAATCCGGCCTCCGGGTGCGAGCCGGGGCCGGGTGCCGACTGCGACGACCTGATCAGTTGCACCGACGATTCGTGCGACGAGGAGGCCGACCAGTGCGTGCACGTTCCAAACGATGCGTTCTGTGATGACACGGTGTACTGCAACGGCGAGGAGTACTGTGACCCGGTCGAGGGATGCCAGCCCGGCGAGGCGGTCAGTTGCGACGACGAAATCGATTGCACGATCGATCTGTGCTACGAGGCATTGCGGGGCTGCCTGAACCTCCCCGACGACACGCTCTGCGATGACGGCTTGTACTGCACGGGCGTGGAGTCGTGCGAGCCCACGACCGGCTGCATCACGTCCGGATCACCCTGCGACGACGGGTACTGGTGTGACGAGGCGAGCCAATCGTGCGAGCCGCTCGGCGACGGCGATCTGGACGGTGACGGCGACGTCGACCTGGCCGACTTCAAGCTGTTCCAGGTGTGCTTCGGGGAGACGGTGCCGGGGCCCTGCGATGCGGCCAACCTGGCCGGTGGCGACACCATCGACCTTGAGGACTACGTGCTGTTCGGCGACGCGGTCGAGTTGAGCGGACCGTAGGGCGACACGCCTGGCGAGGCCGGCCCTCACGCCGATTCCCGGTCAAGATCAATGCGGCCTGTGGAGCGCGACGTTCCGCAGGCCGCTTTGCTTGTCACCATCCGCGCAGTAGTGTCCGCCACCCGACGGCGGTCGACACCCGAATCGCCCGGTCATCCCCGCGGCGGCCGATGGCTACAGTCGACCGGCGCAGTGCAAGCAAGTACGGGCGGGGACGAATTGGCACCGGGACACGGAGGTGCGCACGAACGTATCGGAGCACCCCGGCCAGTCCGTCCCCGCCCGTTCATCCGTGGGGCGGCCCCGGTCCACTCGGGCTACGGGCCCGCCGCATCGATGCGCGGTCGCCGGGTGGGCTCCTCGTACGCGGCCGCCGACTCGACGCCCGCCGGCCCGGCCACGATGTTCAAGACGACGTTCGTGCACTCCGCGTCCGGCATGCGAATCGCGATGTCGATACTCGGTGGGAATCCCGCGTCGCCTCCCGGCACCAGGCCACTGTCGAAGAACGCCGTCTCGGCGCCGCCTACTTCGAGGTCCATGGTCAGCCGTTGCGTCATTTCGCCTTCAGCGCGGCCAACCTTATACAGACCCGAGCCGGTGATTTCGATTTCCTCATCACCAAACGTGGCCACCCACTGCACATCGGTGATCTCGTACACGTCGAACGCCGGCTCCTCGCTTGGGGCCTGGCTCAGCCCGAACGTGCCCTCAAGTGACGTGGCGACACGGATCCGGCACAGACATGGGCGGGTCCCGCTGCCAAAGCAGCCGTCCATGTACAAGCTGCGATCGCGTAACTCGTAGGCATACACCACGTCTCGTGGTGCCGCGACGAGACTACTTTGATCCGTCAGCCCGGTCGCCACCGCGCTTGGTTTGTCTACCTGCGCCGAACTCGTTTCCCCCTGCGCGGCCCATGCCCAGGCGACCGCGCCGATCAACACCCCCACAACCACGAACAATCGCACCTTCATCACGTCGCCTCCTTCTTTCACAAAACATCGAATCGTCCCAGCACGAACGGTACAGGTTCTGGTGTGAGGACACACGACCGTCGACGGACCCGGCCCCGGAAGCCAGGACTGCCCGCGGCGGCCGCGCGTTCCGTCCACCCAAGGTGATCACACGACCCATCATCATCTGTATTCCGCAACGTCCCCGATCTAATTCAAAACTCCGCAGTTTTTGTGCGGATTTGATGCGGCGCGCTCTACATCGCCTGCGGGCCATCGATGGGGCCGGCCGTCAAGGACCCGCTTGGACCCGAGTCAAGTCCCACTGTGCGGAGCGGGCCACCTTCTTCGCAGGTGACGCGGGTTGGGCAGTCGGGCGGGTCGAGCCCGCACCTGTTCACGATGGGTTGTCGAGGGCACGATTGGTGCTAGCATACTTGCCGCAACCGCCGCGCTGGGCCGCGGCGCTATCTCATCTCAACGACCGGCCGGAGGTACCGATATGACATGGCACAGCAGATCTGCTCGGTTCGCGCGATGGAGTCTGGCGCTGTTGCTCCTGTCGGCCGCCGCCGGATGCCCCTCGCGACGGCAATCGCCCGGTTGGGCGGCGGCGATGCAAAGGGACACTTTCGGCATCACCCCGGCGGCGCCGGGTTCCGTTCAGCCGGATGGGTATGACGAAGCGTCGGATGTGCGGGCAGTCGCGGATGACCATCCGCCGGTTTCGGAGACGGTTGCTTTCGCGGCTCCGACCGCGAGTGGGCCGAACCTGCGCACTATCACGCTCGACAATGATTTCATCGCCGAGTGTGCGTCGCGCGTAACGTTTACCAGCCGTTTTGATCCGGTGGGCATCAACGTCCACAGCGTCTCCTCTGACGGCGACGCGCACATCTCCGGCGTGTTCGAAGCCGTCCAGCTTCCCATGGTGGCCGAATTGATGAACGCCGCAGAGGAGCGGGATCTGGCGGTGGCCTTCATCGAGCAGCGCATCGAAGAGGACCAACCGTTTGACATGACCGGCGTGTGGCGGTTGTGGTGCGAGCATCCGGGGCGGGAGCCGCACGTACAGGGCGCGGAGATTCCCGATTATGAGGGCAGCACCAATCCCGACCATGTCTTCGAGATCCACCCGGTGACCGTGGTCGGCATCCGCGACGTCACCCATACGATCAAGACCATCCCGCCGGGCTACACGACCAAGGACGCGGAACGGGCGTTCGGGCGGTACGAATCGCTGTGGTGCGAAATCGAGCCCGGCGACACAACCACGACTATCCGCACGCAGATGGTCGCCTACAATTACCCCGAGTTTGTCATGCAAATGGTGGACGTGCCGGCACAGGGACCGGACGGGTGCGTCGTGATGGCCTGGGTCTACGATGCCACCGGTGAGACGCTTCTGGTGGACAGTCCGCGGCGGATGGTGTTCATCGAGGGGACGGCGGCGGAGGAAACCCTGCGGAACACGGCGCCCCTGGAGACGCTCCACGTGCTGGGCATGCCACGGATCGACCTGGGAGTGATCGCGGCCCGGGCGGCCACCGGCACGAAGCTGGCCGCCAACCTGCCCTACGAGATCGTCGTGGTCGGCGTGTACGAGGATTGAGCATGGCGGGATGTCGGCCTCGCCCGCCGACCCGGTCGTCCGCTTCGTACACCGCGGTGGCGCCTGCGCCGCGTGCGTTGGACCGGCCTAATCGCCGCCAAGCCCGTTTGCCATAATGGGTTCCGGAGGGTGGCGGCGACACAGCCTACCCAAGACAGTTCAACCGTCAAGAGAACGTCCTTCGGCAACCTGATCCCGGAGCAGCAGGCCGGCACGCCGGACTCCGACCTGGTGGGGTACGTGAAGCCGGACAAGACGGGTACGTTCGACTACACCCCCCATTCGGCCAAGGACAATACGCACCGACTCGTGTTCACGACCGCCAGGGAGGGCGTGCCCTTCGCCCGCGCCAAGTTCAAACTGGCGGAACCGGACGACCAGCCCGCGTCGATCCGTTACTTACTGTCTTTGACCTCGTACTCGGCGTCGATGACGTCGTCGTCCTTCCGGTCGCCGGCATCTTTCGGTTCGCCGGCACCCGCCGCACTGCCGGCCGCAGCCCGCTCCTGCTGCTTGGCCATCTCCTCGTAGATCACCTTCCCGATCGACTGGGCGGCCGCCATGAGCTTCTCGGTCGCCTTGTTGATGGCGTTGAGATCGTCGCCGCCCATCACCTCGCGCACCTGCTTGACGGCGGCCTCGATGTCACCGCGATCGGATTGGCTGATCTTGTCGCCGTGCTCCTTGAGTTGCTTTTCCGTCTCGTACGCCAGGTGCTCGGCCTGGTTACGGGCGTCGACGACTTCCTTCTTGCGAAGATCGTCGGCCGCGTGGGCCTCGGCCTCCGACTTCATGCGTTTGATTTCGTCTTCGCTCAGGCCGCTCGAGCCTTCGATGCGGATCGACTTCTCTTCGGCGGTGGCCTTGTCCTTGGCGGACACGTTGATGATACCGTTCTTGTCGATGTCGAACGTCACGTCGATCTGCGGCATCCCGCGGGGGGCGGCGGCGATGCCGGTCAGGTTGAACTGGCCGAGCGAGCGATTGTCCGCCGCCATTGGCCGGTTGCCCTGCAGCACGTGGATGGTGACCTCGGTCTGGTTATCCGCCGCGGTGGTATAGGTCTTGGTCTTGCTGGTGGGAATGACCGAGTTGGCATCGATCATCGCGGTCATGACACCACCCTGCGTTTCGACCCCCAGGGTAAGCGGGGTCACGTCAACGAGCACGATGTCGTCCTTGTCGCCGGCGATAATCGCACCCTGGAGGGCGGCCCCGACGGCCACAACTTCGTCGGGGTTGATGCTCTTGTTCGGGTCCTTGGCGAAGATCTGCTTGACCAGGGTCTGGACGGCGGGAATCCGCGTCGAGCCACCCACCAGCACCACCTCGTCGATGTCGGAGGGGCTGATCTTGGCGGCTTCGAGGGCCTCCATGACCGGTTTGCGGCACCGCTCGGTCAGCTTCTCGGTAAGCTGCTCGAACTTCGTGCGGGTCAGCGTCATCTGAAGATGTTTGGGACCGGCCTGGTCCGCCGAGATGAACGGCAGATTGAGTTGCGTCTCCATCGTCTTCGATAGTTCGCACTTGGCCGTCTCGCAGGCTTCCTTAAGCCGCTGGAGAGCCATCGGGTCCTTGCGGAGATCGATCCCTTCCTTCTTGCGGAACTCCTCCGCGACATGGTCGATCAGTTCTTCGTCGTAATCGTCACCACCGAGGTGGCCGTCCCCGCTGGTGGACTTGACTTCAAACGTCCCGACTTCCGGATCGATCTCAAGGATCGAGATGTCGAAAGTGCCGCCGCCGAGGTCGAACACGGCGATGCGTTCCTCGTGCTTCTTCTTGTCGAGCCCGTAGGCCAGGGCGGCCGCGGTCGGCTCGTTGATGATCCGCTCGACCTTCAGGCCGGCGATCTCGCCGGCGTCCTTGGTGGCCTTCCTCTGCGAGTCATTGAAGTAAGCGGGGCAGGTGATCACGGCGCGATCGACGGGCTCGCCGAGGTAGTCCTCCGCGGTTTTCTTGAGGTCCTGGAGGATCATGGCGCTGATCTCGGGCGGGGTATACTCCTTGCCCCGGATCGTGACCTTGACCAGCTCCTCGGGGCCGCCGACGACCTCGTATGGCACGATTTTCTCTTCGCTGCTGACTTCATTGTGCCGCCGCCCCATGAAGCGTTTGATCGAGAAGACGGTATTCTTGGGGTTGGCCACCTGCTGGTGCTTGGCGATCTGACCGACGAGCCGCTCGCCGCTATCGGTGAAGCCGACGACGGACGGTGTCAACCGTGACCCGCTGGAGTTGGTCAGCACCTTGGGCTGGTCCCCTTCGAGAATCGCCACCACGGAGTTGGTGGTCCCCAGATCGATTCCGATGATTTTCGACATGATGGCTCTCCTGCCTACTTTCGCAGCGCCAGCAACGCGAGTCAGGCCGGCGCACTATAATCCACGCGCACATCGAGCACGACGTATGCCATCAATCGGGGGGCGGAGGAAATCGTCTAATTCCCTTTTTGGCATGACGTTATGTCGTGAGGTCGATCGTCGTTGGGCGCCGCACTGCCATCCTGACAGGCGGGTGGCCTGCGATATTGGCACAATGACGCGGCACGCCGCGCGGCCTCGGGGTCCAGAATGTCCGGTGTGCGGCGACGTGGCGTCCGGCGTACCGGGATTCCCGGCCACTTTCGCTCGATTATCTTCTTTAGGCGGCTGAATTGGGGCGATAGAATTTTCTTCGAATGGACACCGGACCTTTCGACACCGCTGAAGCGGAGGCCTATCCGACCGTCACGCAGATTTCGGTCTTCCTGGTCGATCGCTTGGGGGAGCTCCTGCGGCTGACGCGGATCCTGGACCCGACCGACATCCACATTATGGCCCTGTCGGTGGTCAACGCGGTCGACAGCGCCATCGTGCGGATGATCGTGGACGACCCGGTTCTGGCGGCGGAGACGCTCCGCCAGGCCGGCTTCGCGATCAGTGAGACCGAGTTGCTGGTGGTCTCACTGCCGCACGGCAAGCGTGCCCTGCTGGAGACCTGGATGGCGTTGTTGGGGGCGGAGGTGAGCGTCGCGTACACCTATCCACTGCTGGCGCAGCCGGGCGGGCGGCCCGCTCTGGCCGTCCAGGCTGACAACCTGGAGCATGCCGCCGCCAACCTGACGGCCAAGAACTTCGTCGTGCTCGACCAGACCGATCTTTCCGCAGAATACTAAGGCGCTCGGTCCTGCGTCTCGCGCGGCGCGAGCGAGCATCTCACCGCCCGGCCGCAGGATCACCATCTCGATCGGCCTGGGTAGGGCCACGATCGGATCGCTCGAGCTGCGGCACCGTCTGCGCCGCCTACCATCCGCACGACCGTCAGCCACAATCCTCGTACACGCCGGCCGGCACCCCTTGGCCGTGAGCGGGCCGGCGCTGCACGGGTGGCCAATCACTGTCGGCATCGTACCAGGTGTCGAGGGCGTCCCGAACCTGCTCGGCGTTCTTGACGACGACGAAGGCGTCGCGCACGCGGCGGGCGAGTGGATGGTGGGCGCTGTACTTGATCCCGAACTTCCGCAT
Organism: uncultured Phycisphaeraceae bacterium; assembly: GCA_964495075.1. Lineage (GTDB taxonomy): Bacteria > Planctomycetota > Phycisphaerae > UBA1845 > UBA1845 > JAFGJQ01. The sequence goes on from CAZBUJ010000013.1 coordinate 38,513, forward strand.
CAGGCGAGCCCCGTGCCGCTCTCCGTAGATGCGCACGATCTCGTCGAAGTGTTCGGCGATCACGCGGCCCTGTTCCGGCACCGACGGTGGCGGCGGCAGCGGCTGGCCGGCATACAGCGCGCGACACTCGGCGAAGATCCACGGGTTGCCGATGCATCCGCGAGCAACCGTGACGCCATCGACGCCGGTGTCCGTGATCATCCGTACGCAGCGTTCCGCGCTCAACAAGTCGCCACTGCCGAGAACGACGGGTCGTCGCGCCGGGTCGGCCGGGGCGGTCCTCCCGCGCACGTGGTCCACCACGCGGCGCACGAAACACCAATCGCTGGGGCCGGCGTATCGCTGTCGCACGGTTCGGCCGTGCACGGTGACGCCGGCGACGCCGGCGTCCAACGCGCCGTCAAGGATGGCGAAGAAGTTCCATTCGCTTTGCGACTCGTCATCCATGCCGCGCCGCATCTTGACCGTTACCGGGCACCGCCCGGCCGTCGCGTCGATCACACGACGAACGATTTGGAGCGCCGTTTCCGGCTGCGAGAGCAGGAACCCGCCACGGCACCGCCCGAGCACTTTCTTGACCGGGCATCCGAAGTTGATGTCGATCACGTCATAGCCCGCCTCGACCATATCGGCGACGGCCGGGGCGAAGTCCTCCGGGTTCGCGCCCATGAGTTGTCCACCAACGGGGTGGTCATCGGGCTCCACCCGAAGCACGCGACGTCGCGTCTTCCCCTTCTGCGTAACCAGCTTGTCGAGCACCACCTCATTGAGCGCGTACGGCGCGCCGAACCGGCGGGCGACTCGTCGCATGGCGAGGTCGCTGTAGCCGCTCAACGCGGCCTGCACGAACGGCACGTCGAGTTGAAGTGACCCGATCGAGAGCATCGCGGCACTCGTGGGACCCGCGGGCCGCCTGGCGGCGCGCACCGCCCCTGTATCATTCGCCCGGTCGGTAGCCGCGTCGCTTGGCCTCTTCGGCCGAGGTGAACAACCGCCGGTTCTCCTCCTTCAGCTTCGCGGCATCCTCGCTGCCGACGGGGAAGAAGTGTTTGCCGTTCACCTCGGCGGCCACCGGATGCTCGGCAGGCTTGCCGATGTTGGCTTCGAGGAAGTCGAGCACCCGTTGTTCGATGCCCGGAACCTGACCGAACATGTTCGTTCCGTGCACGCGCTGCCCGTCGCGGGTCCCGGGCTCCGTGATGAAGACCGTGGCCCCGGGATGAATCTGGCCCAGTGCCTCACACGCCTTGCGTTCGCCCGGCGCCGCCAGCAACAGGACGGGGCGGCGGCCCGGCTTGGCGAACTCCGTCATGTGCTGGCGCGAGTCGACGCCCATATACGCTTCCCCCGGCGACATGCACACGACCACGTCCACCGACCGATCCTGCCGCGCGTAGTCGAGGGCAACGCTGCACCCGACGCTGGCGCCGACAATCGCCAGCCGTGACATGTCGCAGCGCGGTTGCTGTGCGAGGAAGCGGTAGGCGGCGAAGACGTCCTGGTACATCGCGTTGAACAGGGTCGGGTCCCGGTCGACCACACGTTGGGCCAGCCGGAGCTCGCCCGGCTTGATGCTGCCGCCGTGGCCACGCAGATCGATCGCCAGCACGGCGAAGCCGGCCTTGTGCAACGGCGGGATGAGCGGCTCCCAGGCAGCCCGGCTCGATCGATACATATGCAGGAGGATGACCACCGGCGCGGGCTTGTCACCGGGGGGGGCGTAGTAATCGGCGGTGATTTCCACGCCGTCGTCGGTGGTAAACCGGGCCGCGGTGGGCTCCGCGGCAGGGGCGACCCCCGCCACCGCGATCGCAACCGCCAGTGCCGTAAATCCGATTCTCGACGGGTACATGGCGTGTTCTCCTTGGGTCAGCCGTTGCCGTCTCGGTTCCGCCGGGCGGAAGTCGGCGACGAGGATACCGGCCCCCGGAACCACGACACCCATTCTAGCCCATTGGTCGGCGTGGGTCATGACCTGCGGGTACGGCGGACGCCGGCGCGGTGCGACACAGACCCCGGCGGATCAGGGCGAGCCTCCACGCTCACCGACGCACCCCGCCCTCCCGCGCCGCCCGAGGCAGGGGAGATATGTCGAGCCGGAATAGGCCGATACGGCGGCTAGAACGGAGCGACCTGCCCGCTCAGAACCGTGAGCAGGACCGATTCAGCCACGCTCAGCGCCAGCGGGGCAATGGTCGTGGCGCACCCGCCGGCCTGGAATACCAGACCACCGGCGGCGACCACGGCCAAGACACGCAGCAGTCGGGGTATGGACATCGACGGTGTTCCCCCATACGACCTGGTCGCGCCGCGCCGATCCCTGCACGTCTTCAACCGGCGCCGGCGCGGAGATCATCGCCTCCACTGAGCAGCATGGAACGCCGCCCGGCGGACCGCTCCGCCGCGAGGCGCCCCGCGGTCGGATGCGCCGAGTAGCGATTCGCGGGCTACGGACGTTGCCCGGGAGTGTTGAACACGACCGTCGTGGAGCAATCGCCCTCGTCGTTCTCCGGGTCCAGTCCGTAGAATGGGATCGTGCACGACGGGTCCGCCGAATAGTCAGGAACCGACGCGAACAATTGGTCCACCTCCCACGGCTCGCAGAATGCGAAGATCGACCCACACGGGTTCAGCGTGGTCAGCGTCGTCTCGCAGGACGGCAGGATGGCGGTCGCGATGCCGCCGGCGGCGACTACCGCCACCAGCGACAGGATCCGCGCGGTACGCGTCTTCGTCAGCTTCGTCATTACTGGCACTCCTGCTCAACAAGGCCGGTCGCGGCCGGATTCAGTCGCCATCACACGGGCGGTCGGAATGCGGCGCATCACAATCCGCCGCCGCCGTCGCCGTCGCCGCCGCCCTGCGTGTCCGCCGGGCAGTCGCTGAATGTCACAAACTCGCCCACACTCGTCGAGCAGAACTTGATCGTCCCGCCCAGCGCGCCGTTCTGGCAATCGAAGATGAAGCACATATCCACTGCGGACAGGGCTTGCTCACCGAACAGTGACGTGCAGCCCAGACCGGACTGCGTCATCACCACGCCGGCCACGCTGATGATCATCATGATCGCGATGAGCCGTTTCGCCTTCAATCGCATAACTGTGTTCCTCAAAATGGTCGGAATGCGGTACCGCGCCACGAGTTCACGAAGCCTGTCCCCCATGCGGCGGGCCACACTCTCGCTCCGGGCCCGGAGTATACGGCGCCGGCGCGGGGGTCGCAAGCACCATACTTCCCGGCGCTTGCGCGACTTACCCAGCTTGGCTGGTTGCCCGTCCGGGAGGGGACAGAGCGACTCCCGCAGCAGCTTCAGCGGCCCCGAGTGTCCATTCAAGGGACGATCCGGTGGTTTCGCGGGCCGATCATCGCCGCCACCGTGTCCGCGTTGACCGGGCTGATCACGCCGCGCTCCGTGATGATCCCCCGTATCAGATTCGCGGGCGTCACGTCGAATGCGGGGCAGAAGCACTTAGCGTCGGCCGGGGCGGTCAGCACGCCGAATCCCCTGCGGATTTCGTCGGGGTCCCGCTCCTCGATCGGGATCGCCTGTCCGTCGGGGATCGCGAGGTCGAAGGTCGAGCTGGGGGCGGCGACGTAGAACGGGATCTCGTGGGCGCGGGCCAGCACGGCCACACCGTAGGTGCCGATTTTGTTCGCCGCGTCGCCGTTGGCGGCGATCCGATCGGCCCCGGTGACCACGAGGTCCACTTTGCCCTGCCGCATCAGCAGACCGGCCATGTTGTCGCAGATGATGGTCACGTCGATGCCCGCCTGGGCCAGTTCCCAGGCGGTCAGTCGCGAGCCCTGGAGCAAGGGGCGTGTCTCATCAGCGTAGACGCGGAACGACTGCCCGGCTTCGTGGGCCGCGTAGCAGACGGCCAGCGCCGTGCCATACTCCGCCGTGGCCAACCCGCCCGCGTTGCAGTGCGTCAGCACCCCGGCCCCGTCGGTGACGAGGGACCGCCCGTTCTGCCCGATAGCGCGACACATTTCGGCATCTTCGTCGCGAATCGCCCGGGCCTCGTCGAGCAGTGCCTGGCGCAAGGTCGTCGGTGACGCGTCGGGCCGCTGGGCCACCACACGGCGCATCCGATCGAGGGCCCAGAACAGATTGACCGCGGTCGGCCGGGACGTAGCGAGGTGGTCGCAGACCTCGGCCACCCGCCGCCGGAAGGCGTCGGGGTCGGCGTCGCCTTCGCCCGCGACGCCCACCACGACGCCCATGGCCGCCGCGATCCCGATGGCCGGCGCCCCGCGGACCCGCAGCATCTTGATGGCCTCCCACATCGTCTCGACATCCCGGATCTCGAGATGCACGATTTCCGACGGAAGGCGGGTCTGATCGAGCATGCGGACATAGCCGCGCGTGTCGCCAATCCATTCGATGGGTCGGATTGGCTTCGTTGACTGCATGGTTGTCACTCGTCGTCTCCTTCGGCGTCACCGGCGTCCGCCGTGCCCTTCCGGTCGTCGTTCTCGTCCCCCTCGCCGGTCTTGCCCAGCAGATACTTGTCAAACCACGCGAGGTCCCATTCCATCTTCGCCAGGCGATTCTTGTACTTTCGCAGCCCGTGTCCTTCGCCCGGGTAGACGACCAGTTCCACCGGGACGTCGAGGTAATGTCTCAGCGCTCGGTAGAGGGCCCGGCAGTGGGCGGGCGGGCACCGTTCGTCATTGCCGCCGACGTGAATGATGGTGGGGGTTTTGATCTTGGCGAGGTTGAAGATCGGCGACGCGGACCGATAGGCGTCCGGCTTGTTCCACGCGAAGCCCTGCATGAAGTTCACCACGTGGCCCGGCGTATCTTCGGTGCCCCACTGCAACAGCATGTCCACGATCCCCGCCCCGCTGCTGGCGGCTTTGAACCGCTCGGTGTGGGTGATCACACAGTTGGTGAGGAATCCGCCGTTGCTCCAGCCCATGACCCCGAGCCGATCGGGGTCGGCGATGCCGCGTTCGATCATCGCATCGACGCCGGTGAGGATGTCTTCGACCTCGATGTCGTTCTCCCGGCCGACGAGTTGGCTGGTGAAGGTCTCGCCGTAGCCGGTGGAGCCGCGGTAGTTCGGGCTGAACAGGGCGTAGCCCTTGGCGGGCATGAGGGTTCGCCCGTAGATCCACAGCCGCAAGCGGTAGAGCGTGGACGCGGTGGGGCCGCCGTGCAGTTCCACGATCATGGGCAGCGGCCCGTCTTCCGGCTTATAGCCGGGCGGGAGTTCCAGGATCCCCCCGCACTCGGTGCCCCCGCTCCCCGTCCACTGGACGATTTCGATGCTGGGAAGCTTCCAGGTATCGACCTGCGGGTTGTTGTTGAGCAGTCGTTTCAGCGGGCCCGGCTGGCCGTTGTCGAATTGCGTGCCGTACAGGTCTGGCGGATGGGTCGTCTTACTGAGGACGGTGATCATATGTCGCCCGGTGTCGTCGCAGGCAAACGTGTCCACGGCGATGTCACCGGGCGTCAGGACGACAGGCCGTCCTTGCTGGCCGTCGCGGACGTGGGGAATCGCGTACACGCGTTTGCGCGCTTTCCACTCCCCGACGAAGGCAAGATCCCGGGACGCACCCCGCCACTGCAACGGGCCCTCGCCGAGATCCGTGACGTCGTGCAGCGACAGCCGGCGCAATGACGGGCTGCCATCGAGCCACTCGACCACGTACAGCCGAGAGGCGTACCCGTCGAAGGACGTGGTGAACGCGAGAGCATCGCCGTCGAGCGACCACGTCAGGCCGCCCAGCCAGCCGTAGGGTGACGGATGCGGTTCCCGCCAGCCCTCCGGGGTGACCGTCGTGGTTTCCTTGGTCGCCGTGTCGTAGACGTCGATCCTCGACCACCCCTCGTTGGCGAGCAGGGTGTTGTCGGGGCAGGTGAGCATGGCGATCCGGCTCTGGTCGTGGGAGACGGCCATCTCGCGAATCACGCGTTTCTCGTCGACCACCTTCTCGTCCCGCCAGCTCTCGAGATCGAGTTTCCAAACCTGGGAGAAGTCGGTGACACCATGCCCGTACTCGAGGTCCTTGTACCGTTTGCGGAGTTTCTTCCACTCGTCGTCGATGTGCTCCTCGGAGCGGGTGTAATAGAGGGTCTTGCCGTCCTTGGCGAGGGTGAACAGCCCGATGCCGTCTTCGATGCGGGTGACCGCCTGGGCCGGCCCGCCCTCCGGGCGGATGCGCCAGACCTGGGTCTTGCCGTCGAGGGGCGGGCCCTCGGCCTCGGGTTGCTTGCGGTTGCTGGCGAAGTAGATCCACCGGCCGTCCGCGCTCCAGACCGGAGACCGGTCGGCGGCTTCGTCGAATGTCAGCCGGGTTCGGGCCTGAGATTCCGAATCGAAGACCCAGAGGTCGAGATTGCGTCCGTCCGACGCCTTGTCCCACCGCATGTCCACGTAGGCTACGGCGGCGAGGCCCGGTGGGGGCGCAAACACGGCACATTCGGTGATGACGGCGATCGTGAAGTAGTCCTCGGGGACGACGTCGTGGTCGCGAACGGGGGCCGCCCGCCCGGCGCTTCCCGGCATCCCGACCGCCACCGACGCAGTCAATACGTACAAAAACCTGGCTCGTAGCACGTGATCACCTCCAGTTTGCTAGAGTCCTTGCCTGCGAGCCTATTGTGTCGCGGGTGGTGGGCGTGGACAAGGCCTGCCACCAGACGGGGTCACGCGGGGTCGACCGCGCGGGCAGGGGTTGCGAGAGACCCTGCCCGGCCGTATGGTACACGGTTGCGATTGCCCCCGTTCGTCGGCTCGCGGCCGTCGGAGCGGGGGCGTTCGGACGGTGACAAGCGGGCGCGTCCGGGCATGGACACCGCTGACCGCCCCGCGTGGTGGTGGTCGGCGGCGGCTCTCCTCAACCGCCGTGCCATCGGCGGCCGATAATCCAGGAACCGGGATGTCCGGCGCCAGGGCGCGTCTTTCGTATCGGGAATGGTTTTCAAGGCATTTCGAGGCGACTGATGAACAGTGACCTGGCCGACGTGGCGAAGATGATCGAAACGGGAGACCTGGAGACCGCGCACCAGCGGCTGACCGGGATGCACGTCGCGGAGGACGATCGGGCGGCCTACCTGCACGCGCAGGGTTGCTTGGCCGAGCGAAACCACGAGTTCGAGCAGGCGATCCGGCATTACAACGAGGCCGTCGCGCTGGATCCGGAACGGATCGACACGCGGTTTCGCCTGGCGTACATGCTTGACCTGCGCGGCGATTCCGAGCAGGCGATCGAATTATACGAGGAATGCGTGCTGCGGCCACCGGCGCCGGTGAATGCGCTGATCAATTTGGCCGTCCTGTACGAGGACGACGGGAAGTACGTCGAGGCGGAACAATGCCTTGACCGCGTGCTGGCGGAGCATCCCAATCATACGCGGGCCCACCTGTTCCTGCGTGACGTCTGCTCCGCCCAGGACATGTACTACGACGAGGAGATGGAGCGTGCCCGTAAGGAGCACAACGCGGTGCTCGACACGCCGGTGAGCGACTTCGAATTGAGCGTTCGCAGCCGGAACTGCCTCAAGCAGATGAACATTCACACACTGGGCGACCTGCTGAAAATCACGGAAGCGGAGCTGCTTGCGTACAAGAATTTCGGGGAAACGTCTCTCAACGAGATCAAGGCGATGCTTCGACAGAAGCGTCTGCGGCTGGGACAATTGCTGGAAGAGCCCCAGGGCGAGTTGTTGTCGTTGCATCGCCCCACCGCCACGGACGGCGACCCCGACCTCATGAACCGGTCGGTGACGGAGTTGGAACTGTCGGCGCGGTCGCGCAAGTGCCTCCAGCGGCTCGGCATCACGACGCTGAGCGAGCTTGCGGCGCGATCTGAACAGGAGCTGTTGTCGATCAAGAACTTTGGTCAGACGTCGCTGAACGAGATCAAGCGACGGCTCAACGAACTCGGGATGTCGCTTCGCACCAGCGCGAAATAGCGGCGGCCGGTCGACCCGGTCGCGGACCGCGCCGCGGCGTGTGGTCCGGGAGGAACTCACCGCTGGCCGTCAGGGATGATGAGCAGGCAGATGAGTCCACATCCGATATCAAGGCCAGGACGGCGCGGGGGCGTCGTCGTGCTCACCGTGCTGATGCTCAGCGGCCTCGCGTGCCGCGAGCCGACCGAGCGATCAGTCCAGCTTCCGCCCCAGGTCCGTTCCGACCAGCGGGTCCGCGACATCCGTGTCCTGATCATCGACAACGCGAGTGACTTCCGGGTTCGCATCGACGGGCCGTACGTCGTGCGAAGCCCCGCCGCCGGTGTGCTGGCGCGTGGGGGGCAGCTTCCGTGGGTAACGGTCAGCCGGGCCACAGGGGACTTCCACGTGGGGAACCGGCGGTGGACGGCGGGGACGATCGAAATCGTGCCCGAGCCGCGTACGCGGCTCCTGATATCACGGCGGGAAGGCGGCAAGTGGAGCGGCCCGTTAGCGTACGCGGGGTACCTGCGGTGCGAGCGCCAGCACCGGACCACCATGGACGTGATCAACGTGGTGAACATCGACCAGTACGTGGCCGGCGTGCTGCCGGGCGAACTGTACGCCGACTGGCACACCGAGTCGTTTCGAGCGGGTGCCGTCGCGGCGCGGACGTACGCCCTGTGGCAGATGGCCAAGAGCGCCCATCGGTCCTATGACGTGAGGGCCACCGAAGCGTCACAGGTGTACGGCGGCATCCCCGTGGGCCCGGCGGCCAGGAAAGCACGTGACGCGGCGGCCTATACGCGGGGCATCGTCTGCACCTGGACATCGCCCAAGGGCGAACGGATCTTCTGCACGTATTACTCCTCGGCCTGCGGAGGTCGCACGCAGAACGTGTCCTACTGCATGAACGAGGATTCGATCCCGCCGCTGGCCGGCGGCGTCCGGTGCAATTACTGCCGGATCGCCCCGCGCAAGACGAACGCGTACCGGTGGGGCCCGACGAGCATCAGCAAGACGAAACTGTCGCAGCGGTTGGCACGACGGTTCCCTTCGCTCCGGTCCATCGGGGCGGTGAAGCGGGTCGACATCGCCCGGCGAGGCAAGGCGTCGGGTCGGCCGGCCGCGTTTCGCGTGGTGGGATCAAGCGGGCGTTCCCGGTTGCTGAACTCGGAGGAGTTCCGGCTCGCCGTCGGGAGTGGGACCATGCGGAGCAGCGATTGTACGATCGTGAACCGACCGGACGAGATCCAATTCACGGACGGTCGGGGGTTCGGGCATGGGGTCGGGCTATGCCAATGGGGCATGCAGGGACAGGCTCTGCTGGGTCGCAAGGCGGGTCAGATCCTCAAGTTCTATTACCCGGGCGTGCACCTTACGCGGGCGTATTGAGTAGCGTTGCGAGGCCGCTCCACCGGATGATGGGGAGCCCGGAACCACCCGCCCGCCTGTCACACACCCCAAAAAAACCTCTGCGTTTTCTGTTGAAAATTTGTGGCATGGGCCGATACAAAGCGAGAAAATCGCGTCCAGGAGGCCCGGGGGACGGAAGCCGAATGAGACCCGAATAGGCCGACTGTGCGAAAAGGAGAATGCGCCATGGCTAAGAAGAAGAAAGCAAGGAAGAAGGCCGCCAGGAAAAAGAAGGGCGCCAAGAAGAAGGGCGTGAAAAGGAAGGCGCCGAAGAAGAAGGGCGGCACAAAAAGAGCCAAGAAGAAGGCGGGCAAGAAAAAAGCCAAGAAGAAAGCCGCCAAGAAGAAGGCCGCCAAAAAGAAAGCCCCTAAAAAGAAAGCCAAGAAGAAACGCAAACCCAACCCGGCGTTCATGCGACCATTAGAGGCATCGGCCGAGTTGCAGGCCATCATCGGCCGCATCCCGCTGCCGCGGTCGGGTGTGGTGAAGAAACTGTGGTCGTACATCCGTAAGAACGGGCTTCAGGACGCGATCAACAGACGAATGATCAACGCGGATGAGAAGCTGAGGGCCGTCTTTAGGGGCAAAAAGCAGGTCAGCATGTTCGAAATGAACAAGCTGATATCCAAGCACCTCAAGTAGGCCTTGTCGATAATCGATTCGGGGCAGGCATGCGCGGGACGCCGCACGACGATCCGCGCCGGCCTGCCCTTGTTTTAGGCCGCAAGGTACGGCGCGCGCCTACCTTGACTTAGAAGAACCCGCCGAACGCCCAAGCGAGTGCCTGCCCGACACAGCTCGTGTAGAGCGTCCCCACCATCGTCAGCCCGACCACGATCATCTTCTTCTTCATCGGATACCTCGGGTTCGGCGTGGCCGCCTCGCAGCATCGCTCACGCACAATCATCTGTCCCGTGCTTCGCGCGACCGCTCCGCGCGTTCCCCGCATTCTCGCGGTGGGCCGGTCGATTGCAAGGGGTCAGGCCTGTGCGGGACCGTTCCGCCGCCGATTCCGGCCGCGGGCGGCCGGCGAATCAGTGCGGCCCGCTGCGACCAGCCGTATAAGACGGCCGACGCCACGCAGACCGCCGCCACCGTCGCCAGGGTCACGTTGTACCCGCTGCGTTCGATAAGCTGCCCCCAGGCGATCGCGCCGACCAGGAATCCGACGTCGCCGGAGCCCAGGACGATGGCCGTCCCGGTGGCCCGGTGTTCCGGCGGCAGCCGCTCGGCACCGAGATCGACCATCGACGGAAAGACGAAACAGTGCCCGGCCCCGAGCACCATGGCCGGCAGAATCAGCCCCACCGGCGTCTGAGCCGCCCGAAGCAGGAGCATCCCCAGCCCGTAAAGCAGCATTCCCAGGATGACCGTGCGGCGCCGTCCGAACCGCTCGGGCAGCCGTCGGAAGATGAACCGCAGCGCGATGGCGGTCGGGCAATAGGCGAGGAAGAACGTCTTGATGTTCTCGAAGCCCCGGGCCTCGGCCAGTCGCTCGAGGAACAGGGAGTGGATGCACTGCCCCATGGTGAAGGTCGCGCCGATGATGAGGATCATTCCCGGCCAGTGCTCCGTCGCGATCCGGATGATGGAGCGGACGGGCGTCTGCGCTGTGGGGGCCGGGCGTTCAATGGGCAGCAAGGACGCCAGGGAAGCCGACAGCAGAAAACCGCTCGCGGAAGTGAAGAAGAAGATGTAGTAGAGGCTGTCCGACTCACGCCAGGCGCTGAAGATCACGTCGCCCAACGTCGGGCCGACCATCATTCCGACGAACCCGCCGACACCGACAATCCCGAGGCTTTCCGCCCGCCGCCGCGGCGACGCGATCAGGGCGGTCACGAACGCCGTCGCGGTGAAGAAGACGGCCATGCCGACGTTCGTGAGAACGCGCAGCAGGCACAGTACGGTCACGTCGCGGGTCAACGGGTAGCCGATTGCCGCCAGCATGCCGAGCGTCGCCCCGATCAGGATGGCCGGCTTTGCGCCGACGCGGTCGATGAACGAGCCGACCACGGGCCTCACGCACAGGCTTCCGACCACGCCCAGGCCCCACACCCAACCGAGGATTCGCTCCGATTCACCGAGCGACTCGACGTAGTCGCCGAAATGGAACTGCACCGCATAACCGGTCATGAAGAAGAGCACGACGGCGAAGAGCAGAAAAAACCGCGGGGTGTAGAGAGTGTCGTCGTGGGTCACGGCTTCGCCGGTCTCGTGGCGGGACGGTCGACGGGGCCCGGCTTCAGGAACCGCACGTTCTGCCGCACCGCCGCAGGGGCATAACTGATCACAATCCACCGTGGGGTCACCGCTAGCGCAGGCCCCAGCAAACCGGCCTGGATGTACCACACGCCGTCCGGTGCGCGGCGCAGCCACGGCGCCGTCGCGGGGGCGGATGGGTCGTCCCGCCGCGGGGTGAGGTAATGTTGGAGGGCACCGAGCAGTCTGTCAATCGAGTCGGTCACCGCCTCCGTCGAACCGTCGGTTTCGATCAGGATCGTGCAGAGCAACGGGATCCCCAGTGGATGGCGCGGATGATTGTGCAATACGAGCCGGCCACCGAGGCGATCCAGGAAATCGTCGTGGACCGACCAGTCGGGGGCGGCCACATGCTGATCCCACAGCGCCCGCAAGCGAGCCTGCGTGGCGGAGCTCCGGCTGGCGAGCCAGGCGTCACGACAGCGGAGGATGAAGTCGCGCCCGGATACGTTCAACACGGCACACGAGGTCGCGCCGGGGGGCACGATGCCGCGCACAGTCGCGCCGTCCACGCCCGGGACGGTGACGGGCACGAATCGGTCGGCCCCGTTCCGCCGCAGCACGCACGCGATCTCGACGAACCGTTCCCGCCGACCCACCGTCCAGAGCCCCCGTTGCAGGCCGCCCATACCGAGCGCGGACACCACCCGATCAGGGACGCCGGTCATGACCTCGCCCAACTGGCCCCGCAGACGGTCCACGTTGACATAGACGCGTAGAAAGGCCCCGTGCACGTTCGATCGGCGTCGGGCGGCCGCATACCACTCGTCGGCGGCCAGCGATCGCGGCGGGTTTCGAATCGCGTCGGCCACCAGGTGGAACGAGCGATCGCCGATCGACACCACGTACCACGGGCCGACCGCGCCCCATTGCACAACCGCCCAGTCCGGCAAGCGGGCGTCGGTCAGCGTGAAGAACACTTGATCTCCCGTCCCCTGCTTGCGAATCCTGGTGTTCTCCTGATCGGTATGAAGGTCGATCAGTTCCTGGATGCGGCGGGTAACGTTCGCGCTGCGACCGTCGGTGCGGATGATAATCGCCCCGCGCAGTCCGGCCAGACGATGCCCGCCCGACGGCAGCGTGTGTGCCCGTGCTTCGAGCAGAACGACGCTCACCGGCAAGTCCGCGACAGCGGGCAGCGAGCCCATGACGTCGGCAATGACCTGGGCGGTGGTGTCCAGGTGGGCGGTGGCACCGAGTTGCCCTGCCTGCCGCAGCAGGTATCCGAGTACTTCCGTGCCGCCCGGATCGGTGCCGGGCACACGGGGCGGAGTGGGGTGCAACGCGACGGCTACCGCGGCTTCCGGCGGGACCGCCACCATCAGGTCGTCGGGCGGCGCGACCACCGAGGCGGCGAGCATGGCGTACGCGAGGGCGAGCGTCATTGCGGTACCAGGGTCAGCAAGGAGATTTCCGGCGGGCAGCATAGGCGCACGCGCGGCGCCTGCCATCGCTCGTGCCCCACGCCCCGACTGACGTACGTGTGCACGCCGTTCACGGTGGTGAGCCCGCCGGCCGACGTGGTACGCGACGACCGGCACCCGGTGAGCAGCGGACCGATCCCCGGGATCTGCACCTGGCCGCCGTGTGTGTGCCCGGCCACGATGAGATCAATCCGCGAGTCCCGCGTGAGGAAGAGACCGGAGTCGGGCGTATGGGAAACCAAGATGGCCACGTCGACGTCTCCGGCGGCGCGATCGAGGCTGGCCAGCAGGCGTGCCGCACGCGGCGTGTCGTGCGGGTATCCCATGCCGCCGATGGCGAGCGTCAGCCCGTGCAGGCGGACACGGGCGATCTCGTTGTCCAGAACGTGGACGCCGGTGTTGGCGAGGAGGCGTCGGAACTGTTCCGGGCGGTCGACGTTGCCGCCTACCGCGAACACGCCGCCGGGCGCTTCGAGTCGGTTGAGCAGATCGCGAAAGGCCGGCAGTTCGCGCTCGAATGCCGCCGCCGGGCCCTGGTAGAAGTCGCCGGGCAGCAGAATGAGGTCCGGCTCGAGGGCGATGGCCTGGTCGATCGCGTTCTGTTCGTAGTCGGTGATGCGATCGGTCTGGATGTCGGCGAGCACCGCGATTCGGATGGGTGGCCGGGACGGCTCGAGGCCGGCGATCGGAACGTCCTGGTATTCGATTCGCAAAGCGAACGGCTCGATGAACGTCGCCCACACGGCCACTGGCACCGCCAGCACCATCACGGTCGCCAGGGCCACGACGCCGCGGCTGAACAGCCGGGGTCGCCGGGGCCGGCGCACGGCCGCGATGCCCAGCACGGTCAGGGCGGCGCCGGGCACCAGTACTGCCAGCACCAAGTAGATCAGGTGCATGAGTCCGAACGCGGTCACGCCGAGCATACGGTGCACCGGAATCTTGATGACGAACACGATGGCCGCCACGGTGATCACGAACGGCAGATCGCGCAACCGGATAAACGGGTTCCGGCCGGCGTGGCCGGCCCGTCGGGCGACGACGACGAGCGCCGCGCCGGCCGCCATCGCGTCCACCACGGTCGACCCCAGGAATAGCCATAGATAGGAATTCACGCTGGTGCTACGCTCCGCGGACGCGCGAGTTCGCGTCGATTCTGCGCCATCGTTGATCGGCCCGGGGGCGCCGGGGTACCCACTCCAACGGCCGACCGTTTTCCGGTACACTGTCAGCCGTGCGTAAGCCATTATTACCCAACATTTCCCTGGCGGCCAAATGTCGGTTGTTGTTTGGCGCGGCGGTCCTGTTGATCGTGGCCGCCACGCTGCTCGTGCCGTGGGTGCAGATGGCGAGTTTGAGCAAGCACCGCGACGTACTGGCGGCCGAGCAGATCGCCGTGTCGGCCTACCTGCTCACCGACTTGACGGGGGAGGACTGGCGGGCGGCGCAGGAGCAGTTGACCAAGCGCTGGCCGACCCACGCCCGTCAGTTGGGGTTTCCGCCTCACCCGCCACAGTTGATCTCGACGGAGCAGGCCAAGTTGTACGGTGAGCGTGGCTTCGTCCCGACCTCGATCGCCCAGTTGCAGGCCAACCCGACCCAGCGGTACTACTGGAATGCGGGCGAGGAGGGTGAACAACCGGCCCTCAAGTTCGCGCTGGCGGTGCGGGCGGGAGAGACGGACCCGAATCCGGGTTCACTGAAGGGGATCATCGACGTCCGGATCCCGCGGGCCCGCGAGTCGATGATCTGGAACGCGATCGTGGTGATTCTGTCCGGGCTGTCCGGCGGGTTGGCCGCTCTGCTGGTGTTCTACCTGATCACGCAGAAACTGATTCTCTCGCCGGTGCGTCGTTTGCGTCGCCTGGCGGAGAAGGTGTCGCAGGGGAACCTGTCGGCGCGATCGGACATCGCCACCCGCGACGAGTTTCAGGACCTGGCGGAATCATTCAACAACATGCTCGGTCATCTCCAGTCGAGCCAGGAGGAGTTGGAGACGATCAACCGCTCGCTCGACGCCAAGATCGACGAACTCGCCGACGCCAACATCGCGTTGTACGAGAGCAACCGGCTCAAGAGCGAGTTCCTCGCCAACGTGAGTCACGAACTGCGGACACCGCTCGTCTCGATCATCGGGTTCGCCGAACTCGTCCGCGACGCGCAGGACGACCCGCCCAAAGACCGGACCCGGTTGAAGCGCTACACGGAGAACATCTATACGAGCGGCAAGATGCTGCTCGACATCATCAACGACCTGCTGGACCTCGCGAAAATCGAAGCCGGCAAGCTCGAACTGCACATGAGTGAATTCGACATCGCGCAAGTCTGCCAGACGCTCATTGACGTCGTGCAGCCGCTGGCCGGGAAGAAGCAGCAGAGTCTCGAACTGGCCGCCGACCCGGACCTCCCGCTGCTTCACTCCGATTCGGGCAAAGTCAAACAGATCCTCTACAACCTGTTGAGCAATGCGTTGAAGTTCACGCCGGAGGGCGGGTCGGTGACGGTCCGGGTCGAGCATCACAACGGCGCCGAGCGGGGTGTCCGGTTGGGGGTCAGCGACACCGGGCCCGGCATTCCGGAAGACCAGCGGGAGGCCGTCTTCGAGAAGTTCAAACAGGTGGATGCATCCGTCACCCGCGAACACGGCGGCACGGGGCTTGGCCTCGCCATCACACGTGAGCTCGTCCATATCCTGGGCGGTGAGATTGAATTCGAGAGTGAAATCGGGCGTGGCACGACGTTCCTGGTGACGCTTCCCGCGACGGCCCCGGAGCCGGCCGCCCCGACCAAGCCGCTGTGAGCCGGGCCGGGTAGATCCCGCGGACCCGGCCCCGGGCGATCAATAGAAGACGGTCAGGATCAGGTGCGGGTCTGCCTTCTTGCCCTCGAACACGCCGATGGTCGACGTCGCGAACTTGATCGTGACGTCGGGGCTGGTGTCGGTCCACTCGTTGACCTGGCGGTTCATGAAGGCCACCGCACCCTCGTTGAGTTTCGCGTGGAACGTGCGACAGCGGGTGGCCGTCGGCGATCTCGGGTCGACCTCGCGGTCCAACCCCTCGTCGTCGTACGCCGCCCCGACCTGGGACTCGCTGGCGAAGCTGCGGATCTGCGACTCGCCTTTTCCCCGGCGCGGGGCGGGCTCATCGTCGACGAGCGAGATCACTTCGAGGTCGGTCGGCGAACTGCCGCCGCCGCCCGAGGTGACGTCGGCCGCGGCCTCCGCCTCCTCGAGGCAGTGCGGGCACAGCAACTTGCCCCCGTGGTACCCGGCGATCCCGGTATCCAGATGCTCGGTGTAGATGCTCGCGCCGCATGACTGACAAACTCGCGATCCGTCATCCACCATCGGAATGTCCTCCATCAGCCGAATGGCGATCAGAAAAGTGCGGCTCGATTATACCGAGGTGCGCGTGACGAGGCTAGCCGGCATGATGGGGCAACCCGAGCTTGATCGCCACGTCTTCCGGTTTGGCGGTCTGATCTGGCGTGAGCGTGCGAAGCGTCCCAAGTCGGCGGGCGAGAAACACGACTTGCGCCGCGTACTCGACCGTCTCCAGTTTGCGGCATCGCTGACTCCCCGGTCGGGCGATCATCAGGAGCCGGCCCCCACGCGGCGTGCTTCGTCGACGATCGGCACTCCGGCACTGGCCCCGATCCGAGTGGCCCCGGCACCGATCATGGCCAGCGCGTCGGCCAGCGACCGGATCCCACCGGAGGCCTTTACACCCATGCCGGCGTCCTTCACGGCATCGGCCATCAGGGCGACGTCGGCCGCGGTCGCGCCGCCCGACGCAAACCCGGTGGACGTCTTCACGAAATCCGCGCCGGCGTCACGGGCGAGCCGACAGGCCGTTCGCTTCTCGTCGTCGGTCAGCAACGCGGTTTCGATGATGACTTTGCAGATCACGTTCTCCCGGTGGCAGACATCGACGACGGTCTTCAACTCTCGCCCGACGAGGTCCGTGTCACCGTCCTTCAGCGCCCCGATGTTGATGACCACGTCGACTTCCTGCGCGCCGTGCTTGATGGCCCGCAACGATTCGGCGGCCTTGACCGGAATGAGGTGCGCGCCAAGCGGAAATCCCGACACCGTGCACACCTTGACGTGGCTGCCGGCCAACTGCTCGGCCGCCAGCGCCACGTAGGTCGGATTGACGCACACCGCCGCGAATCCGTACTGGCGCGCTTCCGCGCACAGGCGGCGGATGTCCGCCGCCGTCGCGTCGGGACGCAGCAGGGTGTGATCGATGCACGCCGCCAGTGTCTCGGGCTTCATGACCGGGCCCCGTGATTCGTGGACCGAATGCCGACCGCCCTTCTACTTCACTGGCAGCCCGCGAGACTGTCAAGGCGGCCCGCGGAACGAGCGGGGAGGCACGAACGACCGTTCGCCGGGCGGACGCCACCCAACGGCGCATCTACCGCGCGTCAGCCAGTCGCTGCTCGATCTGGTCAAGGAGGTGGGACGCCGCCGCGGAGCCGGGGAGTTTGTATTGCCATTCGTGGAGGACGGAACGTGCTCGGTCGAGTTCGTCGGGCGTCGCGACCGGCAGCCACGCCCGGAGCCCGTCGAGGATCGTGCTCTGCGCGGACCGAAGCCGTTCGACCGCGTTGACTTCGCTCGCGGCCTCGACCGCTTCCACCGCGTAGGCGGCCGCGGTGACGGGGGCGTTGAAGGCGAGGCGACTGAGCACGGTGGAAATCGGTGACAAGGCGAAATCCGCCGCCGCCCGCGATCGACGGGCCAAGCCGGACAAGGCCGGCCAGTAGCCCTTGACTTCGGGTTCACTCCGCAGCCGTTCGCCCATCTGCTCCTGGGTGGCACTGAGTAGCTGCCGTTGCAGTTCACTTTCGAATTCGTTGGGCGGCCGGGCGTCGATGTACCGGTCCGCGAGCGCGAGCAAGTCCCGGGTGGATGCGGTAGCGGCGAGGGCGGTCGCGTCGCAGATCGTGCCGATGCGATCGAGTGCGGCGTCCGAATGATCCGGAAGATCCACCGTCGTCAGAGCCAGCACCGCGTCGATCCTGCCCTCGCGATAGCACCGGTCCACCATCCGGAGCCAGGACGAGGCGTTCGGCCGTGGGGGATGCCGGTCTGGCCCGGGCTCCACGTACTCGAGCCGCTGGCCCTTCACCAGGCGCCGGGTTTGTCGCAGGTCCCCGGTGACGGCACTGATCGTGTAGGCACGACCGACGGCAAATCGCAATCCGGCCGAGAAGGAGATGTCCAGCCGCCGCGGTCCCGGCACGCCGGTGAGGACCGCTTCGATCCAGTCGCCGGGGTCGAAGTCGCCGCCCACCACCACGCGTTTGCCCTGCAGAACGGTGCCCATGGTGGCGGTGATCCAGTCAGCGCCGTAGTTCTCGACAGCGCCGGCCACGCGCTGGCCGGTGAAGCGGTCCGCCACGTTCAGCCGGAGTGGTTCGAGCACTCGCGGCGGCTGGAGTTGCACATCCAGCCACCCGGTCTCATCCACCGAGAGGAGCACGTTGGACGCGTTGAACCGGAACCGTGCGAAGTCTTCGGGCGAGATCACGGTGATGTGCGTGTAGATCCGCCGCACGCCCCGCCCCGTGTGTTCGGCCCCGCCGTCACAACTGAAGGCCAGGGCCAGCCGTCCGCTGCCGAGCTTGTAGAATGCGACCGCTGTCGCTTCCGGTCCGTCCTCGCAGAGTCCCCCGTGGGACGGGCTGCGGGCGGTGATGTCCTTCTTTTCCGCCGGACTGATGCCCTTACTGGCGGCGACGATCTGGTAGCCGCGTCCGACGACGGTGCGCACCGACGAGAACACCGCGTGGTCGCACACGACCACTGGCGGGCGGTTCGACGAGGGTTGGCCGGGCTGGATCAAAGCCGGCTGAGAAGCCACTGGAACGGCTCCAGAATACCGCGGGGCGCTGCATGCAGCGGAACCGAAATCACGTTGCCGTCTTCGTCGCTTCCGTAGCCCAGTGACCCCACAACCGAGGCGGCAAAAAACTCCACGTTGAGAAAGCGGGCCTCGCAGATGTTCCACAAGCGATTGAGGTTCGTCTTGGCGAACCGGTGCGGATTATCGAAGCTTTCCGGGCAGTAGTCCGCCTTGCAGAGTACCACCGCCACCGGCACGTCGATCTTGTCGCCGCGCTGGACGGCGAACATGTCATCCACGTAGCTCATGAGCTTGAGACCGAAGAAATCCGGCTGGGGCGACCCGGTGCTGGCCACGGCGGCGTCGACCAGCACGATGCACCCCTCGCTCTTCGCCAACAGGCTGTGGATGACTTCGAATGACTTGGGCGAGTCCACCTCCGCCGCCAACGCCTCGCCGGCCATATCGGGCATGACGAGGTCGAACCAGCGTGTGCCATGGTGCCGTTGAACCACCTGGTAGTAGGCCCAGTTCCAGAGGTCCACTTCGCTCGGAGTCTTGGGCGGAAACGCCCGCATGGACAAGTGGTTGATGACCGACTGCTGGAGGTTAACCGAGTACGCCCCTTTGGGAATCGCCTCGAAGTCGCCGGCCCGCTTGGACAGCATATCAAGGAGGAAGCCGAGGTAGACCGTCTTCCCGACGTTGGTGTCGCCGATCAATGTGATGATGCACGGTTCGCGATCCTGCTGGACGGCCTCCTGGATCAGGGCCATCGGCGCCGAGCACTCACGGCACAGAACGGCCTCCGGATCGTTCTTCGCCTCACAGATCAGGCAATAATCGATTCGTTGTGCGAGCGTGGACGTCATGCGTTACTTCACTTCCTGACCCTCGTCACATGCCCACCCTGACCGCGGCCACTCAACCGCGCAGCCACGTGGCGTCTTTCAGATCCATGGCACAACGGAAGCCGACGTTGTGGGACCGGGCCAGCGCGATGAGCCCGCTGCGAAACGTGCTCGCCGCCTGGCTGTCGAAGTACGTGTCAAAGGCCCCGCCGCGCATTCCCTTCATCGGCATTTCGCCCAGCACCGGGCGCCCGTCGATGTCGGTGATGTCGAAGTCCGAGGAGTTCCACTCCCAGACGTTCCCGACGAGTTGCAGAACGTTGTTCGGCGCCGCCCCGTTCGGATAGGTGTCCACGGGCACCGTTTCGCCGATCCCGGAGATCCAGAGATTGCAGCGGTCGCGGTCCATCGCATCGCCCCACGGGAACCGGCGATACACATCCGCCGAACTGCGGATGTGCCAGCTCGACGCCATCTGCCATTCCGACTCGGACGGCAACCGCAAACCGATCCACAGGGCGTACGCCCGCGCCTCGAACCAGCTGATCCCGACTACGGGATGGTTGGCGAGGCGCCGGTGATGGCGGCCCTGGCGCCAGAACCGCGGGCTGCTCGTGCCCGTCTGATCATGCATTTCGATCAGGTGCGGCCAGATGTCCTTGGGCCATAGTTCCAACTCGTCGTACCCGCCCGCGTCGACGAATCGCTGGAACTCCGCGTTGGTGACCGCGGTGGTGGCCAGCAGAAACGCCGGGACGTTGACGTCCTCTTCCGGCGAGCCGGGCTCGTCGGCCAGCGTGGTGGGCAACGTGACCGTCCCGTCGGGCACGATGGCCAGTCGCTCTTCCAGCACGTTGGCGGCGGCGGCGACGATAGCGTCACCCCCCTCGTGTTTGCGCCATTTGTCCTGCTGGTGCAGGATTTGCGCGAAGCGACCCTGTTGCCAGAGCCGCTTGAGCGGATCGGCTTCCTGTCGTTCCGGCGGCGCCGGGTCATACGCTTCGGGGGCCGGCACGCCGGGCGGCGGCTGAACCGACTCGCCCGCCCCGCCCCGGCGGGACTTCAGGCGGCGTCGAGCATTGGAGAAGATGTTCAACGGCATCGTCGGCCCGTCCAGGTTCCAGTTATGCGTGCACGGCCACCGCCGCGATCACTACATCCCGCCGATGGCACGGCGTTTGGCGTCCCTGCGCAGCTTTCGAAAACGATCGACCAGTCCGCTGGCCGGTTGCTTCGGTTGGGGCTCCGCGACCGGCGGCTCCTCTTCGCGCGGGGCCGGCGGCGGCGGTACTTCCGGGACGGTCACCTCGACCGGGGGCGGCGGTTCGGGGACGGGCACCCCAAGCCGTTGCGACAGCTCCGCCCGCTGGGCGGCGATCTCCTGCCGCTCCCGCTCGAGTTGCGTTTGCAGGGTCGCGATGCCGTCCCGGGCCTCGTCCAGGTTCACCCGCTGGGCCGCCAGTTGGGACTCCGCGTTGGCCAGCTCCCGTTCGCGGGAATCGAACTCGGCGTTGCGGGCTTCCAGCTCGCCCACGGCGGTGGTCAGTTCCTGCTCCAGCACGGCCAGTTGCCGCGCTTTGTCGTCCACCTCGTTGCGGATGCGTTCGAGGGACTCCCGGTCCCCGATTTCCGCCTGGAGCGCGGCGAGTTCCTCGCGTTCGTGCTTCAATTCGTCCTTCTCGACGCGTAGTGCGTCGGCGGCCTTCTCAACCTCGGCCTGCCGGCTTTCCAGTTCCGCCTTCAACGCCTCGAGCTCGTGGGACCGCCGGTCGTGCTCCTCTTGCCGGCGCTGCAGTTCCGCCTGGAGGCTCCCCACCTTGTCCGCCTCTTCCGCCCGCTGCCGCATCAGTTGATCACGTTCCTCGGCCATCTGCTGCTGTTGTTTCTCGAGGGCGTCGCATCGCTCATTGATCGTCCGTTCGTGTTCCGCCGTGGCGGCCGCGCGATTGGCCGCACACTCTCGCACGGTGTGAAGGGCCGCGGTGACGTCGGCGGCCGCGCTCCGCAAGCGCTGCACGTGCGGAGTCGGGATGGGTTTCTTCTCGGCGTCGCTCATGTCCGTGGCTTCGTCCGCCTTCTCTCGGCGCGAGTGCGGGCCGGAGGGGCGCGCACATACGCACCGTACAATAAAAATTCGGAGGATAACCGGCCGGACTTTTGCTCCGGTATTGACCGGGCGTGCCGGTCGGATCGGACCACGGACCCGTCGATGCCGGCCGGCGGGCGACGCGGCATGCAATCCCCGCCACGTCGGGGGGGCAAGGCCGGCTCCGACGCGAGCCTCACCGGGATTATCGGAAGGTCCGGAAACGGGGCGGCTCCCCGACTTTTTCGCGTTTTCGCCGGACTGAATCGTATGCTTGTCCTGCGTGGACGCCTCGCACAGACCGTCTGTCGGGGCGCCCAGGCGTGATTGGCGCGGGGTGCCTCACTCCGCGCCGGCTCGGTCGCGTGTCGGCACCGGCCGATGACAGACGCGGAGGGCGAACACGGGGGACGGTCCGGCTCGCGTCGTGTCGGACCGTGATGCGATGGCTCAGTCCCGAACCAAGAAACAACCTCGTGCCGGGGATCGCGAGGAGTCCGCGCCCGCATCGAACGACGTTGACGCGGCCCTGGCCAACGCCCTGGAAGCCCTCGCCAGCCAGGTCCAGACTTTCGAGCGCGAGGCGGAGACCCTCTGTACCCAGTTCGCCGACCAGACCACCGCCCTCGCGGACCGTGACCGGGAGCTGGCGGCACTGCGGGAGCAGCTTGGCACCCGCGTCGAATCCATCGATCGGGACAAGGCGGCGATGGAAGAGCAGCGCCGCGCGATCGAAGGACAACTCGCCCGGCTGCACGAACGCGAGGCCCAGCTTGAGGAAACCCGGGCCAAGCTCGAAGCCAACGAACAGCAGTTGCAGCAGCGGGTGGCCCACGCCGACCACCGGCAGACGGAGCTGGCCGCCGCGTGCGTGACGCTCGAGCAGCGGGAAGCCACGCTGGCCCAACAGGAAGCGGAATTGACGGCCCGTCGCCAGGCGGCCGAGGAGGCGATCCGCGGCCAGCGCGAGCAACTGCGGAAGGATCGCGAACAGCTCAACGCGGAACTCCGCGAATACGAGAGTCGTCGTAGCGAGTTGGACGTGGCGTGGGAAGAGGCGCGGGGACGCCAGTCGGAACTGGACGAAGCGGCCGCCGCGTTGAGCGAAGCGGAGGATGCCGTCAAGCAGCGGCTCGAAGCGACTCGCGAGCGGGAGGCGGAGTTGGGGCGGCGTCAGCGGGACGTCGAGGCGAAAGACCGCGGTCTGGACGCGGAGCGCGTCAAGTGCGCGGAGCTGGCCGAAGAGTACAAGGCCCACAACGCGGAGCTGGCCGCCCGCAATGAGCAGCTCGAAGCGCGGCACCAGGATCTCGAGGACCAGCGCCGTCAACTCGCCGAGCAGGGAAATGAACTCCGCAGCCTGCGGGAGTCGCTGGAAGAGAAGCGGGCCCAGATCGAATCCGACCGGTCGGCCGTCGAACTCGAACGGCAGAAGCAAGGTGCCGGTTTCGCGCGGCAGTACGAGGAACTGGACGCCGCCCGGGCCGACGTGGCCCGGACTCGCCACGAAGTACAGCAGCAACTGGCCGAGGTCCAGGAACGCGAAACGGATCTCGCCGCCCGCGAGCGTGCCCTCATCGTCGGCCTGGAGGAAATGCAGACGGCCGAACAGCGCCTCACCACGCGTGAGGAGAAGCTGTCGGAGCGGGCCAGGCAGATCGAGCAACGCGAAGCCGACCTCGCCGACCGCGTGCGCGAGTGCGAGGAGCGCGAGGACCGGCTGACGGATGAAGAGGACCGCCTCAAGGAGCGGGAGCAAGGCCTCAACGCGTCCGAACGAAAGCTGTCCGATGCCGGCAAGTCACTCGAGGCGGAGTGGGCGAGTTCGCAGCAGAAGCTCGAGGCGCGGGCCCAGGAACTCGAGGCGTTGAGGACGGAACTAACCGAGGAGCGTGCCGCCACCAAGCGCCGGATGGAAGAAGCGACGGCCAAGGAGGCCGAGTGGGCGGAGCGGCAGCGGCAGTTCGAGGCGGCGGAGACCCGGCTGGCCGAGAGCCGCCAGCAGATCGAACAGCTCGAGCGGGCACTCGCCGCCCGGGGCGAGGAGCTGACCCTGCGCGAAGGCAAAGCCGCGGAGCAGGCGACGGAGCTGGCCAACCTGCGCGAAAAGCTGCGCGTCCGCGAGAAGGAGATCGCCAGCGACCGCGCCGCGCTCGACGCCGCCCGCAAGAAGCAGGGCGCCGGGTTCAGCAAGCAGTACGAAGAGGTGGAAGC
>CAZBUJ010000013.1:62530-85496 GCA_964495075.1 uncultured Phycisphaeraceae bacterium
TGGGCTCTGAGTTTTGTATAAGATAAAGGTACGAAGAGGTGGAAGCCCGCCGCGCCCAACTCGAACAGGAACGCGACGCCCTCCAGGTTCAACTGAACGAGACCAACGCACGGGCCCAGGAATTCGAGAAACAGTCGCTGGCGCTGGCCCAGCGGGAGAAGAAACTCGAGACCATCGCCAAGCAGGCGGAGGCACGGGCCCAGGAAGCGGCGACGCAATCCGAACGGGCCCAGCAGCTCCAGCAGGAAGCGGACACGCGACTGGAGCAGATCACGCGAACGGAACAGGAAGTCAACAAGCGGGCCAAGGAGCTGGAACGCCTGCGAACCGAGCTGGACAAAGAGAAGAAGCAAGCCGCGGCGGCCAGCGAGGCACTTCGTCGAGAACGGGAACAGACCGCCAGCGAAGCAACGAAACAGAAGAACGCCATAGCGGCGGAGCACGCGCAAGCGCAGCAGGCGCGGCACGACGCCGAGCAGCTCCTCGCCAACGCCGAGAAACGCATGGCGGGACTGCAACAACATGAGGCCGACCTGAACCAGCGGGCGGAGGACCTGCGGTCGAAAGCCCTGGGGCTCGAGCGGGCGTCACAAGACCAGGAAGGCGCGACCCAGTACACCAAGCAGCGCCTCGTGGAACTCGAGAAACGCGAGGCCGGACTGAACGCCCGGCATGAGAAAATCAAGTCCCAGGCCGCCGCGCTCGAGGCCTCCGCGCAGCAACAACAGGAGGCCGTCAGCAAAGCCCGGAAGCGCGTCCAGGAACTCGAGCGGCGCGAGGCTGAACTGAACGCGCGGAACGAGGAGATCCAGGCCAAAGCGGCCAGGCAACCGCAACAAGGCGACGGTGACGCGGCGCAGGCCGACGCGATCAACGCCCGCGCCGCCGAGTTGGAGAAACTCGCGGAAGAGCTCGACAAGCAGCGGCGCGAGTTCACCGAATGGCAACAAGAAGCGGAACGCAGCCTGGCCGCCCAGCTTGAAGAAGCCCAGCAGGCGCTGGAGGAACGGGAACGCAAGATCGCGGAACGCGAAGCGGCGCTGGGCGGCGGTGAACTCGTCGACGCGCCACCGCCCGCCGAGGGTGCCGGCGGCCGCGATCGAGGCCGGACCGTGACCCCCGCCGGGGAACCGGACGCCTCTGACCGACCGGACCCGGTGGTGAACGGTAAGAACGCCGACGCCGCGCCGACGTCCCGCAGCGCGTCGACCGTAAAGCAGGAGGCCGGGCCGACCGCGGTGGCGCCGGAATCGGAGCCACGGGACCACGGCGCGGCGCCACCCGACGGAGTGGAACCCGACCGGGCGGAACCCCAACACGCAGACGAACCCGACGCGGACCGGCCGGCCCGGGCGGAGATGCCGATGCCGGAGGGCCTCGACGAGGAGACGCGGGCGAAGCTGAAGACGCTGCGCCGGCTGTCGCCGGGCAGGTCCGACGCCGAGTTGCTGTCCCAGATCCAGGGCGAGCCGCCGTCCGATAAGGCCAGGCTGAAGCGGAGTTGGTGGGGCCGAAAGAAGTAGCGGCCACCGGCGCCCTGGTGCGCGCGGCATGAGACCGCCCGGCGTGCCGGCCGATGATGGGAACCGCCTTGGGGCGGAAAAACACCCCAATCCACGAGTGAGGCCGGTCGATAACCCCAGTAATCGCGCGCCGCGAGACTCCACGCGCAGGAACCATGAGAAAAAGACCCTCCAGTCGACTGACGCAGTGGAACCAACGGCAGGCCGATCCGGAGCCACGGCGATTCCGGGTCGGGCGGCTTCTGTTGATCGTGATCGCGCTGGCCGCCATCGCCGGCGGGGGCTTCTTCTACATTCGACCGAAACTGGCGACCGCGGGATCGAACCCGGGCGCCGGGCTGATCCGGCAGGGTGACCGACTGCTGCGGTCGGCGAATCCGGCGGAGGCGATGGGGTACTACCAGAAGGCCTTCGCCCTGAAGCCCGACGACCCCGACCTGAAGAGCAAGTTCGCGGACGCCCAGGCGGCCGGCGGCGACATGCCGGGCGCACTGGAGACCTACGACGAGGCAGTCGCCCTCGATCCCGAAAACGCGGCGGTGCGGATCAAGCGGGCCGACGCGCTGGTCGCTGCCGGCCGCGTGATGGATGCGATCTCGGACTACGATCGCGTACTTGCCGTCAACCCGCACGATGTGGAGACGCTCACCAAGCGTGCCCGGGCTTATCTTGACGACGGGAGAAACGACCGGGCGATCGCGGACGCGACGCAGGCGTTGGCACTCGATCCAGTCAATGCGAGCGCGCTCGCCTTGCGCGGGTACGGCCACCTCGCCCTCGGTGACGCGCGGAGTGCCCTGCGTGACCTCAGCCAGGCCATCGAGCAGGACGACAGCGATCCCGACAAGTTCAATGCCCGCGGCCGGGCCAGGATCATGCAGGGCGATGCAGCGGGCGCGGAAGCGGATCACACGCGGGCGATTCAGCTGAATCCCGACGCGGCGGCGTATTACATCGCCCGGGCCCATGCCCGGCAGGCCCGGAAAAACCTCATTGGCTCGGTGGCGGACCTGACCCGGGCCATCGAACTCGACCCGAAGAACAGCGAGGCGCATCTGGCTCGGGCCAACGTGCGGCGGGACCGCGGAGACCGGTTCGGCGCCGTGGCGGACTACACGCGGGCGATCCAGCTTCAGCCCGGCACCCCGCACGCGTACTATCAGCGCGGGACGACCCGTGCGGCGTGGGGCAAGCTGTCGGCCGCGGTGGCGGATTTCAACAAGGTGATCGAAATCGAGCCGACGAACACCGACGCGTACGCGGCTCGCGCGGACGCCAAGGAGCGTAACGGAGACTTTGGAGGGGCGATGGACGACCTGCACCAGGTGCTCCGTCTTGACCCCGACAACGCGTACGCGTTTTGCGCGCTGGGCGATATCCACCGCGAACTGGGCGACCCCATCGCCGCCATCCAGCAGTACGACCGGGCGATCGGCGCGAAGGCCGACTACGGGTATGCCTACTACAGCCGGGGACAGGCACGATGGGAGTCGGGCGAATTACCGAAGGCCATCGCCGATTTCCGCTGGGTCGTCGACCACTCCACGGACCCGACGCTGGTGAAGATGGCCACACGCTACCTCACGGCGGCCGGCCAGTAGCCGTCGCCGCCGTACTGGCTCCACCCGCGGGCGCTGGCACCGTGACGGCCGGTATGCGGCTCCGGCCCCCGCCGCGTCGACGGCTGGTCGGCCCACTCAACCGATGGGCAGGCGTTCCAGCACGTACTGGCCGCGTTGGCCGTGCAGTTCCGCGATGTCGCGCCCGTCATGCTGATAGGCGAGCACGTCCATGAACTCGCCAAAGCGACTCAAGCGTTGCCGCGCCAACTCGCGAACGACCTCGAACCGAAACGCGTCAGCGATCCGCGCCTCCCAGAAGTGATATTCCTTCTGGCGTTTCCACGTATCGATCGTCGCCTGGACGCCCTTGCCCTCATTCGAACATCGTCGCACGGATTGCCAGAACGACAGGACGCCGATGTCGTCGAGGTTGGCTGCCTCCGCGAGAATCTGCGTTTCGGGAACCGTCGCGTCATGATCGTTCATGCGGCGGATGCTTAGCACCGCGGTTTCCAGGGACGGCCCTTTCAACATATGGCCGAGTCGTTCCTCGACCATCACCGCCGCCAGCTCGCGCTGCAGGTCGCTGGTCGTGCGGCCGAGGATCTCGCCGCGTGAGATCAGTCCTTCCCGATACTGAACGATCCATCCGGCATCGTGATAGAGCGCCGCCACGGTCAAAGCGACTTCATCCAGCGGATGCGCCACAACGCCGGGCAGTTTTCCAATTAAGGTGGCCGCACGGGCCACCCGCGCCGAATGCTCCCACAGGTACGCGTCCTGTAATCCGCGCCCGTCATCGATCACGAGATCAGTCTTTGCCTGCCGCCAAACAGCCTCCAGGTTGGAAACAGTTATCTCACGGTCCGGATTCATGGTATCCACCACGGCCCCATCCGCACCGCTGCTCATACACCCGGGGGGAGCACACCCCCTTGTTCACACGAAGACTCAGGTAAACGCGAGACCGTCCCCCGTTTTCCGAACTGCCTCGACTTCCGATTACACGCGGCGTGACGAAGCTGTTCGTTCCCCCCTCGGCTGTCAGGCCGAACGCCCAGGTTCCAGAAAGGCGCTCCTCCCTCCTGACGTAAACGATAGCCGAAGTACGGCTCGAATGGCAAGCGTTAATTGTGAGCGGAATTTGTGGGTCTGGACAGCCGAAGGGCGACCGCGTCATCCGCGCCGCCTCGTTGGTCCAGCATCCACCGCGCGGCGGGCCCTTAACCACCGCTTCAATCCAGCAGGCGGTAGTAGCAGTTGCGCTTGCGGGGCTGCCACCCCGCATCCGAAATAAGCAGTCTTATCTCTCGTTCTGTTAGAAAGTAAGTCGCGCCGGCGGCGGACACCACGTTCTCCTCCATCATGACCGATCCCATGTCATTGGCCCCGAAGAAGAGCGCGAGCTGGCCGACCCGGGGGCCTTGTGTGACCCAACTGGCCTGGAGGTTGGGCACGTTGTCGAGGTAAATCCGGCTTACTGCGAGGGTCTTGAGGTAGTCGTGCGCATCGGCGAGCATCAGATGTTTCCCATCCCTCTCGCGGGCGCCGGCCGGCAGCTTGCGCATCCGCCCCAGCGGCGTGTTGTCCGGCTGGAAGGTCCAACAGATGAACGCGGTGAAACCGCCCGTTTCGTCCTGAAGGTCCCGGATCCGGCGCAGATGTTCCACGCGTTCGGGAATGGTCTCGATGTGCCCGAACATCATGGTCACGCTGGTCCGCATGCCGATCCGGTGCGCTTGGCGCATCACTTCGATGTATTCCTCGGTGGACGTTTTGCCGTAGCCGATCTTCTTGCGCACACGGTCCACCAGGATCTCCGCCCCGCCGCCGGGGATCGTGTCGAGGCCTGCGTCCTGAAGCCGCAACAACACGTCGGGCAACGGCAGATCGAACACCTGATGGAACGCAAAGACCTCCGGCGGGCTGAACGCGTGGAGGTGGATCGACGGGAACCGGCTCTTCAAGTGACGCAGCAGGTCAAGGTACCAGTCGAAGGGAAGCATATCACCGGGCACCAGCCCGCCCTGCAACAACACCTGCGTTCCGCCGATCACCTGCAATTCCTCGACCTTGCGATCGATCTCGTCGAGGCTGAGCACGTACCCGCCGGGACGTCCAACGTTCACCTTGAAATTGCAGAACGTGCATTTCGCGGTGCAGTAGTTCGAGTAGTTGATGTTGCGATCAACGACGTACGTGCGGTAGGGCTCCGGGTGGAGGCGCTGCGTGACCGCGTGGGCGAGTCGTCCCAGCTCGTGAACCGGGCAATCGTGAAACAGATCGATCGCTTCGACGTCGGTAATCCGGCGGGTCGACGAGACACGGGCGGGGTCGGCGACGGTCGTCATGCGAACTCCGGTTCCCGGTAACGGGGCAGCAACTCGTGAGCGCTGGCCATCTGAAGAAACGTGGTCATTCCCTCGCGGTGCCGGGCATCGAGGGTGAACGAGAGGTACCGAGTCAGATACTCGGTCGCGGCGGCCGGGGCCCATCCGCGGTCCGGGCCTTCGCGTTGCGCGATGGCCGCGGCGGCCGCCACGCCGCGGTCACGTGCTTCGCCGAGCCGCGAAGCCAGCGCGTCGGGCGGCGTATCCTGGTGCGCCGACCAGACGGCAAACACGAACGGCAGACCGGTGAGCGTTTTCCACGCCCCGCCGAGATCCGTCTGGTAGGTAAACCCGTACGGCGCGGCGGTCACGACCTTGTCACCGATGAGCAGCACCGCATCGCCGTGCTGCGCTTCCGCGGTGCCGGCGAGCGGCTCGACCTCCAGCACCGCGTCGTACAGTTCCCGCCACACGAGGCGGGCTAGGGCGACCGACGAATGCGACGCCGGGTCGGCCCACATCCGTCGGACCCGATGCGGCGACACGCGGGAGAAAACGCGCACCGTCATTGTCTCCCCGTCACACCCGATGCACGCGTCCGATACGACCCGCCAGTTTCGGTCGAAACGGACCATGTCGACGACCGGCGTCAACGCCGCGTCAACCTCGCCGCGATCCAGCAGCTCGGGCAGTCGTGACGGGACATCGAAGCGGACGTCGATGTCCGGTCGCCCGGTCAGGCCGTACACGAGCGGCCTGGCGTTCAGGAACGACACCGCGCCCAGGCGCCATCGGGCACCGCCGTCGCTGTTGTGGTTTCCGTCGTGCATGTCCATGCTCACGCCACCGTGTCCCCGCTTTCCCCGCATCTCGTGGGGCCGCCCCGTCGCCGGTTATCAGACCCATTATAGGTGCACCCGGGCTGCCGTCCATGCGGCGCTGCGGTCGAGACGCCTTTTGACGTTTGGACGGGAGGCCGGTAAGTTCTCCCTGCGTGGAGCCCCGTTCCAGAAATAGCGTCGAGTAACCCCCCATGACGGTCCACCCGAACCGGAACGCGCAGCCAAACCGATTCACGAGCCACTCCACCGGGCGCGGCCTGACCCTGATCGCCCTGCTCGCGCTGCCGTGCGCGGGTGCCGGCTGCCATCCCCGGAGCACGCGGTTTGAAGTCGTCGACTACTCCGCCGACGGCGCACCGGCCCGCTATTACGAGGAGTTCGACGAATGTTTCTATGATCTCGATGCCCAGGGCAACATCGAGATCGTGGCCCGGCGCAAGGGGTCCATGGGCCCCGACGATCAGAACCCCGTCACCCAGGTCGTTCACCTGAGCAGCATCTGGCGGGCGGTGCCGGGCACCACGGAAGTGGAGAGCACGCAACTCAACGCGACGATCAAGTACTGGATCCGCGGGCCGTCGGGCGGTGTCGGGTTCGAGGGAGCCGGTTTCGTCCTGTTCCAGGAGAACTACAAACGCGAGACGCTGACCGGCGAACTGGAACTGTCGAACCTGCGGTTGACCCGCCAGGTGGGCACGTCCCCCCTGCTCTTCGAGCAGATGGAGTTGACGGGGGCGTTCCGCGCCACGCGCAACAAGCGCTGGGCCGTGCG
This sequence comes from uncultured Phycisphaeraceae bacterium, assembly GCA_964495075.1. Taxonomy (GTDB): domain Bacteria; phylum Planctomycetota; class Phycisphaerae; order UBA1845; family UBA1845; genus JAFGJQ01. The sequence goes on from CAZBUJ010000013.1 coordinate 69,560, forward strand.
CATCACCAATGAGATGGAACGATACTTCGGCCCCATGCCCCGCTATGAGCCGGCCCCGCCCGGACCGATCTAGCCGGGCCGCTGCGTGAACCCGCCCGCTCGGTTCTCACGCGTCCCACGACGTCGGGCCGTCGGCCGCACGGTCCCCGGCGTGCGTGGTCAGCACGCGGTAGAAGCAGAACGTGACGAGCCCCACGACGAACCCGACCGACACGATCATCATCAGCCAGCCGGCGGTGGTCATGGCTTCGCCTCCATGGTTGCGCGTCCCTCGGCCTCCCACCGCTTGTTCGCCAACCGCACGAGGACCCCGAAGAAGATCGTCACCAGCAGCATGAACACTACGGTGAACGTAGCCGCGTTGTTGCTGATCACGCTCGTCACGTAATCACCGGCGTTGTGATAGAGCCACAGCGCGAAGATGGCGAGCAGATAGAGCGGCGACACGTACTTGATGACGAACACGAACACCCGCGGGATCTTCAGATCCGCGCCTTCCGCCGCCCACTTGAAGCCCTTCTCGGCTCCGATGACCCAGGCGAACAGGATGACCAGCACAGTGGCCATGATGAAGATGCACAGGTTGCCGATCCAGAAGTCCATCGTGTCGAGCCCGGTGAGCCCCTGGCTGAAGTACATGACGACGAGGGTCCCGTTCGCGGTCAGCAGCCCGAGCAGTGCGACCGATGCCCGCCGGCTCAGGCAGAAGCCTTCCTCGAGGAATGCGATGGCCGGCTGCAGCATCGACAGCGAACTGGTGATCGCCGCCAGCAGCAGCATGACGAACCAGACGAAGCCGAACAGCCGACCGGCCGGCATCTGGGCGAACACGGCCGGGGTGGTCAAGAAGCCGAGGTCGAACGTACCCGCTCCCTGCACCGCCCCGAACCCGAGAAACAGAAAGGCCGCCGGGATCGTGATCAGCCCGCCGAGGCAGACTTCGCAGAACTCGTTGGTGGCCGCCGCGGTCAAGCTGTTGAGGGCCACGTCATCGTTCGGGCGCAGGTACGTGGAGTAGGTCATGATGATCCCGAACCCCACGGAGAGGCTGAAGAAGATCTGGCTGGCCGCGGCGAGCCACACCTTCGGGTCCGACAGGGCGGCCAGGATGCTGCGACCGCCCGACGCGGTGAAGGGGTTCCACATGAAACCGAGTCCGTTGGCCACGGTGCGCGGCAGGACGGCCACCTCGGCCGCCGCACCCCGCAGGTAGGCGTCGGGCGCGGCCGCCGGGTTGAAGGCCGGCGGCAACCCGACCGATTCGACCAGCGCGCGGCGCTGCCGCCTCGGTTGCGGCAAGGCGTGTTCGGCTTCCGCGCGGTCCCCCGGCGCGGCGTCGGGATCGGCGAGGATCGCCAGCAGCTCCGTCTCGCGGGCTTCGTAGTGCAGCAGGTCCCACTTCTGCTCGCGGGTCAGCGTCTCGCGCGTCTTGCGAACCCATTCCCGATGGCGGCGGGCCACACCCGCGTCGTTCAACTGGCTCAGCGCGTACTGAATGCCCGGCGGCGTGGCGAGATAGCCGTACGGGACCGCCACGGGGACCCCGGCTTGGTAGGACGCGTCGCCGTCGGCCTGTGCCCGATAGTACTGCCCCACCGCATCGCGAATCGCTCCGACCGGTGCGGCCCGGGCCGCGTCGCGCATGGCCGGGGACACCGTCTCCGAGTCGTCAGCCGCGACGGCGCGCGCTTCCGCGGTCAATTGGCGGAGACGCTCGTGCAACGCCGCCCACTCCGCCGAGGGCAAGCCCGCTTGCAGACTGAATTGCCACGGTTCCGGCACCGGCTGCGGCGGCAGGGTCAACACGCGGACCAGCACCACGATCGCCGACACGATCAGCACCGGCATCGCATACTTGCAGAAGGTCTCGATGCCTCTCGTCACGCCGCGATAGATCAGCAGGAAGTTTACGAGGAACACGATGATCAGACAGTAGACTACCCGGCTGACCCCGCCGTCACCCCGCACCAACCCGTCGGCGGCCGCGCCCACAAACTCCGCGAAGTGTTCCTTGTACGCATCGACCTGGAGCCCCAGCCCGCTCATGTTGCCGACCAGGTAGTCGTACGCGTAGCCAAGACACCAGGCCTCGATGTACACGTAGTACATGTAGATGACGACGGGAATCAGGATGGCCAGCGCCCCGAAGAGTCGCAGCACGGGGTTCCGAGTCAGCGCGAACAGAACGCCCGGCGCACTGTTGAATCCGAGTCGGCCGCCCTGGCGGCCCAGGGTCCATTCCGCCCAGCAGATGGGGATCCCCAGGATCAGCAGCGAGATGAAGTAGGGGATCATGAACGCCCCGCCACCATTCGCCGCGGCCTGACCGGGGAAACGGAGGAAGTTGCCCAGTCCGACCGCCGATCCGGAGACGGCCAGGATCACGCCCAGTTTGCTGGCCCAGTTCTCTCGCGGTGGTTGCCCCAGCCGAAGTATATCAGACATCGTTGGTCCAGCCTTCCCCACGCGGGCCGATCTTCCCCGGCGGGGATGTCACCGCGCGAACCCACCCGAATCCAGTACTTCGATCAAGCCCGCCTCCCGGTTCCAGGACAGCACCGAGCCGGTGAAATACCGGAATCGCGTGCCTTCCTGGTAGATCCGGGCCGGCACGGCCGGCGTATCGGTTTGAGGGTCAGCCGGCGTGCCGAACATCATGAGCAACGATCCCGCTTTATCGTAGGTGACCCGATGGGCCATCGCCGAAACGTCGCCGTCCTTGAAGAGCGTCTGCCCTTCCGCCTGGAACTTATCCAGCGCGAAGCCGCTGAGTGACCCGATCCCGGTGCCGGCCGCCGAGCCGTCGTCGGCGACGCGTTGGAACTGCGCGAACAGGGTCTGGCAGCTCAGGCGGGCGTCGCGTCCCTCCGGCTTGCCGTCGGCCGATTCGGGCTTGGACCGCGCGAATTCACCGAACGCCATCAGGTAGTCGCCCGTCACGTGGCGAAGCGTGACATCCTGGTCGAAGGCGGCGGTCCGCGTCTCGAGATCACACCGCATGGCCCGGGCCCACTTGAGATAGGTTTGGGAGGACCCTTCGCCGCCGATGCGGCCGAACGGATCCGTACGCTCGTCCGCGGGTTCTCCGCGCGGCGGCTGGACCTTGTAATCCTCGATCAACAGGGACCCCGGGCAATCCATGCGGGCGAAACTGCGGTCCATGTCGAGATCGATGTGATCGCCGGCCAGGCGAGCCCGGCTCACCAGCGCCCCCGACCGCGCGTCGTGGTTCGCCATCCGTGCCACCGCGTTGCCCTCGGCGTTCAGTACCCGCAGCCGCTTGCGGGCACTCTTCGGTCCGCTTATCCCCAGACCGTCGCGGGCCTTGTCGGCCCGGTCGAAGAGCGGCGTGAAGATCCACCAATCGCGCTTGGGCGACGGGTCGGCGACCCGCTCGATGTCCTCGAACTCGAGCCGCAAGCGCTCGCAGTCCAGGGTGCTCTCCGACGACGCCGCGTGCACGCCGCCGATGAACGCCGCTTCGTTGGCGGCGCCCTGGAACATCATCCCTTCCGTCCACGTCACCGCGATGGGGATCGGCGGGTCCACCTCGCGCCCGTCCAGGTCGATACGGCTCGAGAAGCTCAAGCGCCCCGCGCCTGGAACCTGGGCGTCCTGCCGGCCGGCATCCAGGTTGATCGTGCGGCCCTGGATCGAGAAGTCCTCCATCTGGAGCGAGGCTGGCGACCCCGACTCGCCGCTCGCCAGACGGGCCCGGTCGATGACCTGCTCGCCGGTCTCGGGATCCGGCACGAAGGAGCAGTCCAGCGAGTCGCTGGTCAGGTCCAGGCTCCGCGCGGGGTCCTGCACCGACACGCTGCCGAACGCCTGGAGCCTTCGCAGACCGGGCTCGAAAACGGTGGGCAGTTCGCTGGCCGTCTCGGCGTCCGTCCGCCCGCGTTCGACGGCCGCCGCCGGCGGCAGGACCTTCTCGTACAAACGCAAGTCAACCAGCATCCCTTCCGTGGCCGAGATTCGTCGCGGCCCGCGGGTGGCGACCACTTCTCCCTCGGCCCGTGCCTGTCGCGGGGATATGCCGCCGCGCTCGTCGCGATCCAGCGTCACGTCCATGACTTCACACCGGATGTCGTCGTCCCCGTGGCGGAGCCGGACGTCCCGCACGGCCGCCACCTGGTCGATGTCGCCGACCCGACGTCCGGATCGCTCCGGGCGACGGAAGACCACAGTGATCTCGTCGGCCGACACGGCGTCCTCGGCCTGTGTCACCTGCACGTCACCCTGGAACTCGGCCGATTGGAGGTATTCGTACTGCTCGGCCAGCGTCTGTCCGGTCACGCTGTCCACGATCTCGGCCGTCTCCTGGGCGAACGTCGCCGTGAGGAGCCGCTCGAATCGGATCCGCATGGTCTCGTCTTCGGCGGCCGGGGGTGCCGTGCCGCCCGGGGTTTCCACCAGGGGCTGCTTGGGGCGGTCCGCGGCGAGTTGGCCTGGTCCCTGGACCTCCAGTCGTCCGCCGGCGCGATCGAAGTACAACTCGCGGCCCACGACCTGCCCGGTGCCCGCCGACTCGACGATCACGTCGCCGGTGTCCTTGTCGCCGCGCAGCCAGACGTTCTGCGTCTCGTTGTGGTATTCCAGGCTGCCGCACAGGGCACTGCCGGCTCGATTGCGCAGGTAGACCGGATCACCCGTGGCCGACACCTGCAGCCGGGCCGCCGCGCCCGGCACGGCCTCGTCGACGAAGCTGATTCGAAAGCGGCCTGACCAGGTCAGCACGACCTCACGGTTTGGCGCGTCGGCCGGCTCGTTGCCCGCCGCACCGTCGGCGAGCCCGCCGCGATTCGCCACGGCCCGTTGCCGTCGTCCGAGGTCGAACAGGAAGGAGAGGGTGTCACTCTCGAGGCGGGAGACCACGCCCTCGCGATCCGTCTCCTCGATGGCCACGCCACCGTCGAACCGGGCGACGTATGTTTCCGTCGGCCGCTGCGATTCCGCCTTCTGTTCTGCTGGCGCCTCGAACTCGAGATAAGGAACGCCGTCCGCGTCGTGGGTCGGCGGCGGTTCCGGCGTCTCGAGCGGTGTGTCCTCGGCGGCGACGAACGCATCGAGTCCTGTCGGCCCGTCCTGGGGCACGACCTCCGTTTGCCCGGGCAGCGCGATCTGCAGGGACCGACCGACCCGTTTGAGCACGATCTGCACGCCTTGCTGGATCTCCAACTGCTCGACGCGGCTGTTGATCTCGTCGTAGCGCACGGTCAGTCCGACGCCTTCGATCGAGCCTTCGGCGGCCTCGGCCCGGAAGCGACCGGAGGTCTGAATCCGCGACGCCTCCAGATCGAACTCGATGTCCTCCAGCGTGGCCTCGACCAGGCGGTCGGGCGTCGGCCGGGCATCGCGGAGTTCCTCGGGCAGGGCCTCCCGCTCCTCCGCCGACAGCCGGTCCATCTCGAACCGGATATTCCCCTCCAGGCGACCATGGCGGGGATCGTAGCTGCCGCCCCCGACCCGGCGCATCGCTACGACACCGCGATCGGCCAATACGCGGATCAACTGCCCCCCGGGCGTCCGCAGACGGATTTCCGGCTCGATCAGCTCGAATTCTTCGTCCGTGCGACCGGTCGGCCGCCACTCGCGAATGAGGATTTCCATACGGGCCACGTCGCTGTCGGGCGCGTAGATACGGATGGAGCTCTTTCCACCCACGCCGAGTTGGGGCATCCCTTCCCGCACGGTCAGGCCGGGCGCGTCGTCCGGGCCGATCGAGGCCCCAGCCGGTCGCGTCGACGTGCCGGACTTGCCCGCACGTCGGTACTGCTGCTCGCCCATGTCCATGTATTGCACGACGGCGAAGACAACGCCGACCAGCGCCAGGACGGAGGAGAAGAGTATGATGGCGCGGATGCGTCCGTTGGCTCGCTTGGCAGGATGAATCGACATGAAGCGGCGGCCCTCTCTGGCGGTCAACCGTACAACTCGCGCGACCAACGGCCCTGTTTGCGCAGGATCAACTCGACAATCTCGGCCACCGCCCCGTCCCCGCCGTTGCGCCGGGTGACGTAGTGGGCCGCCCGCTTGACGGCCCCCGCTGCGTTGGCCACCGCCACGGGAAAGGCACACCGGCGCATCGGCGGCAGGTCCGGGCAATCATCACCGATGTAGCAGATGGCGGGATCGCCGACCTCCAGCTCCGCTTGCACACGTTCGTAGGCGCGGCCTTTGTCCGCGGCCCCCTGATGTACGACGGCGAACCCGAGCTCCGCCGCCCGGCGGTTGACCATCTCGCTCTCGCGACCGGTAAGGACGGCCGACCGGAACCCGGCCCGATGCCAGCAGCGGAGGGCGAACCCGTCCAGCGCGTGGAAGGTCTTGGTCGTTTCGCCTTGCGGTCCGTAGGTCAGCCGGCCGTCGGTCAGCACGCCGTCGACGTCGAGGATCAGCACGTTAATCGCGTCGAAGTCCATTCACCGTTCCCGCACCAGAGGCCCGTTCAGAGTATTTGGTGCCCACGTGCGGGTCAAGGGAGGCAAGACGAGTCGGTGGGCGATCCGGACCGCCCCCCGGGCCGGGCATTGTGATTTGTCCGCGATGAGTCGCACGCGGCGGCGTGTGCCCGTCCGGGGCGGGGCGGCGGGCCGGGCGTCGCCGCCTACAACGCGCGAGGCCAGCCGTTTCCGGTCGACCGGCGCGGTGGGTGCTCCTCCCACACGCCCGGCACCGTGTGGTCGCAATCCGGGCAGCGGCCGCCGATCATCCGGTTCTCTTCGACAAAGAACCCGCGGCGCCGAATCAGCAGCCCGCCGCAGCCGGGGCAGTGAGTGTGTTCCCGCTCGCCGACACCGCCGGCCAGGTTGCCGGGGTAGACGAACCGCAGTCCCGCGGCCCGACCGATCTCGTACGCGCGACTCAACGTCTCGGCCGGTGTGCGCGGGGGGCCGGTCATCTTGTAGTCCGGATGAAAGGCCGTTACGTGCCAGGGAATGTCAGTGGAGACACTCGCGATGAACGCCGCGATCCGGCCCAACTCGTCGTCGGAATCGTTGAACGTCGGCACGACGAGCGTGACGATCTCCACCCAGAACTCCATCTCCTTGAGTTGCTGGATCGTGTCGAGCACGTTCTGGAGCACACCGCCCAGCTTGCGGTAATGCTTGTCATCGAACGATTTCAGATCGACCTTGTACAGGTCCATGAAGGGTCGCAGGAAGGCGAGCACTTCCGGCGTAGCGTTCCCGTTGCTCACAAAGCCGCAGTGGATCCCCAGTTCCCGGGCGGGTTCGAACACCTTGGCCGCCCAGTCCGCCGTGATGAGCGGCTCGTTGTACGTGCTCACGATGACCGGCACCGCGTGCTGACGGGCCAGGTCGGCCAGTTCGTTCGGCGTGCACCGGGTGATCCGCCCGACGGCCTGGCTGTCGCGCAAAGTCTGACTGGTGATCCAGTTCTGGCAGTAGCTGCAGTGCAGGTTACACCCGAGCATGCCGAAGGACAGCGCATCGCGACCGGGAAACGCGTGGTAAAATGGTTTTTTCTCGATGGGATCGATCTGCAAGCCGGACACGTAGCCGCTCGGCGCCCGCAGGGTGCCGCCGTCGTTGAAACGCACGCGACACACCCCCGCCCGACCCACCGGAATGCGACACCGATGCCCGCACGCCAGGCAGCGGACCACGCGGTCCGCCTCCGCGACGGTCAACTCCGCCGCGGCGGCGATTGTATTGTCGTCGAGGATCCGTTTCAGGCCGGTGGACGATGCCATTCGATTGACTCCCCGCGATCGGGACCACGCGGGATTATATCAAGCCCGGCCAGCACGGTCGAACCGCCTCGCGGCAACCGGACGGGCGCCCCGGGAAGGGCGCCGGACGGGGACGTCGCACCCGCGAGCGCCCGCCTCGCGGCCGACGCGCGTGCGGTGCAGTTTTTTGTTGGGCGCGGTCGGCCGTTGGGGTACAATCCGCCGCCACGGAGCGGTCCGGTACCGGCGCGGTCAAGGGGTGCCCGGGGAATCGTCAATGAAGGACGGTGGAAGGCCATTCGGCACGCGAACGAACGCCCGCCAAGGCGGCGGACAGCACTCCGGCGACCTGGTGAGACCGATCACCAGGATCCGCCGATGCCCGGTCGCGCGGGACGACGTCCGCACGGAACTCGAAGAATACAAGCTCCACCTGCGTGAGTTTCATCCGGTCGACCGGGGGCTGCCGTGGCCCTGTGAGTCGACCTGCTCCCGCTGTCACGAGCGGGTGTCATCGCAGTTCATCTACGAGGCCCAAGAGGACCGGGTCCATCTCGAATACGAATGCCCGTCGTGCGGCACGCATCGTGAGCCGCACGCCGACGCCCTCTTCTGCCACACGCCGCCCGCGTCGCACCACCGGCAGCCGACCCACACGCACGGCGGGGCGCGGATCCGCCCGATCCATCGCACCCTGCCCCGCACCGTGGAGACGCTGTGTCCGGAATGCTCGCGGATCATCCTCGGCCGCTATTTCGAACAGGACAACAACGTCTACATCGAGAAGACCTGCCCGGAACACGGCTACGTGAAGGACCGGGTCTTCACGGACGCCAGAATGTACCTGCGATCCGCCCGCCGGGTCTTCCAGGACGAGCGGGGCGTGCTCGAGCCGCAGGTGCGGGGCGGTCACCACTGTCCGAGCGATTGCGGCCTGTGCAGCCAGCACCTGTCGACGTCGTGCCTCGCCCAGATCGACCTGTCGAACCGGTGCAACCTGACGTGCCCCGTCTGCTTCGCCAGTGCCAACGCGGCGGGCCACGTGGCCGAACCGACGTACGAGATGGTGGTCGAGATGCTGCAAGCGCTGCGTAACCAGCGGCCCTATCCGCCGACCGCGATCCAGTTCACGGGCGGCGAGCCGACCATCCATCCCGACTTCCACCGGATCGTGGCCAACGCCCGCTCGATGGGCTTTACGCACATCCAGATCGCCACCAACGGCATCACACACGCGAATGCCGAATTCGCTCGCCGCTCGCACGAGGCCGGTCTGCACACGCTGTACCTGCAGTTCGACGGCGTCGATCCGGAGATCTACAAGAAGCTCCGGCGGGAGGACCTGTGGGAGAGGAAGCTCGCCTGCGTGGAGAACTGCCGGGCCACCGGCATGAAGATCTGCCTCGTGCCGACGATCATCAACGGCGTCAATAACGACCAGGTGGGCGAGATCTTCCGGTTCGCGGTGAACAACATCGAGGCGGTCAGTGCCATCGCGTATCAGCCGGTGGCGTTCACGGGCCGGATCAGCACGCGGCAACGCGAGGCCCAGCGGTACACGCTGGGCGACCTCGCCCACGACATCGCCCGGGTATCCGGTGCCGATCTCGAGCGCGACTTCTGCCCACTCGGGTCGGTGGCCCCCCTGTCGCGGGTGATGCAACTGATCGACGGCAAGCCGAAGATCCGGTCGAGCTGTCACAGCGACTGCTCGTTCGGCACGTACTTCTTCGTGACGCCGGAACGGGAGGCCGTCCCCATCCCCGCGATGTTTGACTTCATGCGGTTGATGGACGACTTCAACGAGTTCGCCGCCCGCGTGGAAGCGAAGCGTCGGCTCGCCACGAAGTGGGACCTGGCCCGGATCGCGTGGCTGTTCATCAAAAACTACCGCTGGCGGAACTACGACCGGCGGATTTCGCCGTTCACGTTCATGCGGGCGTTGCAGGGCTTGACCAACAAGAGGAAGGGCCGCGGCGGAGGGGAGAGGAAGTCGTACAAGACGCTGATGGCGGCCGGCATGCACTTCATGGACCGCTACAACTACGACGCCGAACGGGTCAAGCGATGCGTGATTCAGTATTCCACGCCGGACGGGTTCTACCCGTTCTGTGCGATCAACGGCGGGCCGACCTACCGGCCGTACCTGGAGAAGATGATCGCCGTCGACAAACAGAAGTGGCAGGAGGCGCATCCGGGCGTCCCCCTCCGGCCCGATCCGCACCCCAACGCCATGATGCCGTGGGAAGGCCGGTTCGGGGCGGTGGACGATCCGGACGAGCCGTGGGGCCGAGAGAACAACGGGGGCCTGGGCGACAACGAGCAGAACCACTGATGCGTGATCCGTACGACAGTCGCACCGAGGCACCGGTCAACTCGACGGCCCGCGAGATGGGCAAGGAGTACGCCCACGCGGAGGCCGTCTCGCGGAACCCCGACAAGCGATCCGACCGCACGGACGACGGCAGCATCAGTTCGCGGGCCTACGTCAAGCAGGCCCGGGCGAGGCGGGCGGCGCTGACCGGGGGCGAGACCGAAGCGGGCGGGCGTCATGTCCACCTCGACTACCACCACGCCCTGGAAGACTACCTCGGCACGTGGTGGATGCGACTCCTTCTGCGGCACATCTCCAAGGACCGCCGCCGCGGTCAGACGATGTTCGAAGAGGTGGCGCAGTCGTACGCGAACCCGGACGCCCCGCTGTGGCACCGGGTGAAGTACTGGCCGCTGCACCGCTTCATCAAGCGGGTCAAGGGCGGCGTGACGGATGAAGTGTTCCGCGAGCGGATCGCTCAGCATCGCAGCACGCTCCGCGGCTTCGTGGCCACCGCCCGCAGCGTGGCGGAGTTCGGCCTGACGCTGCCGCAGCGGTTCAGCGTGCCGCTCATCGTCATCTGGAACTTCACCAACCGGTGCAATCTCTGCTGCCAGCACTGCTACCAGGACGCGAACCCGACGGCGGCCGACCAGGAGCTGACCACCGAGGAGAAGCTCGCGGTGGTGGACCAGCTGGGCGACGCGTACATCCCCATGCTGTCCATTGCCGGCGGCGAGCCGACGATCTCGAAGGACCTGCTCCCCGTGCTGCACCGGTGCCAGGAGCGCGGCATCCACACGTCGGTGGCCACCAACGGCACGACCCTAACACCACAGTTCTGCGAGAAGCTCGCCGGTGCCCGGTGCAAGTACGTCGAGATCTCGCTCGACTCGGTCGACCCCGACAAGCACGACCGGTTCCGCGGCGAGCCCGGGATGTGGGAGCGCACGGTGCAGGGCATGAAGAACGTGGTCGCCCAGGACGGGCTCCGGCTCGGCGTGGCGATGTGCGTGCACCGGGGCAACTATGACGAAGTCGAGAAGATGATCGACTTCGCGGTGGAAATCGGGGCGAGCTGTTTCGCGCATTTCAATTTCATTCCGGTCGGCCGCGGGCTGAACATGACGGCCAACGACCTCGCGCCGCCGCAGCGCGAGCGGCTGATGCGGATCCTGAACGAAACGATGCAGACGGGTCGGATCAGCGTCATGAGCACCGCGCCGCAACTGTGCCGTCTGTCGCTGGCCCACGCCCCGATCGACGGGGTGACGTCATGCTCGCATCTCGGTGGCGGCGGCGGCGAGAAGGCCCGGGTGGTGGCGAAGTATCTCGGCGGCTGCGGGGCCGGACGGACGTACATCTGCATCGAGCCGGAGGGCACGATCACACCGTGCGTCTACATGCCGCACCGGGTGCTGGGCAACGTGCGGAACCGCGGCGTCGCCGACATCTTCCGGCACAACGAGTTCTACGAGGTCCTGAACAACCGCGAGAAAAGGACCGACCACTGCGAAGTGTGCGAGTTCAAGTACTATTGCGGCGGTTGTCGGGCCCGGGCCGACGCCTACACCGGCCACCTCAACACCGGCGACCCCGGCTGCGTGTTCAATTCGAAGTCCTGGGACGAGCTGGTCGGCCGACACAGCGCTTCCGCGTGCGATCATTTGCGGAATCCGTCCTGATCAGGTATCGGTTTGACACTGTGGTTGACCGCTTCGCCCTGAAAACGCGATGGAGGTCTTGATCCTGATCCGATGGACGACGACAGCAACAGGGCCAGCCCCCGCATCGAATTGAAGTCCGATGGGGAGGTCGATACCGACGTCGACGCCCGGTGTATGTTGTGCGGCTACAACCTGCGTGGCTTGTCGTTGGACGGGCGCTGCCCGGAATGCGGCACGCTGATCGTACTCTCCTGGGGCTTGAGTGGCCTGGCGTTTTCGGATCGCGGCTGGCTGCGTCGGCTGCGCTTTGGGGTCGGGCTGACGGCGGTCGGCCAGTTGGGCGGCGTGATGCTGCTGGTGTATCCGGCGGCATCGCCTTCGCGCACATGGTTGCACGCCGTGACCATACTGGGGGTCCTGGGCTGCCTCGGCGCGAGCGTGGTCGGCACGTGGTTTCTCACGGCGTTCGATCCGGGCCGCACGCCGCGGGCGGGATCGATCTGGATTCGCTGGGGGGTCGTGTGCGGGGCCACGATCGTGTTCGCCGGAATGCTGATGGGGTGTCTGTGGTGGTTCGCTCAACCGGCCCAGGCACTGTCGGCGGTGTCCTGGACGGCAATCGCAGCCGGCACCGCCGTGAGAATGGGGGGCGAGCTAAGAGTCCTTCGCGACCTCGCTCGGCGCATCCCAAGCCGCAGGCTGATCCGATGGACGACGTGGGTGCTGCGCGGGACGGTGCTCACCGCTGCGGCCGTCCTGGTTCTTGAATGCGTCGGTCGAGGGTACGTCCTTCCGGGTTACGGGAATGATGACATGGTCATGTTGGGTACCGCGGGCGGCGCGGTGATTGGAATGATCCTGTTCATCCAGTACTTGGGGCTCCTCGCGGAGATCTGGGGTGCCTTGCAGGCCGCGATCAAGCTCGATGTGGAGATCACCCCGCTCGACCCGGAGGACAACGGCTGAGCGGGGGCGAGCACAGGTTCCGAAAACGCGGTACCAGGTACGCGTAGCGGCCTGCACGGCGCGGATCGCTTCGCGATCGTACGTGTTCACCGAAGTGGGCAGCGTCCTGAAGGCCCCGGAGCGGCTCCCTTTGTGGTACCGCATCGCACACCACGGGTTGAAACCCGTGGCTACATGCCCGTCGCCCCTCCGGGGCTCCCTTTGTGGTACCGCATCGCACACCACGGGTTGAAACCCGTGGCTACGTGCCCGTCGCCCCTCCGGGGCTCCCTTTGTGGTACCGCATCGCTCACCACGGGTTGAAACCCGTGGCTACATGCCCGTCGCCCCTCCGGGGCCTTCAGCACGCTGCCCCACCACGCGACGGATGTACTCGCGATCCAATCAGGTGCAGGCAAGATGCCTGCGCCGCGCTTTTGGCCTCTTCTTTGAGCGGTGCGCAACCGACGTGCTTGCAGCGTTATTGAACGAACGATCACCTATTGCACGCGTTTGTAGGGGCTGTACTCAGCGGTTCGGTCGATGACCGGTTGGAGGACCCACGCGGTGTGGGCGGGGACGGTGACCCGCACCACGCCCGACTTCGGTTGCACCTCGGCATCGCTCAGCGCGTCCTTCATCTTCGTGAAGTTCATCAGTTTCGGTTCGCGCAGCGAGATGACTTCGGTTACCGGCTTGTCCGACGCATTGGCGACCACGACGGTCGTCTCGTCGACGCGGTCGGTGCGGCGCATGAACGCGAGCAGCGTGTCGGACGGCAGCACCAGGAAATCGCCCACCCGCAGGGCGCGGCTGTTGCGCCGCATCGCGACGAGCTTGCGCACCCATTGCAGCGAGGGGGGATTCTTGTCGACCTTGTCCCACGGCATCGGACCGCGCATTTCCGGGTCCCAACCGCCCTCCATCCCGAGTTCAACCCCGTAGTACAGGTTCGGCGAGCCGGGCACGGTGAACTGCAGCACCTGGGCCATCTGTTCCCGCCATCGCTTCTTCAACTGCGTGCGGAGCCGCGGCAGGTCGTGATTGTCGAGCACCAGCCAGGCCTTGAGGATCGTTTCCAGGCCCGCGTCCGCCACCATCACGTCGAGCATCCGGCCAAGCTGACCGCCGGAAACCTCGCCGCGGACGAAGTGCTTGATCAGCTCCCCGGCGTGGAAGTTCATGATGGCGTCGACGGCCGGGGCCCACTCGGACGGGTAGTTCCAGATCTCGCCGATGACCAGCGAGCCCGGTTTCGCCGAATGGGCGGCCCGGGTCAGCCCGTCGAGGTAGACGAAGCCCAGGTCGAACGCGACGTCCAGCCGCCAGCCGTCGACTCCGTCCCGGAGATACCCCTGGACCACCGAGTCCGGGTCGCCGTAGATCCGCGCCTGGACGGCCGGGTTTTCGATCCGCAGCTCCGGCAGGTTGGCGACGCCGGCCCACGCCCGGTAGCCCTTCTCGTATTCCGGACCGATGAAGAACCAGTCGCGCCTCGGACTGGTATCGCCGGCCATCGCCTCCTTGAACCACGCCGCCGACCGCCCCATGTGGTTGAACACACCGTCGAGCACGAGCTTCATGCCGCGCCGATGCAAATCGGCGGCCAGCGCTTTGACGTCCTCGCGGGTGCCGTACTCTTCCGACACCTCGAAGTAGTCGAGGGCGTCGTACTTGTGGTTGGTAAACGCCTTGTGGATGGGGTTGAGGTAGAGCACGGTGACCCCGAGTCCCTCGACGTAGTCGAGCTTGCTCCGCAGGCTTTTCAGGTCGCCGCCCCAGAACTCGATCTCGTGGGTCCAGACGTTGGCGGCGGGCAGGAACTCGCCGCGTTTCGGCGACTCGCACCACTTCCGCAGCTTGCGGGGCGCGGCGTACAGGGCCCGTTTCGCATCGAGGTCGGCCGACGGGGCGAATCGATCGACGATCACCTGGTAGACGATCGCCCCGTTCCTCCAGTCGAGTTCACGCCGGGCGATCTCCTCCCCCCGCTGTCGATCCTGCACACTCGCGAGTGACGTCTCGGCTTTGGCCATCTCTTTGACTTCCGGCAAAGGGGTATCGCATCCGGCGAGCCCGCCAACCGCGAGCAGACCGAGCCGGATGCCCCAGAACCATCGTGGTGTTTGCATGGCGAACCCCACCTTTCCGTGTTGTGGCGATTGTGAGGGGTGGCCGGGGTCTGTCAAGGACGCGGCCGCCAGACGGCCATCCGGCCCCCCAACGGTACGGTCGACCCACTACTGCTTTCGGTAGGCGAGACGATGGACCTTCCGCCCCTCGCGCAGGTACTTGATCTCGAAGTTGGTCCGGGCCTGGTTGTCGACGATGCCGCAAGCGGGGTCGTCGTAGTCGATCGGTTCGAGGCCTTCCTGCCGTGCCATCACGTCCTCGATCCACTCGAAGTAGCCGGCGTGATCGGTTTGGATGGCCCAACGACCGCCGGGCAGAAGGGCGGCGGTGGCGACGGCCACGAAATCCGGCTGAAAGAGTCGCCGCTTGTGGTGCCGCTTCTTGGGCCACGGGTCCGGGTGGTACACGTGGAGGGCGGACAGGCATCCCGGGACGAGGTGATGAATCACGTAATTCCGCGCGTCGGTCCGCATCATGCGGACGTTGGGGACGCCCCATCGGGCCATGCGGTCCGCCGCATAGCGAAAGTAGGGGTAGGCCCACTCGATGCCGAGCAGGCGCAGCTCGGGGTGTTCCTTCGCCCGCCGGAGCAGGAACCCGCCTTTGCCCACGCCGATCTCGAGTTCCACGTCGCCGGGCGTGTCGAAATAACTCACAGGATCGACCCGCTCACCCGCGGCCGGCGGTTCCACGATGATGTCGTCGATGGTCGGCATACGAGGTATCGTCTGACCCGAACGGCCGCACGTCAACCGCGACTGGACGACGCTCGCGAATCGTCTATGATCATGCCGGCGCTCCCTCCGCCGGTGCGTCGGGACCAGACTTGGTGATGAGCAACGCCGTACGACGACAACTCAGCGAGAACGTCAAGCGGGTGCAGGACCGCATCCACGCCGCGTGCGGGCGGGCCGGTCGATCGCCCGACGACGTGATGCTCCTACCGATCACCAAGTACGTCGGGGTGGACGTCATCCGCCACCTGGTCGAACTGGGCTTCGAGCGGATCGGCGAGAGCCGGGTCCAGGACCTGACCAAGCGGGCCGCGATGATGCACGAACTGGCCGCGCGGCGCCCGGGCGGCGAGGGCGGTGCGGTCATCGATCCACGCTGGCACATGGTGGGGCACCTGCAGCGTAACAAGATCAAGGCCGTCCTACCGTGGGTGGAGATGATTCACTC
>CAZBUJ010000014.1:0-83529 GCA_964495075.1 uncultured Phycisphaeraceae bacterium
CCCCAGGCGCCGACCAGCCGGATGTCCACCTCGGCCTGCGCGGGCGCGGCGAGCAACAAGGGCAAGAGAGCGGCCATCAGCAAGGGAACGAAACGAGAAAGGCGCAGAGGGCTCCTCCCCCCCGCGCGGTAATCGTAAAGAGCCCTCCCCCTGCGCGCGCAGCAACGCGCGCAGCAGATGGCGGGTGCGGACACAGTTTGCATCCATGCGATCGCGTCATTCGAGGTATGGTGGACGGGTAGTTTGAACGTTTTCCGCGGCAGCCCCGCTGGGCGGCTCGACCCGGTCGGTGACATGATAGTTCCTCCCCCAGCGGCGCGCGCGACGTACACTATTCGCGACGAAACCCTTGGGCCCACCAGCAACACAGTCGGCCGGCAGACCATGAGTTGACTGAGCGCGCACTCGCGCCTCATATCCATCTGATTTTAGTGTACTACCCGCGCGCGTCGCTGGATGCAAAAAGATGTGTCCCAGACATGAACCGCCAAATGTGGCTGAACCGACCGAGCTGACCGGACCAGTCCGCGCCGGCCGGGCCGATCTTATCGGTCGATGACGCCGTATTAGTCGCTGACGTTCAGATCGCGGATAAACCGGGGGGGAAAGATAGGAAATGTTCGTCCCGGCGTGATATCGCGGGGGCGCCACGCGCACGAGGGCTCGCTCGCCGCGCCGCCGCCGCACAGCCTCAGGCTCCCCCCCAGACCCTGTGGTGGCTGGGCCTGTCACCATCCGCGCCCACCGATTGTTCCTGGCGCTCCGGGCGCGGCCGCCCGCCCCAAATGGGCCGGCCGGCCCGAGCCGCTGGGCCGCATGCCGCCCGAGCTCGGACCGGCCTCGCACGGAGCGGCTGCCCGGCGTTGGGAATAGAAGCTCCCGTACCCGGAAGAGACCGTTTCGCCGTGATAGGAATCCCGACACTTTTATGCCGGCTGCGCGCCATAATCGGGTGACCCTGGCCAACGAGTCAAGTGAAAAGTTCCATGTCTGGGACATGTAGTGGACAAGAAAAAAAGAAAACAGAATAGAACTTCTTTCGCAACAGCTAGTTACGGCGCCGCTCCGTCCGCCGGGGCCCAGCAAAAAAAACTTCAGCGTTTCTGTCGCTCGCTGGAAAATGGGCTGGCCCGGCGCCAGCCGGGGACCGCGGACGCCTCGTCCGGGGCGGCCGTCGCATTGTGCCCGGTGCGCCACTGATTCAGACGGTGCACAGGCCGCACGCGCGATCGCCGCCCCGTCAGACCCTTTGGATCGACACGAACTGACTCCTTACCTCTCGCCCGGATCGCACGATGTGGAGCTTTGAGATGTGGACGCTGTCTCTGCCGGCCTGCTCCCCGTTCTGGACGTAGAAGAACGCGGGGAAGCCGACCGGCGCTCCACGCAGGGACGGCAGTCGCTGCGCTTCACAGCACCGGCCAGCTTCCCCGCATGCGCAGGTGCCCCTGCGCGGGGCTGCCCCGATGCGGGGCATAGCTTGGCCGGCGGTTCCGTGGTCCAATCGTACCGGATTACCCCATTGCGGTAAACCGGCAGCGGATCTGCCGTCCAACCACGAAACAATGACGTTATTTGAAGTGCCGCACCCGCCCCACGCACAAAGAGCGCGGAGAAGGCCGACCGGGCGCAACTACACAGGGCACCAACCGCTGCGAGTCACGACACCGGTCAGCCTTCCCCGCGCACGTGGGAGGTAGCCCCGAACGCGGGGGTTTAAGGCATGACCGGCGATTCCGCAACCCTTCAATTGACCGTCTCAGTAGACCGCGTCAATCGACACTCGGCGCGACCACGCTGGCAAACACCGAGTGGTTGGTGCCGGTTGCGAAATACTCAAGGAGATTTTCCGTTGGAGTTCCCGGCTTGCGCCCGTACACTCCGTCCTTGAGAACTCCGAGCCCAGCGGTGGGGGGCGTACCGCACGCGCACGCCCTCACGATTCACGTGGCACGGGCGCCGGCGCGACACGCCGCCCCCGCAGGTTCGGCGTCTCCCCGTATGTCTCATAGAAGTGTACACCACGACGGCCTTGCTGTCCAGAAAAAAAGTAGCCCTGTCAGGGCGAATACTTAGAAGTCCACTTCGTAATGATTGTAATTAAACTGCGTGAGGCCATGCAGCTCTACAAGCGACGCACCGGTCGCAAGATGACGTATGGCATCCTGGCCGCACAATCGGGAATCTCGCAGACCACGATCGCCAAGATCGGAGGTGGCAAACCGTACAACGCCACCCTGACCACCATCGATAAGATCTGTCGCGTGCTGGCCGTGGCACTCGACGATCTGCTCGAACGCGAGAAGGATCCCCACACGCACGAAGACACGACAGCCGGCCCGGCACCACCGCAGGAGAAGCCAAGACGCCGGGCCAAGACGACCCGCAAAAAACGCAAAAGCAAGAAGACGCGCAAGGTCAAAAAGGGAAACCCAGAGCAGGCGTGAACCTATACCCTGGGGATGACGTGCTCGCCGCGGCTCGTGCCCGGCCCATGCTCGAAGATTCGCTGCGCGGCCACGTGGTCGATCCGTCTCACCGCGGGCCCCACGCGACGCTCGGTGACACCTCTGATTTCTCCGGCTGCGGCCGCCTTGGGCTCGCCCACAACGACGGCGGGGCAGTCGACCGGTGGGCGTCACGCGAGTGCACGAGCAACGTACAACCCTCGTTTCACACCACCGGCCGGGCCTGCCCCGTCTCCTGGGGGAAGGACGTTGGATATACCCCGGCCGGGCGGACAGCCGTCAGGCCCCGGTGACTCAAGGCGTGGCCACCCGGTCGGGCGATACCTGTCGCAGAGCCCATTCCATGCTCAGGGTGGTCGCCGGTGGTACGAGGACCGGCCAGTCGGCGTTCGTGCCGGAGATCGCCGTCTCCCACGCCGCCGGCGCGACAACCACTCCGCAATACGCGTTCAGCAGAGCGTGTACCCGTTCAATCTGGCCCCGTTCCGGCTCCGCGTCAGGCAAATCGAGAATCACGACGGACTCGGGTCGGATCTCGCCCTCACATCTGGCCAACGACAGCGTCCGCACCTGGCGGCCCCTTGTGTAATGGAGCCACACGGACAGAAAGTCCAAGCTACGGCGCTCCGTCGCCACAAAGCTGATCGGCGGCTGCTCGGCCGCGTCTGCACATTCTGCGTCCACGGAGTCCGGCGTGGCCGCCTCGAACAGGCCCAGCAGCAGTTTCATCTCGCGGACCTGCTCCCGCACCGTCCGGCTCAGGGCGGCGACATCAAGCTGGGCGGCACCGCGGCAGAGACCCAACACCTCCGCTGGAATCCGAGGGAACTGATCGAGCAGACCCGAGCCAAACCCCAGCGCGACGGCGAGCGCGTCGGCCACCTGAAGCGCCAGGGGCATTCCCGCCTCGTTCAGATCGACTCGACCGGCGATCGCCCAGTCCCGGTGATGCTCGCGGACGGCACGGCTGATGTCCGGCGGCACGTTCCACCCGGACAAGAGCGTCGCCCCAATCGTGGCATGCTCGGTTTCAAGGAGCTGCCGTTCCACGGCCGCCGACTCGGCCTGCCGCAACTCGCGCACGTGATCCGGAAAATGCTCGGCGAGGACGAACTTTCCCAGGTCGTGGAGAAGCCCCATCAGGTACCACGCACCCTCATTGGCGGTCCGGTCGTGAGAGGCCAGCTCTCGCGCGATCAGCGCCGTGGCCAAGCAGTGCTCCCAGAGCGTGGTGTGGGGGGCTCGGTGTGCGTCCTCCGTTCCAAAAACGCGCAACGCGCCTATTCCGGCGGCCATGGCCTTGATGATATCGAATCCGAGCCTCAAGACGGCTTCCTCGATGGTCGCCACGCGTCCCCGCCGAGGGCCATAGGCCAACGAATTCGCAAGGGCGAGGACCTTGGCTGCCAACGCGACGTCCTGCTCGACCGTCCGGACCAATTCAGGACCGTCGGACGCTTGGTTGCCCTGCAGCATCAGGACCTCGGACACGGCCGTCGGCAGGGGCGTCATCTGCTGGATTCCGGCGAGGCGAGCTCCCACATTGATCGTACGGGGCGCGGGAGCCCGCTCAACGCCGGAAGCCATCCCCGCGGCGCGAGAATGGGCCCCGGTAGCCGATCCTACCGGTTCACGCCGGCGCCGGCTGCCGGCACTCGGTTGCATCGCGCCGCTGCTACGCTTTGCCAGCGTTTCAAACGAGTCGAAAACCTCCCTCTGGATTCGGGCGAACATGCGCACCACGTTGCTATCGAATTGCGATCCCGCGCAATCGTGCAGTTCGCCCACGATCGCTTCGTCGGGCATCGCCGCTCGGTAGGGGCGCCCCGTACGCATCGAATCCACGGCCGATGCCACCGCCGTAATCCGCGCGAATACGGGGATAGCCTCGCCCGACAACGCGAATGGTCCCTTCCCATCCGGGCGTTCCTGGTGGAACCAAATGGTCTCAAGGACTTCAGGATAGTCGTAGTAGCCCAAGTTGATTAATTGACCACCAAGCCGGACATGGCAGACAACACCCGCGCGTTCGTCCGCGGTAAGTGCCCGTGCGGCCAACAGGATCGAGTCGGGAATGGCGAGAAGTCCGATATTGTGATACCTCGCGCCAAATCGCAAAATCGCCCGTTCCTGGCGGTCGAAGCCGGCGGCTTGCCCGAGCCGGTCTGCGATGATTTCGATGCGTTCCGCGCCACCCCGCAGGTATGGAATCCGCATCTCCAGCAAGTCGCGCATTAACTGTAGATAGCGGCGGTCGCATTGTTTGGCCCGAACGTCCCGCCAGGGCACATCCGTCCTCCGTGTCACCAGGCTTCCTCCACCAACCCGCGCGCAACGACTGGTAACCCCACCCACGCGTTCATCGTAGAATGACGGCGCGCACTCACAGCGCATACAAAACCGTACGAGTCGGTTGGCTGCGCTCAGCCGACCCCTCGAAGGCAATCGCCCGTCGCGGCCGGGTCCTGCCCGCCGCGTCAAAGTTTGCCAACAGTACGACAACGTGCCACCGCGGTGGTGCCCGTCGACAGATCGACGGGGCCTGCCGCAGGCCACATGGGTTCTAGCGGAAACCTGAGCCGGCGCGCTCGCGCGAAACCCAATCGGGGAGCTTTCGAAGACTGCCGATCGACCCCACCGCCCGAATCACGCCGCCTGTTGCCCTGATACCACCCTCGAGCAACATCGGTGGTGAGTTGCCAGTCCACACGACCCCCGTGGCGTGGACAAGGCCGGCGCCAACCGGCATCGACCGCACCGGCGGGCTAAAGGTCACGGACGGCCGGTTGCGCACCCGAGAAGGCCTCACCGGCACCCGACGGACGAAAGCCACCGTCCCGTTGACCCGGGGGGCACGATCCGCCACGACCCGCTCACGTAAAGTGAAATTGATTATATCGGATACATGCTTTAGGTGTGTCCTGACAGCGGGGCATGAAACGCCGCCAATGATGGACCCATGAGGGTTCCCCCGGCGGGCAGAATGCCTGCGATCACCCACCCCGGGCGGGCGGTTCGAAGACCATCGACACCTGGGTGCCGTAGACCGGGTACTCCAGGCGGCACCGGTAGCCGTGGAATCGATCCGTGTTCCAGCCCAGCTTCTTGCAGACAAATCGCACCATGTCCACGTACCGGGCGAAGTCTTTCGTGCGAAAACGCGACATGTCCGTCCCCATCGCTTGGACCGATTCCAGCACATCGATGCGATCCATCTCCCGGGAAGGATCCATGGGATTGGCCACGCCGCGGCCGGTCGTGTCGTACATGCGGAGGTCCGGCTCGAGACCCGGCCACACGTCCTCGTGCACCAGCACGTCCACGATAAGGGCCCGAACCGGAATATCGACGACCGCCCCCGGGGTCGCAGGCTGGGCGCTCACCTCGCGACAGGCCGGGTAGCGCTTGCGCGTCACGTCCCCGAAGAACATATCCACCTTCGAGTGCAACCCGACGCCATCGCCCCGGAGTACGTAGAAGAAGAAATCGCCCTTCACCTGCACGTCGAACTTTGGTGTCCGACGCGACGTGAACTCCCGGATCAGCGCGGGCCCGTGGGCGGTGTCGATGGGGTCCCCCACAAGCGACGTTCGCCGGGCCCCCGGCGGCGGGGCGATCGAATGGCCGTGCATCACGACCATCGGGGTGCCTGGCCGGAGACGTCTCAAGCCGCAAAGACCGGTGATGCCGGCTCGGTCCACCCAGTCCTTCGTGCCGCTGCCCGGGTGGATGAACGTGACGGCGATCTCGGCGTCAGCGGTTATGCCTTTGATGTTGCTCATCGCCTTGAACGCGATCTGGCGGTTGCCCATGTCGAACGGCTCGCGCGTGTCCGGGAGCCAACCGCTGATAGCCACGCTCAGGTCCTGCCAGTCCCCGATTTCGGTGGCCACGAGGTTCTCGAGTTCCGTCAGGGCACGATCCGCGCGAGCGATGAGTTTCTCGTCACCACGGCTGTTTCGTGCCGCGTTCAGCAAGAGTCGGATTCCGTGCGGTCCGGGCATCCGGTGCAGCGAGGCCAGCGGATCATTGAGCTGCACGGCCCGAAGCAGCCGACTGGACAGGCTGCGGTCCAGCTTCAAGACACGCTGGAACTCAGCGGGTTTTTTGACCGCGACGGGAACATGATCGATGACCGCCCCCAGTGTCTCCCGCATGCGCTCAGCGGCCCGGGACAGTCGCTGCTCCAACGGCCTGGCCGCTTCCTTTTTTGTTCGCCTTGCCATGATCCCGCATTATAGCCGGGCCCCAGGGCGTTTGAAGCCTCCTGACGCGATTCCAAGGTATTGCGAGAGGCGGACCTCCGCTGGCCGGAGGCCGTAGGGGAACGGGCCTGGAGCACCCCCCATACCGGGAAGGCGGCACTCACCCCAGGGTGGAGCAGCGGACAGGTCGAGGCCCGGTCAACCGTTGGAGGCTCATCAGGCGTCAGATGTACGGCTGCGCAAAGTCCGGTCTGCCGCGGCAGCGTGCGCTGCACACCGGTCAACCCCGCGTCTCCGCACCGTTACTTTGTGGGGAGGAACGACTCAAGGAGTATCGCAACGGCGAGCGCCCTCTCGTGTCGGCGAAGCGGCTGGATCAGGCGGCGCAGGGCAGTGCTGAAATCGTCCCTTTGTTGCGACAGACGCGTCAGGCTGTGTGCCATGTCGGCGGACCGTTCGGACGCCTTGGCAAGAGTGGTAACCAGGGCCTGAGTAGATTCCAGCGACTGTTGGGGAAGCTCGGTAAGCTGGGAACAGAGCTTCTCGTGAAACTTGGCAAACCGTTCACTGAGGTCCGCCCACGTACCGGCTGCGCCGGCCAGCGCGATCGAGTGCTCACTGACGTTCGGAGTCAGATCACGATCCAACCTGCCGGACGTCGCGTATTGTTGACCAGGGTCTCTCGCCATCGCCGATTCTCCAGATTACCGACGATGCCGCCTGGGCAGCCAGCCCCGCGGCATCGCGCCAAGTTCGTGGCTTACAACGTGGACATGTCTTCGAATCCATCCGGCTCGGATCTGTCGTCCCGCGAATCCGGCTGCGCGGAAGCCAACAGGTGGAATCCCCCCGCGCCGGCTCCGAGCCTTTGAGCTGCGTTGACGCCACGCGACTTCGCCTCCGGGCCGGGCGAAGCATCCCCGCGTGAATCCTTCGCAGCCGTGGAGGTGTGCCCACCGACGAGCATCGATAGCTCGTTCACCATTCCGTTCACGGCAGTCGCCTGCGCGGCCAGCTCCTCGGCGGCGGACGCCGACTCTTCGGCGCCCGACGTATTCTGCTGCGTGACCTTGTCCATCTGCCCGACCGCGGTGTTCAGCTGATCTACGCCCTGCGCCTGGTCCCGGCTGGCCTGGGCAATACCGTTGACCAGTTCTGTAACGCGAGCCACGTCCGCGACAATCGCGGTCAGTGCACTGCCTACTTCGTTGGCCACGTCTGCACCTTCCCTTGTCTTGGTCACGGAATTCTCGATGAGCCCGGTGATCTCGCGAGAGGCCTGCGCGGCCCGCTGGGCGAGGTTGCGGACCTCGTCGGCCACGACGGCGAATCCTTTCCCGTGTTCGCCGGCCCGTGCGGCCTCCACCGCCGCGTTCAAGGCCAATAGATTCGTCTGGAAGGCGATCTCCTCGATGACCTTGATGATCTTTTGGATCTGGGCCGACGAGTCGCCGATCGCCGACATGGCGACGTTGAGCTGCTGCATCGTTTTATCGCCGGCTTGGGCCGCCGTGCTTGCCTGCGCGCTGAGCTCATCGGCCTGCCGTGCGTTGTCGGCATTGGTGCGGGTCATGGCCGCCATCTGTTCCAAAGCGCTGGAGGTCTCCTCCAGTGAGGAGGCCTGTTCGCTGGCTCCTTCCGCCAGTTGCTGAGAAGCCGCGGCTACCTGGGCGGCCGCGTCGTTGACCTGGTCCGCCCCTTCGTTCAGGGTGACGATAATCCGGGCCAGGGTCTTGATGATGCCTCGAGCGATGACCAATCCGAGAAGAACGCCGACGACAACCGCGACCGCCCCGAGCGCGGTGATGTTCCGTTTCGTGGCGTGCGCGGCGGCGAGCATGCCCTCGTCGGTCAGCACATTGGCCCTGACTTCCTTACGCACCTTCTTGAGTAGCTCCTGTACCTTCTCCAGATTCGGCTTCGTCTGGGCGGCGAACAGTGCTTTGGCTTTGTTCACCCCCTCCAGTGCGCGGGTGGCGTGATCCTGGCAGCGGCGCAAGACGTCGCGGGTCGCCGCGAGCGCTGGCACCGTCTGTTTCTCGTAGGTTTCCCGGGCCTGCGTTTGTGCCGCAAGCACGGCCCGCTCCGCATCCATCGCTGCTTGGAAGTGCGCAGCCACGTCGTCGAGGGCGGGGACGGTCTCCTCGGCATAGGCGCGCTTTGCCGCCGCCGCATCGCCGGCGGCAAGGGCGTCCCGAATCCGGATCGCCGAAGCATGCAGCCGTGCGTGCGGCTCCCGACAGGCATCAAGCGCGGTCTTTACCGACGCGAAATCGGCGCACCATTGAGCACATTGGTCGCTGTTGAGAAACCGGCCGAAGGCGCACTGGGCCGGGTCCATTTCCACGTCCACGTTCGCATCCGCAAGAATGCACGCCCGACTCACTTTGGCCGCCCACCTACGGTGATCATCGAGCCGGTCCTTGAGCACGTCGATCAGACCGAGATGGGCGGGCTGCCACGCTTCACGGATGGCCACCGCGGACTCGTGAAGACGTGCGTGCGGTTCCTGGATCGCCTCAAGAAGGCGGGCGAATTCCGGATCCGCGGCACAGGCTCGACGGGCGTCTTCCCCGGCGAGCCACTTTCCGAGCGCGCATTGCGTCGGATCGGTCTGGATCTCAAGTGTTGGGCGGTTATTGAGGAACAGATCGTTTATCCTCTCCGACCAGAGGAGGTGGTCGACCTCGCGGGCAGCCAACAGGCCGGGCAATGCGGCATCCGCCGGTCGAAAATGTTGCTTGATCCCGATGGCGGACTCATGCAGGGCGGTATGATATCCCTCGATTTCCCCGAGCGTCTGGGCGATGGAGGGAATGGTGGCCTCTGCCTGTTTCCTCTCCGCACCGTAGAGCCATTGCCCGAAGCCACACTTGTGGTCGTCGGTCTCGACATCCAGTTCTGTCACCGTGTCATCCGTCAGCAGAGCAGCGACGCGGCTCGCCCAGTTCAGGTGATCGACCTCCTTCTGAGCGAGCAGCGCGTCGACTTGATTACCCATGATTACTTCCTTGGCGTCGGTTACAATGCCGCCGACGCCCACCATGGCGAGGAGAACGACGAGCAACAGCAGGGCGAGAATGACACCCATCGCGATTCCGATTCGTTTCCCGATCGTCAGTGTGCGAATCATCGCCGAACCTCCGCGTGCAAGGGGATGAGGAATCCGGATTCTCCGCGGCTCAAAGCGGCGCTGGTTGCGCGGGGCGCTTGAACCGCCGCGTACGGAATCGGCGGCAGGCACTCGAACGTTAACTACTTTCTATGAATGGGATTACGACTTCCTGGTGTCCGGACGGCAAAATGTCCGGGCGCCGCGGATGCCGGGTGGTCACGAGGTGGCAACCGGCGCGATCGCCACCGGCGGGCCGAGCTGGTCCTTGCTTCCACGGATCATGAGTGGTCAACGGGTGAGAACGGCTCGCGTTGTATCGGGAGTTCTCGGGTCGTGCTCGCCGCGCTCGTGCGACGGGCGGATCACGACGGCCATCCGTGGCTCACCTCTACAGAGGAATATGGGGCAGCGCTGGCAGTTCGGGCGGCAGGCCATCTCCACACCCGCCGCACGCAATTCGTAGCACGGCCGCTCGGGGTTGGAGTAAGCCGGGCACGACGTTCGGTGCGGACACGCCGTCAGCACCCAACACGGCGCGTAGCAGAACAGTTGCCGTATGGCGGCCGTTGTGTAGCCTCTCTTGTGAATCAAGTCCTTGATGATTCGCAGCTGTTCAACGTCGCGTTCGCTGAACAGTCGGTCCCCGGTCTTGGGGTCTCGTAGCGGATGAATGAGCCCGGCGCGCTCATACTCGCGGATGCGCCGCTCGCACGTTGCAATCTCGACTGCGACTTGCCCGATCTTCTTCATGTCCCGTCAGTCAACGTCGTCCAGGGGCCATGGCACTTCTCGCACGACCGGGCGAATGCGTGCGAGATCGAGACTCCGAAGAACTTCTCGGAGGCACACGGATACCGCCGCGTTTCCCCAGGCTTTCCTTATCCTCACCGCAGGACAGGAATCCTGGTTGCGCGCACACCTCCTGCGCGCGATGACGCTAGTAAAGCCTCATTGAATGTATCGAGTCCCGACCGAGCCTCCCCCCAGATGAGAATCTGCGGCCGGGGGCACGAATGTGATCGGATCTACTTGGGCGTTATCGGCTGCGAGCCTCGCAGCGCTGAAGCCGCCTTTGGTGTCACGTGGTGACGCTCGGCCAAATGTCCCTTGATCGACAATGATGAGTTGCTGCCTGTGGCCGCTCGGGTCGCGGCGGAAGCGGCGTATCAGCCATGAAAGCTGGACGTCACGACAGCCCGGACCCTCAACTTATAGTCCGTCCGTCGGTCCGCAGGCCCCGAATCTTCCATCCGTCGAGACGCGTTCGCGGATGGCGTTCATCGCCGTGCTCGCAACAGGCAAGCGGGCGTGGGAATGGAAACGCCGCGACCGCCATCATGCCCATGGGCTCAGCGAGAAGAGGGAGCGTACCGATTTCAAGACAAAAAGTGATATGCTTACACGATTGTCAATTGGCAGTCGGTTGCGTGATCGCGCCACCCGCTGACGTTGACCAATCCTGTAACGTAGTGCTTCACTCCACATAGACACAGAGCATACGTAGTCCTACGTACACCCGCGCAACACTCACGCCGCGTGTGCCGGCCAGCATGTTGCCCGGGCGCCTGTCAAGTGTCCGGGTCCGGTGTGCACCTGTCGCGCGCGACAGTTCAGTCCGAGGCGTCGAACGGAATCAGTTCGATTCGTGTCGCGCGCAGGTCGCTGCCACTCCAAGCCGGTCAACATGACGGCCGCGTCGGTTGTGATTTCCAGGAGTCGGTGGCGGCGCTGTCTGTGCTCGAAGTCCGCGGTAAGCGAAAGACGTTCACCCGTACAAATGTGCGGCTCGCGAAGGAACGCTGCTCGTAGCGCAGCGATCCGGTCAGGGTGACTGTCGTGTGGCAGTAGCCACGCGGAAAGCCTCGCGTCAGGGAGCACGCGGCGTCGGCGAAATCGAGGGCCTTTTGGTAAACCTTGAGTTTTTCGAAGGCGAAAGGCGTCGCGTTTCCAACAAACGAGGGGCAGGTTGCTCGGGTACCCATCGAGAAAGTAGAAAGTAGAGAGGAGGGAGTAGAGAGTAGACCGCAGGAGAGGCCGCGGTTCCGGCCATCGAGCCCGGGCAACCGTCAGCCGATTTTGCGTTCGTGGATGACCAGGGAGGCAAAGTGCCATTTGCCACGCTGTATGGCGACTACACCGTGCTCATGTTCAACCGCTGCGACCAGGAATCGCACGGTCCGGCGGCGCGTCTGCTTAAGGACATCGTGGCGGAGAACCGCCATGCCCTGTACGTCGACGTGACGGGGGTGGACGTTCACTGGTCTGACAACGGCTGCCCAGTACATAAGCAGTGCCACCTGGTGAGCGATCGAAGCGATCTCGCCAGCCTGTGTGACGCCAACGGCGTGGTTCGGCGTCTGTACGGGGCGGCCGAAGAAAACGCGATTCACGTCATCGGTCCGGACGGCCGCGTGCTGGCCGCGGCTCCGCAGGCCAAGGCGGCCGATCTTCTGAAACAACTGCGGAAGGCCGTGTCGGCCCTTTCCAGGGAGAGGTATGAGCGGGAGTATCCGCAGACCTCGGACCAGTGAGCCGCGCCCGATCACGAACACGCGGGGACGGGAGGCGATCTTCCCGTCCCCGTTTGCGTGGTGAGAACGCCGTGAGTGTCGATTCCTGTAAAGCGAGGGAAGGGTTTCCGGTTCCTGCGCATCCAAGTCTTCGAACAGTCCGACGGACGGGAGTCCACTCGGCGGCGAACTGGATAGTTTGAGTGTCTGCCCGATCAAGAAACAGGATACGTGACACGGTGCAGGGCCACGGCGGATACATCGTCAGGCCCGCCGTGCTGGGGCTGGCCTTCGCCCGATCCGCGGTGGAGGCGCATGGCGGCCGCATCTGGTGTGACAGCAGTCCAGGGAACGGTGCCAGACTCTACTTCACATTACCTACAACCAGGAGCACAGAGATGACTGATCAGTTGCGAACGCCACGACGCGTTCTGGTTGTCGAGGACGAGCCGGATTTCGCTGCTTTAATGGAATCCACCTTGCGCGGGCTGAGCTATGATGTCGGTGTGGCGTATGACGGTGACGAAGCACTGGCGCAAACGGAAACGTTACCCCCCGACGTCATTACGCTTGACATCCAGATGCCGAGGAAGTCGGGCGTTACGTTCTATCGTGAATTGAAGCGTCGGAAAGCTCTGCGCGACATCCCGGTTATCGTCGTGACAGGCCTGCGGTGCGAGGACCCGGATTGGAATGGGATCATTCACAGTTTCCTGGAGACCGAGGACCTTCCGCGTCCGCATGCATATCTCGACAAACCGATCGACCGCGAGATCCTGGCGAAATCGATCGAGGAAGCACTCGCGCCGCGAACGCGGATGTCGTGAAGGTGTCGCTATGGATGGGACCGGCCACGGCGTGGCCCCGGGCGAGCGAAGAGACGCGGCCATCGTGGGTACCGCCGGGTTGACAACGATACGCGGATCTCGGATGATCAGTGAGACGCTTGTCGTCGCGGCGACAAGTGCCTCGTAAGAATCAGGGCCGAACCCGATCGCTACGTGTCCCCGTCAGTCAGAATGCGCTCCGCGACATCGAACGCGAAGCCGCCGGCGGGGTATAATGTGCATGACACAAGTAACGGAGTACCAACCATGACTCACTTGAGAATCGCTCACGGATTGGCCATTACGGCGTTGCTGGCGGCGACCGGCCCCGCGCTCGCGCAGCACGAGGGTCACGGTCAAAAACCGCACGAGCAGGGGGACACGCACAAGCAGGATGACAACGGGCAGAAGGACGCGCAGGGAAATCTGCCACTCTGCCCGGTCATGGGCGAGCCCGTCGACTTTTCCGTCCACACGATGACCGAGGAGGGGCCGGTGTACTTCTGCTGTCCGGCGTGCATCAAGAAGTTCGAGGCGAATCCGGCGAAATACGCCGACAAGGTTGCGAAACAGCGCGAGCAACTCGAGGCGCGCGAGCGGATTCAGGTCGTATGCCCGATCAGCGGGAAACCCATTGACAAGGATGTGCACGTCGAGAGGGACGGCCGGACGGTGTACTTCTGCTGCGCGGCGTGCAAGCCGAAGTACGAGGCGGCCCCGAAGAAGTACGAGGGCAAGCTCGAAGCCAGCTACACCTACCAGACGCGCTGTCCGGTCACGGGCGAAAAGATTGATCCTACCGCCTTTGTGGATCTCCCGACGGGTCAGCGCGTTTACTTCTGCTGTCCGAGCTGCGAGAAGAAGCTCCTGGCCGCGCCGGAAAAGTACGAGAAGAACCTAGAGAAGCAAGGCGTACCGATCGACGTGAAGAAGTTGAAGGCGGCGCTGGAAAAAGAGGGCGACGGCAAGCTCGACACGACGGGTGGCAAGCATGGACACGGCATGCACGATCATCCGTGAGGCAGCTCTGGCCGGTACGCCGAGAGTCTGCGCATCCGTGGAGTCGACCCGCGTTCAGCGTGCCAACGTCACGAACGGCCCGAACCCTCACAGGCTAGTCATCGAGGATTCACCCAGGTGTCGTTCGGCGCGTTAGACAGGTGGCTTGTGCCCGGTTTGCTGCGAGGATGACGTCATGACCAAGCCGATATCGTACGCCAGGACTGAACTGTTGCTGCTTGCCGTCTTTGTGTGTCTGGGCCCGGCAGGGCTCGCCGCACCGCCCGAGGCACCGGCGGTCAGCGAGCAGCCCATCAACGAGTTCTGTCCGGTGATGACGGAGGAGCGGGCTGATCCGAGCATCACAACGACGTACCAGGGTCAGATCATCGCGTTCTGCTGTCAGCGGTGCCGGCGGAAGTTTGAAGCGAACCCGGAGCGATACGCGGCACCGCTGACCGCTTTCAGGAAGGGGGCCGGCGGCAGCATGCCGGGCGCGGGACGGGAAGGGCAAGCCCAGCCCGACGAAGGAGAAAGTCAGGAGCACCAGCATGGTTCTTCGCGCATCCGCGAGGGCGTCGCGACGGCGTCGCGTGAGGCGCGTGCTCATCGAGACGGCGGGCCCGGCCAGGCGGGCGGGGACGAACGCGAGCCCATGCACGCCGACCACGAGCACGATGAGAGCGAGTCGCACGCCGATCACGAGCATGAGGAGCACGCCACTCCGGCGTCGGGTGTCGCGAGGCTGATTGCCTGGATCGGGGGCTTTCACCCCGCATCGGTCAACTTCCCGATCGCGATGTTGGTCGGCGCGGCGGTGGCCGAGTTACTCTGGATCGGCACGAAGCGTCAGCTCTTTGCGCACGCCGGACGCTTCTGTCTCTGGTTCGGCGGAGTGGGAGCGGTCGTGGCCGGCACGCTCGGCTGGTTCTTCGCTGGCTTCCATCTCACGGATGACACGTGGATCATGACGACGCATCGTTGGCTGGGAACGGCGACGGCGAGCTGGGCGCTGCTGACGCTGATTGTCGGCGAACGCGCGTATCGGGCAGGCAAGGACACGAGACGTGGCGCGTACCGCGTGCTGCTCTTCGTCGGCGCGATCGCCGTTCTCGTAACCGGTTTCTTCGGCGGGGCGATGCTTTACGGAATCGATCATTACGCTTGGTAGACAAAGGTGCGCAGCCCCCATTGCGTTCTTGTCCGGAAGAAACGGTACAGGCCGAGCATCCAATGACAGGTGCCCAGCAAAACCGAAGGGTCGCGATGCTGCTGCTGCTCATTCGTTCAGCTTCTGCGATGGTCATGGTTCTTGCGTCCGCCATCCCGCCCTCAGCGGGATGTGCGCTGAACCGTGAAGGACGTATGGAGGTCGACGACGCGCTGAGCCGATACCGCGACCGGGTTTCCGAGGACGCGGCGGCGTTTGGCCGGGCGGACTGGAAGCACGCAACGGAAGGTCCGACCACCCGGCCCGCCACGCCGACCACCGAGGAGTCAGAGCGGCCACCTCTGCCGTCCTCCCTTCGCGAGTACATCATCCTGGCGCTGCGGGAGAACCCTGATATTCGATCCGCGGAGGAGTTGGCCCGATCGAAGGCGGCCCGCGTGCCCCAGGCAACCGCCCTGCCCGACCCAATGCTCGCGACCAAAACGTTGCCGGAACCGGTCCGCACCGCCGAGGGCGACAACCCGTTCATTCTCGGCGTCCAGCAGAAACTGCTCGTGCCCGGCAAACTCGAACACGCGGGGCGCGTGGCCCTGCAGGAGATGCGCATGGCCCTGGAAGAGGTCCAGGTCACGCGTCTTCGGGTCATCGGTGACGTCAAGCGGGCATACTTCCGCCTGTACGTCATCGATCAGACCATCGACGTGGATCGGACGAACCAGGACCTGATGCGTGGCCTGATCGACGTGGCACGATCGCAGACGGCCGTGGGACAGCGCGGGCAGGAAGACGTGCTTCGGGCACAGGTTGAGCTGTCCAATCTGGAGAGCAGGATCATTGAACTCGCGCAGGAACGGCAGACCGTCGTCGCGCGGTTGAATCGCCTTCTGGATCGCGGGCCCGCAACGCCGGTTCCGGCCGTGAATCCGTTCGATCTGCGCCGCGTGGATGTGACGGTCGACCACCTCCTCGCGCTGGCCGAGGACGCCAATCCCGATCTCCATCGCTTCCGCGCGCAGATCGCGCGTGATCGCGAGGCGGTGAAGCTGGCCGCGCTGGGTTGGTGGCCGGACTTCACGCTGGGCGCGGAGTGGATCTACATGGAGGGTCGCGAGGCGTTTCACCCGCCGCCCCACCCGCAGACCGGCATGCCGGCGCCCGTCAATCGCATGAGCGAGTCGGGCAGCGACAACTGGGCGATCACATTCGGCTTCAACGTACCGATCTGGGCCGAGCGAATCCAGGGCGGAATCGAAGAGGCCCGGCGGCGGGTGCTGGCGTCGCGGCATCAATACGTGGCCGAGCGCAACCGCGTGTTTTTCGAAATCGAAGACGCCCTGGCCCGCGTGCGGGCGCAGAAGGAACTCACCGTCCTGTTCCGGGATACCATCATCCCGCAGGCCCGGCAGGCGTACGAAGTCAGCCGCGCCGCCTACACCGCCGGCACGAGCGACTTCCTTTTTGTGATCGACAATTGGCAGAAGTGGTTAACGTTCACGATCCAGTATCACCGGGCGCTGGGCGAGCTGGAACGCAGCATCGCTGACTTGGAGCAGGCTGTCGGCCTGAACCTCGGCGAGATGGAATCAGAATGATGAGAGGCGCGAAGGGACTGGACGCACCGTTCTTGCGACTGCGCCGGATGTGGGTCACGCTGGTGTGCGTGGCGGCGGCACTGGTGGTCGGGGCCGGCGGAGGATTCTGGATCGCCCGGCGGGCGAGCGGCGCCGTCGCGGGCGAGACGGCCGAGGATGAGCGGCTGTACACGTGCGGCATGCATCCGAACGTCATCCAGAAAGGGCCGGGCGAGTGCCCCATCTGCCACATGAAGCTGACGCCGCTCAAGCAGGGCACGGAAGCCGGAAGTGCGACGTCCGGTGGGCCGCAGGAACGGAAGATCCTCTACTGGCGGGCACCGATGGATCCAAGCTACGTATCCGACAAGCCGGGGAAAAGTCCGATGGGCATGGACCTGGTGCCGGTGTACGCGGAAGAAGGGATCGCCGGGCCACAGATCACCATCGACCCCGCCACGATCCAGAACATGGGCATCCGCACGACGGTGGTGCAGCGCGGTCCACTCATCAAGACGATTCGCACCGTGGGCCGCGTCGCTTACGACGAGGAAGGCGTCACGTTCATCGACACGAAGTTCGAGGGCTGGATCGAGCGACTCTACGTCGACGAGACGGGCGTGCAGGTCAACAAGGGCGATCCACTCTTCGATGTCTACTCGCCCAAACTGTACTCGGCGCAGGAGGAGTACCTCGCCGCGCTGCGCGGCGTGGAACGGTTATCGGAGAGCACCATGGCCGAAGCGCGCGAGCAGGCCAAACAACTGGTCGAGGCCGCGCGTGTGCAGTTGCGGTACTTCGATGTCTCCGATGCCCAGATCGACGAGTTGCGGCGGACCCGCGAGATCACCAAGACGCTGACCATCGATTCGCCGGCCAGCGGGATCGTCACCGAGAAGATGGCGCTGGAAGGCATGTACGTGAAGCCGGGTATGCGACTGTACACGCTGGCCGATCTGTCGACGGTATGGGTCTACGTGGATGTGTACGAGTATCAGCTCCCCTGGGTCCGCGTCGGCCAGAACGCGACGATGACACTGCCGTACCTTCCCGACCGCTCCTACCAGGGCCAGGTGGTCTACATTTACCCGTACCTGGAGGAGAAGACCCGCGTCATCCACGTGCGGCTCGAGTTCGCGAACGCGGACCTGGCTCTCAAGCCCGGCATGTACGCCACCGTCACACTCCAGCGCGAACTCGACCGGCAGGCGGTGCTGATCCCGCGTGAAGCGTACATTGATTCCGGGATTCGCCGCGTGGCGTTCCTGTCGCTGCCCGGTGGGAAGTTCCAGCCGCGGGAGATCGAGGTGGGTGTGCAGGCCGAAAACGACATGGTCGAGGTGCGGCAGGGGCTCGAGCCGGGCGACAAGGTCGTGGTCAGCGGGCAGTTCCTGCTGGACGCCGAGAGCAAACTGAAGGAAGCCATCGAAAAGATGCTCGGCGCCCAGCAACCGCCACCGGGAAGCCGTGGGGGCGCCGAAGCCCACGGAGCCGATCAGGCCGACATGGAAGGGATGTCGTCACCGATGAAGCACAGGGGGCACGAAATGACGCCCGGGCAGAATAAGAAGGCGGACCGCATGGCCGAAGAGCTGGAGCCGCCCGCACCGGCTCCCGCCGGCCCGGGACGGCCAGAGCCTGACCAAGATTGAGGACCATCATGCGATACATGCAGATGCTCAGCGTGACGCTTGCGGCATTCCCGGCCACAGTCGCGGCGGCTGTCGCGACGTTGCCCGTTCCGGGCCAGGGGATCCCGGCCAGTGCCCGGTATGTGTGCCCGATGGAGACCCATCCGGACCGGGAAGATCCGTCCGAGCAAGGAGCGTATTTCGCGGTGGAACCTGGCGACTGCCCGTGGTGCGGAATGAAGCTCCAGCCCATTGACGCGATCGCGTGGGCCCGGGCTCTCCGTGCGGCCGATGGGGCCGAAGTGGCCTACACGTGCCCGGATCATCAGCAGGTTTTCTCCACGACGGCAGCCGAGTGCCCGCGTTGCGACAAACCGCTCGAACCGTTCAAGGTCATGTACACGTGTCCCAATCCGGAGCATGCGTCCGTCATTCGCCTGCACCCGGGCACCTGCCCGCAGGATGGCCGCGCGCTCGCGCCGTTCCGAGGCGTCTGGCTCTCGGAGGAGATGGCCGCACGAAACGCACCGCCCAAGCCCGAACGTGCGGACGGCGCGGCGTATCGCTGCCCTGCGCACCCGCTGGTGCACAGCGGGCGGCCTGGATATTGCACGATCTGCGCCGGCGAGCTGGAGCCGGCCGATGCCGGGGCGTCTCAGACGGACACACAGGTTCCGCTCGACGTGAAGTATGCCTGTCCCATGGAAGAGTGTCATTACTTCGCGGCCGAACCAGGACGGTGTCCGACGTGTGGCATGGCGGTCAAGCCGATTGAGCAGGTCGAATGGGCGCGAGACCTGCAACGCGGATCGCCCAGTCGACCGGCCGATGGGGAGTACGTCTGTCCCATGCATCTGCGGCAGACGGCCGACCAGCCCGGGCGCTGCGCTATCTGCGGGATGCAGCTTGTCGCGGCGGAGGATCTCCCGCATCCGAAAACGGCGCCGGAGGCCGTTCAGGTACAGATGAATCATCTGATGGAGCACTACCTGGAGTTGCAGCGGCGTTTCGCGGCGGACCGCACGAATGGCGCCGCCCAGCAGGCGCTGGGTCTTATCGCGGCGGCCGACGAAATTCAGAAGCTGCTCGCCGAGCCCGGCGTGGATCTGCCCCATGCGTTTGGTGCCGCGTTGCGGAAGCTCCGCAACGCGGCCGTGAAGATGCGCGGGGAGGATCTCGCGGCCAGCCGGGTGGCCTTCCTCGATCTCAGCGCGGCCCTGCGGACGATGGTCGAGCGCGTACGGCCCAGTCGCGAGAAGTACGAAACGATCTACATCTTCCACTGCCCGATGTCCAAGGGGGATTGGCTACAGACGTCGCGGGAGATGAAGAACCCGTACTACGGTTTCGAGATGCTCCAGTGCGGCGAACTCGTCGGCACGGAATAGGCACGGCGGTATTATTTGACACGGGCAAGGCATGATCGCGAAACTCATTGAATTCTGCGCCCGCAACCGTCTGCTCGTGCTGCTTCTCACGGGCTTTGTCGTCGCGGGTGGCGTGTGGACCATCTACAACATCCGGCTGGATGCCATCCCGGATCTGTCTGACGTTCAGGTGATCATCTTCACCGAGTATCCGGGCCAGGCGCCCCAGGTGGTCGAGGATCAGGTGACCTATCCGTTGACCACGGCGATGCTGGCCGTGCCGTACGCGAAGGTCGTGCGCGGCTATTCGTTTTTCGGCTTCTCGTTCGTGTACATCATCTTCGAGGACGGAACCGACCTCTACTGGGCCCGCTCGCGGGTGCTCGAATACCTGAATTACGTCGCCGGCCGCCTGCCAAAGGGGGTTACGCCGCAGCTCGGGCCGGACGCGACGGGCGTGGGCTGGGTCTACGAGTATTCCGTCCGCAACGGGTACTACTGCCCTGAGCATCCGGAAGGTATGTACTACGACCCGGGTGCGCTTCATGAACATGCGTCCGAAGTCCCCGTCGATGAGTCGCCGGTCGCCGCCGACGCCCATGCCGCGCCGGCGGAGCGCCACTGGTACCCGACGAAGGGCGATGCTCCGGAGGAGATTCGCGATCGACTGGAGCGAGTTCGCATTTTCGATAAGCCCGGGCAATGCCCGTGGAATCCGGAACACGAGCTGGCCCTGGCCGAGTACGACCTCTCCGAGCTGCGCAGTATCCAGGACTGGTACCTCCGGTTCGAGTTGACCGCCGTCGACGGCGTCGCGGAAGTCGCGCCGGTTGGGGGCTTTGTGCGCCAGTACCAGGTAGTGATCGACCCCGACGAGCTGCTCGCCTACGACATGCCGCTCGGCCACGTGAAGACGGCGATTCAGCAATCCAACAGCGACGTCGGCGGTCGCGTGCTGGAGATGTCGGAAACCGAATACATGGTCCGCGGCCGCGGGTACCTCGCTCAGCTTTCGCCGGCCGAGATGTCGGATGCCCGCGAGCGCGGGGTGCCGATCTGGCGCGTGCGGGCGGAACAAGGGCGGCGGGACCTGGAGAAGATCGTCCTTCGGGCGAACCCGGAGGGCACACCGGTCTACCTGCGTGACGTGGCGGACGTCCGGCTAGGGCCGGAGCTGCGTCGCGGCCTGGCCGAAACGAACGGCGAGGGCGAGGTCGTCGGTGGCATTGTCGTGATGCGCTTCGGCGAGAATGCCTTACAAGTCATCCGCGACACGAAGGAGCGCATCGACCAGTTGCGTGCGGGCCTGCCGGCCGGCGTGGATGTGGTCACGGAATACGACCGCTCGGCCCTGATCGAGCGGGCGGTGGACACGCTGAAGCGAAAACTGATCGAGGAGATGATCGTCGTCGCCATCGTCTGCACGATCTTCCTCCTCCACCTCCGCAGCAGCCTGGTGGCGATCTTCGTGATCCCCACCGCCGTGCTGGCCAGCCTGATCATCATGCACGCGATGGGGATCAACGCGAACATCATGAGCCTCGGCGGCATCGCCATCGCCATCGGGGCCATGGTCGACAGCTCGATCGTCATGGTGGAGAACGCCCACAAGCACTACGAGCGTGACAAGGACAAGAAGCCCCACGTCGAGATCATCATCGGCGCGGCCAAGGAGGTCGGTCCGACGCTCTTCTTCAGCCTGCTGATCATCACCGTCAGCTTCCTGCCGATTTTTGTGCTCGGCGAGCAGAGCGGGCGGTTGTTCAAGCCCTTGGCGTACACCAAGACGTTCGCCATGGGCGCGTCCGCTTTCCTGGCCGTGACAGTCGTTCCTGTCCTGATGATCTATTTCATCCGCGGCCGCATTCCGAACGAACAGACCAACCCGATGAGCCGGTTGTTGCAAAAGGCCTACGAGCCGTTCTTCTGGACGGCGATGAGGGGCAAGTACTTCACGCTTCTGATTGCGCTGCTGCTCGTAGGGAGCGCTATCCTGCCGCTGCAGAAGCACATCTGGGGCAAGCAGGTCATCGGCGACAAAGTCCCGTTTCTCAAGCTCCGCCAGCAGATCGGCAGCGAGTTCATGCCGCCCCTGGATGAGGGCGACCTGTTGTACATGCCGACGACCGACCCGGGCATCAGCATCACGAAGGCCCGTGAGCTGCTCCAGCAGACCGACGCTCTCATTGCGACGTTTTCCGAGGTGCACCACGTGTTCGGCAAGATTGGCCGAAGCGAAACGGCCACCGACCCCGCTCCGCTGTCCATGATCGAGACGACGATCATGTTGGAACCGGACCACGAGAAGTGGCGCAAGCGGCACTTCGACCGCTGGTTCGGTTTCCTGCCGAGCTGGCTCAAGGAATACACGCTGCTGACGTACTTCTGGCCCGAGCAGCGGACGATCACGATCGATGAGCTCAGTTACGGCTGGGACGAGTCCGACGGCGCGCACGTCGACGGCCTCGACGACGTGGTCTCCTTCCCGGGCCTGACGAACGCATGGACGATGCCGATCAAGACGCGTATCGACATGCTGTCCACGGGCATCAAGACGCCGGTGGGCATCAAGATCATGGGCGAGAACCTCAGCACGCTGGGTGACCTGGCCGAGCGGATCGCGGCCGAAGTGCGCACGTTGCCGGGAACGCTCAGCGCGTACCCGGAGAAAACCGTCGGCGGCAATTACGTCGACTTCAACATCGATCGAGACGAAATCGCCCGCTATGGTTTGCGGATTGCGGACGTTCAGGACGTCATCCTGACCGCCCTCGGCGGCATGAACATTACTTCCACCGTCGAGGGCCTGGAGCGGTACCCGGTGAATTTGCGATACAAGCGCGAGTTGCGCGACAACCTCCCGGCGCTGCGACGGACCCTCGTGGCCACGCCCTCCGGTGCGCAGGTGCCGCTGGCCCAGCTCGCGGACATCGAGATTCACAAGGGCCCGCCGAGTATCAAGAGCGAGAACGCCCGCAAGACGGCGTGGATCTACGTCGATCTGACGACTTCGGACGTCGGTGGCTGGGTCGAGCGGGCGCAGCAGCACGTCGCCGAACGGGTCGACATCCCGCCGGGATACAACCTGATCTGGTCGGGCCAGTACGAGTACATCCAGGCCGCCAACAAGCGGCTGGCGGTCGCCGTGCCCGCCGTGTTCGTCTTGATCGTGCTTCTGCTCTATCTCTCGCATGGCAGTTGGTTCGATACCTGTGTCGTGCTGCTGGCGGTACCGTTCAGCCTGATCGGCGCGATCTGGTTCATGTACTGGGCCGATTACAACATGTCGCTGGCGGTCTGGGTCGGGCTCATTGCCCTCGCAGGCCTCGATGCTGAAACCGGCATGGTCATGCTGCTGTACCTGCACAACAGCTATGATCGCTTCAAGGCCGAGGGCCGCATGAAGTCGTTGTCGGATCTGAAAGCGGCAATCCACGAAGGCGCGGTTCTGCGGATCCGGCCAAAGACGATGACGGTGATGACGACCATGCTCGGCCTCGTGCCCATCATGATCGGCACGGAGACCGGGTCCGACACGATGAAGCGCATCGCGGCGCCCATGTTCGGCGGTCTGCTAACCAGCTTCACCATGGAACTGTTGATCTACCCCGTGATCTTCCTGGTCGCCAAACAGTTCAGCCTGCGTCGCGAGCAACGGCGCGCCGCTGGTTCAACATGATTGGAATGTGGACGGAATCCGGTCCCTCCGGCAACGGAGCCGGGCGATCGGAACAACCAGACCGGAGACGGCAAAATGTTCTTCGCGAACCTGTTCTACATCTTCTTTGCCCAGTTGATGAGCTTTCTGTTCGGACTGGCGGGTAACGCGGCATGAGGCCGCCGGCGCTCGCCGCTCAGAACGTGATGGGTACGGCGTCGAGTGCGGTGGCCAGGTTCGACTCGTGCAGCGTGCTGACCACGCAAACGCACACATTGTCGCTGGCCATGTGCATGAGGTGCAGCTTGCCGACCTTCACACCGCGACCGTTGTGGTCGCCCACAGAACAGGCGACGCACTCGAAGTCGCCGTAGTTCTTGTCCGTATCGGAGGGGCATTGGAGCAGAAGGAGATGTTCACCGCTCGGCCCTGCGTAATGAAAGGCCAGGGCCTGATGGCTTCGTCCCATGTTCAGCAGGTAGCGACCCCGGAGCTTCAGTCCGTGCGGTAGCTGCTCGGGTGCATGGACGCGCACCGTCATCCGCGCCTCTGCGGCGCTCGCCGAAATCGGTTCGCCCCCGTACCTCTGCATCAGGGCTTGAATGCCCGCCCCGATATCCCCATCGGCCCGCTCCAGCAGCGGGCGGAAGTCCATCTGGCCGGCTATCGCGCGGGAACCCCAGGGCGGGTTGACGGCCAGCCAGCCGAGCCCGATGACGACCAGGAGAGCGGCCGCGGCGGCCAGGGGTCTCGACGCCACGCGCAGGATCAATGGCCGCGTTGCCCGACGGCCCCCCGGCTTGGCCTTCTGGCCGGAGTGTCCGTCCAGGCGGCTCTCGATGGCCGTCCAGAGGCCGTCGGGTGCCGTCACCCGCGACGCGCCGGAGATTTGCCGCGTCAGGGACTCCAGTCGCGCCGATTCCTCGCGACATGCATCGCAGGCGGTCACGTGCTGTTGGACCTGCTCGCGCGGGGCCTCCGCGAGTTCGCCGTCCAGGAACTCTCCCAGACGAGGTCGAATGTCTTCGCAGCCGGTACTCATCGTTTGACCCGCCGCCGCGGGACCCTGCATGGACTTGGATCCATCACCGATTGGATGCGCTTGGCCGACATCTTCTTCCCTGTTCGTATCTCCCAGCAGGCCCCGGAGTTCCGCCCTCGCCCGGTTCAATCGTGAAGCAACGGTTCCAGGCGCGATTTCCAGGACGTCCGTGATTTCGTCGTAGCTCAGCCCCTCCTGGTAGCGCAGAACGAGGATCACCCGGTGCAGCTCCGATAACTGCCCGAGTGCGTCTTCGAGTTCCTGCCTGCCTGCCTCGGCGCCCGGCTCGGTGGTCCGGTCCTGCTGCTCGCTGACGAGGCGCAGGTGCCGTTGCTCGTTGTCCCGGCGGCGGAAGAGCTGGAGGGCTTCGTTGCTCGCGATGCGGTAGAGCCAGGTTCCCAGCCGCGACCGCCCGTCGAAACTGACGATTCGCTCGAAGGCCCGGACGAACGCCTCCTGGGCGACGTCGAACGCGTCCTGCTCGTTGCAGGTCGCCCGTAAACCTGTCCCGCACAAAAGCTTGATACTGATGGCGTTCAGGGCCGGGTGTCCGCCTGGACGTCGCGGAACCCAATCCAACTTCGAAGTCCGGCTGGCTTGATTCGACAGTCACAGCCGATGAACCGGCTCCAGGGTGCGATGGGCTCGCATCGGAGGCGACCGGGTGGTCGGACCCACGGACCTGGCGTGGACCCGTGCGAGCCACGCACCGGGCGAAGGGCGTCGAGCCTCGCCCCCGCGACCCGAATTGAAGCGGTGAACGGTGCGTTCTCGACGACCGTCTCCCGCGGACGCATGCGAGGGGCAGGCTGGCACGCGAGGCATGCGAGGTCGGCTGAGTGCTTAAACAAGGTTGGTCAACGATGATGACGAACGGGAATCGGTCACGCGTTCTTGGCGTCGGCGTTTCGGCGCTGGTGACGCTCCTGCTGACGTCAGGATGTCATTTCGACACGTCGGGTATTGCCCCGACCGGGTGGTGGGTGGGGAGCTACTGCGAGGTCTGGGACTGTCCCAAGACGACCACGCCACCGAGTTTCACACTGACCGGCGTGTCCAAAGTCAGCAACTACAAGCAGAGAGCCAACTTCTGGAAGGACAAGACTGCCGCCTACCAGGTCTATTGGCATCCACCGATCTTCGCGCACGGCCCGGTGCCGTCCGAACTGGCGGGCGCGACCATGATCATGACGGGTCGGGCGGACTGGTCGGACATCTCGACCTGGTTCATGACGATCAAATTGA
Organism: uncultured Phycisphaeraceae bacterium; assembly: GCA_964495075.1. GTDB lineage: Bacteria > Planctomycetota > Phycisphaerae > UBA1845 > UBA1845 > JAFGJQ01. The sequence continues at coordinate 25,810 of CAZBUJ010000014.1, forward strand.
ACGAGGACGTGGCCGGCGTGTACGTTGCCTACGATTCACGGGCCAATCCCAAGCCGACGTGGCTGACCGACCCGCTGCGGTTCACGAAAACGGGCAAGAAGCTCCCCATCGGGATTTCCGATCCGTTGAAGCAGAACAAGGGCTTCGTCGACCTGGACATTTACGTGTCCAACGAAGCCAAGGCCAAGAACGCTGTGCTGCACCTGCCGGGCAACAACTACGGCAACCCGGGCTGGGGGAGCCTCAAGGACGGCGAGCAGGCCATGTACGTGGTGTTCGTCACGCCGAAAGCGACGCCCGACTGCAGCAAGGGTTCGCGGAAGGGCTATTTCACTGACTTCCGTTGCCACGACGGTTTCGCGGATGAGAAGGAGTCCGTCCTCGCCGCCGCCAAGACGAAAGTCAAGGCACTGTGCGAGGCGGAACACCCCAACTACGTATGCAGAAACGAGGACGCGCACTCCGAGACCTGGATGGCGGCGTGCGACAAGGAGCGGGAAGGGTGCACGCTGTGCCGCGAAATGAAATCCGCCATCTCGAGCCAGTCGGAGGTCGCGTTCCACGCATCCGGCTCGTCCATGACGGGAACGATCGCCGGCTCGTCGATCTCGAGCGCGATCAGCGGCACCCTGCTCTTCGACTACAAGACGGATGCCCTGGGGGCGATGGACGTGATGCTCGTGAATTCCATGGTGCTCACGGTGGATCCGTTCGAAACGGAGCTGGGCGATTTCACCGACGTGTCGGTCGCCTTGTACGGGCAGACGGGAGCCGGGTGCCAGGACTCCCCTGCCCCGGTGGCCACGCCCTGCGGGCACTACCAGATCCCGACCGCGGAGTTCTTGTGCACGATGAGCGGCCGGATCGACGGCGACCTGGTGGCCATCTTCGGCAACAGTGATTCTCCGATCGACATCATGCTCGACACGACCACCCACACCTTCACGTTCACCGGCAACCTCCAGAGCACGGTGGCGCTCGACGGCGAGACGTTCGACGTGGACGTCACCGTCGTCCTGGACGGGCAGGTGCTCAACTATGCCCCGACCGCGGCGGCGGACTACGAGGGCCCCGATTTCGCCGAGTGCAGCGACCAGACCAACGGCGAGGTCATCCAGCTCCATGCCAGCCAGTCGTACGACGTGGACGGCTCGTTCTCGACCGGCAGCTTCGAGTGGTACGAAGACCTCGCTCTGGTAACGGAAAAGTTCTGGGGCTCCGGCCCGTCGCTGACCATTCCCCAGCACGCCCTGGGCTACGGCGAGCACGCGTTCACCCTGCTGGTCACCGACAGCTACGGCGTGCTCGACTCGGACACCATCACCGTGCGGGTCTACGACACCCAGCCGCCCCTGCTCGAACCGCCCCCGGACATCGTGATCTTCACCGTGGCCGCCCCGCCGGTCGACGTGGAACTCGGTGAAGCCTTCGCTGCCGACGACTGTCTGCCCATGGACCCGGCGTGGATCACCAACGACGCCCCCGCCGACAACAAGTTCGACGCCGGGGAAACGGTCGTTACCTGGACGGCCGAGGACGGGCGAGGCAACAAGGCCACCGCCATCCAGAAAGTATTCATTCACACCGCCAGCGGGCCCGCCTCTGTGGTCGACGCCATTCGAACGGGCGTCGAGCAGCTCAAGGACGCCGTGCACGCGGCTTCGGAGCAGATCAGCGCCTGTGGCGAAGGTGAGCCCTGCGAGGTCGATCTCGGCTTCATGCAGGAATCGATCGAGCAGCTCATCCGGCTCATCGAGGAGGCCGGCGTGGAAGAGGGCTCCCCGGTGGAGGTGTTCCTGCCGCTGGTGGCGGAGCTGGAGGCGGCGGTGAGTCACGTGCTCGACGCGGTGGCGTGGATCGAGGAGTCGAACGCCGACGGGGCCGACGTCATGGCCCTCCGCGGCCAGGCCGTGGACGAGTTGACCACGGTGAACGAAATGATGGACGGCGTGGCGAGCAACGCCCGGGCCATGGACGGCCAGTTCCCCGAAGACGAGCCGGGGCCGGGTGCAGTGGACGCCGGGACGACCGGCGGCTCGGCCGGTGGCGCCCGCGGCGGGTCGGTCTGCGGGGCAGGCATGATCACCGTCGTGCTGCCGATGATGCTAACCCTGTGCATGGTCCGGCATCGTCGCCGGCGGGTCACGCGCGATTGAACGGCGGGCGCCGGCGCGCACCTGGCAAGAACACGAACGGAGGCGCCCGGGTTCGTCCAGCCGAATGGCATGGATGTTCTCGCCGGAGGTACATGAACCGTACCACCGGTCGGTGACGGACCACTCCATGATTCCCATTCCTGAGAACATGGGATGGCGTATCACCGATTGCGTGTGACCGGAGTCGGTCACCGCTGAGGCGACCGCCACCCCTCGACAGGGCACGCTCGAGAGCCTGCACCGGCTGTTCATTCACATCGTGCGCTACGGGAGTTCGTCTGCCCGGCGTTTCATCGTTCAACCGCCGAATGCAGCGACCGTTGTTGGCGTGAAAGTCCTGGTGTCCGGAGGCGTTGGTACCGATCCATTGCACTTGAAGATACGCGTTGGCGATCCGAAGGGCAGTAGTACGTGCTACTCCTTCGGGCTTGAGAGTCGCTGGCAGCTGTTCTTTCACCATGGCGATCAAGGCAAGGTTTATCGGGACTCACCCGGTGGCAAGATCGTCCGAGACAAGTATCGGAAGACAACGCCAGAAGAAGATCGACAACGAATCGAGCACCTGGACGGCTTGCTCGACGAGCGCTACCATTGCGCCCTGTTCAGATTCACCTGTAGAGCATGGGTCAAGCTGGTCTGGGATAATCTCGTAGTTGGACTGATAGGTGAGGCAGCCGATCCGCCGGTTGAGTCGTCCACTCCAGACGAACTAGAAGAGGATGACGAGGATGGGGAGAATTCCGGATCATCTTCGGGATCGTTGCCATCGTCATCGTCGTCTTGCTCGTGAGAGCTGAAACGTTGGCATTGCAATGCTGGAATCGCAGTATCAGCCCAAACGGCAGCTCGCTAAGTCTCGCCAGTTCAATGGACTGTATACGTATACCTGGTGTCTGCAAGGAAGCGCTACGCCATGAAGAACCAGACGGATGGATTATCGCGACCGGCGCGGTCGGAGCCGGGCAGGCCGAGGTACTCCGTTATCTCCACGACGCGCTGGGCAGCGTGGTGGGCTTGACGGACGACGAGGGAGCCCTCGTCGAGCGGTACACGTATGACCCGTTCGGCACGACATACATCGAGGAGCCGGTCAGCGGCGAGTTCCTGCCGGTCCCGGCCTACGGCAACCCGTGGCTGTGGACCGGCCAGCGCTGGGACGCCACGACGCGGCTGTATCACTTCCTGTTCCGCACCTGCTCCCCCCGCCTCGGCCGCTGGCTCCAACGCGACCCCGCCGGCTACGTGGATGGGGTGAGTTTAGTGGAGTACGTGGGCAGCGCGCCGATGACTTGGATCGATCCACTCGGCCTGACGCCAGCGGAATTCGCTGAAGGCCTATGGTATGGGCTAATCAGTAGCTCTTTGACGAACCTCGTCCCATACGATACGCCTATGTTCATCCGTGAACATGACTGAGTCCTCCTGACTAAGTTTCGCTTGGTACAAAACTTAGATCACGGAGGACTCACTTCTTGTCAAGGCCAAGGTTAGCACCATTGGGCTCTGCCCGCCTCCCACAGGCTGTGACATCGGACGTAGCGTCAGGCAGAGCCTGACCTACTTGTTGTGCGACCTAATGCCATGAAGAGGCTGTCCACCGTAGGCTTCTTCTGCGGCCGTCCCCGTTTCCGTCCGCGTTGTGCCCTTCTCATACTCTCGGGGGACCCCATCGGTGCCGGCTCAACCTGGCGCGATCCTCACCAAGGTCAGTCAAAACGGTAAAGATAAATCGAACCTCCGATGATGGCTTCGGGCTCAAAGCGGTCGAGCCAATCGAAGCGAATATCCGATTCTCTGATGAGCTGACAGCGCTGCAGCATGTGAGCGCTGATCGCATACCAGCCCTTTTCTGGATGCTTTATCTCCTCGAAGCTCAAATCAACGCTTTCCAGCCCATAGTAGGCCACTGCGGGCTTGCTTAGGTATTGCGTCCGGTACAACAGCTTGAGGGGTCCAATCTCGTGTTGGCGAACGTACCGGGCCAACTGCTTGAGATCCTGCCCCCAATCAATATTGGAATCGTCCAGATAATGGATTCCATTGGCCGGCCCCCCGATGAGTTCATTGAAATACGGAAGGTAGTTGGGATAGACCATCACCGTGGAGGCCACGTACCAGCAACCCAGGATCGGCAGGATGATCCTGCTGATCTTCCATCGGCCCGACCGCCACAGTGCCGTGACCGTCCCGGCCAGCAGAACAAAAAGAAAGGGATACACCGGCAGGATGTAACGCAATCCGAAGTTGATTTGGACGGGTACGGTGATAAGGAAGAACAGGAGGATCGGCGCTACCAGGAACAGCTCGTTGAAGTACCGGCGAGGGCGGCGTGTGGCCAGCCAGGCTACGGAGGCTGCGGTCAGCAGCAGCGTCGGAATCGGCGTCTTGAGCAGAAACGCCGCCAGGTGGTACCAGCCGAACCCCGTGGCCGAATACCGCCCCCAGCAGAAAGATTTGTAGTCCGGATTGGTCAGGTATTCGCGCTCCAACACGCCGAGTTTGAAACCGGATACGTACTCGGCAAGGCCGAATCGACCGAAACCGTAAGCGAAGGTGACGATCATGGCCGCAAGGGCAAGGACACTGGCCGTGGCGCCGACCAGGCGGAATGGCTGTCTGTCGTCCGACCTCTGGTGTCGGCCGCGGGGCTGGCGCGCCCGCTTGCGTCTTCGCCGGTCGAGCGTTCGCGGTGGTTCAACCTTCTGGTGGTGAATGATCGCCGCGATCAGGAAGGCCGGGACCAGTCCGCAGAACGCCACCGCCGTGAACTTGACGAGCAGCGCCCCCCCAAGCGCACAACCGGCCCACAACGTGCGACCCAGGCTCGGCTGCTGGTACAGCCGCCACAGGAAAAACGACGCGGCGAACAATCCGGCCGAAACCCCCAGATCGAGCGTCGCCAGACGAGAATGGGCAAGGATATTCGGCGAAAAACAGTACAGCAGCAGTGCGACCACCCCACCGCCGACCCCGTACAACTGCTTGGCCCATGTCCACACCAGAAAGCCCAGGAGCAGTGAAACAACGACCGTGGGGCACCTCGCCCAAAACAAGATCGCATCGGCGTCCGGCCGGTTCTCGAACAGGAACGAAGCGCCGTAGTTCTGCTGAAAAATGTTGGCCTTGGCCCAATTGGGGACTTCGTCCGCGGGCAGACAGTCCAGAAAAAGCATCGGCACGCCAAACAGATACTTCATCAGCGGAGGGTGTTCCCGATTCAGGTCGAACCGTCCCTTGGTGAGGTAGGCGTAGCCGGAGCTGAAATAGTATGGCTCGTCGAAGGTGGCCGACTTGAGCCGCATGCTCAGCAGGCATTGCCCGGCCAGCGCCGCCAGCAGTACGGGTACCGCCCACCGCATGGCACCCGACGCCCTTCCCGACAGCGGCGGCGGTGGGGCTTCTTCGTGTCGAACTGTCTGCCGTTTCAGAGGAGTCACATTCCGCATCGTCCTGTTGTCCAAACGCCGCGCAACCGGAACCTAAGAGTACGGTTGGAGGGACCGGAGGACCAGGGGATCAGGGTATCGGAGGCGTCGCATGGAAACAACTGTCCCTCCTCCTCGGTCCCTCGATCCCTTGAATCCCGCGCTCAGCCGGGTAGGTCAATCCCCCGCTATCCACTTCGCCCGCTCGGTATCGACTTCTTCCGCATGCTCGTAGCCCGCATCTCGCAGCCCTTCAAACGTGACATAGTCGGGCAACTTGGCTGCTTGACGATACTCTACCACTTTCTGCCGCAAGTGTTCTCCATTCATTGGCTTCCCGCTCCCCGTCAAAAACAGATGCTCGGAACCATTGCCGCTTTCCTCGAGATACGCCTTGATTACCTTGACCGTGCTTCGCTATCACCAGTCTGAACTGCTGAAGGAGCACGGCCCCGCTGGATGTCCGTCAGGCAGTGGCATTCGCCGGCCGTGACGCCGCATCAATGATAAGGTTGTTGCCTGGCGGCCATGACCCATTCCTTGTCATGGGTATCGGCGCCGACATCGAGCATGCTGACAGGAAACGCCTGATGCTCCTCCGGTAACGACTGGAAGGACTGTCTCATCGCTGTTGTTGGCTTCTCGATCTCCTTGACGATGGCAGCAGCAACCTTCTCAGCGTTCTTCTTCCCGCCGGACAGGGCGCCGACCAAAATCTGTTTTTTTTCGACCGCAGCTTGGGGTCGCTGCACTCTTTCCAGGTCCTGGTGTCTTGGTCCAGCGATCTTCGCGCGGCCGACTTTCTGACTCAGACCGGACTGAACCATGGCGGATCAGCATGAGACGCGGCCATGGGAGTCTCAAAAGCCGTTTCTTCGGTCGCGGATAGAGGTAGGAAAGACCGGTTGCCCGGTCTCCCCTCCCTCCGAACCGGACTGGCGGATCTCCCGCATCCGGCTCTCCGGTCGGTGGTTCACCGCGCCACGGATTGACGGATCCGTGCATAGGCTGTCTCCATGCTGAACAGCCCCTGCTCGGCAAAGTACGCGTTGGGCCAGCGATAGTGCGCCGTTCCTTGCCCGTTGTGGCGGTGCTTCTTGTGACGCTTGAGCAGAATCCGCCGCAAGCGTCGCCGAATCCAGCCGTCCAGGCTGCGGAACACGCTGACGCACGGTGTGCTTGAAGTACGCAAACCACCCTCGTGTCGTCCAGTTGACGTCTCCGATGATGTCCTCCAAACAGCGTCCGTGCTTACGCGGCGTCTTGGACCGAACCGCGGCCCGGAACCTCTTGACGCTCTTGTCCCGTGGCCAATGTTTGCCACGTTCATAGTGGTAGCCCAAGAAGTCGAACCCTTCCTGGTTCGCGTCCACGATACGAGTCTTGGTCGGGTGCAGGGTCAGGCCGGCTTCGTCCGTCCATTCCGTCATCCGTTCCAAGGCCCGTCGCGCGTCGGCCGCACTTCGACACAGGATTACCAGCTCGTCCGCATCGCGCACCATCTCCACCCCCTGTCCCGCCATGAGGTGGTCCAGCGGATCGAGATAGATATTGCTCGGCAGCGGTGAGATGGACCACCCGCAGGGCAGCCCGCGGCGACCGTGCATCAAAGGGCTCTGAATACCGCCCCGGGTTTTCCCGTTCGTTCCGTGGATGGGCCCCGAGACGTGCCTCGGCCATCGACCGGTTCGCTCGTGATGCTCGTCCGCCCACCCGCGGATCTGCTCCTCGTGAATCCACCCGGCGTCTGGTTCATACTGCAAACAGACGGGGAATGCTGATGTCGCTGGGAATCGCATCCTTCCTGCGGGAAAGCCGCGACCCGATCGCGTGCGGTGGTCTCGCTGAGCATGTCAGTGAACGGCCCAGCAGACGGCAGCAACGCGGTCACGAGCCGCACGTGCCATGAAACGAGCGAATGACAGCCGCCGAGAACGCAGCGGCACCCGAGGCGCCCCGGGCCAGTGACATGTTTTCCGGAAATCCAGAGATGTTTTCCGAGAGGGGCTGTCAGGTCGGAGAGGGTGTCACGACTAACGCGTGGCGTGCGGAAACCACGGCGGTGCAGCGTTGCACCGCTCCCTGCGGTTCCGAAAGTAGTCACCAGGGCGACCGTACTCACATTCCAAGGAGGTATTCCCATGAACAGCAGAACTCTAACATTCGGACTGATTCTGTTCGGGCTGGTTGGTGTCTTGTCCGCGAACGCCGGTGATCTGTCTCTGTCCGCTGCGTTTCGACACAGCAGCGCGTCGGCGTCGGCGAACATCGGCGCCGTGTACACCACGAGCAATGACGCAGCCGACAACATGGTTCTCAGGTTCGACCGACATGCGGACGGAATGATCGAGTTTTCCGCCAGCTACTCGACCGGCGGAATGGGAACCGGCGCAGGGCTCGGCAACCAGGGTGGGCTCGTCCTCGCGAATAAGTGGCTGCTTACGGTGAATGCGGGCAGCAACGACATCTCGGTGTTTCGCGTTCGGAACCGGACCCTGACGCTGAGCGACGTCGAACCCTCCGGCGGCGAGCAGCCCATCAGCATCGCCGTACATGACGGCCTGGTATATGTGCTTAACGCGGCGGGCGCCGGAAATGTCACCGGGTTCACCCTCAGCGATGATGGCGACTTGGTCGCGATTCCGGATTCCACTCGTGGTCTCAGCGGCGCGGACCCGGCCGGACCCGCACAGGTCGGATTCAGCGCGGACGGCAGCGCGTTGGTCGTCACCCAGAAGCCGACCGACGAGATCGTCACCTATCTGGTTGGACCCGACGGGTTGCTCAGTGACCCGATCGTCAACACCTCGAGCGGGCAGACCCCCTTCGGCTTTGCGTTCACGAACAGCAATGTGCTGATTGTGTCGGAGGCGTTCGGCGGGGCTCCCGACGCGTCCGCCGTCTCTTCCTACTCCATCGGACTGGACGGTGTGCTGCAAGTGATCAGCGGTTCGGTGCCCGACACGGAAACGGCGGCCTGCTGGATCGCCATTTCCAACAGCGGTCGTTTCGCCTACACGACCAATACCGGAAGCGGCTCGGTCTCGGGATACGAAGTGGACGGGGACGGGTCCCTCATGCTGCGCGACGGAGATGGCGTGACGGGCGTGACCGGCATGGACTCGGCACCCATCGACATGGCCTTCTCCCGTGACAGCCGCTACCTCTACACGCTGAACAGTGGCGGCCAGACCATCAGCGTGTTCGAGATCATCCGTCGTAACGGCGGGCTGACGCCCATTCAGACGGTTGAGGACCTGCCGATCGGCGGCAACGGTCTGGCGGCCGAGTAGCATCGTATACGGAGGCGATCGTGCGGGTGTGCCTCGATACCGTCTGCTTTCTCTGCGTACGGATAGTCGACCGACGACATGCCCCGGCCGACGTGGCGATCAGTATCGCGCCGCGCGAAGAGTACGGCGGAGTCGAGCACGGCCCGCCACTTCGCCGATCTTGTCGCGGATCGCCTGGTGGGCCTGCGGGCCGTGGGGAGTGAGCCGCACGCCACGCGCACCTCAGCGCAAAAAAGCGGCCCTCGGCACAAAGGTGTGAATGCGAGGGCCATGGACACGACAGCTTCCATAACCAGCGTAGCACACGAACCCGGCCGCGTCCAAGCAAAACAGTAGTTCCGAGATGGCTCTCGGCAGGGGATGCCGTCGTCGCGGGACATTCTCTTACGAGGATCCCGCCCATGCGTGGTCAAGTGGTCAAACTGACCAGGTGACCGCCCACGGCCTCGTCACCGCGGCCGAGGCGTCCGGGCTGACGTACGTCGACGTCCCGGCCGCCACGGCGATCCTGGACCGGTTCCTCCACCACGCGGAGTTGATCACGATCACCGGCAAGAGCGACCGCCTGAAAGGCCAGGCCAAGAAGGCCTCGCCCGGCGCGAAAATGGCGCCGCCGGATGACCACGCTTGCGAGGCAGAGGGGCAATGAGGTATAGAATGGAAGATCACACTGGCGGCGTTTGAGACGCCTATCCCCGGCCGCATTTCAGGCGCCGCGTGACAGCGGAGCGTCTGCAAACACGCGCAGCGCGTGCACCAAATATGCCGCCGCGATTACTACTGCCGTTCTCACCAAGGTATTCCACACTCTGCTTACTCCTACCGCTGCTGCTTCTGTGCCGAACCATCAGCGAAGATACTATCTGAAACGGTGCGTATAGCCCCAGACTCTACTCGTGCGTCTCCCAAGACTGCTCGCCGCCGCGACCAGCGCTTGTGCCTGCATCTCAATGAACTCGTCTAGCCAAAGCGCTTTCTGGAACGGTGGCCGGCAAGACAATCGCTCCATCAATCCTCCGCCAGGGCTTCATCGAGCTCACGCTGGAGCCAGGTCAGAAAGTCCTCGCTCTCAACCTCTGGGTTCTGATCCGCGCCGAGTTCATTCTCCCAGTCTACTTCGATCTTTACCTCGATTCCGTAGGAGTTTCTGTTCTTCTGCTTCTTCTGCTTCAGCTTCCTGGCGGCGTAATCTGCTGCGGCTATCGGCCCGCCATCAATGGACGGCGGCCAGTAGAACGGCGGTTCTGAAGGCTGGCTTAGTGCTCTGGCCCGTAAATTCGGTGACGTATTCCTCATGCCGATTTCGAACGCGGCTGGGCGGCGTCGAGTCGCGCCAGCAATCTCAACAGGTCGCGACGCGTGAACTTCCATTCGAAGGGTTGGGCGATCTGCTGGTAGCGCTGCTCGAAGCGGTGGAGTCGGTCCGCCACGTCGGCCAGCGAAGCGAAGTCGTTGGGCGTCAGCACCTTTCGTTCGACGATCGAGAAGTAGATTTCGATCTGATTGAGCCAACTGGCATGAACCGGCGTATGCACCAGGTGCAGGTTGGGCCAGCTCGCCTGCAGCCGCCACACGCTGGCCTCGCCCCGATGCGACGAGCCATTGTCGGTGATCCAGAAGACCCGCGCGGCCGAACAATAGGGGCGGCGGCGCATCACGTCCCGCACCAGACGATCGAAGGGAGCAATTCCGCTCTGCCGCTCGCAACGACCGAAGACTCGAGCGCGTCGTACGTCCCAGGCGGCGATCTCGCTATCAATGCACCTTCGGAAGTGCGGCCCGAATCGTACCCCCTGTGAGTATGAGTCGCGCAGGCCGCGAGCCGGCAGAAGATGTGAAAAGGCGAATAGTGGCCGGTTGCCGGAACGCAGGCCGTTCAATCCGGGCGGCGCGGGTGGGCGGCCGCCCTGAATTACTTCAGCCGATCCGACGCGATGCTTTGGCCAATCAATCGATCGCATCCGACTCGCGTCGAGATCGGTCACGGTCAGGGCGCATCGGTCGGACGTGTGGAAGGCTGCGAATCGGGATTCAGAAGGGCTTCGATTTCCGGCCGGTAGCGTGAGTTGGGGAAGTTCTTCAGGAACCACCTGGCGGCGATGCGGGCGTGTTCGGGATCCTTGGCCTTGTGATAGGCCAGCGCGTTGTAAGCGCGGGCGTGTTCGTGCATGGGGTCCAGCATGATGATTCTCATGAACTCGACCTGGGCTCGCTCGGGCAGTCCTTCGTGGTAGAACGCCAGCCCCCGCATGTACAACAGGCTGATCCGGGGGGTCAGATCCAACTCACGCGGATGGAGATCGGTGATCTTCGTGTCCAGTCCTTCCGCAATGCCCTGCGCGCATGCCTGCATCGTGGCAAGCAACTCAGACCGCTGGCCCGTCTTCTCGACGGCATGGACGATCCGCGCCCCGTTGACCTCAATCAGGTGGCATCGCACGGTCACGCCCTGTTCGGACGCTTCAATCGTGGACGCGACGACGAAATCGGCTTTGACAAGCCCGCCCGCCTCGACCGCCCGAGGGGGTCCCGTGATCCCGGCGAGCGAGAGCTTACTCTCCCGCAACAGCTTTTTGAGATGGACCCGCTCGACGACGGTGACCTCCTGGTTGTCGGCCAGCAGGATCGACAGCAGGTCGCCCAGGCTGTCGGCGAGGGCAGTCAGTTCCTGCTCCGGGCCGTGGTACGCGGCGGGCAAGACGGCCAGTACCTTGCGGGTCGGGACGGCGTCGGCCGGTTGAGACGCCGGTGGAGACGCTGACTGCGACGTCGGCGTTTGCTCCGGTCCCGTCCCGACACTCGCGGTACAGACGATTGCGATCAAAACTCGGTGCAGCACCGGTCGATTCCTCAGTTGCCTTGCCTGGACTCCAGTCGTGTCCTGTCATTGCGCCCGGCTCTCGCCGGCCGGCCAGTCACGACGCGCGTACTCCGGTTCAACTTCCCATCAGCGGGTGGTGTTTCTGGATCCGTCGCAGTTCGTCTTCGAGTACGTACTCGGGCGGCAGGTCGAACGCGCGATGGATCTTCGACATCCAGTATCCATTGTGTATAACATGGCCCAGGCGGTACCGCGCCTCCATTGTACCGCCTTCCTGGATCAGCGCGCGGACGTAGAAAACAGTGGCCGGCTGATAGTACAGCCAGTCTTCTGGTCGGCCGCGCGCGTGCAGTTCCCGGCGTCCGACGCGGATGACTTCTTCAGTCTCGCCCCTCTGCAGGAGCCCGTTCAGGATATAGGCCAACGCGAGGGCCTTCTCTTTGGATTCGGAAATGTGCGGCTCGATCGCGTGGAACCATCGCCACATGGTGCTGAGCGCCTCTGCGGTCGGATTCTCCATACGGATTCGGGCCATGGCCAGTCGCGCGCGGGCCGGAACATACATCTGCTCATAATAACCCCAGCCTGCCGGTTCGTACCAGTATGGCCAGTTGCGATCATCATCAGGCCACTGCTGGAGGAAGTACTGCCACAACTCGGCAGCCTTGCCGAAGTGGCCCATATGCTCGTAGCCTCTGGCACACTCGGTAATCGCCATGGGGTCGTCTGTACCGTGGGCTTCGAGGTAGTCGAGGTGCGGCTTCGCCCGCGCGGTGAGGCCATGACGGGCCCAACTGCTGACCGTGGTTGCTCGCATGGGGATACAGTCGGGAATCCGCCGGAGGGCGGCCTCGTCCTGGGCGCCCCAGTACTCGTCCCCTACACCCCTGTATTCGTCAATCCACCAAATGCGCCGACGGGCGACAAATGGGTCAAACGGGTGTCGCCAGACGTAGCGTGTGATCTTCCGCGACGCCCCGGAAACCCGAAGCGCGAGTGCGGACGTGGCACCGTCACCGGTGTCGATCAAATGTCTCGTAAACTCGTCGAAGTATCCCGGCAACAAGCTGTCCGGATCGTCTTCGATCCAGCGCAGAATGTGATCGACGGGCGGATCTTCGCCGGGCAGCAGTAGCGCCGCCTCGGAAAGATAGATAAAGGAACGTGGGCGGGTGGCGAGCCGCCGGACAAAGTCATCCTCGGTCCACTCATCCTTGAGCGGCTTGTCAAAATACGAACGGAATGCCGTCGACAGGTTCTTCTGAACGTCGGGCAGCTCCGTGTCGCGACACGTGTAACTGAACTCTTTGCTCACAGCGGCGCCGGCGACGTCGATGAGGCTGCACTGCACCCGTAACACGTCCCCTTCCTGGCGATCGACGCGAGTCTTGACGACGTAATCCGCCCACCGGATGGCGGGCGCGGCGCACGCGGTGGCGAGGTTGGCCAGATCATCCCGTAGCTTGGTCTTGATTCGGCGGGTCATCAAGGGTTGCACGCCGTCTAGCATCTGCAGGTCGCACTGGACCAGCAGGGCCAACGAATTGGCAATGTGGTTCTCCCGTCGGCCGAGGGGCTGGACGTCAAAGACCAAGCATACATTTCGACTCGTGGTGTCCTCGGTCCAGGGCGGCCCGATGATATCCGGCTCGACGAGGGGCGTAAACGGAACACCGTCCATGACCAGGTCATCGTCGATGATCAACCGCCGGTAGTGCCGACCAAGTGGCTGCAACCGGGCAAGGGTGAGGCTCACGGATCCGTCGGATGTTGGCATAAGACCACCCCATGGGGGGACGTTGGGTCGATGCGGGAGTTCCTGTGTGGGGATCAAGGCAATGCTTGTCCACGAGCCGTCACACGGGCGGAACAGCACGTTTATGCATCTCGACTTGCTCCATTTGGGTTCGCGCCGGCGGGGATGGACCATTGGCGGTCGGATCATGGTAATGAGTCCGCCCCCAGGATACGGCGCGGCGCCAATGACGCGATACGTACCCCAGCCGAGGGCCCGGGACGCGACGTACGTCAAGCCACGAGCCCAGTACTCTCCGTCGCTCGAGACCGCGTGCACAAACAGTTCCGAATTGCCGACTTCGCCATGCCCCGGACTGACGTAGGCGACCAAGTGAACCTTCCGGTCGTCCGTGACGATCAGACGCACTAGGCGACATTCGATGGGATCCGAATGGAGATGGCTGTTGACCGTCGGGAGCTGCAAACTGAGGTCGGTAATGGCCACCCGCGGCTCGGTCCACGTGACTCCGTCGTAGCTCCGCGTCATCAGTGTGTTGTACGACATGAGCAAGAGGCTGCCGTCGGACAGCTCAACCATATCGAAGGCACCGTAACCAGGCGTCTGGATTGGATAGCTCCAGTGGATCAGGTCGTGCGAGCGGCTCACGTAAACGGCGTGACTCAGCACGTCACGTCCCAGCATTCCATACTGACGCGTCTTGTTTCGGTTGGATACCCAGGCCAACATGAACGTGCCCTCGGTCGTCTGGATAAGGACTGGCTGTTGGTCCTTCGCACCGGCCATGTTGATGGGGGCGGGAAACGGCACGGGGTCCGACCAGTGCTCACCGTCGTCCGAGCAAATGTACGCCATCCACTGCGTGTACGACAATGCCTGGGCGGAGATCCGGCTTTGCTCCACAAGCGTGCCGACGGCGATCGTCTGGCCATCGTGAGTCTGCAGCATGCTCACCGGCCTGAACTCTCGCACCCAGCCGAACGGTTTTGTCTCCGACCATTCGAGCGTGTCCGGTTCGTAACCTGAGTTTCGATCGTAACGGGTACGGGACTTGGGCAACGGGGCTGGGGGCGGCGTGAACGTCACGGCCGGCTTGACGAGCCGATCGGCCGGATCCCGGACGGTGGCCTTCAATTCGGCGATTGCCACCTCGATGCCGCCGAAACATCCTTCGTCGAATTCGACCGACACGAGATAGTCGCGAATCTTTTGCCACAGCCGTTCGAGGCGGCCCAGCGCCGCCATCGCGCGTTGCTCGTCACCGACGGCAATCCACGTTCGCGCGAACCATTCATAGCAGCGGAGCGCATCCACACGCGCACTGAGGAACGCTACGCGGTGGTAGTCCTGAGCCGATCCACGCGGATGCTCCAGTAGAAAGTTCGCCACGTTCGCGTGGGCGAAAACCCCTTCGTCGATTCTATCGGTGGCCGCGTATACCGGCTCCTGCCGTACCCAAGCGAGATATCCAACTGACCCACCAAGCGAGTTCAACGTTTCCCAGATCACCTCCATATCGTCGCTCCGACGGTATGTGGCGAGGACAGTTTCGCGGAGACGGCGTGCGACGACGGTTTCATCCGAACTGTCGAACCAACGGGTATCGTAATCGACCGATGGTGTGACCAACGGGACCAGATGCTCGAGTTCCACAGCGGCGTGGGTCAACATGCCCATGGCCCGGAGCGCAATCACTTCGCGGCGGCGGGCATCCACGTGGTCCGGCCGAACCTTCACGGCCTGGCGAAAGCAGTACCAAGCCTCGGGGTACATCGCGGCCGCGTGGTAAAGTTGCCCTTCGTGATACCAGCGTTGGAATCCGTACGAAGGCAGCTTTACGGTGCGGATGCGCTCGAGCGACGCGGGGTCCGGCGGTTGGCGGAGTTCCGTCAGCAGCGTGGGGACGTTTTGCCGCAATAGATTGGCAAGCCCGCCCAGATCCCCGCTGAAGCTGACGCGGGCGAGTGGTTGTGAAGGTTCCACCCGGGATGCCGTGATGGAGACGCACAGGCGCCCGTCCTCGAACCAGTACTCGCCGGTCACCGCGACCTCGGCCTTGGCGACTTCGACCTCCGCGGCCGCCCGCGGATCGGGCAGCCCGGTGCGTTCGATCGCCTGCTCGCGGCCAACCTCATCAAGACGATCGTAGTCGACCACCGTCGCACCGCCCGCCGACAGCAGGATCCGGAGCTGGTCGGCCAGCGACCCACGAAGCCAGAGGTACTGATCCGACCCCGTACGGTCCTGGAAGTGCGTTACCGTGACCCGCAGGGCGTCCGGCTGCTCCCCACCGGTCGCGACGGCGACGGCGATCATCAAGGCGGCCAGGGCGATCGTCACGGTTCAACTCGGGTCATACCACCTTGTGGTGGACTGTTCGTGATGCGCGGGGTTCGGCGCCCATTCCACAGCCATGTCCCACCAGCCTCCCATGAGACGCTCATGGCAAACTGCCTCAGCCGGCCACTTTGGTCCGCCGCGCCGCGATGTCCCGGGCGATCTCCAGGCCGATCGTGTGCCCGCACTTCTGCAACGCCGTCTTGGCCGCGATGTTCTCCGAGAGATCGACGGCTCGCTCCGTGGCTCGCGCCGCGAGAATGACGCTGACCGTCTTGCGGTCGACGACCTTGACCTCCGCCCGCGCGGTGCCCGACACGAGGCCCTGGTACCGGCCCGCCGTTTCACTGAAGGCCTCGCCGACCACGACCAGATCGATCTTCTGCAACGCCGCCGGCCACGTCCCCGAACCGGTCCCTGCGTCGCGAACGACTGCTTTGGCCGCCGCCTCGTCGACCGCCGCTACCTCACATCCAATCTTGGCCAGGATCCGCGCAATCTCCGTCTCCGCGGCCGGGTCGGGGATCCGGTGCGAGAGATGTTCCTCGGGCACGACCACCGCCACCCGCGGGAGCGGCTTGCCTCGCAACTGGTCGGCCAGCCGCTGAATCGGATCGGGCAGTGCCCCGCGGCCAGGCACGAGGGATGCCGCCTCGCGCTCCAGGCAGGCGGTCAGTTCCTCCATTGAGCGATCCAGAATCGCCGACAGGTCTTCGCTCATCTTACCACGGGCAATCGCGCCCGTGATCTGGCCGGTTTCGACGCCCACCAGTTTCATCGTCACGTACAGCTCGTCTCCGACAGGGAAGACCTTGCCGAACACCATGATCTGGGCGCCGAGCAGCTTGCCCACTTCGGCGGCCTGCTCCTGGTCGGTCAGACCGCGCAGCTTGAGCTTGTGCTCGTCGAGGATCTCGGTCAGTCGGCTCCGGTCGACCACGGTCACGGCATCCACCATGCTCAGCCGGATCGTCAGGATCTCCGCGATCTGTTGACCGAACTCCGGATTGCCCGGGGCCTTCGACTCGAAGTCCATGACGGCCACGGTCACCGTGCTCGGCTGAGTCGCGGGGACTTCACCGGACACGCGGCCCGCCAGCGTTCCGAGGGCCAGAACCACCAGCGTCGTGATCTGCAAACAGGTTCGCTTTTTCATGATCATGCTCACTTCCTTAAACCTCGCGGCCCGGGTTCCTGATGCGCGGACAATGCCGCGGACTGCAGCATACGATCCAGCACGTACAAACCCGCCGGCGAGGTGGCCACGTCACGACATTGATGGAGGCAGCAGACCCACAGCGCTCCCGCGCCGATCTTCAGGCGAGCCGCGAGTGCCCGAGGCGGCGACCCGATCGAGAGCAGGGGCTTGAACCGGTCAGGTTCCACCGACTCGCTTGCAGGCTCGACGATCCACATGGCGTCCGTCCCGTCCGGCACGGGGATCCAGACGGTCCCGAACTCGGGTATGGAGACCGCAATATCCTCCGGCTCTATGACGATCCTCCGGGTGTGCTGAAAGCCGGCCATCTCCCACGCCCGATCCTGCGGGAGCAGCACGATCTGAAGTCCGTCTCGAAGACGGCCCTCGAGACTGGCCAGCAGGTCGCCAAGCCCGCACCCCGAGAGACCGGACCCGACGATCAGGACGTTGCCTTCAAAGTAGTCGAGCGCGTGTCGCTGATCCAGGGGCACATAAGCCACTTCCGAGCGGTCGAGCAGGGCCCGCAGCCCATCCCGGCCGCCGTAAACCGCGACGTCCAGCCCTTTCAACCACCGCCGGGTCGCCGCGGTGACGTGCGGCGTGATGACGACGACCTCGCATCGCGCCACTCGATACAGTAACTCATCCGTACCGGCGTACAGGGAAACGGTCATCCCGGTCGGTTCGTCAACGTCGGGCACGTCGATCGGACAACACCCGGCTCGATCGCGGTCTACGCGGCCGTCCGCCAGAAGCAACCCCGCCTGGTCGAGCGTCCACCAGCAATCCCCGACAGCGACGGCGGCGGGGTCCAGCGCGATCGTCGGGTGCCCCCCGCCGAAGAGCAGGGTCGGACACGCCGGCCAAGGCTCGTCCGCGTCGTCCGCCGCCATGTGGCCGGGAAGGCACCAGGCGAAGGTGATCAGACAGGCTGGCCAGGATTGTTGTCGTCGCGTTCCCATTGTGCGGACACCGTTACGTGGCGGATGCCGGCGGCCGTGTTGATCGCCCCCAGTGGCTGGCTTTCGCCCGGACGAAGGAGAAGGGTCCCCATTAACTCGCCGGCGGCGGTCACGTCAGCTTCGTACGTGCTGGAGGCCTGAAGGTGCACGCGCACCAGCACCATCCCGTTTGAAGTTTTCCGGGGCGTGGCTTCATACTCGACCACCAGGGTGTCGCCGACGGTATTGCGAAAGGCTGATGTGACGCCCCATCGCGTGACCACGTCGGTGGTCAGTTCGGGGTGGTCCGCGCCGTCCGTCATGGCGATCCGAATGACCGCCGCGTTCGTCCCCCTCGACGCGTTCGCGCCCGGGCGGTCGGTGAGCCCCAGGTGCACGCGGCTGCCGGTGAGCGCGACCCACTCGGCGTGCCCTTCGTAGTACGACCTCACCTCGTCGAACATGGCCAGCGAGGCCGTCGCCTCTTCCGCCGTCAGTGTCTTCGGAGGCGCCAGTACGGTGGCCGCCAACTGGTGCCGAAGGCGATGGACCTCGTCGCGCAGGCTTGCCGCGTGGTAGAGGCTGGCGACGGTGGCCAGGGTGAGACAGGCGGCCAGAGCCCAGGCGAACGGGCTGCGTACCCGGCGCCGGGCTGACGTGGCCGCCGCGATTCGGGACCGAACGCTCGCCCACCCGCGGGGCGGGTCGGCATCCGGGGCACACGCGCGCAGCCCATCGAACACCCGTCGAAAGTTCTCCATGTCGGCGGAGTTTGGGGCATGCGGCTCGATGTCGGCCCGAATCTGCCGCCACAGTTCGGCATCGCCCGTTCGCTCCGGAGTCCTGTTATCGGCGTGGTCAGCCATGACGGCCTCCCGTGTCTCGCATTTCTGGATGATGCCCGGACAGGA
Source organism: uncultured Phycisphaeraceae bacterium (assembly GCA_964495075.1). Classification (GTDB taxonomy): domain Bacteria; phylum Planctomycetota; class Phycisphaerae; order UBA1845; family UBA1845; genus JAFGJQ01. The sequence goes on from CAZBUJ010000014.1 coordinate 44,651, forward strand.
TCGACTGCAGGGCGAAAAGCCCGTCGGCCAACCGCCGGGAAGCCGATGCTTCCGAGATGCCGAGCAGGCAGGCCACCGCGGCGTTTGTCATGCCTTGCATGACCCGAAACACAACCACTGCCCGTGTGTCCTCCGGCAGTCTGGCCAACGCGGCCCAGACCCGGTCGCGGGTGACGTCCGCGTCCGAGGGCGTGTCGACGTCTCGCACCGGCCGCTGTCCTTCCAGCTCTTCGTCGGACACGAGCCTCACCTTCCGGCGTGACCGAATAGCATCGACTACCGTGTTGCGAGCGACACGGTACAACCACGGAACGATGCGGTCCGGTTCCCGATCCGCCTGGCGATTCCGCCAGGCCTTTACGAAGACCTCCTGGCAGACGTTCTCGGCGGCATCGTGATCGCGCAGGCTGCCGTAAGCGAACCGATAGATCGATCGGTAGTGCTCGTCTACCAGCGCGTCGAACGACGCGGCGTCCATCGAGTCCCCAGGCGGCGTTCTGATGGCTCGGGTCCTCCGTCGTGAAGTCGGGCGTTCGCCCGCTGAGGCGTTCATCATACGAGACGGGCGAGCGGCGTTTCGTTTTCATATTCTGACCGGCCGAAAGGTGCATGGCCAGCCCGAGGAGTTCATAATTCCTTCCATACAAAGCCGTTATCGAAAGAAGCCCGGAGCGGCCTCGGCGAGGGTCATGGACCGCCGGAGCCCGACCGGGCAGCCGCGGAAACAGACCCGATCCCGATCAGCTTCCGTGTTTATCGGAGCGCAGCGCAATCGACTTGCTGCCGCAGAGCACTCCGCCGATCGGCCACGAAGGGCGGGCACGCATGACCTCCGGCGGCGGGGCAATGCAACTCCGTGCCGTTGATGGTCAATCCCCGTTCACGCTTTCGCCGAGGGCGATTTGCGCCCGCCCCGTCCGATCAGTGTAGCCGGGCCCGTGTTAGGACCGACCCGGGCATTCAACCGCGCGACCAGAATCGGCACGGCCTGCTCCCTTATCCGTAAAGCGACAGTAGTGATTCCTCAAAGACGCTTTGCGCGAGCAACCTACGTGGAATCGGACACAGATGAAAACGGATCCTGACGTGCTCGTCAGGTACAATGGAGGGCCGCCCAGGGCCGGGTAGCGCCGACGGTCCTGTGCTGCCCTTCTGTGCCGTGAACACAGGGTCCGACGCACCGGTTACCCCCCGGATCGACCAGGCACCGAGTTACTTGTGCGCCGATTTGACAGCGACCAATAGGAGGTTCCGTAATGAAGTCAGTACAGTCAATCGCGTGGGTGGTCGCGATTGCGATCGGCCTGACGGGGAGCGTCAGCGCGGACACGCTCTACGTGGACGATGACGCCCCGGCGGGCGGCGACGGCCTGAATTGGGCCACGGCTTACAGACACTTGCAGGACGCGCTGTACACCGCCAGCGTCGATCCTACGATCAATGAGATCCATGTCGCCGGGGGTACATACACGCCGGACCAGGACGAAGCCGGGATCGTGGTGGCCGGTGACCCGCACGCCACGTTTCAACTCACGAATGACGTAACTGTCGGGGGCGGATACGCTGGCATTGGCAGCCCCGACCCTGACGCTCGGGACATTGACGTATACGCCAGCGAATTGAGCGGCGACCTGGCGGGCGATGACGGACCCGTATTCCTGGAAGAGTTCGCGATGTGCGTACGAGGTCCCGGTCTGCCTGTGCCCTCGGGGTGCGAACCAGCCGATCAGGATTCGGACGGCGACGTGGACTGGTCCGACCTTCCATTGCTGCTGGTCAACATGAACTACAGCGAGAACAGCGCACATGTGATTACCGCGAGTGACACCGCGGACACGGCGGTCCTCGACGGGTTCACGATTCGGGGAGGTTTCGCACACGCGTCGAACGGGACGGACAAAGGCGGTGGCCTGTACAGTCAGGACGGGAGCGCGACGCTGATCAACTGCGGATTCACCGGGAATTGCGCGTCCCGCGTGGGCGGCGGGGCGTACTGTGTCGGCCGGGACGGTGGCGAACCCAGGTTCGTCTCATGTGCGTTCACGTGGAATCTTGCCGGAGACCACGACCATCCGTCCGGCAGCGGCGGGGGCATGTTCATTTCTTCAACGGATTCTGGTACGACGCTGACGGATTGCACGTTCGTGGCCAACGCAACACCTGGGACGGCGGGCGGCTTGTTGTATGCGGGTGGTTCGGGGACCATCGCGGGTTGTCATTTCATCGACAACCGGGCCGAGGTGGGTGCGGGAGTCTGGACAACCGGCGAAGCGGAGACCATCTTCACGGACTGCGTTTTTGAAGACAACACCGCCGCGGATTTCGGGGGTGGCCTAGCCGTCCGGTGGGACGGCAGTCTGACATTCAACAACTGTCTGTTCGATGCGAATGAGGCCCGGCGCGGTGGCGCTGTCTACGGCGATGAGGAAGATATCGAATGTTCTTTCGTCGATTGTGTCTTCCGTGATAACATCGCCACGGAAGAGGGCGGAGGCGTTTACATCGATCAGAGCGAGGTGTCATTTGATAATTGCCTCATGGTCGGAAACTGGGGTATGACCACGGGCGGGGCGTTCTACGTGGATGGCGATCACGACCATCCGATGCCGGTGTTCAGAAACTGTACCATTACGGAGAATCGCTCGGCTCAGCGCGATCCGGCGGGTGCCGGTATCGGTGGGACGGATCTGGCCGATTTCGTGATCAGGAACTGCATCGTATGGAACAATCGAAACGGGACCGGCTCCACCTTGGCGGCACAGATCCAGGGCTCGTCGGTCGATGTCGCGTATTCGTGTGTGCAAGGCTGGAACGGCAGCTACGGCGGAATCGGCATGATCGGCGATGATCCACTGTTTGTGGGTCCGGATGCCGAGGACTACCGCCTCGCGGCATCATCGCCAAGCGTGAACAGGGGATCCAATTACGTCCCGGATCTCCCCGACCATGACCTGGACGGGGCGCCCCGAATCCGGCAATGTCGCGTGGATATGGGGGCCTACGAATCGGATCATGTCCCGGGAACGTTCCTGGACTGCAACGAGAATGGCGTCGACGATGATTGCGACGTCTACAACGGGACGAGTCCAGACTGTAACCACAATCACGTTCCAGACGAGTGTGACGTGCTGAGCGGCTCCAGCCCGGACTGCAACGACAATAACATCCCGGACGAGTGTGACATCGCCGACGGCACCACGCCGGACTGCAACCTCAATCTTGTGCCTGATGAATGCGACATTGAAGCAGGCACCAGCGACGACTGCAACGGCAACGGCGTACCCGACGAGTGCGACATCGCCGACGGCACGAGCCCCGACTGCAACCTGAACGGAACCCCGGACGAGTGTGACATTGACACGGGCACCAGTGGCGACTGCGACGGCAACGGTGTGCCTGACGAGTGCGACCCGGACTGCAACGGCAACCACGTTCCCGATGCGTGCGATTTGACCGACGGCGTCAGCCAGGACGAGGACGGCAGTGGTGTGCCCGACGAATGCGAGTCCGCGATCCTGTACGTCAATGCCCGCGCGACTGGAGGGAATTACGGTACGAGCTGGCAAGACGCCTTCCGTGACTTGCAGAGAGCAATCGCGGTCGGGGCGGTGCCGGAGAACGCACTCGAGGAAATCTGGGTGGCGTCCGGCACATATCGACCGGATCGCGGGACCGGCAATCGCTACCACAAGTTCCATCTCTACGACGGCGTCGATCTGTACGGAGGCTTTGCCGGCGATGAGTCGGAGCGAAATGAACGCGATCCGGCAGCCCAGGTTTGTATTCTGAGCGGTGACATTGGAGCGCGCGGCGACGATGGGGACAACTCGTATCACGTTGTCTGGGCGAGCGACGCAGGCGCAGGAACTGTCCTCGACGGGTTCGTCATCACGGGAGGCCGGGCCGACGGTTCCGAGCCGTACGATCGGGGTGCCGGGATCTACAACAACGGCGGGAGCGTAGCGGTTCGCAACTGCACGGTGGCCGACAACCGCGCCTGGGCGGGTGGCGGAATGTGGAACGGCAACGGGGCGAGCCCGACGATCGCCACCTGCCTGTTCACGCGAAACACGTCCGACCCCTGGGCCGGCGGGGCGATCAACAGCAACAACAGCACCCCGACGGTCATCGGCTGCACGGTTGCCGACAATCACGCGGTGTCCGCCGCGAACGGCGGAGGGTTGTTCAACCCCGGCGGTACGGAGATCACCCTTGCGAACTGCATCTTCTGGAGCAATACAGCCGTTGGCAGCGCCCACGAGGGGGCCCAGATCGGCCTTGGCACGATCACGATCGACTATTGCTGTGTACAGGGTTGGACGGGTGACCACGGCGGTCTCGGCAACATCGGCGCCGACCCGCTGTTCCTTGACCCCAACGGGCCCGACGGAGACCCGGACACCTGGGAAGACAACAACTACCGTCTGCCATTCGCCTCGCCTTCCGTCAACACCGGCGACCCGGCGTTTGACCCGACCTCGCGCGACACTGATCTCGACGGCGGCCCCCGCGTGCGCTGCGGCCGGATCGACATGGGGGCGTACGAATACGGCCTCGGCGACCACAACTGCGATGGTGTCGTCGACCTGGCTGACTACGCCGCCTGGGACGGGTGCTTCACCGGCCCGGAAGCCGAACCCTACGATGACGGCTGCAAGGCCTTTGATGCCGACTACGACTCCGACATCGACCTTCACGACTTCGCAGCGTTCCAATGGATCTTCGGTCCGTGACGACTCTGGCTACGCACGGCTTTCTAGCCGCTATTCCCTTCGCGAGGTAGCGAGAGCTATGGGCGACACCAGGAGGGTCGGCTCAGGCGATCAAGGGGTCTCGATAAGGTTTTGCTTGCAGCACTTGGCGCGGACACCCTGTTTGTGGCAGAGTTCCAGAAACGGAGCCACCATTCGGGCCTGGCTGATGGAGTGCGGGAGACGCCGGCTTCCACCGCGCCAGACCAGTTTTTCGCCGTCGGCACAGATCTGGTGGTGCGGCCCGATCAGGCGCACCTTGCCCAGCAGCCAGGTGGCCCCGCGCTCCACCGCCGAGATCTTCTCGGGGACGATGAGCCGAGCCTTCGTGCTGAATCGTCCCGGGGCCTGCGGCAGATGCATGGTGATCTGCTGCATCCGCTGGTCGTACACGCGAACCGTGTGGCTGTCCCAGCGGACCCAGACCTCCCGGCCCAGGTACTCCGGCGGCACCGAGTAGTAGGCCTTGTCCACCTCCACGTGACCGTCTCGATGGACCACCCGCCGGGCTTCCTGGAAGACAGGGAACCGTTCGGCGGGCAACGGCAGCAACGCGGGCTTCTCGACCTCGTCGAAGGTCTTCTTGACCTGGTGACGCGTGGTGCCGTGGATCCGCGTGTCGGCCACGGTCGTCTCCCACTGGAGCAGGTGACGGTTCTGGGCCTCCAGGCTGTCGAACGTCAGGCCCTGCAGGCCGTTCCGCTGCACGTACTTCACCCCGCTTTCCACCTTCCCCTTGTGGCGAGGCGTCCGCGGCTTCGTCGGCAGGATGGCCGTGCGATAGTGCGCGCAGAAGGCCTCGATCTTCGGGTTGAGGTCGGGATCGAACCAGTCGGGCTTGAGGACGGCCGCCTTGAGATTGTCGACCACCAGCGTTCGCGGGACGCCCCCGAAGTGCCGGAAGGCGTTCTCGAGGCAGCGGATGAAGTTGTCCGTCGTTTGTCGCCAGACGACTTCACTGTAGGCCTTGCGGGAATGACTCAGGATCACCCGGAAGGCATGGGGCCGTCTCCGTTTGCCGTCGGCTTGAACGACCGGGGCCCCCTTGCCGAAGTCCACCTGGGCCTCGGCCCCGGGCTCGCACTCCATACGCCGAAACGGCCGGGCGGAGCGCTGGCCGAGCTTCCGCACGAACCGCCGCACACTGTGGTACTCGGCGGGGAATCCGTGATCGCGGACGAGGTCCTGCCAGATCCGCTTGGCGCTGAGTCCCTGGTCGAGCTTGGCCAGGATCCGGTCACGGAACGGCTCGCAGGCACTGGTCTGGACGCGGGCCGCCGACCCGGGCGGCGCCGTGGTCCGGCAGCTTGCCGACTGCCCCGTACGAGTCGATGACGCGAGGGTCGGTGTATGCGCCTCCGGCTAAGCGATAGTCCGTGTGCCGCAGGATTTCCACGATGGTTCGGGGTGACACTCCAGCCTGTTCCAGTTCGCTCGCCAAGATCACCCGCAAGCTGCGGAAGCCCGCGATGCGGCCGTCGGCCGTGCGGTGTGGCCTAGGCTTTTGTGCGCCAACGGCTCGCCTGTGCGGGTTTATCCCAGGCATCATAGAGGGCGATGATCCGGTTCAGGGCCGTGCAGGTCGACGGATCGTCGTCGCCCCTGGCCGTCTGGATTTCGCTGTAGCTATGGAGCAGGAGGGGTTCGGCCTCCTCGTAGCGCTGCATGGTCAGCAGGCAGTAACCCATCGTGCACTCGGCCTGGGCGCGCAGCCACGTTTGGCTTTCCGGCAAGTCTAGACGGTCGTAGCTGCGAAGGCATTGGTCGAGGACAAGTTCGGCTTCCGCCGCTTCACCCGCCTCTGTCAGCAGCCAGCCCAGCGTGTGCAACGAACGGGCCGTGCGCAGATGCGCATCGCCGTACCGGGCTCGTGTCGTCTTCAGTGCGCTTCGAGCGAGCGGCCCGGCTTCGACCAGTTCGCCTCGCCCAACGAGGAGCTCGGCCAAGTGGCGCCGGGCACTCACGGCGGCGGGGATGTCGTCCACGTCAAGGTCTTGGTAGATGCGGAGCGCGTCGCGCAGCGTCGACTCAGCCTGGGTGACGTCGCCGGCCGCGTACTGTGCCATGCCAAGATACCTCATCGTGTCGGCCACGAGCGTGTCGCTGTCGCCGAGAAGCCGGCGACGCATGGCTAGGACCTCTTCGTATTTCGCCACGGCTTCTTCGTGATCGCCCTGCAGGAGATCAATGCCGGCCAGTCGCGCGAGGCTTTCCGCCGTTTCCTCGTGTTCCTGTCCCAGGGCCTCTCGATTCAGTTCGAGCATGATACGGAACGCGCGCTGGGCCATTGCGTAGTGGCCGGCGTCACGGAGCCTCAGCCCGGCCTCGTAGTATCGCAAGGCGATGGTGGCGTTGTTCTCCCCCAATGCCTCGCGGAATACCTTGAAGTTGTCCTCGACGGCACGGTCTGCGGCGGCGGTGTCACCGCGGCTCCGCAGATAACGAACCAGGTTCGCGGCGGGGAGAAGCGTTCCTCGCTCGATCGGCCGCAGCGCCGCCACGGCCCGGCGTTGCGTGGCAACGGCCTTGCCGTCCTGCCCCGTCAAGTGATAGGCCAGCGCGAGCGTATCCAGCGCAGTCGCGACCTCGCCCTCGCTCATCTCGACGGCCTGCTCGGCAAGGGGGAGAGCGGCCTCGACATCCCGGAGATCGGGGGGGACACACACCAGCAAGGCGCACGCGTAGTCGTTCCGGATCCCGGGATCGTCGCCGTGCTCGGCCACCTGGTCGCGAAGGTAGTCGAGCAGCTCCTGGGAGAGTGCGCGGGCTTCGTCGATTCTGCCGAGGTTGACGAGCCAGTGCGCCGCCTGGTCGAACTCCGCGGGCAGCCGGACGCCCGGCGCGTCGGCGTGGCGCCGGACGACATCCAGGTTCTCGCGGATTACCGAGACGGCTTCGTCGGTTCGTCCCGCCTTCTCCAGGAAGATACGGAATTCGGAGCGCGCCCTGCGTGTTTCGAGGTGTTCTTCTCCGAATGCGCCGGCGTACCCGTCCACGAACGCGCGATACATTTGCTCCGCTTCGGCGATCCGGCCTCGCCGTTCAAGAAAACGGGCGAGATCGAGCGTGACCATGAGCGTGTGCCAGTGGTATTGTCCCCGGGAGTCGCGCAGGCCGGTCAGGGCTTCGTGGTAGAGGTGCTCCTTCTGCTCCTGCCGGTCACTTCCTCGCAGGGCGCGGGCGAGGCCGTGCATCGTCATGTACGTGAACGGGTGCTGGGGGCCGAGGATGCGCCGGCAGTCTTCAAGGCCGGTGGCGAGGAACGGTTCGGCCTCGGCGTACTGAAACTGGTTCAGATGCACCCAGCCCATCAGGGAGCCGGTGAGGATGTTGAGCGGGTCGTCGGGGCTGAGCGCGTTCGCCGCGATAGCGCGCACCTGGTCGACGAGGATCCGGCCCTCGTTCAGCTTCCACTGCGGCAGGCAGGAACAGGCCCATCGCCACATCGTGACCAGCGTGTCGCGGTGTTCCGGGCCGAGCACGCGCAGTTGCGCCCGCAAGGTCTCATCGTAGAGTGCCTCGGATTCTTCGAAGTTGCGTTGGTCGGCCAGGACGGATGCGAGGATCGCCGCGGCGCTCAGGACTTTGGGGTGTTCATCGCCGTAAACCCGCCGCAGGCCGGCGTGGGCGGCTCGCACCAGACGTTCGGCCTGGCTGCTCTTGCCGGTGTCGGCAAGGATATCGCCCAGGGCGAGGGCTGATCGCAGCGTGTCGGGGTGTTCGTCCCCCAGCACTCGCCGGCGGATCTCGAGCGCCGCTTCCAGTTGGATCGCGGCGTCACGGAAGAGGCCGAGCCCCCGCAAGGTCATGCCCAGCGTTTCCCGGGATGCGGCCTCCAGTTCAGGTTTGCCGGCGAATGCCCGGTCAAGTGTGGCGGCTGCTTCGCGAACCATCCTGGCCACGGACACGTCGCGCGGGAAACTGCCGGCCGGTCGAGCAGGAGCATTCTCATCGAGCGCGTAGGCCGAGAGCGCCCGGATCTGCATCGGATCGACCGACGCGAGCATCTTGTTGAAGAACTGGTTGATCGCCTTGGCCGATTGTGCCTCGACGCGTGCGCGGTCGGCCTGCACCCCGGCCCGCTGTTCGGCGGCCAGAGCGCGATCCCGTTCGTCCCGCGCTCGCACGAATCCGATCGTCGCAGCGGCCAGGCCGATCAGGATTGCCACCGCGACCAATGAGCCGGCGACGAAGCTGATCCGGTTTCGCCGCACGAACTTCCGAAACCGGTAGCTCCGGTTCGGTGGCCGCGCCGCGACCGGCTCGTTGTCGAGGTAGTGCTGGACGTCGGCGGCCAAGGCGGCCACGGTCTCGTATCGCCGGTTTCGGTCTTTCTCCAGCGCCTTCATGACGATCCAGTCCAGGTCACCGCGCACGAGCCGGGTGAGTGCTTTGGGGTCTGCGCTTCGGGCGCTGGCCACTTCGCGGAGATCGCCGCCGAGCGCGCTCAGCCGTTGCGACGGTGTGGGCGGGTCCTGCTGGCAGATGATCTGTTGGATCTTGTCCGTGCCGGCGTTTCGCAGGGCGGCCGCTTCGCAGGGCGTCGTACCCGTGAGCAGTTCGTAGAGAAGGACGCCGAGGGAGTAGACGTCGGTGCGGGTGTCGATGTCGGCGCCGTGCATCGCGGCCTGCTCGGGGCTCATGTACTGGGGTGTCCCGATGAATCGCAGGTAGACCGTGAAGAAGGTCCTGTCCGTGAGACGCTGGTTCGTGGCCTTGGCGATTCCGAAGTCGATGATTTTGGGGGCCGGCGTCCCGTCGTGAAGCACGACCAGCACGTTGGACGGCTTGATGTCGCGGTGGATGACACCTTTCTGGTGGGCGTGCTGAACGGCGTGGCAGACCTGGACAAACAGCCGCAGGCGTGCCCGCGTGGATAGGCCGTTCCGATCGCAGCACTCCGTGATGGGCGTGCCCCTGACGAGTTCCATCACGAAATAGGGTCGCCCGGTATCGGTGGCACCCGCGTCGAGGACCCGGGCGATGCTGGGGTGATCCATCATGGCCAGGGCCTGCCGCTCGGCTTCAAAGCGTGCGATGACCTGCCGGGTGTCCATGCCGAGCTTGATGATCTTGAGCGCGACCTCTCGGTGGACGGGCTGTTCCTGCTCGGCCAAGAAGACGGAGCCAAACCCGCCTTCGCCGATGAGCCGCAGGATCTTGTAGGGGCCAATGCGTTCGTTTCCCGGTATCGCGTCCTGCGGCAATATCGAGGCCGCACATGCCAGCGAGGCGATCATCTCGTTGTCGAGATGGACCAGCAACGACTCGACTTCCGCCCGGACGGCGGGTTGATCCGCGCAGCGTTCGTCGAGGAACACCGCTCGCTGTTGGGGCGGCAGATCGGCGGCCTGCTGAAAGACTTCCTCGGCTTTGCGTCGCAGCAAGTCACTCATTTCAAGGCTCCAGGCCGTGTAATGCAGCGAAGCGGATGGGGGGCGACGCCATGATTGGCCCTCCATCAATCCGCGAAGGGGCTCGCGTTTCCCGCAGTGTTTCGCGTTTTTTTTCCTCGCGCCGCGCGATCTGGCGCGCCGGGTCGAACGCTGTCGTTACCCGTGGTCGCTGGCGGTGAGTTCGCGCTGGAGCCAGGCCCGGATGTACCGCCACTCGCGTTCGATCGTGCCGACCGATACCCCGAGCGCGGAGGCGGTTTCGGCGGATGTCAGCCCCGCGAAGTACCGCAGGTTGACGATCTGGCCTTTGCGAGGGTCATCCTGCTCCAGTCGGTGGACGGCCTCATCCACGGCCAGCACGTCCTCCGAGGGTGGCATGACGGCCGGCTCCACCTGGTCGGTGTCGACCCGGCATCGATCGCCGCCGCGTTTCTTGGCCAGCTTGCGGCGTGCTTGCTCGACGAGGATGTCTCGCATGGCCAGCGCGGCGGCGGCGAAGAAATGCCCGCGGCTATCCCACCCCGGGTCTTCGTGGCCAACCACGCGCAAATAGGCTTCGTGCACGAGCGCCGTGGGCTGGAGCGTTTGCCCCGGAGGCACTTTCCTCAGCCTCGCCCGGGCGAGGGTCCGCAACTCGTCGTACACCAGCGGCAGCAGTTCTTCGGCCGCCTGGAGGTCGCCCTGGGCGGCGGCGTGCAAGACATGGGTCACAGGTTTGCCGTGCTCAGCTGGCATACGGCCATCGCCGGGGGCGGCGTTCACGCGATTCCCGGTTTCGTCGGGACCACGCATCGATGAGTCGGTTCGGGGGCGGCCAAACACCCCTCTTTCCCAGCGTATTCAATCCGCCACCGGGATACAGCTTCGATTCATGCGGCCGGTGCGGAATCGACAAAAACGTACAACTCGCGGCCGGGCGGGTGGATGCGCGACCCCCTTGGCGGGAGTGGACTGACGTCAATGCCCGGGAGACGAATGAATCTTGCGAATAAGTCGACAAAGCGCGCAGGAACTCAACCGCCAAATACTGATTACTGGGGGAGGCGCTGCTGGATCGGTTGGGGCTGCGCTGTGGACCATCGCGGCGTTGTGGAGCCGCCGCCTCGGCCGGCGTGAGCCTGACCGCGGAGCTACGCCTGGTGGGACGCCCGCCGCGGCGAGCATCACCCCGTTTCGGCGTGTTCACTGTGTACATTGGAGGAGTCAGATGTCTCGAAACAGACTGATGGGAACGACGTTGAGCGTTGTCGTGAGCAGCCTGGTGCTGGTCGGTTCGGCGGTGGCGATTCCGAACCCGGCTGTCGTGTTCTGCCTGGAAATGGGCTATGTCGTGGAGGATGACTGTTGCGTGTTTCCCGACGGGACTTCCTGCGGACTTTGGGCGTTCCTGCGGGGTGAGTGCGGTGAGGAGTACCTGCATCCGGTGCCCTGCGCTGAGGCCGGAGAGCGTCGCGGCGTGGCTGTGGAGTGCTGCGAGGGGCTCGTCGAGATCTCTGGTGGATGTATCGTCGACCACGCATGCCAACCGCTGATCGGCTCCTTTGCCCTGTGCTCGGCCTGCGGCGATGGAGTCTGCGACGAATGGGAGAATCCCTGCAATTGTCCGGAGGATTGCGGCGCCTGCGTCGAAGAGGGAGGTACGATTCCGGCCGTTTTCGACCCGCCGGTTTGCTGCGCGGGCTTGCGGCTTATCCCGCCGAAGCAGGCTGACTGGTACGGGATCCACGGATACTGTACGGCCAACTGCGGCGACGGTGAATGCGATCCCGCTATTGAGAGCGATTACAATTGTCCCGAGGATTGCGCGGACGATTACTTCGCTGGCTGCGGTGTGCTCGAACACGGACCGAAGCGTTGCACGGTGTTGCATGCCGACACCGGAGAGTTGTTTGTCGTGCCAAGCACCGGCGAGTTCCGGATTGGAGACCGCGTTTACATGACGGGTTGGGTCGTCGGTGAATCGTTGCTGGTCGCAGCGGACAGCGTCCTGGTCATTGAGGACTACACCATCAGTGCTTGTCGGCCGGTTTTCGAGAAGATTCCGGCCAAGGGCCTTGCCATCAAAACACGCTGACGGCCACCGAGGCGGGTCGGGGCGATGCCACTGGCTCGGCGATTGGGCGACGGCCAGGTCGAGGCCGGTGACCTGGCCGTCGCGGGTGATGAATCCGTGACCGTCACCTGTTTGGTGACGCCTTGCCGTGACGGAATCGGTGGCTGTTCCTCATTGTTCACAACGATTGGTGAAAACCATCGACCCGGGCCTGCGACAAGGTCTAGCGATCTCGTAATGGGGTTGCCTGTCGCGAAGTCCGTTGCTGCCGGGGTTGCGTTCGGGGAGGTCAACGACCGATCGCGGAACTCGCGACCGTCCAGTTCACACCCAACTCCGGGCCAGAGAGCGCCCGGGATTCGCCATTTTATCGCGAGTATTTGAATGGGTTTACGGCCGGTGCTGAACGGTACCGGGCGGCCAGAGAGCGCGTTTCGGGGCGGCTCGTACGGTCGCTGGCCGGTCGAAGCGTCGTTTCGGCCCCCCGCGCTCTCGGATTCTCTGTTAACAGCGCACCATCCAGTTTACAGCCCCGGCACTTTTGGCCAGTTCGCGGCAAAAAGTGCCGGTAGCTCTGCGTGGAACGATGCCGCTGCGGCAAGCACCAGAACACGATCGGGACGCGCCAAGCCACGATCGTCGCGCTGACGCAGCAGCGCGACGAATACTACCTGGAGAAACGGCGGCTCGAGGTGCGGCTGGCCAAGGCCCTCAAGCAGGCCTACGGTCCGCGGGCCGACCGCGGGCCCGATCTCGGCCAACCGCTGCTGGGCTTCGGCAAACACTTGGGTGCGTTGCCGATTTCATCCGACGATCTGCCGAGCGATGCGGACGAAGACACCGCATCCAGGACGGACCGGCCACCGGGCTCACGCCGCCTGCGCACCCGGGGTCGGCGGGACATCGGTGCGCTCGACCACCTACCGCTGATCGAGCAGACCTATGAACTGACGGACGACCTGTGCCGCTGTCCTACCTGTCAGCACGCGGGAGAAGATCGGCACGGCGGTCAGCTACACGATCGAGTACCTGCCGGGCTCGTTCGTGCGGGTCAAGCACGTCCAGCACAAGTATGTCTGCCGGGCCTGCGAGCAGAATGGGCACAACCCGAACATCACGCTGGCCGCCAAGACGGCCGGCTCGCCGATCGACAAGGGGCTGCCGGACGTGTGGAGGAAAACGCGGGAGCCTCGCCCCGCGGCGCCCCAACCAGCGCCTTCCTGACCCGCCGTGTCCTGCCCCGCACGAGACTGACTCCTCACCGTCGCCCCATCCACGCCGCCGGCCGCCGCTGCCAGCCCAAAACGCGGGGCGCAGTTCGTTCGGCGGACGCCCAACTCTCGGGCCGGAGAATGAAGAATTGGGGTTCTTCAATTCGTCAAAGGCCGGTGACAGACGGTGATCCGCCCGCGCGGCGAAGCCGATCCGCCGCTGGGTGTTGTGCGAGGTGATCCACACGCACCTGCGTCGAAGGGGAACCGGGAGCCAAGTCGTCAGTTCGCCATCTTGATCGCCGCGAGCTTCTCCACCATCTCGACATCCTTGTTCGTGCGCACTTCGATGCGAACCGCCCGGCCCTCAACGTACTTCGGGGCCTTCTCGATGATCTTCAATGCGGCGGCGGGCAGCTTGGCGTCGCGCGCGGCCTTCGCCGCCTTGTCGCCGAAAGCGAAGCTCGCCCGAAAGAAACCCTTGCAGGGCGTGACGTACAAGACGGCCCGCTTCTTCTGCTTCAGCTGAAGCGTCCAGCCGTATGTCTTTCCCTGATACTTCCAAGTCTCCGTCAACGGGGCGAACGCCTCGGCGATGTGCTCCCGCAACCGAACCCAATTCGCCGCCACCCGCACGCCCAGCACCTCCGCCACCGCCTCCGGCGTGGGCGACTCGGCCTTGTCGTTGAATGCGCTCCCTGTCATGTCATGCTTCCCTCCGTACGTCGAACTCAGACCAGCGGCACATGAGCTTCGGTTCCAGAGCGGCTCGACTGATTGACGCGTTGATTCACCCAGCTTGACTATCCCGCCTCGCGACCGAAGTGCTTAAGCACGATCATCGCTCGAAGCGTGATCCACTTGGACGGCTTCCCCTTGCGTTCGATGTTGGCCAGCATCTTGCCATTGAGAGAATCGTCGAGCTTCCATCGTCCATCGTCGCCACGCTTATTCTCGATGTGATCCAAGGCCTCGTCGAGAACCGACACAAGCCTGACACGTGATTCTGCCAGCGCAAGCATCGCCTCCAGCAGATCTGGGTTGTAATGGCGTGGAAACCCAAACCGAAGCCACCCGGGCTTGGGGACCAGGTCTTCATCCCGAACATCATGCTTCGATAGCCACTCCGCTTTTAACTCACGTACCGTGGTTCCCTTGGGCCGCTTGTCCAAAGCGGCGTGGTAGGCCTTCGCATCAGGCCGGACGTACCGATGCACGCGAACCGCTAAGAGTTGGTCGATCAGGAGATCGCGGGCCGCTCTCAGTTTGCGTTGGGGTAATCCGGGCGGAGCAATGGCGAGGCTGCGCAACGTCTGTGGCAGCGTCATCTTGCACGACGTGTGCAGTGCATGATCCAGCACGACACAAGGCACGCCGCCATGGGAAACGACGCGCTCAATCAACCGTCGGTAACCGGAGAGGACGCGCTCATCCTCACCAAATCCGAGACGCACCAATGACCGGAGGATGTTCGCAGTCAGGCAGACGATTTCATGGTGTGGTTTGCCCGACGCGCTGAAACCGCCGTTGGGCAGCTGCGTGTCCAGAACATGATGGACTAGCTTGCGGATGCGTCTGTCACGACCATCGACCTGAAGCTCCGCGAGGAAGATCAGCGTCCAATAGGCTCCCTCATACTTTTTGTAGTTGCCCGCCTCCAGGGCTTCGTCGAGGCGATCGAGCATGCGGGCCGCGGGCGGATATTCGACGCAGCGTCGCCTGAGAGCCCTCATTCGCCGCGAGTGGAGGTCTTCACCGAGGAGGCGGTGGCGCGCGAGATAGGCTACACCTGGGGCGTCCTCTTCCAACAGCCATTCTATTGTATCCACGACCTCGCTCCGCGAGTCTAGCCAGGAAGGATGCGGGAACACTCCAGGCCATCATACGCCATATGGCCGCCGGCGACCACAACGATGCTGAGGAGGGCTCGCGAATCGCCACACTCACTCATTCTCGCGGAACAGGTGAGGAGCCTGTGGGCCACGTCAGTGCCTGAGATGCAGCAGCCAGTCTGTACTGGTCAGATCTCCCAAGACGATCATCACCCTCTCCGGCACAAGCGGCCCGGCCTGCAGTCCCTACCGAAAACCCCGCCCTCCTTGTTGCACAAGCACTTACGCGCTTCGCCTTCTCCGGGGTGACGCGGTACGATGTCACCTCACCGAACCCAAACCGACGGTCGCGGAGTCCATGTACCGACATCGCAGACCGCCGCCGCAAGCCTGGCGGACATTCCTCGAGCATCATGTGCCCGATATACCGTAGGTGATGCCGATTGCCACCGCGATGGCGACACCGCCGAGGACGGACTTGCGGTTCCTGCGGTGCTCATCCTCCGGTTTTCTTGCCCGTCTCCCGGGTCGTTTGCTCTTTGATGACCCTGCGACAGCTCCAGCAGAATCGCGAGCAGAGAAACCCTCGGGCTCCGCAAGAGAAATGCGGCAAACCGGAAGATCCTTCCCGGCGAGAGATATAATGTCCGATGCGGGCATTCGGCGGGTTCCTACGCCAGGCTCCGCAACCTAGAATCTGCGCCGTAGCCGCGTCGGTGGACAGTGCCCCAAATGCGGTCACCCCATCGCACGTTCAGCGGCCGGACCAGTTGTATGGAGGCACGGTCCCACACCGGCCACCGTACCCGAGGCCAGCACTGAGCAACGACGTGAACCGGATCGATCCGCGAAGTTGGCGACACGACCACGCGTTCGGCCAGGACCGGCCAATGCCGGGCGAGCGGCGCACGTTGATCGTCATCGTCATCACCGGCGCCATGATGGTGGTCGAGATCATCACCGGACTGGCGTTCGGCTCGATGGCGCTGCTGGCCGACGGTCTGCACATGGCTTCCCACGCGGTGGCCCTGGCGGTTGCGTGCTTCGCGTACATCATCGCCCGCCGGCACGCTCGTGATGAGCGCTACAGCTTCGGCACCGGCAAGATGAACTCGCTGGGAGGCTTCACCGGCGCCGTGCTCCTGGCGGTTTTCGCACTGGGCATGGCGTGGGAGAGCTTCGATCGGCTCCTCCATCCAGTACCGATCCAGTTCAATCAGGCAATCCTGGTCGCGGTGCTCGGACTGGTCGTGAACGCGGTCTGCGCGGTCATCCTGGGGCACCGACACGACGAGGAATCAACGGAAGAGGTCCCCGTTGCACGAATAGCGAGCCAACCGGGGGGTGAGGAACACGAGCATCATCCCCATCGACACGATCACAACCTGCGCGCGGCGTACCTGCACGTGATCGCGGATGCCCTCACCTCCGTGCTCGCCATTTTCGCGCTGCTTACAGGCAAGTACGTCGGGGCCGTATGGCTGGACCCGACCACGGGCGTCGTCGGCGCCGTTCTCGTGGCGCGGTGGTCGGTTGGTCTGATTCGCGTGACGAGTCATGTGCTGCTCGATCGACAGGCCCCGCCGCGGATTCGCGACGCCATCCGCGAGGCGATTGAGGCGGACGGGGCCGCGACCGTGACCGACCTGCACGTGTGGTCTATCGGGCCGGGTAAATACGCCGCGATCATCGGTGTTGTGAGCGGGATGTCGTCGACGGCGGATGAGCTGAGGGCCAGGCTGCCGGCGGGCCTGCCGCTGGCACACGTAAGCGTGGAAATCAACGGAGTTGGGGCGGTAGAGCCTCGGGACGTTTTCTCCCGCGGGGCGCCCTGACATCCATGGCTGCGGTCGGCTCGGTTGAAGGGACGTAGCCGCCTCGCCATGATCAAGGAACTGTCGACGGCGAAGAGGTCGTGCTCCTAAGGCCGACTGCCTGGAGAGCCCAAGGTGCTCCCATCGCGAGCCCTGCGATTCGCGGCATTGGCGCTCGTCTCGCCCACGTGGCGCGTCGTTCCCGGGCAGGCCGGAATGCTCACGGCGAGCCTACGCCCCCGAGCTAACCGCGAGCAGGCCTAACAACACTCGACGCGACCGCCGCGCTGTGGCTGTGCGCAGTCATGCCTTTCTCCCCCGGTTACATGGTGCGACAGCGGTCGAGCACGGGACGCAATGGCGGTTCCGCAGGCAGCAAGTCCGTGATTGTCTTTTCGGGTGCGTTCGCTGCCGGCTGCTGGGCTCCGTGATCGGGCGCGACCTCGTAGGCAGTTGGCCAACGGCCAGCAAATCGATTTCACGTGGGTCGCGAATACGGCATTGGACGTTCGGACCTTTGATCAGCCCCCCGTCCAGATCGCCAACGCGCTCTGGCGCGGATCCAAGGGGTCAAGTCCGGTGCGCGGACCTGTACCTGAATACCGCCCAGGACATGCACATCGCCGTGGATCGCACATAGACTGCTGCGAACCGGACTTTGCCCTTCGCGTAAGGATCAGACGGCCGTCATTCGGCTCAAAAAAGCACGTATCGCAGGCGAAACGTGCTTGTCGGGATGGCGAACGAGATGAAGGGAGCGGGTCAGCCGCAGCCCGCGCGTCTCAATCCGCTTCAGCTCGCCCCTGCGCAGTTCCGGCTCGATTCCACGGACCGACATAAAGGAGATGCCCACTCCAGCACGCACCAGGGCCTTGATGCCCTCGGGAGAGTTCAACTCGATGAGTTTGCGCATCGCCACGCCGGCGGCGGCGAGTCGCTGTTCAAAGAGGCGGCGTGTCGCCGAGCCGTGCTCGCGAACGATCCACGTGGCATCCGCCAGCGCTCGCGGCATCCAGCGCCGCCGCGCGCCCTGAGGGTGAATCGCGCCGCAAAAGCAGACGATTTCGTCTTTGGCAATCGGTTCGAACATGAGTGCGTCGTTCTCCGCCGGCGCACCGACAAAGCCGAGGTCCAGCTCATTGCGCATAAGCCGGCGCTCGATGGCCAGGGAATTTTCCACCGTGAATTCCAGGTCCACATTGGGATAGTCGCGATGAAACCGCCCCAAGATGGGGGGAAGCAGGTAGTACCCTGGGGTTGTGCTGGCACCGATTCGCAGACTGCCTCGTCCACCGCTTTCGTCCCCGCGAACCGCTTCGACCACTCGATCCATCTGGCCCAGCAGTTGCTCTGCCAGGGGAATGAGCCGTCGACCGGAGTCGGTGAGATAAACAGATCGGCCCAGCCGTTCAAAAAGGGTCACGCCAAGCTCCCGTTCAAGCTGGGCGACTTGCCTGGAAACCGCTGGCTGGGTGAGCATCAGTTCCTCCGCCGCCCGAGTGAAGTTGAGGTACCGGCTTACGGCCAGAAACGAGCGGAGCAGTCCGGGGTTCATGCCGCCAACTCCATGACAATACCGCATCATATTCATGCAAACAATTCATTGTACGCATGGTTTTTCCGGACGTATAGTCCCATGCCGGTCGGAGTTCATCGCAGGGAAATGGGAGACGAAAGGTCTCG
This sequence comes from uncultured Phycisphaeraceae bacterium, assembly GCA_964495075.1. Classification (GTDB taxonomy): domain Bacteria; phylum Planctomycetota; class Phycisphaerae; order UBA1845; family UBA1845; genus JAFGJQ01. Next base: position 63,391 of record CAZBUJ010000014.1, read on the forward strand.
CCGCGGCGTGGCGGGCGAACTGCCTTCCGGATGGGCCCGTGCACAAACACGGCGGCCTGGAGAGGAGCCATGATCAAGAACGTGGACCTGGGCGATGCCGTGTGCGAGGCGTACTCCGCCGTCGCCCGGCAACCCGCGGGCAAGCACCCCTTCCCGGTTGGCCGCGAATTCGCCGAGAGTCTCGGCTATCCCGGCGACCTGCTCGATTCGGTGCCGGCCAGTTCTGTGGACGCGTTTGCGGGCGTGTCGAACGTCGCCGTGTTCGCCGAGATTGCGGCGGGGAGTACCGTCCTCGACCTCGGCTGTGGGGCCGGGCTTGATGCCCTCCTTGCGTCACGACGGACCGGTTCGCATGGAAAGGTCTACGGCGTTGATTTCAGCAACAGCATGCTGGAGCGGGCGAATCGCGCCGCACGCGAGGCCGGTGCGGAGAACGTGGAGTTCCTCAGTGCGGATGCGGAGCAGTTGCCGCTGGCGGATGCATCCATCGACGTTGCGCTCGTCAACGGCGTTTTCAACCTGAACCCGCAACGTGCTGCGATCTTCAGCGATCTAGCCCGCGTCGTGCGACCGGGCGGCGCGGTGTTCGGCGCGGAGTTAGTTCTTGTCGATGCGCTTCCTGAAAGTGAGCGTGCCTGTCCAACGAACTGGTTTGCGTGAGTGGCGGGGGCCAAGGAAGGCGTGACCTTCCTCGACGAGTTTCGGGCAGCGGGGTTTGCCGAAGCGCGGATCCTGCGGACAACCCGGAACGCGCGCACGAAGAATCCCAAGGTGATCGCCGCGGAATTCCGCGCGCGGCGCTAGAGCCGGAATGGCGTGGTATGGCGAACAGCGGAGTCGCGAGCCGAGAAGGAGATCGGAATGAACGTTCAAAGGTACGCAGGATATCGCACCCACGATGCGCTTCGTTGCATGGCAATGCTCCTGATCTCAGGAGTTTAAACGCGTCCGCTCACGCGGCGTTCAAAGTCGGGTCCGAGATTGTCCCCTTCTCGCTGAGAATCGCGGACGGCAAGTCGGTCGCGCTTGCTCGCACCAACGGCTGACCATCCCATTTATCCCGTCGTCCCTGCGCCACAATGACTTGCGCGCTTCGCCTCGTCGGGGCTATCCAGCTACCATGACGCCTTGCAGACCCCGAACTGAGGCGTTGCCATGGCCGTCCTACACGTCATCGTCGCGATGATTCGAGCGTTCTTGCTGCCACGCGCCGTAATCCTCGCCGAGAACTGGGCGCTGCGCCAACAACTGGGCGTTTTGCAGCGGTCGGTGAAACGCCCACGACTGCGGCCGCGTGACCGGATCGTGTGGGTCTGGCTGTCGCGGCTCTGGGCAGGCTGGCGTGATAGCCTCTTAATCGTAAAGCCCGATACCGTAGTTCGCTGGCACCAGCGGGGCTTCAGGCTTTACTGGCGCTGGAAATCGCGGGGCAAGCGAGGCCAGCCAAAGACCGACGCCGAGATCCGCAGATTGATCCGGCGCATGTCTCGAGAGAACGCCTCTTGGGGAGCGCCTAGGATCTGCTCCGAGTTGGCGCTGCTCGGCTACACGGTGGCGGAATCGGCCGTCGCGAAGTACATGTACCGACATCGCAAACCGCCGTCACAGACGTGGCGGGCGTTCCTCGAGAATCATGTACCCGATATAGCAGCGATCGATTTCTTCGTCGTGCAAACCGTACGATTTTAATTGCTGTACTATTCTATCGTACTGCGGCATGACCGGCGTCGTGTCGTTCACTTCAACGTCGCGGCCCACCCGACGGCCCGCTGGACGGCCCAGCAGGTCATCGATGCCTTCCCGTTCAACGAGTCACCTCGGTTCCTGATTCGAGATCGGGATGCCATCTATGGCCACGAGTTCCGAGAACGTGTCCGCAACATGGGCATCGCGGAGGTGATCATCGCGTATCGGTCGCCCTGGCAAACGCCGTATGTGGAACGCCTGATCGGCTCGATCCGTCGAGAATGCCTGAACCTCGTGATCGTGCTCAACGAAGCGCACCTGCGCCGGATCCTGACAAGTTACTTCGCGTACTACCACGAATCCCGCGCTCATCTCTCGCTGGAACGAAACGCTCCGGTGCCGCGTCGAGTCGAGCCCCCCTCCGAAGGAAAGGTGATCGCGATTCCCCAAGTCGGCGGCCTGCATCATCGCTACCGCCGCGCGGCTTGAACTCTCTGAGCGGCTCGTTTGCATTGGCCGTCCGAGGCGGAAGTACGCGCAACCATCTCAAGTCGGGCGACTCTCGCGCCAAGAAGCCCTCCTTCCGCACATATTCGCCGCTGTTGGCGACGAATGTGCTGGCCGGCCCTCGGCTCCACGTGTCCGTTTCTGCGAGGATGGCATTTTCAGGAACGACAGTTGTCCTCGAATCCGGCATCCGCTGTGTCGTCGTCCAGCAAGTCGCCGGTGAGAATCGTCTCGTGGACGCGGATGTTCCGTTCATCGGGGTTGGCCGCGCCGTGGCCGGCGTGCCCGCCCCGCACGGCCACTCCGCTGACCAAGTCGAACGTGGCGTCGCGCGGACCGTCGAGCGGGGCCGGCGTGTAGCGCCCCCCTGCGACCCGGATTTCGTCCACCGTGCCCCCCGATGCCGCGGCCGCAGCCAAGGCGTCCTGTAGATCATTGAACGCCGTCTCCCAACTCAGTCCGTCACCGCCAGCCGGGGCGTCATCGTCCACGTAAAGCGTGCTTGCGCTGACGCTCCCCGCGCCGCCGATCGCAATTGCCACCAGCCACGTGAAGGGCCTGGTTTTCGCGTCCCAAGCCTTCAACACCGTACCTCCGTTTGGTCACTGTCGAGGTCGTGTTCACCGGCCGCGGCTGTCGTCACGCGACCTATGGCAAGGGTCTACTGCCCCGCGGGGCCGAACAACCACTGGAACACCACGAAGTCGAGCAGGTCCACGTCGCCGTCGTATTCGGCATCAAATGCCTCGCAGCCAGCGTCGTAGGGGCCCGCGTCCGGGCCGGCAAAGCAGCTGCCCCACGCGGCGTAGTCGCTGAGGTCGACCACGCCGTCGCAGTTATAATCACCGAGGCCGTATTCATACGCACCCATGTCGATTCGCGTGCAGAGCAATCGCGGTCGGCCGTCGAGGTCGGTTTCACCCGGCTCGGGAACGATGTCCGGATCACCAGTATTGATGCACGGCGACTCGTGCGCCTGGCGTAGATCATCGTCCGCAGTGCCCGGCTCGCCGTCGGGACCGACCGGGTCCAGGAACAATGGATCGTCACCGATATTGCCAACTCCGCCGAGGCTTCCCGTCCATCCCTGGAGGCAGGTGTAATCGATCGCAACGGTGGTCTCCGCGTCGCTGCTGATCTGTGCGACCTCGTCCGGCATCCCGCTACTCGTGCGGTTGTCCCACAAGACACAACTGTTCATCGTGATGTCACAGGCACCGCTGTTCCGAAGGGCACCACCGCCGGCCGTCGTCGCCTCGTTGTTGGCGAACGTCGAAGCCGTAGCGGCCAGCGTGCTGTTGAGCATGTTGATCGCACCGCCGGACCACGTGTGCGCCAGGTTGCCATTGAACAGGCAGTTGCGGAGGTCGACCGTCGAACCGTACGTGGCCCGCATGCCGCCCCCGCTCGAGCTGGAATTGCCAAGAAACACGCATTCAGACAACAGCAACGTGCTGTTGCGGCTGAGCACGCCACCCGCGTATTCGCTGGCGTGATTGTCCTCGAACAGGCAGTTGATGATCGCGAGATCGCCGCCGTCGGCATACAGGCCTGCCCCCCGATCGTGGGGCTCGGCGCCGGTCGCGTAGCCACCGGCGATCGTAAACCCGTCGAGCACCACGCTGCCGGCGGGGTCGTTGGCGACAAGAACATGGTAGCTGTTGTCCGCCGCGAACCCGGGCTCTCCAATGTCACCACTCAACACAGTCAGGTGCGCCCGACTGTTGCGCTCATCCAACTGTGTCTCACCGCCGGCGAAACCGCCGTAGACAGCCACGCCGCCAGGCAGCCGGAACGCACGGCCCCGCACCCCGCACCCCGCATCGGGTTTGTGGACGCCCGCCCGCACCCAGATTTCCCGGACGATGCCGGGGTGGGCCAACGCGATGTTCAACGCTTCGCCGAGGTCCCGGTAGGCGTCGGCCCACGAAGACCCGTCGTTCGCGCTGGCCGCGTCGACATCCGAGTCCACGTACAGCCGTTCGGCCGGCGCCTCGCTGGACAACTGGAACTCGAAGGCCCCCATGTCCACGACAGGACCCTCCGAGCCATCTTCCGTGCTGCCACTGTCCGGCACGCCCGGATCGTCCCGGAAGCGATCGTTGTCTTCGAGATCAAGTGGAATGCGTTCGTCCGTATCCCCGTTGCCATTCAGGTCATCGGCATCCGGCGGGAGCAGGCTGTTGGCCCCCGCGTCGATGCACGGCGACATGGGCCGCAGCCGCGGGTCGCTGCCCGGGGTGAGCCCCCCCACGAACTGTGGGTCTTCTCCCGTGTTGCCGACACCGCCGAGCACCCCCGTCCAGCCCTCCACGCAGGAGAAGCGAAGGGCGTGGAACTGTCCGTCGACCTGAGCCTGTTCGACGCTCCCCTCGCCGGCCGAGTTGCCCCAGAAGATCGAGTTCGCGATGTCGAGCCGGCTGAAGTCACTGGCCCCGAAGTAGCCGCCACCTCGTTCGTCGGCATGGTTCCCCGCGAACGTACAGTTCGTCACTGTTGAGAATCCGCCCTGTAAAAGGTACAGACCGCCACCGTTTCTCCGTGACCAGTTGTCGGCGAACAGGCAATTCACCATCGCGAATTCCGTCGGCCCGAAACCCAGAACGGCGCCGCCGGACCCGAACGCGAGGTTGTCCCGAAAGATGCAGTTGGTCACGAACAGGCTCTGGAAGCTCCCTTTCGCGTAAATCGCGCCGCCGTTTGCCGCCTGGTTCCCCCGGAAATCGCAGCCTGTCACGACGAGCGTGCCGTCCTCGTCAGCACGAACCGCGCCGCCGTGGTTCTCGGCCGAGTTGCCGTCGAACGAGCAATCGATGAGAGTGGTCGTACAAGGGCACATGATTCCGCCGCCGTCGTCAGCGGCGTGGTTGCGCGTAAACCTGCAGTGGCGGAGCACGACGCTCGCGCGGTCGATGTACATGCCGGCGCCGTCGTCCTCGGCGGCGTCCCCGTCCGCGTAGCCATCGGTGATCGTAAACCCGTCCAGGGTTGGCGCGTTGTTGTTGTCCAGCGCCGTAACCACGTGGTAGCTGTTGTCGATCGGGTCGCCGGGCACGCCGATGTCGCCGCTGAGGATCGTCGGGGCGGCCTGCCAGTCGCGGTGGTCGCGTCGCGCCTCTCCGCCACGGAAACCGCCATACAGCGCGATGGAGTCGGCAAGGTTGAAGGTGGCCGCCCGGTCGCCGGAGCCGCGATCGGGCCGGTAGACCCCCTCCGCCACCCAGATCTCGCGCACGACCCCGCCGGATGCCGCGGCGGCGTCCAGGGCGTCCAGGAGGTCGGCGTAGGCCAGCTCCCACGTGGACCCGTCGCCGCCCGGCGGTGCACCACCGTCCACCCGCAGGATCGCCGCGTCGCATTCGTCGGGGACGCCGTTGCCGTCGCGATCCTCGCTCGTGCCGGACGCGATGTCGCAGTCGTCCGGGATGCTGTTCCCGTTGCAGTCCGCGCCCGTCCCGTCGCTGATCTCGCAACCGTCGGCGAGACCGTTGTCGTTGCAATCCACGAAGTACTGGGACTCGTCCGCCCCGATGTCCACCCGGCAGTGCTGCACCCGCGGTTCGCCTTCGAAATCGACGGCCACCGACGGGGGCGGATCGGGCCGGCCTCGGTCGACACAGGGCGACGCGGCGGTCAATCGGAAGTCGTCGCCTTCCGGGTCGACCAACGCGGGATCCTCACCCATGTTGCCTTCGCCCCCCAACTGCCCGGTCCACCCCTCCACACAGTTGTAGCGAATCTCCGTGGGGTCACCTGAGAAGGCCAGTTGTGCGCCTTCGACGTCGCCGCTCGGGACGGTGTTATTCCAGAATATGCTGTTGTGAATGAACTCATCCGAGTAGCTGTCGCTGTACAGGCCCGCACCGAGGGCCGCATACAGGTTCTCGTTTTGAACCACCGTGCAGTTGGAAATTGTGATGGCACTGCCCTCGTTCCGAATGGCTCCACCGTAGCCCCCTTCCGCCACGTTGTTGAAGAGTACACAGTTCGTGAGTGTCAGGTGACCATCGTCAGCATTGAAGACCCCGCCGCCTGCCTCGGCCTCGTTGTCAAAAATGGCACAATTCACCAGGCTCGGGCGGCCGCCCGAAACGAAGACGCCGCCGCCTCGCTCGACCGGCGCCGGGTACGCGGCCCGGCCACCGGTGATGGAGAACCCGTCATACGTGCCCGACATCACGGCCGTCCCGGACAGAACGTGGTAGCTGTGTCCGCCGGTCCCCAAGTCGCCGCTGAGGATGGTCGGGTGGCCCTGGATATCCCGCTGGCCCCGTTCCGATTCGAACCCGGCGAAGCCGCCGTACAACGGCACGGGACTCACGAACTTGAATGTGCCGCTGCGGTCGCCAGTCCCGCGGTCGGGGTGATACGTTCCTTCGGCAACCCAGATGTCCTTCACGATTCGCGGCCACGATTGAGCGGTGGCGATCGCGTCCTGCAGATCCACGTACGCGTCACTCCAACGGGTGCCGTCGTTCGCGCCGGTCGCGTCGACATCGACATAGAGCCGGACGGGCGGCGGGACGGTCTCGCCCTGGAACTCGTAGACGCCGATGTCCACGACCGCCGGCGTCCCGTAGCCGGCATCGGGCGAGCCGGGATCGTCGCGGATCCGCGGAGCCCCGTCGAAATCAAGCGGCAACGGCTCATCGGTATCGCCGTCCCCGTCGAGGTCGGCCCGGTCCGGGGGCATGAGGCGATTGTCGCCGGCGTCGATGCACGGGGACCCGTCGGGCGAAAGCCGGAAATCGTCGTCCTCGGTGCCGGTCACGCCGTCCGGACCCGCCGCGTTCACGAACCGGGGCAGGTATCCGACGGTGGCCACACCGGGATGATCGCCGGTCCAGCCCATAACGCAGCAGTGGTGGACGAACGGCAGCCCGAACAACCCCAGTTGCCGCTCTTCATCGTACAGCCCGGGGGTTCCATTCGCCCACAGGATGCTGTTGGCCAGCGTTACGCGCGAGCCACCAGGCCCCTCGACGCCGGCCGTGTTGCCAAACACCGTGCACTGCACGATCTCGGTACCGGAACCGTATGCGATGGCCGCCCCACCCTCGTTGCGCACCAAGACGCAGTTCGCGACCGTTGTATCGCCAAAGATGTGGATCCCGGATCCATCACGATCCGAGACATTTCGAACGAACTTGCACCCGATGATCTGGATGTCGGTGGACACGTCCAGGCCACCGCCAGACATGTCGGCCGTGTTGCCATGGAACGTGCACTCGATCACGGCGCCCGGACCGTACAGGTACCCGCCGCCCCCGTTGCGACAGCTGTTGTCGCTGAACACGCATCCTCGAACTCGGAAATCGGGGCCGGCCGAACAGTGAAGACCGCCCCCGTACTGACCCGCCGCGTTTCCGTCAAACTCGCAATGCTCCAGCGTAAGCTCCGTCTGGGACGCGCTCACCCCGCCACCGTCACGGGCGGCGCGGCTGGCAAGGAACTGGCATCCGGATGCCGACACGGTACTGTCCGCGCAGTCCATGGCGCCACCGGATCCATCCGCGAAGTTGGTCCAGAAGATGCAATCGTTGATGATCAGCTCGCTATCCCGGCATAGCAGACCTCCTCCGTGCGTATTCGATGCGGTGGTGTCGGCAAAACCGCGGATCACGCGGAAGCCGTCGAGCACCGCGGCGGGGGTGACCGCATTGATCGTCACAACGTGGTAACTGTTGTCGCCTGTATTCCCGAACACAGGAGTGTCATCGCCGTTAAGGTCGCCATTGAGCCGCGAGGGATAGGCGTCGAGGTCACGCAGGTCGGGGTCGGGGGCACCGATGCCCGCATACCCGCCGAGCAGGCTCACCCCGCCGAGGAGCTGAAACGTCGCCGCACGATCGCCCGGCGTCACCACACCCACCTCGTCCTGGTCCGGTTTGTACGTACCGGCCGCCACCCGGATCTCGTCGACGCTCGGGTCCGGGGAGGCGGTGTACAGCGCGTCCTGCAAATACCGAAACGCCATCTCCCAACTGCCCCCGTTGCCGCCCGGCGGTGCGTCATCGTCCACGTAAAGTGTGTTCGCGCTGATGCTCCCGGTCAGGCAGAGCACGATTGCGATTGTGCTCGCTGTCGATGTTCCTACCTTCATTTCCAGACCTCCCGTAGGTAGCCGTCGATTCAATGCTTGGCGCTGGGCTGGATGTGCGCCCCGTCCCATAAGAGGTTCCGCACTACGGACCCTGTTGAGCGAGCCCTCAATGATGTGCCCAGCGCGTGCGTGCGGCCTGTCCCCGATCGTTTCTCCATGGTAGCAGCCCGCCGGTGATCCTAACAACATCATGGTTCCACATACGCTACGGCGAGCAAAGCACCGCTGGCCGCATTAAACGTCAGCTTTACAGACAAGAAACCAGTTCCTGCTGCGCCTGCATGGTTAACGCCCCGAAGTGGAGCTTCGCAATGCCATCCTCCCGCTTCTCACCGACGAGATCGCGGCCAAGCCACAACCCGCCCGCGATGCTGTCCGCGCCCTCGAAAGGGGATCGGAGTTCGAGCGGGTGCTTACGCTCTGCGGCGGACACCAAATACTGGACCAGGCCAACCGGCGTCGCGCGCATCGGTTGGCAAGGCACAGGCAAATCCCGGCGATGCCGGGCCTTGCCCATGGCACCGACGTTTTTTCTGGCGCGCCGCCCACGACGTGCGACTAACGAGGCTGGCGATCGAGGCCAGGATATAGACATTAAGGTAACAAACTGGACCCCTGGGGCGATGCGGACCACGAGCAGCAGACGTGCCGCATCCAAAGCCGGGCCGAAACGGTCGGAGTTTGAGGCTTGGACCGACCCACTGAGCGTCGCGCGGAACGCAGCGGCGCCTGCCCGGGAGGCCCGCGAACGACTCGGTCACCCCGAGAAACGGGGTCATCCGGACCTCGTCCGTCGCACCGGGCAGAGAGTGAAGATCATCGAGGCGCGGAAGCGGCTTGACGCGGCCGAGATCGGGCATTAGGCTTGTTTGCGAAAAGGGAAGAAATATATCCCTTTTTGAAAACGCCTTTGGATCTGAGAATGGCCGCAGTAACCGTGGAGGACTGGGTCGATGCCTCGCAAGCTCGGGGAAGGTACACGTTTCTCCGCGCCGAGACGATCGGTGAAACTGGGCTCTCGGCCGAGTCCGTCAAGAAGGCCCTTCAACGACTCGCCCGCCGACAACGGGTCCTGAAGGTCAAGAACTACTTCTACGTGATTGTACCGCTTGAGTACCTCCATGCCGGCAGCCCACCTCCTTCGTGGTTCATTGACGACCTGATGAAGGCCATGGACCGGCCGTACTATGTCGGCTTGCTCACGGCGGCCGGCACCCACGGCGCCTCTCATCATCAGCCCCAGGAATTCCAAGTGATGACCGATCGACCGGTGCGTCCCCTGCAGGTCGGCCGCGCCCGGATTCGGTTTTTCACGAACAAGCGCACCGCGGACATCGCCGTGCAGAAGGTGAAAACGCCCACGGGCGCGATGCGCGTGTCCACGCCGGAAGCGACGGCCTTTGATCTGGTTCGTTTCGCCAAAGCGGCAGGCCAGATAGACAACGTCGCGACCGTCCTGGTGGATCTGGTTCCTCTGCTGGATCCGAAGCGGCTGCTCAAGGTCGTGCGCGCCGGTGGCGACATTCCCAACGCGCAGCGCCTGGGCTACCTGCTTGAGAGGGTCCGAGGGCGACCGCAGGCGAAGGCCTTCCACGAATGGCTCAAGCGTCAATCTCCTCGCGCCGTCCCCCTTCGGCCGGGACGGACCGCAGCTGGAGCAAAGGAGGATCGGCGCTGGTACGTGCTCGTCGGTGAGCCGGTCGAGGTGGAATCGTGATTCCGCAAGCACACATCATGGCATGGCGCGCGGTCGTTCCTTGGAGTGACGATGCTCAGGTCGAACAAGACCTAGTGCTCTCGCGGGCAGTCGTCGAGACATTCACCGATCCGGAGCTGGCGGAGTCGCTCGCGCTTAGAGGCGGAACGGCCCTCTACAAGCTGTTCATCCAGCCGGCCAGTCGGTACTCGGAGGACATCGACTTGGTGCAGGTAGAGCCAGGAGCCATCGGCGGAGTGCTGAACGCGATCCACCGCCGTCTCGATCCCTGGCTCGGGCGGCCCAAGCGGTCGAGCGGCGAGGCCAGTGTAACGCTGACCTATCGCTTCGAATCGGAGGTACCGCCGGTCCGCCCGTTACGCTTGAAAATCGAAATCAACACGCGCGAGCACTTTGCGGTGCTGGCGTACAATCCGCTTTCGCTCCTGGTGGACAATCCCTGGTTCACCGGCGAGGCCGATGTGACTACGTACGCGCTGGACGAGCTGATGGGAACAAAGCTCCGCGCGCTGTACCAGCGGCGCAAAGGGCGCGATCTCTTTGACCTGTGGCTGTGCCTGAGCCGTGGACTGCTCGACCCGGCGCAAGTGGTGGAGTGTTTTGTGGCGCACATGAAGCACGAGGGGCGGACGATCTCGCGCGCCGAGTTCGAGCGCAATCTGTCCGAGCAGGAGAACAACCCGGCCTTTCTAGGCGATATCAGTCCCTTGCTGGCGGGGGGGTGCGCCACGACGCGAGCACGGCGATGGGGCTGGTGCGCGACAATTTCGTCAGTCGCCTGGCAGGCGAGCCCGGGCGGGGAACGTCGTCCGAGACAGACACGGACAAGGGCAGCAACCACGCAAGGGCAAGAAGGGAAGGAAGTAACGTGCATGTCGTCAGTTCCGTAAGCGCGAGCGATCGGGCTGGCTGGCCGATTGGATGAAGAGCCGATGGTGACGATTCGAGACACACTCAGACGCTTCCTGGCTGAAACCGGCGAAGGCAATCGTCGCTCGATGTCGTCGCCGCTTACGATCATCGATCTGTTCAGCACCTACCTCGACGACTACGGCCACGAGGATCTGAATGAGTTCGAACGAGCCAGATTCGACAAAGAATGGAGCGAGGATAACCGCTTCTGCGACATCTTCGGTCCCGACCACATCCAGCCCTACCACATCAACTACTTCCTGAGCACGTTCGTGATTCGCAAGGTTATGGGCACGAAGGGGTTTCTGAAGGCGTGTGGTCCGGTCATGGAAAAGCTGGCCGCCTGGTTGCAGGCGCAGGGACATTGGGACGAGAAGGCGATGCAGTACTACCTGGATCTCGTGGGCGACAACGCGGGCGGAGACCTGGTCGGCTGCGAGGAATTCGCCCAGATGCTCTACGAGTACGTCGAGAGTCATCCCGTCGACGAGGCCGGCACGCACGCCTACGACGACTACCTTGACGACCAGTTTACGATCAAGCAGGTAAAGCCTGGGAAGCTGACACTCGACGCATTGCTGGAAAGTGAAGCGAACATCACCATCTCGCTACCGAAATCGGTCACCGGGATGGCCAAGGCGGGCTGGTCGGTCACGATGGAGTTGGCGCGGATCAAGGGCAGGTGGCGCGTGCTCAGCGTCGGCAACGTGTATCCCTGACGTCGTTTCCTGTGTCCGTTGTTCTCGGAGGAAAGGAACCACACCGCATGACGTATGCCGCGCACCGCCCGGAGGGCGTCAAGAGGCAGGGCGACTCGCATCTCGCGCGAATCGTGCAGAGCCTGCGTCGGAAGCTCGCCCAAGTGCAGCGGGGTTTCTCTTTCGACACCCTGCGTCTCGACGATGATGGACACGACGAACTCGCCGGCGTGCTGGTGGACTTCGCAGAAGACCTTCACAACAACATCGGATTGTGGGCAAGGACCTGATCGTGTATCCCCACGGTCTCTCGATGGCCGCCGATTGGCAGAAGGAGTTCCGCCGTCAATGGGAATCGAAGGATCCGCAACGGGTGCAGGAGACAGTCAAGAAATACGGGTTGAAGAACGGCCGCGCGGAGATGTCGATACCGGAGGACCTTCTGGAGCACAAGAACGGTATCGGTGTCTTCATCAACCCCGACGAAGGCAAGGAGGCCATGAGGGACTTTGCCGCCGCCGTCTCCGGCCTCAAGCGCGAGGGAGACGGGCTGACCGAGGAGGAGGAGTACTGCTTGCGGGGCTTCTTCGAGGCAGATGCGATCAGCCCGAGGTTTGTCCGTCGCGTCCTGGACGAGTATGGCAGTGAAGCCGTGCAGGCGGCCTTCTTGTTGCGGGGCGAATTGCCCGGCTACTGGCTCGAGTATCTGCTGAGGAGCTTCAAGGGGCGGTTCTATCAAAGGCGTTATCCATTCCTGTCGGTGATCTGACGAAGATGCACTCCATGAGGGACCAGAATTCCAAGTCCGTAGCCGCGAAGCTCAAGAGACTCGTGGTGCTGGCGCGAGACCTCCGGGCGGGCGAGCACTTCGAAATCACTCGTTTGACCGTAGTAAAGAACTGGTGCAAGGACCCCGTCGCCGCGGGTCGTTTCGCCCTGCATCTCGCGGAGCGCTCGAAGGGTCAAGCAACGAAGAAGTGCAAGCCGCTGATTGGCTGCGCATTGCGGCATCTGAAAAAGCAACTGGCGAATCATGAGACGCGAGCCGGCGAGGGACTTCGCAACGCGCTGCGGGAGTTGGAGGACGCCCAAAACGAATACCGGAACACGCGCTGGGGGCGCGTGAGAACCATCCACTGCCGGGAAGCCCCTCTGGCGGAGCACGCTCTCCGTTGCGCTCTGCGCCCCTGGGAATCAGCGCGTTGGGGCTATCAGGCAGCCCGGCAATACGCTGAGCGGTACAATCCTTGCTACGGCACGGGGCTCATCCCGGAATCCGCCGATGCGGTGGAAGATATCGCAGCGTTCTGGGCTCACGAGCACTCTGGCAAGGAGGCATCGCGGCTGCTCGCCGGGTTCTGATAGAATGGCTGGCAGGAGCTACGAGGCGCCGACGACGTCCAGCCGGGGCGTCGTTTCGGTCCGCCGCGCTCTTAGATTCTCTGTTAACAGCGCACCATCCTGTTAACGGCCCAGGCACTTTTGACCAGTTCGTGGCATACGGTGCTTGGAGTAGTGTGTTGGACGAGGTCTCTGTTCTTTCGGTTTTTGGCATGGGAGTTTGATCGCAGGTAGCGGGTTTGTCGAAAGCCGGAGGGTTCTTGTGACCTACTCCCCGAACGCCCTCACGCGGGAATCTGCCTTGATGCTGACCAGGCTTGGCTTCTCGGGAAGGACGGGGCGTGCGTTCCGCCACTACTACGTCCCCGACCTGCTACGGAGGGGTGTGGCGCCTCGCGTCGTACAGGCGCTGGCTCGGCACCATGACGCCCGCACGAAGCTGGGAATCTACGCCAACCCGTCGGCCGATGATCTTCTGGCTGCGGTGCTGCGAAGGCTCCTATGAAGAGACCCCGCGTCACGGCGACTGCGCCGTCACGCAGGGTCGTCTTTCATGCGCTCACACGTTCGGTCTCAGGTACAGACTGTTCCGAAGTTCTGCAGTAGCAGGACCAGATCATCCAGATCGGTGTCTCCGTCACTGTCGATGTCGCCGCCCGGACCGCTGCCGAAGTTCTGGAGCAGGATCGTCAGGTCTTCCGATCCCACCAGTCCGTCCCTATTAACATCACCCAGACACTCGCACACGTCCAGGACGCCGTTATCGTTCTGGTCCCTGAGGGTTCCCTCGAGGATCTCGATGCCGTCGTCCACTCCGTTTTGGTTGCAATCCGGTTTCTCGGCGTCCCGTCGGCCCTGATGTGAAGGTCAGGGACAGGGGCACTCACAGCAAATGCCCGGAGGATCCTTGTAGCATCCTTTCTGATCTCCGATCACAATAATCGGGTCCATTTCGATGTCAATGGTCGTCGGATTGCCCTCCGCGTCATACCCCTCTGTGGAAAACGTGAAGGTCCTGACAGGGCCGATCGGCGGCGTCCCAGCTGCTGTCGACAGGATGGCGTCAATCTCGCTGACCCGGTCGAGGATCTCGTTGGTGAGTATTCGCACGAGCTCGACATCAGCCGGGTCGAGAAAGAGCGGCTCCCCGAAACAGGGTCCACGTGTGTCTCCGTGTGCCATATGAGCGGCCAATGCATGCGAAGAAATGACGAGCGTTCGGCAGTCATCCGGGTTCCCGGGAGGACAATGACAGATCTCAACCCCATCTTGCTGCGCTGCCACGTCTGAAGGCGCTGCTTCGGCCGGTGTCGCCATGCCCGCCGCTGCTGGAGTGCTCTGCGCCGCCACGTCCGAAGGTGCTGACTTGGCCGAGGGCATTAACGCGCCGGCACCGAGGCCAGCTATGGTAACAGCTGCGCACGCGAGGCCAAATCGGAAGGCTCTAGTTTGCATTGCGATCTCCTTCTGATAATGAGGGTATTCGGTTCGTGGAACATTCGCGTTGGGAACTGGTCCGATTCGGGGGCGACCGTGCCCGTGCGAGCACGAGCGTGATCGGGAGCCGCAGTTCGCCGCGGTAGCGGTGACTGACCTTCTCGATCGCGTCGCTCCGCGCCGCGCCGTCGAGATCCTGGAACAGCAGATCGCCCCGCTGCAGTTCGAAACCCGGGGATTCCGCTGCGGACGTCGGTGCGGCGGACGGTACGCACTCACTGCCGCGCTCGACGCGAGTGATGGAACCTCTGCCCGAACCGCCATGGCCGGCGCAGCCAACGGCAAGTTGCGACACGAGGCAAGCGATCGCTGTGACGAAAGACGCTCTCAGGCCAATCAGCCCGATCATGTTCTGCTGTCCTCGTCATTCTTGACGTCCGGATCCTTGCACGGCGGTCACGGCGCCCGCACCTCCAGCGCCGATGACGAGCGTCCGCCTGCTACGTCTCTTTGCGCGCCCTTGTCGCGATTGGTGCCGTGCTGTTTACCGCTGCTAAGATGTCAGCCTTGGGAGATGTCCGGCCACGTTCTCCGCCATAGGCTAGTTTGGCGCCCCAATGGCACGAAGTCAAATTAGTGCTTTCTAATCAAGAATCTTGAGGTATGCTCTTTACAAAGATCTGTGTGATTACAGGCTTGAGTGACCGTCTTGCTCTGGGCCAGCAGCACCTCCGCCTCCCGCAGCTTGTTGACGATCTCTTCCGGTTTGAATCGCTTCTGGCTCATGACCTTGTCCTCGTTGATCCAGACCCCTAGATTCTAACCCAAAGGGCGGATCAGTTTTCGGGGGAAAGGTGAACGTGCGACGCGGTACGCAGAAGGGCGACCAGATCGAGGTTTGGTACCGTGCCAGCTGGAAGGATGCGAGTTCGAAATCGCCGGATGGACGCATCGGTTGTTCCAGTGACGCTGGCCAATCCGTGCCCAAGCCTCGGTCCGGCGGATACCCGCGCCAGTCAAGCCTCTGGCGATTCCCAGAGCCAAACCTCGGCAATCGAGTCCGGGCCACGAGCAATGTTGCACGAATGAGGCACACGAACCACCGGACGTAAGATCCTCCGCGGCGTTCACGGTTGATTGCGGCGTTTCGGCCGGTATGACCGGCAAATCGGCGAGCGCGCGGCCGCCCGATGGCGCTAGTCGTTACGAAGGGCCTGTGTGGGTGGCGTCACCGCTCGGCGGACACACAACCGTACAACACAGACGTCGATTCCATGAAACTAAGGCGACGGGCTCGTTTTTCGCATCCCGGTCGTGCTGAACACCGGTCCGGGACGAAAGGCGAGCGGGTGTTGTACGCGACTCCGTGGAACGCTTCGTGAAGAGAGGCAAGAGATGGCGTACGGTTTGCGTCGAATCACCGTGGGTGCATGGTGCATCATTCTCGCCAGCACCAGCTTGGCGGCAACATACAAGCCCGTCGTTCTCGATCGCAGCCACAACCACGATCGCTACCACACCCGCCCCTGCGACGTCGTGCGTGAGTTCCGGGCATACGTGGTGAGCTTCGACGGATCCGGCGATAACGATCATAATGGCGAAGGCGATCGCTGGAGCATCCCGGAATGGGCTGCGCGCGAGATCAAGCAGCACCCTGACCCGCCACAATCCGGCCCGGCCCGGCCCACCTGGTTCACCGATCCTGAACTGCATGAACTGGGACTGGCCCCCGACGACCAAACGTACCACTTTAGCAACGAGTGGCGAGAGGCAAACCCGAAGAGCCCGCAACTCGGGTATGACCGTGGGCACATGTGCATGAAGCTGACCGCGTTCTGCTTGGGAGACAATGCGGACTGGAACACGCACATCACGCTCAACGCCTGCCCGCAGAGGTCGTTGCTCAATCAGGGAAGCTGGCTCGATCTGGAGAAGCCGACTGCCCGCTGGGCGGACGAACATGGCCGGATCTGGATCGTGTGTGGACCGATTATCCACGGCGGCATCGTGAAGAAGTGGCTGGGGCAAGAGGGAGAGATGGCGATCGCCGTCCCCGACGCATTCTTCAAGATCGTGATCAGGCAAAGCATCGATCCGGATCGTCCGGATGTGCTCGCGTTTATCTGTCCGCAAGAGCATGAGCACTACACCAAGACTGGCCCGTTGGATCACACTTTGTTCCTCAAGAGCGTGGACGACATCGAGCAAGCCACGAGGCTGGACTTCCGGACGCGGTTGCCGGATGAAGATGAAGCGGCAGTGGAGGCCCGCGCGGCTCAGGAGCTTTGGGAGTAAACCGATGATCCTCACGATCGGACCCTGGATTCTGCTCGCCATCGGCGCGTTCGCGCTCGTCATTGGCGCCTTGACCCATTACCGGGGCAAAGCGTCGAAGCAACCCTGGATCTGGGTCTTTGGCTTGGCGGCGGCTGGCGTGGGCGTGTACGGCCCACTCTTCCTTGAGCCGCTGGGCCAGTTCATCAACCCCATCCTTACAATGCAGGAATCGCCCTCGACAGAAACGTACGCCAAGGTCTTTGAACAGATCGGCCGTGGGGAGCTTCCTGCCAGGTACCAGGAGCTGGCGCTGGCATACGCGCTTGATCGGCCTGTTCCCAATATGCAGGAGGCGTTGGAGCACGCTGTGCGAAGCGCGAGCAACGAGGACGGACAGGAGGCGCTTCGGAATGCGAGGCAAGACTACGACGCGAGAATGGCCCTGGCGCGGCGAGAGGTGACCGCTCTCATCCCCCCCGGTGCGCCCATCGACGCGTCTACGCTCGGCCGGCTGCACGAGCTTCCGTCAGACGAGAAGGTCCTCGCCGCCCGCGAGCTACTGACTCGCGACAACCTGCGACTCGATCCCCACGCGAAGCGCGAGCTTGAGCACTTGGCGAAGCCGCGCGAACCGCGCGTCCCCAGCAGGCGGGCGAGACGGCCGTGAGGTCCATGTCGTACTTGTTCGGTTGTACGTAAAAACCCTCAGCTTAAGCAACCGGTTTGAGACGAGGCGGTCGCGATGAACCAATCGCACCGGGGCTTTGGGGCCACCCTACACCGGGTCGGCGTCGAGGCGGCGGTGCGGAAGGGGCGCCCATGGCCGCTCCAGAGCGGAGGCCGAAGCGCCTCCCTGGCCATGCAAATGCGAATAGGCTCGCCTTTGCCCTGGAACAGAATTCGGGGAGCGGGTCACACCATATCCCTCCCGCCTACGCATCCAGCCCGCGCCGCCCTGGCGGTTCGAAGACCATGGTCACCTCCTTGGCGTAGACCGGGTGCTCCAGGCGGCAGCGGTAGCCGCGGAAGCCGTCCGAGTCCCAGCCCAGCTTCTGGCGGACAAAACGCACCATGTCCACGTATCGGGCGAACTCCTTCGTGCGAAAGCGCGATACGTCTGTCCCAATGGCCCGGACCGATTCCAGCACGTCAATGCGGTCCATCTCCCGCGACGGATCCATCGGATTGGCCAGGCCGAGGTCGCTCGTGTCGCACATGCAGGGGTCCGGCTCGACACCCGGCCACACGTCCTCGTGCACCAGCACGTCCGCGATGAGCGCGCGAACCGGACTATCCACGACCTCCCCCGGCGTCGCAGGCTGAGCGCTGACCTCGCAGCAGGCCGGGCAGCATTTCCGCGTTTCGTCCCTGAAGCCCATGTCCATCTTGGAATGCAGCGCGATGCACGGCGATGGCGCCCCCGACTCACCGGGCCTGGCCCGTGAGAACGCCGACTGGGGCTATCGGCGAGCCGTCGGCGAACTGCGCAAGCTCCGATTGAAGGTCGCATGATCCACAGTCCGCCAGATCTTGAAAGACGCAGGTATAACGCCCTCGCCGACCGGTCATTGGAAGGCCGGGGGGACTGTTTGGCAGAACATCAGCCGGCTCCGCGTGGACGCCCTCTTCGCGGGTAACTTCTGAACCAAGAGCGTGATCACACCACTGGGCGTGCGAGTCGCGTATTGCCTCGCGTTCATTCACGTCGGGACGCGGAAGGTGTCTCTCAGCCCGCCCACGTATCATCCGAACGAACAGTGGGCCAAACAACAGGGGCGAAACCTGATGATATGGCTCGAGTTCGATCGCCTGACGGACCACCTGCGTGACCTCGCAGCGGCTCTTGCATCACTTCGGGCACCGATTTAGCCTAGTCGGCTATGTCAGCCAAACTGATCGGAGACGCCGTCATTCTGCGACCGCTAACGCGGCGTGATCTCAAAGAATACCAGCGTGTGCGTAAACGCAATGCCCGGCATCTCAAACCCTGGCTGCCAACTTGGCGTCGGGGCGGCCCGCCGAAGTACTCGATTGAAGCGTATGAGGCGAAACTCAAACGTGCCCGCAACGGCAGACGCGGCCGCTCCATGTTTACGTTTGGCGTTTTCCGCCGGACCGACCGAGCGTTCATCGGCGAGGCCAATCTCGGACACATCTTCTATTGGCCGGTCAAGACCGGCGAGGCTGGCTGGTGGATTGACGAGGCTCACCAAGGTCAGGGTTTGATGACCGAGGCGTTTCGGCTGCTGCTCGATTACGCCTTCAACGACCTTGGCCTGCACCGGGTGCAGTTGACCACCACACCGAGCAACCGGCGGGCTCGTCGCCTCGCCGAACGGGTCGGCTTCCGCCGGGAAGGCCTGCTCAAACGCGCCACGCACATCAACGGCAAGTGGGAGGATTCTGTCCTGTATGGGCTCCTGGCCGAGGAACATAGTGCCGCTGCAAGGCGACGCAACTGACGAAGTACTATTGCCCCGTGGATGGCCAAGGCAACGCGGCCGACGCATCCGGATCCGCCTGTAAGGGTCCTTCCGGGGTTCTGCCTGTTGCTTGGTCATTGAATCGTCAAAAAGTCGTTGTTCACGATGCGGAATAGGCCCTGGCCAACCTTTGAGCCGATCAATGACCAACCCACTTCGCTTGCGGGGGCCTGTGACCCAATGGACCACCCCATGCGAGCGTCGTTCGCACCCGCCAGATAGTGCTTCGCATTCTGGCCCAGGGCAATCACGTCCTTCGGTTGACCGGACAGCAGCCAATCGAATCCGATCTTCGGGCTCAGGTGAATGTCCAGTTCGTCTGCATACACCGCCAACTTGCCGCCCGGCAGCTCGCGCACGTCGCCGCACCGCGCGGCGACACCGCTCACCCGCCCACACTTCCCAGGAAGCCACCTAGTGTTCCGTCACGGATCGATCGACGGATAGAGTTTCCGGAGTCGGATACGCATCCTTGGTTGTGAATCGCCATTTCACGCGTGTGGCGGGCTCGATTCCGATTCCGGGTCCACGCGCGCACCTGTTTCTCCATCATCTTCTTCTCCGGAATCCGCCGGTCCAGGCATTACCGACCGAAAGCACTGAGTTTGATCTCCGCCGTGTTCAGCGCGAAGGGCAGCCACCACGGCGTGACCGACGAGGCGTAGGCGCGGTTGGCGAGGCGGATCGTCTTTGCCACCGGGCAGTACACGGTGCAGCACTACGCGGCGCGGAAACGCCAAGGCGGGCCGGCGGCGCCGCCGCTCGACAAGTCAAAGCCGACGCCGCGCCGACGCTGGCTGCCCTGCCCGCGCTGGCTGCGGCGTATAATCGCCACGCGTCTCCGTCCGCGTTGAACCGACGACCACCGCGCATACGCCCGAAACCCGCACACGCAGCCGAAACGCTCATGAACAGCGGACAGTGGCCGGCCTCTGCTGGTGTCGAATGCGAACCGGTTGGTCTGCGGGGCGTGCCGTA
>CAZBUJ010000015.1:0-80849 GCA_964495075.1 uncultured Phycisphaeraceae bacterium
GGTTCGCGGACAACGTCGAGCCCACGAGCGTCCAGAACGGGGTCGCGTTGAAACCGTGGTCGACCAGGAGAAGTTGCCACTGTTTCGGCGGTATCCGGGTCTGAAAGAAGCCGACATCGCGCTTGAACTCCTGCCAGCGCGGCTCCGTGAACAGGGCGGCCACGCCGGCGGAACGCTCCAGCGAGATGGCCGCGTTCTCACGTTGATAGGTGCGGAGGTTCTTGACCGCGGATATCTCGCTGGCGATGGATCGGTCGTTCTCGAGAAGCGCGCGGTGGGTCGCGGCGTAAAGACCGTCGTACCCCAACTCCGCGAAATACTTGCTACCCATGCAGTAGTGGTAAAGTTCGTGATGATGGAGGAAGCGGCCCTCGCCGTGGAAACGGCCGAAGTTGTAGTGCGCCATCACCGCGAGCAGGGCCGTGACACCAAGGGCCACGCGAATCGCCCGGGCACCGCGCGGCCCCAACGGCGACCGACGCGCGGTACTGGTTGTCGAAGCACCGTCACCGCGCTCGGCGGGTCGCGTCGATCGCGCGGTGTTCAGCAGGATGAAAACGGTGACCAGCCAGATGAGGGCCTGGAACAGGTATTGCGGCCAGTGGTTGGGTTCCGGGGCGAGCCGGTTCGCAATCACGGCGCCCGCCAGCAGAACCAGCACGATGGCGATGGCGAATCGGAGGTCGCCGGGCTGACCGGCGCGCCCTTCGCGGTGGGGACGCCCCCGTCGGTCCGCGTTCTTCGACGATCTGGTCATCGGGTTTCATCCAGCGGACGGCCCGACTCATTCCGCGAGGTGTCCTGGAAGCCCGCCTCGCCCCGACATGGCTTCCCCTGCATCGGCCCGACCGGTATGCAACGATAACGAAGCGGGCGGGGCAGGAAAAGAGGGTGATGAATGAACAAAGGTCGCCTACGTCGAACGTTCAGCCGTGCGGCGGGCCGGCGATGCCTCGGGGGGACGGAGTCGGACTCATGTCCTGCGGCGAGGCGATCGCCCGGGCGATGGGCGACGGCTTCAGCGCGGGACGCGGCGGCGCCATCGTCGTGCAGAGGACCGTCCCGCACCGGTGACGACCATCCGGTTCACCGACAAGTGTAGCATCGCGTTGGGGGCGATTCCACCAGCCCTTCGCCGACGCATGGGACGCCCGGCGCCGATCACCACGCCCCCCGGCGGCGCGTGCATTCCGGCGGGGCGGTCTGTAATATGCTCGCAGGAAGCAGGGCATCGTCTGGGTGGCCGTCGAACGCGACGGCAACGGAGACTTCTGCGTCCACGTTCGCCCCATGTTACGCGTTGTTCTTGTTCATTACGAGCCGGCGCAGGCCGCCCGGCGAGCGGAAACGCTGAGCCGCGCGGGCTACGTGGTGGACGTGCACGCCCCGCGGGGTGCCCCCGACCTGCGGCCGATCCGCGACAACCCTCCCGACGTGGTTGTCATCGACCTCGGTGTGCGGGCGTCAAACGGGCATGGCGTGGCGGTCACGCTTCGCCAACGGAAGACGACCCGACACGTTCCGATCGTACTCGTCGGCGGTGAACCCGACAGGGTCGCACGGCTGCGGACCCACCTCCCGGACGCGCCGCACACCGCGTGGCGCGGGATTCGGGGTGCCGTCAGGCGGGCACTACGCCACCCACCCACGGACCCCTGCGTGCCGGACCCGATGGCCGCTTTCACGAGCACGCCGCTGGCCACAAAACTCGGCGTGAAGCCCGGCGTCGCACTGACGCTGCTGGGCGCCCCCAGGCAATTCGAGCGGCGGCTGGGCGGCGTGAGCAAGGCAATTCGCATCAAGAGACAGGCCCGCGGCGTCGCCGACGTGACCATGCTCTTCGTCAGGTCGCAAGCGGAACTGCGCCGGCGTCTGCCGGTCGCCCAACGCACGATGGCCGACGGCGGATCGCTCTGGTTGGTGTGGCCCAAGAAGGCATCCCGCCTGTCGAGCGACCTGTCGCAGCAGCAGGTGCGCGCGATCGGCATGGCCGCCGGGCTGGTCGACTACAAGATCTGTGCCATCGACGAAACCTGGTCCGGTCTGCGTTTCGCACGTCGCAAGCCGGGCCGAACGCCGGGCGGCCGCTGAAACGCGCCGCCCCGCCGCCCGCAATTGAACGGCGAGCCGGGGCGCTGGCTGCCACCCCGGCTCGTTATTGTCCCGGTTCGCGTCGAACGCGGCCCTCACCACGGAGCCGGCTCGACACGGGTCAATCACTCACCGCATCACATGCGTGCGTCGCGCGACTAGCGCCGACGGCGCAGGGCCAGACCGCCCATCGCGAGCAGCACCAGCGTGGCCGGCTCGGGCGTGACGACGAGATTGTCGATCAGGCCGAAGCTCAGCTCGGGATTGTCCGACACCGACGAGAAGATGTCCATGTACCCGATCGAGATGTTGCCCTCCAGGTCGAACGTGCTCCCGATGGTCGGATCCAGCTCGACGATGGGAAGACCGTCGATCTCCCACAGCGCCGTACTCCCATCCACGGTGATGACGACCTCGTGCCAGGCGAAGCCCTGGCTGCCAACCACGGTCGTTCCGGTCTGCTGCGCGTACATGGCCGCCTGGTCCGGCACGGCCACTTCCACGTCAATGCTACCGAAGTCCGCGTAGTACGGGTCGCTTGAGTTGTGGGCGCCACCGCCGGCCGAACTCGTCCCGGCGAAGAACTGTCCGCTCTCGGCGAACTGCTCGCCCGCGTTCTTATAGGCCCGATAGTCACGCGAGGAACCGCCTTCGCCGTCCGTCGTGAACCAGCCGCCGCTGCCGGACGCACCGCCCAGGTTCACCGTCGTGTCGTCGTAACCGATGCCGGCCGTCAGGAACTCCGTCGAGCCGGTGCCGCCGCTCGGGAATGGACCATTCGCGTTGATCCACATGTCGAACGACAGCACGTACGAGCCCGAAAAGGACTCGCCCATCGGCGATACCGTGATCCCGGCGGCCGCACCGTCGGCGATGTTCGCGGCCAGGCGCAGCCCCAACGTGCTCCCGCCACCGTTCGGCGACGGTGGCACGCCGATGGCACTGTAATCGAAGGCGAACGTGTACGCCGTATCGGCCGAACTGGCGTTGATGTTCCAACTCGCGGACGTGTCGGTATCGAAGTCGTCCGAGAACAGAACGTCACCCCTCGCCGCGGTCGTCACGGCACACAGAACACCCACCAACACGAGTGCAAGCTTGCTCATTGACACCACCTCTTCCTTCCTACCTTTTCAGTCGCCAAAACCCGGTACAGTAAAATGGTCAGCGCGATGCAGCGCGCTTATCCCTCAACGGACGGCACGCGGCGCGCACCGCTCCGCAGCACACTCGTCGTCTCTCTCGCTCAACTCACCCGAACGGATGCGAACACGGACATGCGGCCATCAGCCGATTCGTGCGTGCGCTTCCTTCACCCCATTCCTCAATCTATAGCCTAGCTTAATCGGCACGGGGATTCAAGCGTTTGCTGATGCTACGGCCGGTCACCGCGTGACATAACTCAGCCGTATGACTGTAGTTACGGTCGTGTGTCCGATCCTGGCCGCCGCCCGGTCATCCGGCGTGGATCATCGCCGGGCCGGTGTGACCAGCACCTTGACGCGCCGCCCTGACGCCACGGCGGCGAGCGCCTCGTTCATGTCATGGAGCCCGTAGTCCTGCGTCTCGATCTCGCCGAACGCGGCGGCCGCTCGCGGGTCCCGCAGCACTTTGACCGCGCGGTGGAAATGCGCATACTCCGAACCCCAGACCCCCTGCACGCGAAGGTGCCGGCGGTTCAGGTCGCTGTGCGGGTTGATGCCGACCTCGCCGGCGTCGGTGTAGTGCCCCGCGATAATCACCCGACCGGCATCCCGCGTCCATCGCATGGCATGGGCCACCGCCTCCGGCGCGCCGGTCGCCTCGATCGTCGTGTCCGCGCCGCGACCCCCGGTGTGTGAGAGGACCCATTCCCGGCGGGCCCGCTCGTCCGTGTCCATGATGTCCAGACAGTCCGCGGCCCCCATCCGCCCGGCAATCTCCAGCCGGGCGGCCGGCCCGCCGACGCACAGCACCTGCCCCGCCCCGCTCAACGCGGCGAGTGCCACCGCCGAGAGTCCGACCGGTCCGGCACCGAGCACGAGTACCGTCTCCGCCAGTTCAACGGCCGCCTGATCGATGGCGTACAGCGCGGTGGGCAAGCCACACCCGCCCGCCATGAACAGCCGCGGCGGAACACCGTCGAGCCGGACACAGCGAGTGCCCGGCTTGAGGTAGATCTGCTCCGCCCACCCGCCGGCCACCCCGTCGTCCAGCCCGAAGGTGATGCCGTACACCTTCCGCGCCGGACAACGCGTGCTCGCCTTGGCGATCAGGCAGTACCAGCACGCGTTGCACGAGCCGTGCACGTCATAGAACGTGACCATGTCACCTTCCCGGAAGGGACGTCCGTGGATGTCCCGCATCGTGCCGCGGATCCGCTCCAGACGCCCGACCGACACGTGCCCGGGGATGATCGGATACGGGACACCGCTCAGCCGGCCCTCGTGCAGGTGCACATCCGTCCCGCACACTTCGCTGTGCAGCGTTCGAAGGTAGGCGGAGTCGGGCTCGAGTTCCGGCAATGCCACTTCGCGCACCTCAAGCGAGGCACGCGGGGCCGGCATGACGACCGCCAATGCGCTGGCCATGAAATCGCCTCCTCACACGCGTCACACCAGGTACTCTCCGAGAACGTTGGCGATGCCCGTGCCGTCCAGCGCGGTGCCGCCGTTGAGCTGGTCGACGACGGCCGCCACCCGGGCCTTGGCGTGCGGGCTGTTGTCGGGCAGGAACCCGTCGAAGACGTGCACGCCGGCCATGGCGCGGGCGATCTCCGTGTCCCGCCGCCGCTCATCCAACTCGGTGAAGTAGACCACGCGGAACGAGGGCGGCTCCGCCGACTCCCGGTAAATCTCGAACATGATCTTGGCGCTCGGTGGCATGGCAGGCTCCTCGCACGCTCGATTACGGTACGAGCACCGTGGTGGTGCGATCGTTCATCTGGTACTCGCTACGGAGATTCGTCTCGAACGCGCAGACCCTCTCGTCGATCTCACGCAGCTTCCGGCGCCGGGCGACCAGCCGCTCGCGGTAGCGGCTCAGGAAGTAGGCGATCGTCTCGATGCGGATCTTGATGGACCCCGCCGGCTTGTTCTCATCGATGTCCTTGAAGCAGAAGTAGGGCGTGCCGCTCTTCTCGATGATCTCCTCGATCACCGTGTAGATCGGGGCGTCGTGCCCGCACTTGAAGCTCGACAGCTCCAGCGCGACCAGATTGGGATGCCGGGCCGTGTACTTCGCCGCCCAGATCTTCCGCGTCGTGTTCTCGCTGTAGCTGTTCTTCCACGCGTCTTCCACGGACAACGGACTGACGAAATCGCCGCGGCGCACTTCCTCGCCGAACAGCCGGTCCAGGATGTCGTCGTCCATCGGCAGGGCGTCCTGGGTGAAGACCGGGTAGCCGAGCTTCTGCAACTCCTCCGCGATCAGGTGACTGACGCCCGGATCATTGTGGTACGGGCGGGCCAGCACCACGATGCCCAGCCGGTCCTCGGCCTCGAGGCGGTCGAGCACCTCGCGCCCGCGGCGGCGCAGTTTCGCCTCGTACGCCGCCAGGGCCTCCAGGCCGACCTGCACTGCCCGGCGGCTCTCCTCCTCCGTGACGCCGATCTCGTCGCCGAACGCCTGGGCCAGCACCCGGGCGGTCAGCAGCGGCTGACTCAGGTCGACGAGCGGGTCAATGTACGTCACCCCCATCTCCGCGAAGAGGTCACCCTCCTTGACGAAGGCCGCCTTCACCGCGGCCGGCGTGGTCGTCACCGTCGGGCACGCTCGATGGTCCTGGCAGTTTTCCATGCGGCTGGTCAGGGCGTCGATCATCGGGAAGAAGATCGCGTCCAGCGGGGCCGCCTCGGTGTGCTTGCGGTAGAGCAGGTTATGAACGTGCGGGATGCCGATCTTGCTGGGGAAGCACGGATCGATCGCCGCCCGCTTGGCCCCGTCCTTGTACAACTCCTCGCTCGTGTAGTCGCTCCACACGAAGTTGCGGCTCGGAATGCCGAGACTCTCGAAATACGCGAGGAAGAACGGCGCCGTGCTGTACATGTTCAACAGCCGGGGCAGCCCGATGCGATACTGCTCGCGACGTGCCATTCGGGCCGCCCGCCGCTCGACCGACTTGCGATTCAGCCGCGTCCACGGCGTGATCTTCGGGATCGGATCCGCCACGCGGGCGGCGTCGGTGGCCTTGAACGCGTCCCGGGCCTGGATCTCCATGAAGTTCGGGTTCTCTTTCTTGACCGCGTCCAGGCCCGCCTTGATCTGACGCATGTCGTTGACGTCTTCCACCGTGCCCTTCTCGCAGGTGGCGATGATCAGCCGCTGTTCGCCGGGCGCCAGCGGGACCTTCGATTTCGACGTCGGCTTGGGCGGCCTCGATTCATCCGCACGCGGTTCACGTTTCATCCGCGTCGCGGCCGGCTCCTCCGGACCGATCCTGATTCGATGCGCGTGCAGATCGATGGTCGGCGTTGTCGCCGCCGGCTGCGACGTGCCGTGCACGGCGGCCGGCCCGGCCCCCTCGTCGGCCGGCGCCATCTGCACGTCGATGAACGTGCGGAGGCACTTGTTCTTGCAGAAGTAGCACCGCGTGTTCTCGTCCCGCGTGGTGCGGTACCGGATCGTCCGCATCCGATCGAGGCCGATGAAGGTGGTCCGCCGCCCCTGTTCCGCCCACCGTCGGTGGGCCTCGAGACCGCAGCCGATGGCCCCGCTCTCCCCGCAGTGCTGGTGAACGATGACCTCCGCCGCCTCGCCCGTGCCCGCAAACCGCGATTCGATGAAGTCGACCTGCGACTTGACCGCCGCCAGGTTGTGCTGCGTGCCCCCTTGCAGCACGAACCGCCGCCCCAGCTTGGCCAGGTTGGGGATCTGCGACACGTACAGCCAGATGTTCTTGGGCAACACCGCCGCGAGGCCGGCCATGATCTCCGCCGGCTTCCAGCCCTGTCGCTGGAAGTCGACGATGTCCGACTGCATGAACACCGCGCAGCCGTAGCCGAACTCCGGCATCGCCTCCGCCCCGAACGCGATGTCGGCGTAGTCTTCGACCTCGAACCCGAACGACTGGGCCGTCGACTGGAGGAAGTACCCGTTGCCCGCCGAACATTGCGTGTTCAGCTTGAAATCCTTGACTTGTCCGTTCTTGAGAATGATCAGCTTGATGTCCTGCCCACCCACGTCCACGATCACGTCCGTGCCGGGATAGAAGTGCAGGCAGGCCTCCGTGTGGGCCACGGTCTCCACCAGTGCCGTGTCGGCCGCGATCACGTCCTTCAGCGTGTCCTTCGCGTAGCCGGTCGTGCCCACCCCGAGGATGTCGAGCGTACAGCCCTGGTCCTCGATCTGCTGCTGCAGCCTGGCCACGATGTCCATGGTGTCTTCGATGGGGTTGCCCTTGCTGAGCTGGTACGCCTTCGCGATGACCCGCTTGTCCGTGTCGAGCAGAACGCCCTTGGTGCTGGTGGACCCGCCATCGATCCCCATGAACGCCTGCACCCGCGTGCCCCGGTCGAACCGGGCCGGCTCCCACGGCGTTTTGCGATAGCGCTGCTTGAATGCCTCGAGGTCGTCTGCCGATTCGCTCAGCCCCCGGCCTCCGCTCCGGAGCTTCTCCTCCAGCCGGCCGTGATCGACGTACCACGCGAGGTCGTCCGTGCCGCCGTAGACCGCCGTGTCCGCGTCGTCCTCGATTTCGATCTTGGCGAACTCGACCGCCCCGATCGCGGCGTAGTACTGGGCGTTGTCGGGGACGATGATCAGCTCTTCCGGCGGGATGCCGTCGGGCAGCGGGACCTTCCGTTCCTTCCAGATCTGCGGAATGTTCGACCGCCAGCACTCGACCATGCCCTTGATGAACGTGTTCGGACCCCCCAGCAGCAGCACCTTCGGGCGCAGCGTGTGCCCGCGGGTCAGGACCGACAGGTTCTGCTGGATGATCGATTCGAACAGCGACGCCATCAGTTCGTTCGGCGGCACGCCGGTCTTCTGGAGACCGTTGATGTCGGTCTCGGCAAAGACGCCGCACTTGCCGGCCACCGGGTGCAACTTGTGGCCGACGTACGTCATCTCACATAACTGGTCCGCCGGGATCTTGAGTTTCGCGTTGATCTTGTCGATGACGGCGCCGGTGCCACCGGCACATTTGTCGTTCATGGTGGGGATCTTCTTCTTTTTCCCCGACGCCGGGTCCTCCTTGAAGACGATGATCTTCGCATCCTGACCGCCCAGCTCGACCACCGACTGCACGTCGGGATGCAGCTTCTCCACCGCCAGTGACACCGCGTTGACCTCCTGCACGAAACGGCCGCCCACCCGCGGGGCGAGTCCGCTCGCCCCGGACCCGGTCATGAAGACCCGCATCGCGCGGCGCGGCACGTCTTTGAAGTGCGATTCGATCCGGTGAAAGAACTCCAGGCACTTTTCCGGCTGCTTGGTTTCGTGCCGCTGGTAATCCTTCCACAGGATCTCGTCGGTGGCCGGATCGACCACCACCGCCTTGACGGTGGTCGACCCGACGTCGAACCCGACGATCAGGCCCTCGGTGTACTTTTCCGTCGGCCGGAACGACCGCTTGTCCGGCTGGGGCCTGCCGGGCCTAGCCCGCGTCGGCGTGGTCGGCAGATCGATCCGGATCAGTTGCGTGATGCTCTCGCCCGGCACGGTGGCGATCGGTCCGCAACTCCCGCCGCATCCGCTCTTGCGTCCCGCCATCGTTAGTTCGTGCATGCGCCCACCTCCCGCCGTCGCGACGACACGCCTTCTTTCCGCATACGCTCGCCGACGTAGCGGACAAACCGGGCCGACCGGGCAATCACGTCCTCGTAGGCCGGCACGAGCTGCATCGCCCGGATCGGCTGCCGCAGTTCGCGGTGCCGGGCGACATAGTCGCGGATTTGCTCGATGGAGTAGCCGCTCCGCTCCACTTCACCCTTGAACTCCGCCCGGCACTTGACCTTCGCCTCGCCCAGCGCCATCTGCACGCGACTGTGCGCGTTGACGTCGCCTTCCCCGGACGTCTCGATGGGAATGTAGATGATATCCGAGTAGTGGCTGACCACCGCGGCCTGGGCCCCGTCGCTCTGCGTGCTCGGCATGCAGCCGAACGGCTTGAGGCTCAGCACCATGTGGGCATGCTTCTTGACCGAGTAGTAGATGTTCTTGGCCACCTCGAGGTGGCCTTCGCCGCCGCCGGCTCGCGAGTTGTAGTAGGGATGACCGACCCGCTCGAGGTGCTTCTGGCACGCCAGCTCGTGGGCCGTGCCGCCGAACGACCGTCGGAGCCGCTCGTACTCCCGCTGCAGCAGCTTGCTGCCCAACTGGAGCTTGAGCCGCGTGGCCCGGTAGTCACGCTCCCGGGCCATCCGCCCCACGATGTTCCACCTGGACGGCATCGCCTCGCCTTCCTTCAGGCCCCGCGCGTCGTCCAGCTTGCAGAGCGCCTGGTGCGCGAGGTAGGCGATCCACGTGCTGATCGGCTCCACCAGCACTTCTGCCCCTTCCCGCTCCAGGAACGGGAACATGTTGAAGTTGCCGTCCCCCTCCGTGGTCTGGGCCCAGAACTCCCCGGTGATCTTCACGATCGGCTTGGACCGCGTGTAGTCGACCTCGATCTCCTCGTCGATCATCTCCGCGATGCGGCGACACTCGGACGTGAAGTAATCCCCCCAGAGTTCGTCGATGAACTTCTGTGCCATCACCTCGTCATCCACGGGCGTGAGGCGGCTGAGAACCTTCGCGAGGAGAGTCGTCCGCCGGCGGTCGTGCGACCTGTTCCGCAACTTCGCCTGCAATCGCTGGAGGGCCTTCTCGAACACCGCCTCCGTCTTCCCCTCCTCGGTCTCGTAGGGACGGATCGGGTAGGCGAGCTCGTTCATCAGGTCGCCCAGGAACACCGAGTTGAGCAGAACCAGCATGAAATCGACGTCGAACTCGAAGCCCGCCTCCTCGGCGGCCTGGTTCAAGCCGCCCGTCTGCTGGAACAGCAGCACGCGGAACCCGTCGAACCCGGCGTTCCGCAGGGCGAGACGATACTCCGCCTCGTACATCCCGAACCGACAGGGCCCACACGCCCCCGCCGTGATGAACACGTGGTCCCGAAGGATCTCTTCCGTGCTCAGACCCCGGTTGTCCCGCAGGTCGCGCAAGTAGTTGACCAGCGCCCCGACCGTGAAGTACGTCGGGTTGCACTGCCCGTTGTTTCCGAACTCCTTGCCGGTCTGGAAATCGACCTTGCGCGGAACCGGTACGCGCGCGATTCTGTGGCCCAGCGCCGATAACGCAGCCTCGATGAAACGGTCGTGCCGCAACGTCAGTCCGCCGAACAGTACCGTCACCTCGCCGCGCTCGCGGGTGGTGAACACGTGCTCGGCGGGGCGCTTGAAGTGCTCGGGACGCGCGTCCAGGCCCGCCTCGGCCAGCAGTCGCTGACGTTCCTCCTCGACGCGACGTCGAACAGCGTCCTCGGCAATCGGTAGGGGTACAACCCCACCCCGGGGTGTGGTCCTGTCAATCACGACTATGTCCTTTCGAAGGAATCGAATGCCATCAATGTGGCAGTTGGCCCGATACTCGACTCCCGACCGGCCCGCGCGTCGGGAGGAATGGTACGGCAAGGGAAAGTAACCGTGACGGCGGAACGGGTCAAGCGAATTCCATTGGCCGGCAATGCCGGGGAACGCCCGCGCGGAAGGGCGGGTGTACGCCCACGGACAACCGCGTCGCTTGCGACTCGTGTCTCAGGGGCGGGGCACACAGTCGACCGTGGACAGCGCCGGAACGCGACCGGCCAAAACCGGACTCGGTGTTGAGGCGGCGCGTTTCTCATGATCGTTGTCTCCCTCTCTCCCCGGCGGGCGCGCCGAGACGGTCAAGCGTCTCGAGCACGCCATGGACCGTCGTGCTCGACGCGCCCGGCAACCGGTCCGTGGCCGGTTCGTACACCGGTTCGGCCGTCGGGTGGTCCTCCCGCCCGGCACGGCTTCCGGAATCGTCCGCCCCGGGACCGTCACCGCCGACCTTCGTTCGCGGCGGACCGCTTCGAAGTGTCCGGGCCTGGACTGCCTGTTCGTCGGTCGCACGCGGGCCTCCGCTGGCGATCCATACCAAACGGTGTTTGTTGTCAGATTGGATTCGCCCCGGCGGCGGGCCGCGTACCGCCGCCCCGACCGCGGAACGACAACGCCTCGCTGTCCGGCGCGTTGCCCCGGTTGTCCGCGCCCCGACACCCCGGGCGACGTTTTTTTACCGCAGGGCAGTGCGGCCCCGCGGCGTTTAACAGGCAGTTGGGTGACCGCCGCTGATTCGCGACGGACACGGTCAGGACGCCATACGGCTCGGCGCGAGAGCCGGTTACCTTCAGCCAGCAAAAAGGACAGGGTGAAACCATGAAACGAACGGTGCTTGTAGGCGCAGCAGTGTGTTCGCTGTTGGTGATCGGGACGGTGGAGGCCCAGCGACCCGGACCCCGGGGGATGGGCCGAGGGCCCGGCCGAGGACTGCCTGACGGCGTCACGCGAACCGTAACGCAAACGGAGACCGGCGCGGTCATCGAGGTTTCCTCGGACGACCCGGAACAGGTCAAGTGGATTCAGGCCCGTCATGCCGAATCGGCCGACGCCGGGCCGTGGAGCGCGCGAGCGGGGATCGAGCACGCCGTAACCAACCTCGAAAACGGCGTCGCGGTCGAGGTCACGAGCGACAACCCGGAACAGGTCGCCCTGATCCAGGCCCGTTTTGCTGTGAAAGCCCAGAAAGTCAACGCGGCCCCCGGGGCAGGTCGCGGTATATACCGTGACGGAAGAGGCTTCGGAAACAATCGCGGTCCCCGCGGTCTCGGGCTGATCGAGGGCGCCGAGCGGAAGGTGACCAACACCGAAACCGGCGTCCGGATTGAGATCAGTTCGGACGACCCCGCCGTCGTCGAGCAGATTCACGCCCGCATGGCGGCGAAACCTGACAACGCAAGCGATAGGCCGGCCGGGAGGCCGTACGGCAACCGTGGGTTTGGCAGGAAGCAGGGCCGCGGCGGCGGTGGCCCGTGCGGTGGCGGACTCGGTGGCCAGGGCCGTGGCGTCGGTCAACGCGGCGGGCCGAGAGGCTTCGGGCTCATGCGGCCCATCGCGGGCACCGTGCGAACCGTCACCAACCTGGAGAACGGCGTGCGGATCGAGATCACCTCCGACGATCCCGACATCGTGGCGAAGCTCCAGGAGCAGGCCGCCAGTTGGGTGGCCGACGTGAAGAGTAGAATATGCCCGTTCGCCACGAACGCCCAACCGTCCACTCCCGCCGAACCGGCAACGGACGACTAATCTGGGATCGGGCTTCGGCCCTGACCCCTTGAGGCCGCCGGCGCCCGGGTCCAACCCCCCGGGCGCCGGTGCGTTTCGGCGGGCGCCATCGTCGCGATGAAGAGCTGTCAGCAGTACCATGGGGAGGCGCTGTCCGCTTGCGGAGGTTCGCAAGCGGTTCGAGGCGGCATTGCGTCGAGTGGCTCAGCGGGCGCTCCATTGAGTGAGCATGACGTCAGCGATGAGGCGTTGGTATCCGCCGTGGCGGCCGGGGACATGGCTGCCCTGGGGCAACTGGTTCAACGCCATCAGGAGCGCGTGGTTCGCCTCGCCCGCCGGCTCACCGGCGACGCGGAACTCGCGGAAGACGTCGCCCAGGAATCGTTCCTCCGCGTATATCGGGCCGCGAAGCGGTACAAGCCGTCGGCTCGGTTCACGACCTGGCTGCACCGGATCGTTGTCAACCTCTGTTGGGATCATCGGCGGGGATGGCGTCGCGTGGCGACCGAACCGCACGACCGTCCGGACGACCCACGCCGGGAGCCCCCCGAGGGGCTTGCCCGGTCCGAAATGCGCGCGGTGGTGCGACGGGCGGTTGGAGCCCTCCCGCCACGCCAGCGGGTGGCGGTGGTCCTGCATCGCTTCGAAGGCTGCTCGATGCGCGAGATCGCGGCCATTACCGGGTGGTCCGAGTCGGCGATCGAATCGTGTCTGGTCCGGGCGTACCGGCGGCTGAGGCAGGAGTTGGCAGAGTTCAGCGGGCGATTTCGCCAAAAAGAAACCGCAGGCTGACGGAATCGGCTGCGTTCAACGGTTGGAGTAGGATTATGTCTTGTCCCAATGAGGCGCAATTGATCCGGCTGGTATCCGGGGAACTGACCCCGGAGGAGGCGTCCGGTCTGGACCGGCACGTCCGCCAGTGCCCGACCTGTGCGGCCATCAAGGAAGACCTGTCCGCCACGTGGGCGACGCTGGGGGCGTGGATCGATGACGCGCCGGCCGCGGATCTCTGGCCGACCGTGCAGGCCACGCTCGCTATCGAGGATCGACGCGAGACCGCATGGCTGCCCCGGACGACTCCGGCCCTGCTGCGAGCCGCGGCGTGTATCGCGGCCGCCGTCGGCCTTGGATGGGCGACCGGCGCCTGGATTCCGTCGGATGAGCGCGACCCGACGGACGACACCGCGGCGGCGGTCGTGGATGCCAATGACGTGCTGGAGCCGCTGGGTCTCGATATGTTCCTCTTCGAATCGAGCATGGGTCTGCAAGGCGCGTTCGACGAAGTTGAGCCGAACGACGGGCAGGAGGAGGCATCGTGATACGAAAGTCGACAATCTCGATTCTTCTGCTGTCGGCGGTCGCTTTCGTGGCCGGGCTGGGCGGCTCGCTTGCCGCGCGGTCGGGCGGCCGTGACTCGGGTGGGCAGGACACCGACCCGGGAACCCGGTGCCCCGGCCCGCATGGGCCGTTGGCCAGTTACCTGGACCTGGGTCCGGAGCGTCGCGCCCGGATCGAATCGCTGGATCCCACGTTCGCCGACGACCTGGCGGCCTTGCGCGAGGCGCGGTTCGAAAACCGGCGGGAACTTGTCGCCTTGCTCGAATCGGCGGAAGCGGCCGACGATGAGATCCGGGCGTGCGTGGAGCGGGGCATCGAGGTACACGCGCGGTTCGAGCGGCGGGTGCTGGAGCACCTCCTGATCGTGCGGCCCCAATTGACGCCCGAGGAGCAGAAGCGTCTGTTCCGTTCGCTCTCGAACCGGATTCGTGGTCATGGCCAGCGGTTCGGGCGTCACCGGGGTCCTGGCGGTGAGGACGGCGGAAAAGGATGGCGCGGCGATCGCGGCGGATCACGGTGGGGCGGCCGTCAGGGGTGGCGTTCAGACGGCGCGTGTGGCACGGGTAAGCAGGGCGGCCACGGGCGGGACACCGAAGACCCGCCGCCGCCGGACGTCGGAGCGGAAACTGGGGCGGGCCCGGACTAGCCTATTCTGGACCGGGCCGATTCATGAGGTCACGGAAGAACGGAAGGAACAAACAATGGTGCGAAACCTTTTGACCGGGTTGGTGATTTGCCTGCTGGCCTGTCCCGTAGTGGCCCAGGAAGGCGAGAATGGCAATCAGGGGCCGCCACGAGGGCGCTGGCGCGAGCGCGGCGAGCGCGGAGACCGCGGTCGCTGGATCGAGCGCATGGTCGGCCGGACTGCGGACGACTTGGAGCTCGATCAGGCCCAGCAAGAACAACTGGATAAGCTCATGCAGGCCCACCGCGAGCGGATGAAGACTTATCGCGGACTCCGGCGCCAGCTCCGTGAGGCCGCGGAGAACGACGACGAGCAACGGGTCGAAGAGCTCCGGGCTCAGTTGGAGGAGATGGCCGACCCGCGCGACTCCATCCGCCAGGTGTTCGACGAGATCGAGCCGACGCTCAGCGACGACCAGTACGATCGCCTCACGGAGATGCGCGACGAATGGGACCAACGTCGCCAGCGCATGGAACGCGAGCGCGAGCAGCGCCGTCAGTACCGCGAGATGATCGAGAAGATGCCCGAGGAACTCAAGCTCGACGACTCTCAGCGCGAAGAGTTTGAACGGCTCGTGGAGCAGCGGCGCGATCGGATGCGGGCCCGGTTCCAGGAGATGCGGCCCCTCTGGCGCGAAATGCAATCCGCTCGGGAAGCGGGCGACGACGCGCGGGTCGAGGAACTGCAGCAGCAGATGGCCGGGATGCGCCCCGACCGGGAGCAGGCCACGGAACAGCTTCTGAAGGAGATCCGGGAGAAGATCCTGAAAGAGGACCAAGTGCCGCTGCTGGAAGAGTACCAGCAACAGCTCCTGGGAGGCGGCGAGGCGGCCGCCGAGTCGGGCACGCCGGCCAAGTTGCGGGAACTCGACGCGCGGGAGATCCTCCACGTCGCGCGCCGCGTACACATGGACCGCGAGCAACGCCACCAACTACGGCTGCTCGCCCGCGATGCCGTCAAGAAGCAACACGAGATTCGACGCGGCGACAAAGAGGGCCAGGCCAAGCTGGCGGAATCGGTCCAGAAGCAGATCGTCACGATGCTCAACGACGAGCAGAAGCAGCGTTTCAACAAGGAACTCGAAACCGCGCGGATGCGGTCGAGATCCCGCACGTGGTGAACGCCGAGCCGCGGCTCATTACGCGATCCACGATCAGTGCCCCCGATGCCCCGATCCATCCCGGATGGGTCGGGGCGTCGGCGTTCGTACGGGCACCCATGACGATCACCCGGACGGCCTCCCGCGGCCCGGCTTGCGGTACGCAGGCGTGGCCGCCCAGGCCGGGCACCCGCTTACTTGCCCGTCGAAGGAGTCCCGGACTTCTCCCCGAGGTCTTGCCACAACGGCGGCATGCTCAGCAGCCATTCCGACACCCGCGCGGCCGTGAAAGCGTGGCCCGCTTCGATCCAGTGTCCGTCCACGCGGAAGTACAGATCGGGGCGCTCATGCTTGGAAGGAATGACAATGCATGGCACACCCTGCGCCTCGAACACCTCGCGGACCCGCGGGATCCGCGGATCGACGTCACCCACGATCACCGCCAGGAGCGGCCACCCGTTCGCCCGGCAGATACTCGCCACCTCTTCCAGGAGCCGATACGTCAGTCGGTCGGCCGGTGGCGCCGGCGCGGGCGGCGTGGCGGGTGCCGGCACCGAAAGCGGTCCGGACCCGGCCGCCTCCGGCTGCCCGCGGGGCGCGGTCACCACCTGGGCGGCCAATGCGACCACGTGGGAATAGGACAGCCCGGGGATCGCTTCGATGACCCGCTGCGCCTGGCGGGCCAGCCCAGGCTCGGGTACGTGGTCGGATTCCACCAGTGAGCCGTCATCGGCCAGTCGAAACGTCTTCTCGCGAACGTTGTCCGCAAAGTCGTTGACGCAGACCTGCAGCACGACGCAGCGCGGGTTGATCGCCGGCCCCTCCTTCCGCAGAAACCGGACCCACCGCCCCGTACCCAGGTTTCCGATCCCCGCGTTGTACACCGGAATCTCCCCCGGGCCGAAACGGTCCGCCAGTTCCTTCCGCACGAGGGCCGGGAACTCCCGACCGTCGTCTACGCCGAACCCGAGCGTGAACGAATCACCGATGAACAGGATCGGCCGGCGGCCGGAATTGCCCGGTTCCGGGCCCCGGTACCCCAGCGAATTGGTCGTCAGCCGCATGGTGAACTCGGGAGTGATGCGGGTGCAGGTGTAGTTGCGCTTCAGGCGTTTTCCGTACACCGGGTCGAATTCGCTGAACGCCGGACCGACGTTCCGGACGGGAATCGCCACCCGCACCAGCACTTCGACCAGCACGAACGCGAACAGACAACTGATCGCCAGCGCGATCAGCTTCGGGAGCAGACGCGTTCGCCGCGGAGCTGGGGTTTGCGAGTTGGTCACGGCGCACTCCCCTTCATGCCGCCGACGCGTCGAAACGCGTCGGGGCAGCCCGGGCGGCCACTAGAACAACGTGTAAATGAACGGGGCGGCCGGTGATGCCGCCAGCACGGCGAGTACGCCGACGAGCACCAAGATCCCGAAGATCGGCAGCAGCCACCACTTCTTGTTGTGCTTGAGGAAGCTCCAGAATTCGCCGAACAGTCCCGTGCGCCCGCCGGCGGCCGCCTGCTGGAACTCGCGAATGTCGTTGGGTTCCGACAAGACAATCCCTCCTCAGTACTGCCGGAAATACCGCCTCACATCGGTCACCGGCTTGCGTTCGACCCAGTAACTCGTCCGGGCCGGTTCGAATCGCCGCGCCAATGGATCGCGCCCGATCAACCGGAACACCAGGCCGATCGGCGTGAACACGCAGAAGTACACCACGCCAAACACCACGTGCGACACGACCAACCCGATCGGCCACGCGAAGGCCATCAGCGTGACCCACAACGGATGCAACGCGCCGGGGGCCACGCGGCCCACGACCATGCACAATGCCGCCACGACCCACAGCACGATTCCGGTGGCGCGGGCGCTCGATTCGCTGACCGCGAAGAACAGGATGTTGTGCCGGAAGTACGCCCACGCCCCCAACGCCGTGAAAGCCACCAGGCACACCACACCAAAGCCGCGCAGTTGCGATCGATCCGGTTTGAAGTTGGCCGAGACAAGCGACATCAGGTATCAATCCAAGTTGAACTGGCCCAGATACTCCTCGATCTCGTGTTGCGTGGCATT
The DNA here is from genome assembly GCA_964495075.1 of uncultured Phycisphaeraceae bacterium. Taxonomy (GTDB): domain Bacteria; phylum Planctomycetota; class Phycisphaerae; order UBA1845; family UBA1845; genus JAFGJQ01. Next base: position 17,551 of record CAZBUJ010000015.1, read on the forward strand.
CGGCTGCTCGCTCTTGTAGAGCAGAAACCTCTCGATTACCAGCACATCCATGTTGGTGCCCATGAAGCAGCGATATGCATGCTCGGGCGTGCAGACAATCGGCTCGCCCCGCACGTTGAAGCTCGTGTTGATGATCACGGGACACCCGGTGCGCTCGCGGAACCGCTCCATGATGTGGGCGATTCGCGGATGCCGGTCCGCGGCGACCGTCTGAACGCGGGCCGAGTAATCCACGTGCGTGATGGCCGGCACCACCGAACGAATCTGCTTCAGCTTGTCAAGCCCCACCCCCGGCTGACCGTTCAGCGGGACCCGCTTGTCCTCCCGCACCGGCGCCACGAGCAGCATGTACGGACTGTCCTCGTGCGGACGCATCTCGAAGTACTCGTGCACGTGGCTGCGCAGTACGCACGGGGCGAACGGGCGGAACGACTCGCGGAACTTGATCTTCAGATTCATCACCGATTGCATCTCGGTCGAACGGGCGTCGCCGATGATCGACCGGGACCCCAGCGCCCGCGGACCGAACTCCATCCGCCCCGCCATGTGGCCGACGACCTTCTGCTCCTCGATCGCGCGAGCCACTAGCTCCACCAATGCATCCTCGTCTTCGAAGTAGTGATACGTGGCGCCGGCGGCGTCCAGCCGGGCTAGGATCGACGCGTCGTCGAAGCTCGGACCGAGGAGCGATCCGCTCTGCGCGTCGACCGGATCGGGCACGCGCTCGTGACCCAGCAACTGGTGCCACACGAACAGCGCCGCCCCCAGCGCCCCACCCGCATCGCCCGCCGCCGGCTGGATCCACAGCTTCTCGAACGGCCCTTCGCGGAGGATGCGGCCGTTGCCGACGCAGTTCAGGGCCACGCCGCCGGCCAGACAGAGATTCTTCATCCCGGTCTGCTCGTGCACGTGCCGCGCCGCCCGCAGCATCGCCTCCTCCGTCACCCACTGCACCGACGCCGCGATGTCCATCTCACGCTGAGTCATCGGCGACTCGGGCTTCCGAGGCGGACCGCCGAAGAGATCGTGGAACTTCGGCGAGGTCATCGTCAGCCCCTGGCAGTAGTTGAAGTAGCTCATGTCCATCCGGAGCGAGCCGTCGGGCTTGAGGTCGACCAGCTTCTCCAGCATCAGGTCTTTGTATCGTGGCTCGCCGTACGGCGCCAGACCCATCAACTTGTATTCGCCCGAGTTGACCCGGAATCCGCAGTAGTACGTGAACGCCGAGTACAGCAGCCCCAGCGAATGCGGAAAGTGCATCTCGTGCGTGACGTCGATGCGATTCCCGCGACCACTGCCGTAACTGGCCGTCGCCCATTCGCCCACCCCGTCCAGGGTCAGAATGGCCGCTTCATCGAACGGCGACGGAAAGAACGCGCTCGCCGCGTGAGACTCATGGTGCTCCGTGAAGACGTAGCGCCCGCGATAGGCCTTGCCCAGCCCTTTGTCCATCTCACGAGGCAAATGGAGCTTCTGCCGCAACCAGAGCGGCATGGCCTGCACGAAGCTCCGAAACCCGGCCGGAGCATACGCCAGATACGTCTCGATCAGGCGATCGAACTTCAGGAGCGGCTTGTCATAGAACGCGACGTGGTCGAGTTGGTCGGCCTCGATGCCCGCCTCGGAGAGGCAATACGCGATGGCATGCTGAGGGAAACGGTGATCGTGCTTCTTGCGGCTGAAGCGCTCCTCCTGCGCCGCCGCGATCACACGGCCGTCCCGCACCACGCACGCCGCGCTGTCGTGGTAGAACGCCGAGATTCCGAGGATATACATACCGTTCCCTTTCCCCCATGGTCAGCGCCGGCCACGTTCCCCCCGAAACGTTAAACAGCCTATTGAATGCCGCTCAAGCCCCTGTTTCCAGCCCCAACAGATTACCCGATCTGACACGCCCGTCCAACGATCGAGTCCCGCCCGACCCCGCCTGCCGCCGGAATGAACGCCGCCCCATCCGGCCGCTCGTCGAATGCCTGCCTGGCTGCGACCCTGACCCGCGGTGCGACTGCCGCGCTTCATCCCACGGGCTGCCCTATGGGCAACTGCTGTAAGCATATGATGTACAGCGAATTACCGCGGTTCCCCGGTGGCATTGGACCGGCTGCCGCCTGACGGCTCGCGGGCGGCCCGACCGGGAGCGTTCACCGTACCTCTCCACGTACTCCGCGGCCGCTCACCGGTTTTGCCTACCGACGTCGGCGGCGGATGCCCGCGCCCCGTTTGCCAGGCTGCGCGGATGTCGCGGACTGAGATTTTCCCGATGTTCGACCCTGAGCGAGCGATCGTACGTGGATCTCCAGCGCCGGTCAATCACAATTGGTCTGTCTTGCGCTCCGCTCGCCTCACACCGGCGAGCTGCTCTTCGGCACCGCGGTCGGCACCGGGTTGTTCCCGCCGCCCGCCTGCGAAACGAACGCGTCCGAATGTGCCGACATCCACGGCGACCGTGATGTGGACCTGGCGGATTTCGCCCCCCTGTCCCGCCGCCTTCCCTCGCGAGTCCGTTGGCGTGTCCGACGCCCTTGGCGGGCGCCACGCCGATCCGATGCCGGTTGCCTACCAATCCCCCATTTCCCGCCACCCATTGACACCGCCGGCGCAGCAGCGATCATGAGTGCGGTTGCGCGGGCTAACGACGGAGCGAGGATGCGGCGATGGTGTGGATCCTGTCCAGTCCATTCGGGACAACTGTGGAATCGTCTTGAAACTCGCACGCAGTCGAACCCGCTGATTGTTCACAAGTGGGTCAAGCCTTACGACATCGTCAGGGAGTGCATACCGTGTTAACCGTCGGCATGGCAAGCGCGGGCGCCCCGGGTCGCGGGGTGCTGTCCATCATGGCATTGGCGTGGCTTTGCGTCTGGATCACGACGTCCGGGTGCCGCAAGGAGGCGCCGGCCCCAATGGAAGCCGTGCGGCCGGCCAAGACGATGCTGGTCTCCAAGGCTTATGCCGCCGGTGGCCGGTCCTATCCCGGCGAGGTTCGCCCGAACGAGGAAGCGGACCTCGCCTTCAACGTCCCGGGACAGTTGATCGAGTTCCCGGTCAAGCGGGGGGACCAGGTAAAAGCGGGCGCCCTGCTCGCCAAGCTTGATCCTCGGGACTTCGAGAACCAGTTGGCCAAGGCGATCGCCGCGGAGGCGGAGGCCAAGGTCACCCGCGACCGGTTCGCCAAGGCGGTGGAATCGGGCGCGGCCTCGAAACAGATGCTCACCGAGGCGGAGGCGAAGCTGGAGATTGCCTCCTCGCAGGTGAGGATCGAGCGCAAAGCGCTGGAAGACACCGAGATCCACGCGCCGTACGACGGGCGTGCCACGGACAAGTTCGTCGAGAACTTCGAGCACGTGCAGGCCAAGCAGAAGATCCTCAGTTTTCAGACGACGGACGTGGTCAAGGCCGTTTTCAACATCCCGGAACGCGACGTCGCGTTCGCCCCCAGTCGCGACAACCTTGGCCGATTCGTGGCCCGGTTTGCCTTCCTGCCCGGCCGCGAGTTCGAGATGGAACTCAAGGAGTTTGTCGGCGAGGCGGACGCGGCCACGCAGACCTATGCCGTCTCCCTGATCATGCCGGCTCCGAAGGACGTGAACCTCGCCCCGGGTATGACCGTCCAGATCGTCTGGTACCCGCCGACCGCGGACGCGGCGGGGTCCGGATTCGTCATCCCGGCCACTTCCGTTTTTGAGAACCCCGAAGGCCAGACGTGCGTCTGGATCGTCGATCCCCAGACCTCGACCGTGAAAGAGACGCCGGTGACCACCGGTAAGCTGACCGGAGACGACATTGTCGTGACCGGTGGCTTGGAGGACGGTCAGCGGGTGGTCACGGCCGGCGTGTCGTTTCTGCGTGAGGGCATGCAGATTCGCGTGATGGAACCCCAGTCGAAGGACCAGGCGGAATGAACATCGGCGAATACGCGATCCGGAAGAAGACGATTACGCTCGTCTTGACCGTCATGGCCGTCGTGGCGGGATTCGCGGCCTACGACGAGATGGGCCGGCTCGAGGATCCCGAGTTCACGATCAAGGAGGCCATGATCTACACGCCGTACCCCGGCGCGTCGGCGGCCGAAGTCGAGCGCGAGGTCACCAACGAAATCGAGCGGGCGGTCCAGGAACTCGGGCAGCTCAAGCGGATCCAGTCGTACTCGCTCCGCGGGCTGTCGATCGTGCGGGTGGTCATCAAGGACAAGTACAAGAAGAACCAGCTTCCGCAGGTCTGGGACGAGATGCGGCGGAAGGTGGAGGCCGCCCAGCCGAAGCTGCCGCCCGGCGTGAAAACGGCCAAAGTCGACGACGACTTCGGTGACGTGTACGGCGTCTACGTCGCGATTACCGGCGAAGGCTACACCATGCGCGAGATCAAGGACTTCGCGGACTTGCTCCAACGCGAACTGCTCCTGGTCAAGGACGTCAAGCGCATCGTCTTCTGGGGCGTGACCCCCGAGCGCATCTACGTGGAGATGAACCGGGAGAAGATGGCCCGGCTGGGGATCACCCAGCAACAGATCTTCAGCGTGCTGGAGGCCAAGAACCTCGCCGCGGCGGGCGGCCATGTGCGGGTCGGACCGGAGTTCATCACCATCGATCCCAGCGGGCAGTTCACGTCCGAGAAGGAATTCGTCGACCTGCTCATCTCCGAACCGGGCGCCCCCCAGCAGATTCACCTGGGCGACGTGGCGGAGATCCGCCGGGGATACGTCGATCCGCCCGATACGCTCATGCGGATGAGCTACAAGACCGTCATGAAGAACGGCCGACCGCTCACCGACGACGAACTCGACGGCGTCGATCTGGACGATCCGTCCCTGGCGATCGTCACCACCATCGGCCAGCCGGCGATCGGACTGGCGATTTCCACCGTGCCAGGCGGCAACGTGGTGCAGATGGGCGAGGCTCTGGAGAAGCGGGTCCAGGAAATGGCGTCGCTGATCCCGCACGGGATGGACGCCGAAGTCATCGCCCTCCAGTCGTCCGCCGTGATCAAGGCCGTGAACGGCTTCATGGTGAACCTGATCGAGGCGATCGCCATCGTGGTCATCGTGCTGCTGTTCTTCATGGGGATGCGAAGCGGGCTGCTGATCGGCTTCATCCTGCTCCTCACCATCACGGCGAGCTTCATCATCATGAAGGCCCAGGGCATCCTCCTCGAACGGATCTCGCTGGGCGCCCTGATCATCGCCCTCGGGATGCTGGTCGACAACGCCATCGTGGTCACGGAAGGCATGCAGATCCGCATTGAAGGCGGCGAGGACAAGATCAAGGCGGCCCGCGCGGTGGTGGGGCAGAACCAGTGGCCCCTGCTCGGGGCCACCTTCGTAGCCGTCATCGCGTTCGCGGCGATCGGCCTGTCCACGCACTCCACCGGCGAGTACTGCCGCTCGCTGTTCTACGTGCTGCTGATATCCCTCATGATGAGCTGGCTTACTGCGGTGACGGTGACCCCCCTCCTGTGCGTGATGCTGTTCAAGCCGAAGACCCAGGCCGGCGACGCCGGCCGGGATCCATACGGGGGGACGATGTTCCGGCTCTATCGCCGGTTCCTCGAGACGGCAATCCGCCGGCGATACGTCACCATCGCGGTGGTGGCTGGCCTGTTCGTCCTCGCCGTCAACGGCTTCGGGCTGCTGCCGCAGAGCTTCTTTCCCTGGTCCAGCCGGCCCCAGTTGCTCCTCGATGTCTGGATGCCGCAAGGCACACATATTCGGGCCACGGAGAAAGCCATCGAGCCGCTCGAAGAATACCTGATGTCGCTCGACAACACGAAGTCCATCGCCGGGCACGTGGGGTCGGGTGGGGCCCGGTTCCTGCTCGTCTACTCCTCCGAGCGCCCCAACTCCGGGTACGCGCAGTTCGTCATCAACGTGTTCGACGCCCAGAAAGTCCCCCAGATGATGGACGAGATCGAGGCGTGGATGCACGACAACATGCCGGGGGCCCTGACCTACTGCAAACGGTTCAAACTCGGGCCGGGCGAAGGCGGCAACATCCAGGCCCGGTTCAGCGGGCCCGACTCGAACGTTCTGCGGGCCCTGGCCGACGAAGCCACCGCCATCATGTACGCGGACCCCGTCACCAAGTACGTCCGGAACGGATGGAATCAGCCGGTGAAGATTCTCCGCCCGTTGATCGCCGAAGAGCAGGCCCGCCGCCTGGGGATCACCCGCACGGAGGTGGCGAATCGACTGGAGGCGTCGTTCGAAGGCCTTCAGGTCGGCGTCTATCGCGAAGGCACGATCACCATCGAGGACCGCTTGATTCCCATCGTGTCGCGCCCGCCCCAAGAAGAGCGGGGCGACGTCGACAGTATCCAGGACGTGCAGATCTTCAGCCCGGCCGCCAACCAGATGATCCCCCTGCGGCAGGTCGTTCACGGGTTCGAAACCGCGTTCGAGGAGGAACTCGTCGAACGTCGGAACCGCTTGCCGACCATCATCCTGCACGCGGATCAGAAATACGGCGAAACCAGTCAGTTGCTCGGCCGGATCAAGCCCCAGGTCGACCAGATGTTCGCCGACAAGCTGGCCTCGGGCGAAGTGTCGGCCGAGTACAAGCTCGAATGGGGGGGCGAGTACGAAGACGGCCGAGACTCGAAGGCGGCCCTCGCGTCGTCCCTCCCCATGTTCGCCGTGTTGATGGTCCTCGTCGTCATCGCCCTGTTCAACAACCTGCGCCAGCCCCTCATCATCTGGCTGACCGTGCCGCTCGCCCTCATCGGCGTCAGTGCGGGACTGCTCACGTTCGGTCTGGCGTTTGACTTCATGGCCATCCTGGGAACCCTGAGCCTGTCCGGCATGCTGATCAAGAACGCCATCGTCCTCATGGACGAGATCAACTCGAACAACGCCAAGGGGCTGCCTCGCTACCAGGCGGTGGTGGACGCCGGCGTGAGCCGGATGCGACCGGTCCTGATGGCCGCCGCCACGACCGTGCTGGGCATGATCCCCCTGCTGCCGGATATTTTCTTCCGGTCCATGGCGGTGGCGATCATGTTCGGCCTCACCTTCGCCACCGCCCTGACCCTCGTCATCGTCCCCGTGCTCTACGCCACGTTCTATGGGGCGAAGAAGGAAGCGGTGCCGGCGGGGTGATCGACGGCGGAACGAGCAACGGGACGGGCAAGCGGAGGGGGGGTGGGACGGAGAGAGCGTGGTCGCAGGCCAGTGAAAGACACGAGAGCCGGCGTCCGGCGCGGGATGCCCGGCTCGCTCCGGCCCGTCGTGCGGGCTTCATCAACAACGGGAGAAGTGCGATGACCCCAACGAAACGACGCATCCGTCCAGCCGCCGGGCTGCACCGGCTGACCCGGAGCCTGTTCGGCGCGATGATCGCACCCGGGCTTGCCGGCTGCATGGTCGGCCCCGACTACGTCGAGCCGGAGCCGTCGGTGCCGGACCAATGGCACCAGGATCTCGTGCAGGGACTCGGCGAGGGCCAGGCCGACCTGCAGTCCTGGTGGACCGTCTTCAACGACCCCGTGCTCGACAGCCTGATCGAGCGGACCCGGCTCGGCAACCTCGACCTGCTGGAAGCCATCTTCCGGATCCGCCAGTCCCGGGCCTTCCGCGGAACCGCCGCCGGCGAGTTGCTGCCCACCTTCCGCAACGCCGACAGCTACACGCGATCGGAGATCAGCGAGAAAGGGCTCAACGCCGCCATGGCCGGCCAGGTGCCGGCTGGCTGGGGCAAGCGATTTGCCGATCTTGCGGCCAAGGGGACGGGCACCGCGATCGTGACCGACGTCACCGGAATCCCGTTCCCATTGACCAACGCCGCAGCCAGTGTGATCCCGGGACCGAGGACCACCATCGACACCGGGCCCTACAACCTGAACCAAATCGGGTTCGATTCGTCGTGGGAAATCGACGTGTTCGGCGGGATCCGGCGGGGCGTCGAGTCCGCCGACGCCGGATTGCAGGCGAGCGTCGAACGGTACCGGGATACGCTCGTCAGCCTCTTCGCCGAAGTGGCCGTCAACTACACGGAAGTGCGGACCCTCCAGGCCCGAATTCGCTACGCCGGAGAGAACGTGGAACGCCAGCGCAAGTCGTTGGATCTGGCCACCACCCGGTTCGAGACCGGGCTCTCACCCCGGCTGGACATCGAGCAGGCCCGCTCCAATCTGGCGAATACCGAGGCGGAGATCCCGCTGCTGCAGATCGGCCTGGCCCAGGCCATCCACCGGCTCGCCGTGCTCCTGGGCGACTACCCCTCCGCCCTCTGGGGGGAGCTGGAGGCACCGGGCAACATCCCCGCCCCGCCGCTCGATGTCGCGGTGGGACAGCCGGTTGACATCATCCGGCGCCGCCCGGACATCCGCCGGGCCGAACGGCAACTGGCCGCGTTCAACGCGCGAATCGGCGTGGCCACCGCCGACGTCCTGCCGCGGTTTTCGCTCAGCGGCGAATTCGCCCTCTCGGGCACGGAGATCAAGGACCTCGGCAACATCAACGCCCGACAGTGGTCGTTCGGACCGTCCGTGCGGTGGAACATCTTCGACGGTCTCCGCAACATCAACCGTATCTACGCCGCCCACGAAGCGACCGGCGGGGCGCGGGCCCGCTATGAACAGACCATCCTCGTCGCCCTCGAAGAAGTCGAGAACGCCATGGTCGGCTTCAAGGAACAACAGGTTCGTCGTGACGCTCTGTCGCGGGCCGTCACCGCGTCCGCCGAGTCGGTCAAGCTCGTTCGCGATCTCTACGAAAACGGCCTGACCGACTTCCAGAACGTGCTCGACACCGAGCGGTCGCTCTTCCGGCAGCAGGATGCCTATGCCGAGAGCCAGGGCCAGGTGATCCGCGAACTCATCGCCCTCTATAAGGCACTCGGGGGCGGCTGGCGGGCCGATGAGCCGCCCGGCGTCGAGCAACTGCTCGGTCCCGCCCTGTTGGCCGAGAAACCAGTCGACGATCCAATGTCGCTCCGCGGCACGGCCGCCCCGGCCCAGCCGTCGGCGGGCGCACCGGCCGAAGCAACCTCGGGGGACCCGGACGCACCGGGTCCCGCCGAGCCCGAACCGGACAGTTAGACCGCCGGCGCCGGCCGGGCCGAACAGCGCTACTTCATTCCATCCCCCGGGGCGTGGTCTCTTGAATACGCCACGCCCGTGCGATACGCTGGACGTACGGCACAAACGGCACGGGTCGACTGTCCGCCGGGAATCGCACGCAAGTCGAGGGGGCAGGAGCGATCACTCATCCTGTTGGGTGGCCGGAACTGTTCACGTCCCGTGGAATCACGCACGCAGACCATTGTCGGTATCGAGCGCGCAGCGCCGGCGCCATCGGGCGTGCGACCGTTGCGCCGACCGCGATTGACGCGTGAATCAGTCACGTCTTGTTCAGAGGGGAACTGCCATGAAGTCCATCACCACTGTAACTCTGATCGCAAGTGTCGTCGCATTCGCGTCGCAGGCGGCCGGGCAGACCTACTGGCTCAATGAGGACGAGGGCGATTGGCACGTGGCCGCCAACTGGTCGGCCGGGGTGCCCACCAGCAGTACGAACACGTACATCAACAACGGGGGACGGGCCCACGTGGGCCTGGTCGGCGGCGCCGCCAGAGTGCTCTACCTGGGGCAGAACGACGGGGACAGCGGAGCCGTTCGCATCAGCGATGGTCGTCTCGAAGCCGCCAGCGCCGTCTACATCGGGGCCCGAGGCGACGGCTCGGTTGAGCAAACGGGCGGCGAGTTCGTCACCTACAGCGGCTTCTGCATCGGATGCGCCGAAGGGGGCATCGGCGCCTACGAACTAAGCGGCGGCTCGTTGCTCCCTGCGTCCGGTGAAGTGGTGGGCAGCGCGGGCGAGGCCACCTTCACGCAAACGGGGGGCGTGAATACCGTAACGGGAACGTTGGTGCACGCCTATCAATTCGCGAGTGCGCCGACCTACTCGCTCCAGGACGGCGAACTCACCGCGGACAGCGAGGTGCTGGGTCGAAGTGGAACCGCCACCTTCGTCCAGACGGGTGGTGTCCATACCGTCACCACCGATTTCTACCTCGGCCAGGGGACCAACTCGCTCGACAACCAGTATGACCTGCAAGGCGGCGACTTGATCGCCGGCACCGAGTACCTTGGCTTCCAGGGTTCCGCCGTGCTGACGCAGACCAGTGGCACCCACACCGTCGAGGACACGCTCTGGATGGGCAACATCAACGGGGAACATTACCCGGACTGTCACGGCGTCTACAACCTGATCGGCGGAACGTTGACCGTGCAGGGAGACCTCGCCATGGCCAACGAGGCACGCTACAACGTTTTCGATCAGACCGGCGGAACCGCCACCGTCGAATTGACACTCTTCGTCGGCTACAGCGGCCCCGAGTACACCCAGGCCAGTGCGTCTTGCTACCTGCGTGGCGGCCGTCTCGAGGTCGGCAACCTCGAAGTCGCCCGCAACAACGCGTACGGCTACTTCCGCTTGCTGTCGCCCGACGCGTACACGCAGATAAACGGATCGATGACGTTGTTCGCCCGGACCGTGCTGCAGGCCCTGCCCGGCGTGGCCATTCACCTGCCCGGTCCGGAGGCGGTCTTCCATAACGAAGTACTTGAAGAAACCAACCTGGAGCCGCTGCGCAATGTGGAACTCGTGTTCGAAGGAGGGGACACGGGTACCGCCACCTTCGAAGTGGCGTGCGTGGACTACGGCGCCACCTTGGCCGGGTATCACGACAATGACGGAAACATGGCACTGGGAACGCTCACGCTGGGCGGCGCGGACGTCGGACGGGTCCAACTCGTCAACGCCTATTCCAACCAGGGCGGAGCCGACGAAGCGCTCTACGTCAACACCCTCGATGTCGGACCGAACGCGTACCTCGATCTGAACGGCCTGAACCTCTACTACATGCACGGACAGATCGACGCGACCGCGACGGTCGTCGGCGGGACCCCCACCCGGTTGCTGGCCGGCGACTATGACGGCAGCGGGTCGGTCGACCTCGCCGACTACGCCAACTGGCCGGACTGTTGCGGCGGCCCCGGCGCCGAAGTGACCTCTGACTGCTGGGCTTTGGATTTCGACGTCGACGGCGACGTGGATGCGGAAGACTTCGGCGGTTTCCAGCGTGCCATCGGCTTGCCATAGCGCCGGCGGATCGGGGATCGGGCGGGGCGGAATCACCGCAGCCACGCCGCGTACGTGGCGGACGCGATCGTAGATGCGCATCTCATCGCCCCGGGGCCCGTGTCCGTACAGCCAGTCGTTCGGATCGCTCCGCTGTGCCCCGCCTCATGGACACTCAGCCACTGGTCGCTATCGGTCCATCGGGTTGTTCCGCCACGCCGGGACGCGTCTTCTGCTGATCCGGAAGTTTCTGGATGTGCTCATCGCCGCCGAAGGGCGCGGCCGGGAAGGCGGGGTTGTCAGCGTTGGATGAACAAGGACCAATCAGGGGGCGGACCGCCGCCCGATCGCTGGACGCCGTGAACCGAATGCGGTATTGGTGCGGATCGCGGTGCGCCGCATAGGCGTGTCGACGCGTACGCAGTACTTACAATGCCGAATCAGGACCAACGTGGATTCCCCAGCAGCGTCCGAGCCACCGCAAACTCAAATCACGCCGGCTGAAGGCTCCACGGTTCTACGGTCTGCTTACCCGGCCGAAGGCCGCAGGAGGATCGGTGATATGAAACGGTGGACACAGTGGATAGCCATGTGGGCGTTTCTGTTTGTTGCCACGCTTGTGCTGGCCGACGAGCGGCGCGTAATCCACTTTCCCGATCCGCCCGGTTACGAGATTCTCGTGTGCGATTTCCACATGCACACTGTCTTCTCCGACGGGTCGGTCTGGCCGACCGTGCGGGTGGACGAGGCGTGGCGCGAGGGGCTCGACGCCATCGCCATCACCGACCACATCGAGTACCAGCCGCACCGCGACGATGTGCCCACCAATCACAATCGGCCGTACGAACTGGCTCGCGACTTGGCGCGAAGCAAAAACCTGCTGTTGGTCCGCGGAGCGGAGATTACCCGGGAGACACCGCCGGGCCACCACAACGCGATTTTCGTCGAAGACATCGACCCGCTGGACACGCCGGAGTTCTTCGACGTCTTCGCCGAAGCCGCCAGACAGAACGCCTTCGTGTTCTGGAACCACCCCGGCTGGCAGGGACCGGAGAAGGGCCAATGGAGCGACAGCCAAGCCCGGCTCCTCGAACGAAAACACCTGCACGGAATTGAAGTGTGCAACGGCGCCCACTACTACGAGAACGGCCACAAGGAAGCGATGAACCGGGACCTCACCCTGATGGGCAACTCCGACACCCACGGCCCCTCGCCGACCAACCAGTGGACGCCCACCGATCACCGAACGGTGACCCTCGTGTTCGCCCGAAGCCGGTCGGTCGACGCCTTGCACGAGGCGCTGTTCGCCGGTCGAACTGTCGTGTGGTGGCAGAACACGCTGATCGGCCGCGCAGAACAACTCAAACCGCTGTTCGATGCGTGCCTGTCCGTTCACCCGCCGCACCGCCGAACGGACGACTCGGTCTGGGTGGAAATCGACAACCACTGCGAGCTGGACGTCGAGCTGGAGGCCGACGGCGACGTCCGGCCCGCCCACGTGAAGCTGCCGGCTCTGTCTACCTCGTTGGTGCGGTTCTACGCGCCGAAGGAAATGCTCGGCAAAGGTCTGCCCTATCGAGCGGTGAACTTCGTGCCCGCGCCCGGCGAGTCGCTGCCTGTCTCTCTGTCGTGGTCCGGCGCGCGATCACGACCGGAGGCGCGTTGTATTACACCTCGCGTACCCGGATAGGAGACTCCGATCGGAACCGGCGCCGTCCGAAGCGTACAACCGCGGTCGGCGTCCCGGGTTGCGTCAGATCTGGGCACGTGGCTCGACCACGGGACGCTCGCGGCCGCCAACCGACCGGCGGACCCGCCACCCAACTGGCATCGACCACGTTACGGCAAAAAAAATCGCTGGCGCGTGAATCCCGCCCGGCAGTTGTCGCCCATGACGTGTGACGGGGTGGCGGCCGCCCGGGGTGATGGGATGGGTAGGGATGGGGCGGGATGGGTAGGGGTGGGGTGAGTGAGCGGGCCGCCGAAACCACGAACGGGCCGGATCATCTATCAGACCATTAAGGAGAGCGGATCATGAGTCACGCAGACTCGGTATGGACAGATCAGGCGGACGGGCCGGCGGCCGTGGCGTTACGGACGTCGGACCGCCCCCGCGAACGGGGCAAGCGCATCGCGGTGTTCGTGTACGGTTGCGCGACCTACGCGATGTTCCTCGGCGTGTTTCTCTACGCCGTCGGTTTCATCGGCAACGTCGGTGTCCCCAAGTCGATCGACTCGGCGCGGACCGGTTCGGTCGCCGAAGCGTTGGTGGTGAACATCCTGCTGTTGACGGTGTTCGCCGTGCAGCACAGCGTGATGGCCCGTCCCGCGTTCAAGAGGTGGTGGACGCGGATCGTGCCCGCCCCGGCGGAGCGAAGCACCTACGTGCTGTTCACGAACCTCGCCCTGATGCTGCTGTTCTGGCAATGGCGGCCCCTGGGCGGGGTGGTATGGAACATCGAGTCCCCCAGCGGGCGCGCGATCATGTGGGGATTGTACGCGTTCGGCTGGGGCCTCGTCCTTGTTACCACGTTCCTGATCAACCACTTCGACCTGTTCGGACTGCGACAGGTATGGTTGTATCTCCGCGGCAAGCCCTATACGCACCTGCGGTTCGTGACGCCGGGACCCTACCGGTTGGTGCGACACCCGCTGTACGTGGGCTGGTTCTTCGCGTTCTGGGCGACGCCGACCATGACCGCCGCTCATCTCGTGTTTGCGTTGATGACCACCGCGTACATGTTGGTGGCGATCCAGTTCGAGGAGCGCGATCTCATCAACTATCACGGCCGGGCCTACAGAGAGTATCGTCGGCGCGTGCCTATGCTGATCCCCGGCTTGAAGCGACGCAAGCAGCCGGCCGCGGAGGCCGATGAATCGGTGGTCGATGCAAAGATGGCATGACGCGCGGCGGATCATCCAGCGATCTGACGCAACGAGGAGAACGATCATGACCGAACGAAAGTCCAAGATTGCCAGACGCGCGGCCCAGGCGGGGTTCCTGTTCTTCTTCGCCAAAGGACTGCTCTGGTTGATCATCCCCGCCGCCGCTTATGTTTTGAGCTGACCGTCTGAACCAGCCATTCAGGCAAAGCATCCAGCCCGTCACGGAGCGGTTACCCCGCTCGCGACGGGCTCGTTTTCTGGTCGGACCGGCGGCATCCGGCGTCCACGCCCCGGCCATCCGCGTCGACGGGCACCTCGCACGCCGCATCATGACCAGCCCGGTGACCGGGTGCTGTGAGGAGAATCCCCGTCGAGCGGGCCCGTCCACGCGGCGTCGCACCATCCGCCTTGTCGCGCTCGCAGCCGGGGTTGGCGAGTAGGACCGCCGGGATTACTCTTGCCGGGTGACTGGAGGCTGATCGGTCTTGGCGATCGGGATAGAGTGCTTTGGTGGCCGGCGGAGCCCGTACGCGATGGATGTATACAAGCAGATTCTAGAGCACGAAGTGTACCCCGCACTCGGTTGTACCGAACCCGTATCCTGCGCCTACGCCGCGGCGCTGGCGGCCGCGTACCTCGGAGAGGACGTGGGGCGACTCGTCATTCGCGTTGACCCCGGCACGTACAAGAACGGGGCGGCGGTCATCATACCGCACACCGGCGGCAAGAAGGGCAATCTCATCGCCGCGGCCCTCGGCGCTGTGGTGGCCCGCCCGGAAGCGAAGCTCCAACTCCTTCAGGAAGCGACCGACGATCACCTGCGCCGCGCCGAGCGGATGTGCGAGACCGGCCAGTGCCAGATCCAGTGCATTGATGCCGGCTGCGATTTCCGCATCGAAGTCGAAGTCGCAGGGCGAAACCACCAGGTGACGACCGTGATCGCCGGGGGGCACACCAACATCTTATCGGTCACCCGCGATGGCGAGGACGTGGTGGCCGGCGGCCCGGAAGCGAGCGGCGACGACCTGCTGGCCTATCGACGCGTCCTGCGCGACATGGACCTCCAGACGCTGCTCAGACGGGCCGACGAACTCGGTCCGGAGGACCTGGCGGCCCTGAAGCAGGGGGTCGACATGAATCAGGCCATGGTGACGCGCGGCCTCGAAATGCGGCAGACCGCGCACCAACTCCTCCGCATGAAAGAAAAGGGCTACCTCACCGACGACATCTTCTTTCAGGTCAAGTTGAGCGTGGCCGCCGCGGTGGACGCACGCATGGCCGGCGTGACGCAACCCGTGATGACCTCCGGCGGGTCTGGTAACCAGGGCATCGTGGCCATCCTCACGCCGTACATGGTCGGACACGCCACCGGTGTGGACGCCGAACGCGTCCTCCGCAGCATCGCCGTGGCTCACATGATCAACTCCTACATCAAGTGTTTCGTGGGTGAATTGTCGGTGGTGTGCGGCTGCGCGATGTCGGCGGGCATCGCGGCCGCCGGGGCCATCGTCTACCAGCAGGCCGGCATCGACATGTCGAAGATCGCGCTGGCCGTCAACAGCGTGATCGGCGACCTGGGCGGACTCATCTGCGACGGGGCCAAGCCCGGGTGCGCCATGAAAAGCGTCACCGCGGTGGATGCGGCCATCCGCTCCGGCCTGATGGCGCTGGAGGACTACGGCCTCACCGTCGACGACGGCCTGGTCGGCCAGACGGCCGAGGAGTCGATCCGTAACCTCGGCCGCATCACCCTCGAAGGCATGTTCCACGTCGACCCCACCCTGCTGAAGATCATCCAGGAAAAGAACGCCGCCAGGCTCAGCAAGCCCAACCGGATGCAGCCGTAGGCGCCGACAACGCGCCCTAAGGACGCGTACGCAATGACCCGTCCGGCGCGCCGGGAAGCGGCCGAAGGAGGTAGCGCAGGCAGTTGAGGGTCTGACACGATCGGCAACGGCCCGAATCGGCGAAGAAGCGCGCGAACGGTAGTACAGGCGTGCCCTCGTGGATCGCCAGGAGGCGATCGGCGCCGTTCGTTGCACTCGAAGTGTGCAACGGCGCAACGTCCGTACGAACATGGAGACCCGCGACTCGTACCGCCTTCGCCGCGCCCATGCAGGGTGACAGCCTGTCGTACTACCGCCCGCTCGCTTCCCCTGGGGATGCGCGGTTCCCCGCTGTCGGTCGCTGCTACCAGCG
The DNA here is from genome assembly GCA_964495075.1 of uncultured Phycisphaeraceae bacterium. Lineage (GTDB taxonomy): Bacteria > Planctomycetota > Phycisphaerae > UBA1845 > UBA1845 > JAFGJQ01. Next base: position 33,710 of record CAZBUJ010000015.1, read on the forward strand.
ACCCGTCCGCGACGACTCGCGGATCCGATCAATCTCCGGCTTCCCGATCCCCAACGACTCGAGAAACTCCCCGTGCGCGTCCGGTTCCATCTTCTCGAACTGGACGTGCCAGTTGTGCATGTCGTCTTCGCTCATGCCGGCCGCCCGCATGACGGCGACCCAGCGTTCTTTCGTGATCATCTCGTTCTCCTTCGTCATTGCGTCCTGTTGTAGAATCGCCACGATGCAGCGCTGCTGTTTGCGTAAGCTCGCGATCTCCCGTCCGAGGGCGTGTAACCGAGCCTGTAGAATCTCCGCCGCCCGGCGGCCGCCCACCCCGTCCAGGAGTTGCGCGATCGATTTCAACGGGATGCCCATCTGCCGGTAGAAGCAGATCCGCTCGACACGCTCGCGGTCGGCCGCGCCGTACACGCGGTAATTCGCCGCCGTCCGCTCCGCCGGCGACAACAAGCCCAACCGGTGGTAATACAAGAGTGTGCTCCGTGACAGTCCGGACGCTTCGGCCAACTCGCCAATCGTCATCGCCTCGGCCATGACGCGGATCCTGGGGTACGGAACACGGGCCGCCGCCACCCGGCAGGCCACTCGTCTCCGTCCAGTCTAAACTATGAAGCTTTAGACAGGTCAAACCGTTTTCCCTGTTTTTTTGACCGCCAGGAGCGCCATGCAACGACTGAGGCGGGAATGCCGGCAAGCTCATGGGTGCTCTGAGAACGTGCCGGGAATGGTGTCTTGAACGGCGGCCAACGTATCTACGCGCGGGCCGCCCGACCCGCGGCACGACGCGGACGGCGACAAACCTCGGGCGTGCCTCGGCTCGCTGAACACGCAAGACGGGTGACGATCACGGCGCGGGCGAATCAACGACCGGGGGCATCGCGTCCGTGTCGTGCCCGCGCGGAAGCAGCACCTTCACCCCGCCCGGCCGCTCGGCGGTGATCGGATCGGCGGACTCGCGATCGAAACGGACGAAGTTGTTGCGGCAATCCAGCGTGATCCGGAAGAACCGCAGCAGCTCGACCCCCAGCCGCCCGACCTGCGGATCCGCGATCACGAACGGTTCCTTGATGACATGGGCCCCGAGCATGGCATCGATGGTGAGCCGACGCCCTTCCGCCCACTTCGCCTCTTCGCTGCCCGCCGCCATCAACGCGATAAAGACAACCGAATCCTCGTCGACCGGCAACGCGTCAAGATCGGCCCGCACCAGGTAGATCGCGTTCACGCTGCCGGAGTCCACGATGCACGGGTACGGCCGGCCGTTGATCCGCAGCGGCACGACCGGGGCCGTGACGGATGCACTGGCGAACTGGTTGGGGTCATCGCTCTTCCGGAGTCTTCCCTTGCGAACCAGAACCCGCTGGGCGGGGTAATCGAGGACCAGCAGGACGCCGTCAAAGGCGCGGTATCCAATCACGCCGTCGAGTGACTCTTCCGCGGACCGGGTGAACTGCTTGAGGTCGAACACGATCGCGTCGAGCCCGCTCAACCGCACCTCACCGACCTTCAGATCGTCGATTCGCAGGGCCTGGGTCGTTTCATAGGTCTGCGCGTCGGCGCTTCGGATCGACGCGTCGCACGCGAAGAGGTGATCCGGAAACTGCTCAGCGACCTGCGGCGTGACGAACGTCGCCCCCACCCCGGTGTTGAGCAGCAGCCGGAACGGCCCCTTCCCGTTGATCATGGCCTCCACGATCATGCGGTCATCCTGCCAGTACAACGGCAGGGCGGCACTGTCCGACGCCATCGTGATCCGGCGTGGCGCGTGCCGGAGCGAGGAGCACCCCGCCCCCGCCCCCACCAGAACGGCCAGACCGGCGCACGTCCATCGAACTCGGTTTCGGTTCATGTCGCATATGATGGTCCATCCGCCAGACGAGGGCAAGGGGCAGTGGACGTCGCCACCGCGTCGGGACGGCAACACCGCCGAACCGTTGGGGTGGTCCGGCGGTCCGCCGCCCCGCCCGCTTCGCGTTGGGGGCGTAATGGAATCGCGAGCCGCTCCCACTTGCGACTCGACGATCAGCGGCACGGCCATCCGGTATGAGTGAACCGTCGGTTTCTGGTGTATGTGCGCGGTGACCGCGGCGGTGCGAGGGTCTCCCCGATGCGCCTTCGGCAAAAACGCGTTCAGCAGGAAACACCTGGCGCCACGCTCGAACGAGAACAGCGCCAGGCGCGGTGGACGACGGTTCGATCACGCCGCGAGTCAGTTCGCCGACTGCAACCGGGCGATGTAATAGAGGTTCTGAATGTCGTGCGGCAACTGCTCGACCACCACGTGCTTGAACCCGGCGTCGGACAGCATTTCCTCCGCTTTCTCCCGTCCCCACATCGTACCCAACCCTGCTCCGTTCTGGGCCAGCGAGACGGTCATGCAGTGCATGCAGGAGACCGTGTAGAAGAACGGGGCCAGCGGATGATCCAGGTTGTTCTGCAGGCGACTCGAGCCCGCGATGTCCTGCATGAGGAACGTGCCGTCCGGGCGAAGCGACCGCGCGATCGCGGCCAGCACTTTGTCCGGCCGGGCCTGATCGTGGATCGCGTCAAACGCGGTGATCAGCCCGAACCGACCCGGCTCGTATAGCACGGCCGCATCCCGAATCTCGAACCGGGCGTTCGACAGACCCAGCCGCTCCGCCTCCGCCCGGCCCGCCGCGATGCCCTCTTTCGAGATCTCGTACCCCACGAACCGACTGTGGGGGAACCGCCGGGCCAGCGCGTTGATCGCATGGCCGCTGCCGCACCCCACGTCGGCCACGTCGATGCCCCGTTCCAGGTCCTCGATCACGCCCGGGGCCAGCGGCAGAATCGAATCCATCAACGCGGATACCACTGTCTGGTCACTCTCGTCGGCCATGACCTGCTGGAACCGCTGAAACGCGGAGTACGGCACCCCCCCGCCCGTCTCGAAGCATTGGACCAACTGGTCCTCCACGTTCGCCAACACGGGGATGAACTGGGCGACCGCCCCGAGGTTGTTGGGACTGGCGGCGCGCGTCAGGGCCGCCGCGTGCTCGTGCGGAAGCTGATACGTGGCCGCGTCAGGGTCATAGTTCACGATCCGCCCCGTCACCATCGCGGCGAGCCACTCACGCACGTAACGCTCCTGCAGCCCGGCGGCCGCCGCGATCTCCGCGCTGCTCGACGCCGGGAGCTTGGCCATCGTGTCGAACAGGCCCGTTCGGTGCCCGATGCTGATCATCAACGTAATGGCGGCCCCGTTCAGCACGCCGAGCATACGCTCCAGGAAGGCGTCCGTCTTCGTCTGATCCACCTGAAGGGTGTCCATCAGGCACATGTCGATCTCCTTTGCTCTGGGGTTGGTTGATTCCGGCCCGTCCCGGACGCCCGCGGCGTTGGCTCACCGGGTCGCCGTCAATATGGCTTGTGCATCAAAGGCGACAACACCACCGGAACGTTCACGCCCTGGCCGAAAAAAAGGTAAAGACAAAACCGGAAGAAGCGATGGGAGCGATCAGGTTACGCCCGGCCGTTCGCCGGGGACCGTTCGAACGCCTGGGATGGAAGACCTGTCGCGAATCCGGGCGGACGACGCTACTCCGCCGACGCAAGCCGGGCCCGCCAGGCCTCGGCCTCGTCCGGCCGGTCCGATTCCTCGTAGAGCCGGACCAGCAGCCGCATCACTTGCCGGGTCTGAGCGTGACTGTCGCCGCGGGCCGCGGACAGCCCCTCGTAGCTCGCCGTGAGTCGCGTCTCCGCCTCGTCATACCGACCGAGCCGGCTCAACGCGCCGCCCCAGTTGCCGCGGAACATCGCCAGTTGCCAGTGGTCGGCGGGCAGGCAGTGCTCCGCGAGCCGGACCGCCTCGGAGTACAGGACCTCCGCGTCGGCGACGAGGCCGCGATCGACCAGCAGGCCGGCCAGGTTGTTCAGGCTCTCGGCCACCGACAGGTTCGTGTCACCGAATCGCCGGCGGCGCACTTCCAGCGCCTCGCGAAACAGGGCTTCCGCCTCGTCCAGCCGCCCGGCTTCGCGGAGCATCCCCGCGAGATTGTCCATCGTGCTGGCGGTCTCCGGGTGATCGTCCCCCAGCAGCGACCGCCGGCGCGCCAACGCCTCGCGCAAAAGGACCTCCGCCTCCTCCAGCTCACCGGTCTCCGCCAGCGTCTTGCCGAGGTTGTTCAGATCGGTGGCCACGAGCGGATGTGCCTCGCCGTAGTGGGCGCGACGCCGGGCGAGCACGTCGCGAAGCATGCGGACGGCGTCGTCCCGATCGCCTTTCGCTCGCAGGATGGCGGCCAGGTTCGTCATCATCGCGCAGAGCGACGGATCATCCTCGCCCCGCGCCGCCTTGTAGATCGCCAACGCCTCCTCGTAGTGCTCCGCCGCGCCATCCAGATCCCCGAGCCGATACTTCGCGATGGCCAGGTTGTTCAGGCTGTTCCCCACCAGCGGATGGTCCGGCCCGAGCAACTCACGGCGCAGCGCCAGGGCTTGCTCCAGGCACGCCTTGCCCTCGGTGAGCTTCTTCTGCCGGACCAGCAGCAGCCCCAGGCTGCCGAGACAGCTTGCCACCGCCGGGTGCTTCTCGCCGAGCACCGCGCGAAACGACGCCAGCGCCCGCTCGTAGTACGCCTCCGCTTCCGCGTACTCGCCCCTGGACGCCAGGATGCCGGCCAGGTTGCTCCGCGCCGACGCCGTGGCATAGTGGTCGGGGCCGTAGTGGGCTTCCAGCCGATCGAGTGCTTCCCGTTGCGCCTCGAACGCCGCATCGAACTCGCCCTCACTCTGCAGGCTCAGGGCCAGGTCGTTCAGCGCCGTGGTCAGACCCATCTCGTCGATCGGATCGCGCGTCCGCAGAATCGCCACCGCTTCGCGATTCAACGTGATCGCCGCCGGATAATCGTTGCGATCCCGCAGCACCTCGGCCAAGCCGATCATCGTTTGCGCCGTCACCGTGCTGTCCGGGCCGTGATGCTCGCGGGCGGCGTCCAGCGTCGATCGGAACAGTTCCTCCGCCGCGTCGAGATCGCCGCGGGCGGTATGAACGGTCGCCAGCTCGTTGACACAGGTGAGCACGTCCACCGCGTGGTGCGGGAGCGCCGTGAACAGAAGCCGGCGTGCCGCCTCCAACTGCGCCAGGGCTTCGTCATACAGGCCGAGCGTCCCATACGTCGTGCCGATCGCGTGCCGCACCGCGCCTTCCAGTTCGGGCTGCCCGGTGAGCGACCCGTGTTCGAGGCGGTGCACCGCCGCGTCGATCACTTCGCGCACCGTGACCTCCGGCCCTTCTCCGGTAACCGGGCTGGCGGATTCCAGCATCTCCGTGAGGAATGCGCTGACCGCGCGGGCCTTGGCCGCCTCCGCCGCCGCCCGTTCCGCACGCCGTTGGGCCAGAGCCTCGTTTTGCATGGCGATGTGCTTCTGCGCGGCCTCGGCATCGAGGGCGAGGGCCGCCTGCCGCCAGAACGAGAGCGAGACGAAGAAACCGATCGTCACCGTCAGCACCAGCGACGCGATCACGCTGACCGCAATCTTGTGTCGCATGAGCTGCTTGCGAATGATGTACGTGACCGAGTCACGCTTTGCCGCGATCGGCTCACCGGCCAGGTATCGCGACACGTCATCCCCGAGGGCTCCGGCCGTCTGGTAACGCAGCTCGCGCTCCTTGCGCAGTGCCTTGAGGACGATCGTCGCGACCTCGTCGTCCAGCCGCCGGTCGAAGACACGCGGATTCTTCGGCTCGCACGTCAAGATGTTCCGGGCGATCTCGGTCAGCGACCCGGTGACGTTGTACGGGAACTGCCCCGTCAGCAACTGGTACAGAACCACGCCCAGCGAATAGACGTCCGTCCGGAGATCGACGCCGTCCACCCGCCCGTCCGCCTGCTCCGGACTGGCCCACGGCGGGGAGCCGACAAACTGCCCCGTCCGCGTCACTGCCGCCCCGCTGTCGCCCGCCATCTCCCATTCGGCGTGCTTGGCCAGCCCGAAGTCCAACACGTGCGGCGCACCGGCGCTGTCGATGCGGATGTTACCCGGCTTCAGATCGCGATGGATCACGCCCCGCAGATGCGCTACGTTCACCGCTTCGCAGATCCGCGCGAACAGGCGAAGGCGATCGCGTACCGACAAACCATGCGCCGCCACGTACTGGTCCAGCGGCGCGCCCTCGATATAGTCCATTACGAAGTACGAGGCGTGCCCCGCACTACCGCTGTCGTGCACGGTGACGATGTTCGGATGCTTGAGTTGAGCGAGAATCTGCACTTCGCGGTCGAACCGGGCCTTGTCCGAGGCCCCGGCCAGCGGTCGGCCGAGCATGACCTTGATGGCCACCGTCCGACCCGTCGATTCCTGGATCGCACGGTACACGATGCCTTGTCCGCCGCGGTGGATCTCGCCCTGGATCTGGTACCCGGGCAGCGAATCGACAATCGGGGCCGGCGGCCGCCCCCTATCCGTCACCAGCCGCCGGGCTCGACTCGACACCAGCGTCGAGTCGGCGAACCCGCTCACTTCTTCGATCTGGTCCCAGGCCGCGTCGATCAGCCGCTTCTGGGCACGGCGCGTGGCTACGTCAACGGGTTTGCCGCTCATGAATGGAACTCACCTGTGCCACCGGTCGCTTGCACCCTCTCCGCCAAGGCGACAAACCGGTGCCGACCTTCACATCGTGCGGGTGAAGAAATTGGTTTCCGCCCCGAGCAGCGCACGCAATCGCTCGTGCGCCCGGGCCCGCAACATGTGGACGGCCCCCGTTGACCGCTCCATCGCTGCCGCCACCGCCGCGATCGGCCGCCCCTCCAGGTCGTAAAGACGCACGACTTGGGCATAGTCTCGCGGGAGCCGCTGGAGCATGGTGTTCAGTATGTCCGCCGCCTCCTGCTGGGCGACGTGCCGACTCGGCGTGCCGTGGGTGGCCCCCAGCACCTCGACCAGCGTCACGTAGGAGTCCGCCCCGGCCGGCGCGTGCACGCGCATCGACGGGTTCGGCCGCTTCTTCCGTTCCAGTTCCTTGATCGCGTCCCGCAGATTGTTCTGGGCGATCCGGCGCAACCAGCCCGCAAACGCCGCCGCATCCCGCGACTCGAACTGCCCGATTCGCATGAACACCTCCATGTACGTAACCTGCATCACGTCGTCCGCGTCAATCGAAGACCGCCAGCGCGGGCCGATATCGCGATTGACCTCGGTCCAGATCTTCGCGCCGTGACTCTCCAACAGGGTGCGCAAAGCCCCCGTGTCACCGTCACAGGCGCGGCCCAGCAGTGCAGCGTCGTCCGTCGCCATGTTTTTGTTTCCGGCCCGGGCCACCGAGACACGGTGACCGCGTTACACATATTCTACCACGCCCGGCCAAAAGTCCATCGCGATGACCTGGAAATGGAATGGGTGACTTGATTGCAGGCGCTCCGCACACGCTGTCCGGAGACGGGTGGACAAGACGGCCAAACCCGGTCGATCCCCACCGATCGGCCTCAGCCGCGGTTTCCGACGGCCGCCCATGAACTGCTTCCCGCAATCGATCGGCTGCCGTGGTCGTGTGACCATCGCTAAGCCGATTGACGGGTCGACATGCGTCGAGTATCGAGTAGGCGCACCTGGACTGTACCACGACCGAACCGCGGAGCGGACACCCATCTCATGAGCAACCGTGAAGCCGAGATGCCGGCCCCGGAAAACGGGCCGGACAAACACACGACAGCGTCGTTCCGCACCGTCGTGCTGATCGTCTTGCTCTATGCCGCCCTCGTATACCTTCCGTTCCTCGGCTCAGGCCGGACCTTGACCCGCCACGAAGTGGACATCGCCCAACCCGCGATGCGCATGATCGCCACCGGCGACTACATCGTGCCCTACTACGAGGGGAAGCCGTGGGTGCACAAGCCGCCCCTCGCCGTCTGGATGGCGATTCCCTCTTACGTGGTTGCCGGTGGGTTCAACGAGTACGGTACGCGCCTGCCGTCCGCGCTGTGCGCCATCGGCTTGTGTGTCATCATGACCGTGCTCGCCCGACGGTTCGGCGACTTGACCACCGCGCTGTTCACCGGGCTCGTCCAGGCGACCTGCGTCTACATGTTCATACAGGGACGACTCGGGGAACGCGACATGCCGTTGGCGTTCTGTGTGACCGGGGCCAACGCCGTCCTTGCGTGGCATTGGGGCGCCGGACGTCTCGTCCTGCCGCTGAAATCCGCCGCCTTGATGCATACGCTGGTCGGTCTGGGAATGCTCGCCAAAGGGCCCATCGCCGCCATTTTTGTCGGGTTGCCCGTGCTGGCCTTTTCCTTGGTGCGACGCTCGTTCCGGCCCGTGCGGCTCGTCGTCCTCACGCCCGCCATTCTCTGTTCGATCGTCGTCGGGTTCTGGTGGAGCGTCGCGGTGAGCGTGCGGCTCGGTGACGCGGAATGGGCGCTGGGGCGGTGGTTCTACAGCTACGTGGAGCGGTTCGCCGGCGGTTACCATATGGAATCGCAGCCCCTGGCGTATTACCTGTGGACCATCCCGTGGCTCGTGCTGCCGTGGAGCCTCGTCCTGCTCATCCGCATTCCCCGGCTGATTGACGATGCCCTGAGGCCGGACGCCGCCCTCGACAAGTTCCTCTGGTGCTGGTTCTTCGCCGGACTGGTCTTCCTGTCGATCGCGGACTTCAAGCACCAGCACTATTGCATCCCCATCCTCCCGCCGCTTTCGATCTTTGCCGGTCGGCTGCTCGCCGAGCACGCCGCGAAGCTCGGCCGTCGGGCCCGCTCGCTGTACATCCCGGTTTTCGCGGCCATTCTCGTCGGTATGGTGATCGTGGGCGGCGCGGTGATGCCTTGGCGCGATCATCGTCGGCCCCGAGTCGATTTCGTGAACCGCGAGGTGCCGCAAATGCCGGCGGGTGAAACGCTCCACGTGCTGGGACTCGAACAGGCCGCCGTGTACCCCTACCTGGAGGTGCAGCGACCGTGCAAGTATTTCGGCGCGTGGTCCGAAATCGCCGCATTGATACGGAACCGACCCGCCGCACCACTCTGGGTGCTTACAAAACGTGAACGCCTCGCGCCCGCTGCGACCTTCGGGATTCGGCTCCAAGAAGTGGCCGGTGAGCCGAGTCGGAAGAAATACCCACCGGATCAAACGCTGGTCTTGCTTCGCGCGGTCGTGGACGAACCGCGCTAGGTCCCCGTCGGGCTAGTGGGCGGCGGCCCCACCGGCTGGCTGTGAGGCGGTTACCGCGCCTCCCGGGGCCGGAACCGGTCGCTCCACCCGTACCGACAGGGGGATGGCTCGCTTGGTCGTCCGGTTCCACCTTGCCTTGATCTTGGCCCGGTCACCCGCCCGGATGGCTTCCATCTTGGCGGGCTTACCGTTGAGGTACACCTCGCATTCCGGCGGAACCGGGGCGGTGATCTCCACGAGATTGCCGTTGCGCGGATTGATGCCCTCCCACGTCGCCTCCATCGCCGCCAGGTCGATGTACGTGATCGTGCCGTCCACTTCGAACACCACCTCGTTGGGTGAAAGTAAGTCAGACACCTGGGCGACGCTGATGATCGCCGCGATTACCACAATGGCCGCAATTCCCGCGATGGTCTTCGAGCGCTTTGTCATCGTGTACCTGTCTCCCTGCGGCGCGATCACCGCGCCGGGTACGCCAACTCAATATCCCGACGCGTATTCTAGCCGGGACGCCGCCAGGCGAAACCCTCTCTTTCGCCACGCGTACGAGCGAATCCGACCGATCGGGCAGCGGTCATCATTCCGCTCGCCGGTGGAAGACCGTCATTTACGTCCACCATGGCAACGGGACCCCGGCGCGAAAACCGATTCAGCCATGGACTCGGGTCGCCCCGCATGGCGAGGCGTGGCGGCGGACACGGCCCCGCCCGGCCCCGCCCGGTTCGGTGAGTGGTGCCACCAGTTTGGCATCCGGCAGGCGGGCGCCGGAGCAGCGGGTCGTACGTCGGCGGCCTTGACACGCCTTGGTCGACGCTTCACGGAACCGTGCCCAACCGCGGAAACCCATCGGGCCGGCCGCCACGACCGCCCTCCGCGGTGTTCGAGACGATGGTCAAATCGACGCCACGCTCGCCCTGGATGTTAATCCACTGGTACCCGCCGCTCCGCGCGAGTTGCCCCGCCCGGAGGCGACGACCGATGCGCCGCCGTCACGGCCTCGACGCCGCCCGGCCGGCCGCGGCGCGACCCGGCGGCCCCCGGCGCCGTGCGATCGGCACCCTCGATTCCCGCCCCGGATGATGAAACAGGCGGGACACGGCCTGCGGTCTCGGGTATAGTGCCGCCTACGCGATCGGCCCGTGCGTCGGCGGGTCGAACTGGTGGCCGGGGTCAAGCGGGTCTCCGGTTGGTGACGAGCGACGGCGGCAACTGGCCGAACGCGGCGATGATCCAGCCCCTCCCTCGGTCTCGAAGCGAGAACGCGGCTCGCCTCGACAGGGTGATTCCGTCATCCACGAAAGGTATGGAGAATCGATGTCGAACTTCGTATTGCTCTGGCTCATCTTCGCCGGCGTGGTCACGCTCGAGGCTGTTTTCTGGCACTGCCTGCTCAGCGCGGTCGGCGGAAAACGCAGCATCCTCGATGAACACGCCTACGACGGTCCCCCCGACCCCGCGCCACGAGTGTCCCTCATCGTCGCCGCCCGGAACGAAGAACGGAACATCGAATCCTGCGTCGTCGGTCTGCTCAACCAGGACTATCCCGATCAGGAAGTCATCGCGGTCGACGACCGCAGCACCGATCGGACCGGAGCCATCCTCCGAAGGCTGAAGAGCGAATACGGCGATCAGCTTACCGTCATCACTATCCAGAAGCTCGAGGAAGGCTGGTTCGGCAAGAACAACGCGATGCGGGAAGGCGTGGCCCGCAGCACCGGTGAATGGCTTTGTTTCACCGACGCGGACTGCACCTTCACCTCGCCCAAGACCGTCTCCCTCAGCATGCGTGAGGCCCACGCCCACCATGCGGACTTCCTTACCCTGTTGCCGATTCTCGATCAGCAGAAGACCTGGGAACGCGTGCTCCAGCCCGCCTGCGCCATCATGATGATGGCGTGGTTCCAGCCGATGCGCGTCAACAACCCGGCGTGCAAGGTCGGCTACGCGAATGGCCAGTTCATGCTCATGAGTCGCGGCTGCTACGAGGGAATGGGCGGCCACGAACGCGTCCGCACCGAACTCAACGAAGACGTTGTCTTCGGCCGACTCTGCAAGCACGAGAGCTTCAAGCTGCGTGTCGTCGAAGGCGTCGGCCTCACCCTGTGCCGAATGTACGAATCGGTAACCGCCGCGTGGAACGGCTGGAGCCGCATTTTCCACGGCTCGGTTCCGTCCACCGTCCAACTCGCCGGGGCGGCCCTCTGGCATATCCTCTTCGCCGTCGCCCCCTGGATCTGCCTGGGGGTGGCCCTGGCCGGACTGCTCCTGTCCGGGCCCCGCAGCACAATCCCATGGGGCAGCCTGACCGTGGCGTGGGGGATCGGCGTCTTCGTGCACCAGACCGTCTTGTGGCGCCTCTACAAGATGATGTATCTCCAGCCCAGGTGGTCGCTGACGCATGCGCTCGGCGCCACCATGCTCATCGGTATGCTGCTCAACGCGGTCACCAAGTCGCTCGGCCTGACGTCGACCACCTGGCGAGGCGTCACCTACCGCAACAAAAAACTCGAACGGGACGCCGAAACCCCGCAGCCGGAGCGGCCGGCCCGGCCAGAAGTCATTTTCCCGACCGACGATGTGGCCGCCTGATCCGGGCGCCGCATGCCCGCAACCCGGCGCGAGGGCCGCGAAACGCCGAGAGCACGGGTTTTTCCGAATCCACCTGCAAGGAGCGACCAGTTTGCGGGTTTAATGGGTGGGGGGCGATCCGCCGGGGGTCGCGCCGACCCTTTGAACGGTGCCGCCTCGCCGATGCCCGAACCAAGCGACGAAGAACTCATGCTGGCGGCCCGTGGCGGCGATCGCGAGGCCTACGCCCGCATCGTCTCCCGCCACTACCCGGCCATCGTCCGCTTCGCCCAGCGGTTCCACGCCCGGGTCGACCGCGATACCGCCGAAGACATCGCCCAGGACGTTTTCCTGAAAGCCTGGAAAGCCGCCCCCCGGTACGAGCCTCGGGCCGCCCTCGCCACCTGGCTGTTGCGGCTGGCGGTGAACACCTGCCTTAACTGGAGACGGGCTGGTAGGTTACGGCAAGCCCTGTCGCTCAGCGGCGAGGCCGCCCCGGACGTGGCGGCCGCCGACGTTGAGCCGACACCCGAGGCCGACGCGCGAGACCGGGCCGATCCGGTCCGGGAGGCCATTACTGCCCTCCCGATCACCCAGCGGGCGGCCATCGTCCTGCGCCATTACCACGAGCTGTCGTACGCCGAAATCGGCGAAATCCTGGACATCTCGGTTCCCGCGGTCGAGTCGGTGCTGTTCCGGGCCCGCAGGCGACTCCGGACGCAACTCGCCCCGGTTTTTGACCGATCCCGACCGCAAGATACCGCGGGATCACGTGCTCAACCCTTAAGGAGGGCGTGAGGAACCACGATGCGATGTGGCAAAGTTCAACGTTGGATCTCAGCACGCCTCGACGGCGAGCTCGACGCGAAACGGCAAGCCCTCGTCGCGTCCCACCTGGACGGCTGCCCCGAGTGCCGGGCGTTCGCCGCCGACCTGCCGGCCCTGGATTCGCTGCTCGCGGCGGTCGACGTGGCGGAACCACGGTGGGGCTTCGAGGCCCGGGTCATGGCCCGAATCGCGAACGAAGCGGAGCCGGGCTCACTCACGCGAGTCGGCCACTGGTGCCGCTCCCTGCGACCGGCTCCGGTGGGGGTCGGTGCGGCCGCGTTTGCTGCTGGAATCGCCCTGGTCGTGCTGGCCAACGGCGAAGCGCCGAGCAACAGCGAACCTCATGACGATGCGGTGGCCGTGCTCGCCAGCGGCGTGCTCGGCATGACCGCCCGGCCCGCTCCGGAGGACGACTGGGTGAACCTGTTCTCCAGGTCGGAGGATTGAGACATGGCATGGTTACGACGGAGATGGCTGTGGCTGGTGCTGGTCGCCTCGCTCGCCTTCAACGCGGGCATGGGGACGACGTTCGGTGTCCGGGCACTCGATCGCCGGTGTGGAGGTCCCTGCCCCTCCGGTGGGTACCCCGACCACGCCGCCATTCTGGCCGAACTCGACCTCAGCCCCGAGCAACTGGCCCAGGCCGAAGCGGAATCCGGCATGCTTCACGCCGATGTTCGCGAGCTGTGCCAGGCGCTGGCCGTCGCGAGGATCACCCTCGCCGACCTGCTTCTGGCGGACGAACCTGACCAGGACGCGATCGCCGACCAGTTGGATACCCTCGCCTCACTGGACCGCCAGAAACAACAGCACATGGTGGATCACATCCTGCGGTTCAGCCGGATCCTGAACGACGAGCAGCGAGACGTATTTGGCAATATCGTGCGGCGGGTGTTCGCCCGCTGCGGGGAGGGGTACGGAGACCTGGGGGGACACGGCGGATGCGCCAAGATGCAGGGCGCCAACCCCGAAGGACCGTGCCCGCGTCACAAACCCGTACAAGAGTAACCGGAAGGAACAGGAGTAGACAGAATGACAAAGAACGTAGCGATGTTGTTGTTGGCGGGAGTGGTAATGGCGGCGTTCGTGGGCGCGGCCTACGCCGGCGATGAAGGAACCGGCCAGACCATCCCCCCGGAGCGGCAGGCGAAGCTGATGGCGAAGTTCGGTGACCGGGGCATCGACGCCAACGAGGATGGCGTCCTCACCAGGGACGAGGTCCATGCCTTCTTCGCAGAAATGCACGGTAACGGCATGAAGCCTGGCTGCGGTGGGCAAGGCAAAGGCGGCCCCGGGCTCGCCGGGTTTGGCCCCTGCGGCGGCCAGGGCCCCGGGGCGACGGTTCATCATGTGGGCATGGCGCTGACTTACCTGGACGTCCTCAGCCAGGACGCACCACCTGACGGCTTCAACGCGACCACTCATCCGTACGTCGACACCGATGGCGACGGACAGCTCAGCAACGACGAGTGGAAGGCGTTCGCTGAAAAGAAGCGCAACGGGATCGTCGAGATGATCCTGACCCAACACCCCGAACTCGACAAGGACGGCGACAAGACCCTCAACGACGAGGAACTGGACGCGGTCCACGTGATGTTCCGGTCCCAACTTGTGGTCTTGCACCCGGAAGCCGACACGGACAAGGACGGCACGTTGACCGAAGAGGAATTCGTGGTGTTCCGCGACGCGCACATCGAGGCGATGCGCACGGAGATGCTCAAATCGCACTCCGAGGCGGACCTCGACAAGGACGGCAAGCTCAGTGACGGCGAGATGCACGCGTTCATGGAGAAGTGCCAGAGCGGTGGCCTGTTCGGTTGCTGTGTGGGTGGCAAAGGCTGCCAGGGCGTGGGCTGCCAGGGTGTATGCTGCCAAGGCACAGGGTGCCAAGGCAGGGATGGCTGCAAGGCCAAGGGCTGCGACGGCAAATGCAAAGTCGGCTGCCAGGGCATGACGAAGGGCTGCACGCCCGGCTGTCTGATGAACAAGCCCGAGGGCGGCCAGTCCTGATCACGGCGTGCCCCCATCGAGCACTCGATTCGCGCACATTCGGGCCCCGCTCCGCCAACGGCGGGGCGGGGCCCAATCGTTAAAGGCCGAGTGAAACACGCGCCTCGTCGAGCCCCTCCCCACCCAAAAGGTCCGGATTCATCCCGCCCGGAAGCGACGACCCCGTGGCTCCCCCGTCCACCGAGTCCCTGACGCCATCTGGATTCCGAATCCGGATCGAGATTATGTGTTTCTGTCGTGGTACAGTGGGCAGGGGCCATTATGCATCCCACGACCCATACAACCCTGCTGGCCAGACTGTCCGCCGGGTCCGACCCCGCCGCCTGGCGGGAATTCTGCGATCGGTACGGCGACCTCATCCGCAACTATTGTCGGCGGCAGGGATTGCAGCCGACCGACTGCGATGACGTGCTGCAGGAAGTGCTGCTCGGCCTGAGCAAGGCGATGCCCGGCTTCGTCTATGATCCGAGCAAAGGGATGTTCCGGTCCTACCTCCGAACTTTCGTGAGCCGGGCGGTTTTTCGGCGATTTCGTCAGGAACGAGCCGAACCCATGCAATTGGATATGGGACAGGTGACAGTCCAGGCGACAGAGGACCGGATCTGGGAGGAGGAATGGCAGCAGCACCATGTCCGTTTGGCCATGCGGGTGATCGACGTTGAGTTCGGGGCGCGACAGCGAGCTGCGTTCGAGGCGTACGCCGTCGACGGCCGAACTGCCGCCGACACGGCGGATATGCTCGGACTCAGCGTCGACAACGTCTACCAGATCAAGTCCAGAATACTACGACGCCTGAGTGAACTGATCGAAGCACAGGTCCAGGAGGAGGGCTGATCGTGCCAGGATCCAAGGAACCCGATTCGGACTGGTATCGGGACTCAGGTCAAATCCTTGATACGCTGCGGCGCGGACGCGGGGGGCGAAAGCGCCCCCCACGCATCGGCGGCTACGACGGGCTCTACGAACTTCGCCGCGGCGGGCAGGGCATCGTGTACGTCGGTCGCCAGCGCTCCACCAATCGTCAAGTGGCCATCAAGGTCTTGTCGGAGGGCGTGCTGGGTGAAACGGTACGCCGACGACGCTTCGAACGGGAAATCGAGCTCGTGGCCGGCATGCGCGACCGGCGGATCGTCGGCGTCTACGACAGCGGGTTTACCGAGGAAGACCATCCCTACCTCGTCATGGAGTACATCGACGGCGTGCCCCTCGACGAGTACCTGGCGGGCCTGGCCGGGCATCGCGACAAACCGCTGACACTCGATGGCGCGCTGCGTCTCTTCGTGGGGGTCTGCCAGGCAGTGAACCACGCTCACCAGCGCGGCGTTATTCACCGCGACCTCAAGCCGAGCAACATCCTCATCGATCCGGCCGGCGAGCCCCACGTTCTCGACTTCGGCGTGGCCAAGGCCCCGGCCCCCGACGCACCCGCCACCGCGACCGAGGGATTCCTCGGGACGCTCGCCTACGCCTCGCCCGAACAGGTTACCCGGGACCCGATGGGCATCGACGTCCGCAGCGACGTCTACGCGCTCGGCGTCATCCTTTACCAGACGCTGACCGGTCGGCTTCCTTATCCGACGTCGGGACCACTGACCGACGTGCTGCACGCCATCACCTCGGTCGATCCCGTCCGCCCCAGCGCCGCCGTTCGGAGTGCGCCGCCACCGGCGGGCGCTCCCGAATCCATCCGCTGGCAACTCAACGACGAGATCGACACCATCACGCTGACCGCGCTGGCGAAGGACCCGGAACGCCGCTACGCCACGGCCGGCGCGCTCGGACGCGACGTCCAACGATTCCTCGACGGCCAGGCCATCGAGGCCAAGCGGGACAACCCGCTCTACGTCCTGCGCAAGCTCATCACGCGGCATAAACTCGTGTCGTCGCTGCTTGCCATTCTGTTGCTGGCCGTCGTCGCCTTCTCCATCGGAATGTCCGCCCTCTATCAGAAGGCCCGCGTCGAAGCGGAGAAGGCCACCCAGATCCGGATCTTCCTCGAAGACACGCTGGCCTCTGTCGATCCGGCGTCTCCGGGCGAGGAGGTCACCGTCCGTGAAGTGCTCGATGAGGCGGTCCATTGGATCGACCTCGCCCTGGCCGATCAACCCGAAGTGCGAGCGTCCATCCACGCCACGATGGGCAACAGCTACCGCGCCTTGGGGCAGTACGAGGCGGCGGAAACGCAATTGCAGGCGTCGCTCGAAATCGCCCGCGAGCTTCACGGCGACGACAGCCTGATCGTGAGCAACGGCATGAGCCTCCTCGCGCTGCTGTACAGCGATCGCGGGGAGCACGACGAGAGCATTCGCATCTTGCGCGACGTGGTGGCGCTGCGCCGCCGCCGGCTCGGCGACGACCACCTGAGCGTGGCCTATGCGCTCAGCAATCTCGGCTTGGTCCTCCAGGCCGGGTACGGCCCGACGGACGAAGCCGGATCGGTCTGGCGGCAGGCGCTGGCGATCCGAGAAGCCCACCTCGGCCCCAATCATCCGGACACGGCGATGTCGCGCTTCCGCCTCGCCGAGTGGCAAGCGGCCACGGGCGACCTCGTCACCGCCGCACAAAACCACGCCGCCGTGCTGGCCGCACGGCGCGATGCGTTGCGGGCGGGGCACCCGGACATCGAACGATCCCTGCTCGCCCTGGGACGGCTCCGCGTGCAGTTAGGCGAAGCCGCGGATGCCGAACCGCTGCTGCGGGAATGCCTGGCCCTGCGGCAGCAACGGCTGCCGGAGAACCACTATCGCATCGCCGAGGCCGCGTCGGCCCTCGGCGCCTGCCTCGTGCACTTGGAACAGTTTGAAGAAGCCGAACGCCTCCTCATGAACGCGGTTGAAGGTCTGCCGCCGGACGCGACGACGGACAACGCCGCGCGGTGGGAAGCCCTGAACTATCTTGCCCAGCTCTATGACGCGTCGGGCCGCCCGCGGGAGGCCCAGGACTGTCGCGACCAAATGACGCCGAGCGACTGACGGACGACTCCACCCCGCCTCAGGCGACCCGTGACTCATCAAGGCGACTCGGCGATCGGCGATTCGTGCCCGCTACCGGCGGCTGCCGACCAGCAACATGAAACCGAGAAAAATGAGCAGCACGGAGACCGCCACGGCGAAACGCCGTTCGGAGATCCGGTGGTGGGCCGCCATGCCCAACGCCGCCCCCGCCACCGTGGCCGGCAGCAGCCAGAGTGCTGCACGCAACTCCCCCATCCCCAGCAGCCCCTCGTATGCATAGACACCCGACCGGATGCCACCCATCAGCAGGAAGCACCAGAGCAGCGTCGCTCGAAACGCCGATTTGTCCAGACCGTGGCCGTGAAGGAACACGATGACCGGTGGACCGCCGGTGCCAAACAGACCGGCCAGTGTCCCGGACGCCAGCCCGGCCGGCACCGAAAGCCAGGATTTCGCCGGTCGCGCGGCGCGGTCTTGCCCACGCTCGGCCGGCGGCGGAGATTCCTGCGCGGCGCGGCGGACTCGTTCCTCCCGCAAGAACCACAAGCCCGCGCCCAGCACGACGACGCCGAGCACCCGTTTTAGCCATAGTACGTCGCCCCCCGCTAGCAGTTTGGCCCCAATCACCAGCCCGATCACCATGCTCGGCATCAGGCCCGCCAGTAACCACGGCCGCGCGTGACGCCACGAGTGGCGCAACACCCAGACCTCTGTGACGAGGGACAGCACCATGAAGGTCGCCACCGCACCGGCCAGGTCGGGCAGCAACAATGCCAGCAACGCCATCGCGAACATACCGGCCCCGAACCCGACGGTGGCGTAAATCAACTGCGCCCCCGCCACCACCAGGCTGCAAAGCACAAAAGCGGTCGTATCCGGAAACAACTCTGGCATGCGGCCGACGGCCGCCGCTCCGCTAATCAACTGGTCACCTGCTTGCGGCCGACGGCTGCCGCTCCATTGGTCACTTGCTCAACTGCTCAACTCGCGGCCGGAGGCCGCGGTCCCTATCATAGCCAGTCCATGTACGAAAACATGCAAGCATACATCGGACCGGGGGCCGGCCTGGCCACTTCCGTCCTCTGGACCGGCACGTCGCTGCTGTTCACCGCCGGCGGCAAGCGGATCGGTCCGACCTGGCTCAATGCCATCCGCATCGGACTGGCCATCGTGCTGCTCGGGGCGACCCACCGCCTCCTCGCCGGCGCCTGGCTTCCCCCCGCGGTGTGGGGCCAGGTGGTGTTTCTCGCGGCGTCCGGCGTCGTGGGGCTCGCCATTGGCGATCAGGCCCTGTTCACCGCGTTCGTCGATATCGGGCCGCGACTCGCCATGCTCATCATGGCCACTTCACCCATTTTCGCCATCCTCTTCGGCTGGGCCGCCTTGGGCGAGACTCTTGGCCCGCTCTCCTGGGTCGGCATTGTCATGACGGTCGTCGGCGTCGGCTGGGTCGTCCTCGAACGACCCGCCGCGCCTGGACGTCACGCGTGCCACCGGGTGCGCGGCCTGACGCTTGCCTTCGTCGCCGCCGCCTGCCAGGCCGGCGGATTGCTGTTGAGCAAGCAGGGGATCGGCCACGGGTGGCTACCGCCCGAGCAACACCTCACGCCCCAGGCCGCGACGTTGGTGCGGATGTGTTTCGCCGGCCTCGGCATGGTGCCGATCCTCGTGATCCACGGCTTGCGCCAGCGCGGCCGAACCCGACGCTCGGGGTCCTGGGGCGCGGGAGTCGGGTTCGTCGCGTGCGGCGCCGTGGTCGGACCCTACCTCGGCGTGTGGATGTCGCTGGTGGCCACCGACCGGGCGCCGCTGGGCATCGCCCAGACGCTGTGCTCGTTGAGCCCCGTTTTCCTGCTGCCGTTCGCGGCGATGATCCACAAGGAGCGCATCGGGGTACGGGCGGTTCTCGGGGCGGTGCTGGCCGTCGGTGGGTCGGCGGTGCTGTTTTTTCACACTCCCTCGTGACCGCCCCGGGCGGGCGTCGAGATGGCGCGGAACGTAGCCGTTTGTGGCGTCATTGGTTCCGCTCACCGATCGATCCGCGCCGCGCGTGGCACGAAGATTGCATATCGCTAATGCGTGCGGTTGCCAGGCATACGCTGATGTACGGCTCAGCGAGCGGGCAGTACGTGGAGATTCATCATGATCCTGCGGCGAGCGGACCGCCTGGAACGTATTCCTCCGTACCTGGCATTCGAGATCGACCAGCGGAAACGCAAGGCCATCGCCGACGGCGTCGACGTGATCGACTTCGGTGTGGGCGACCCGGACAGGCCGACGCCGGACTTCGTCATCGACTCCATGGCTCGGGCTATCCGGGATCCGGCCAATCACACCTACTCGCTGGGTGCCGGCGTCGCCGAGTTCCGGCGCGCCGCGGCCGACTCGGTCGAACGGCGGTTCGGCGCCCGGTTCGACCCGGTCACCGAACTGGTGCCGCTGATCGGCTCGAAGGATGCCATCGCCCATCTGCCGCTCGGATTCGTCAACCCCGGCGACGTGGTGCTGGTGCCCGACCCGGGCTACCCCGCGTACGAGCGGGGCTGCATCTTGGCTGGCGGGCGGCCCCATATGATGGTGCTCTCCGAGGCGAATGGCTGGCTGCCGCGGTTGGAGGACATCCCCCGCGAGGTCGTCCGAAAGGCGCGGATCCTCTACCTCAACTATCCCAACAACCCGACCGGGGCGGTCGCGCCGCTCGCGTTCTTCGAGCAGGCCGTCGCCTTCGCTCGCGAGCACGATATCCTCCTCGTCCACGACGCGCCGTACATCGATAATTACTTCGACGCGCCCGCCCCCAGCGTCTTCCAGGTGCCCGACGCCCGCGACTGCGCTATTGAACTCCATTCGCTCTCGAAGTCGTTCAACATGACGGGGTGGCGGATCGGATTCGCGGTCGGGAACGCCGACGCCCTGAAGGTGCTCGCCTTCGTCAAGAGCAATGTCGATTCCGGCCCGTTCAAGGCCGTCCAATGGGCGGCGGCCGACGCCCTGCGCGACGCGACGGGTCAACACATCCAGGCCATGAACGACCTCTACCGCAGACGACGGGACCTGCTGGTCGGCGGACTTCGGGAGCTGGGGCTCGATGTCAAGCCGCCCCGGGGTGCCTTCTACGTCTGGGCCCCGTGCCCGGCCGGCCAGGACTCGCTGACCTTCGCCAGCCGCGCGCTCCAGGAGGCGGCCGT
This sequence comes from uncultured Phycisphaeraceae bacterium, assembly GCA_964495075.1. Lineage (GTDB taxonomy): Bacteria > Planctomycetota > Phycisphaerae > UBA1845 > UBA1845 > JAFGJQ01. The sequence goes on from CAZBUJ010000015.1 coordinate 54,390, forward strand.
CACCGTGTTCCCGGGTGTCGGGTTCGGCGCGGCGGGGGAAGGGTATTTCCGCATGGGACTCACCGTGCCGGAGCCCCGGATCCGCGAAGCGCTGGACCGGATGAAGAAAGTGATTGCGTAGCCGCGTTCGCCGCGTGGGAGGACCGGGTCCGGCGACCGGCCGACGGGAGACGGCCACCGATCATTCCACCGCTTCCGGCGGCGGCGATGCTGGACGATATCAGTCGCGGCCACATAGGATCGGCCGCCGGACAGACGGCGTTAGTTCAGGCGAAATCGGCGATGGGACGGCTGAAATCTGTGGTTGTCGCGGGGCGCTGAAACTGCTACAAGAACCGTTTCGATTGATCGGCGTCCGATTCGCCCGGAGCAGGGGTTGCAACCGAACGCGGGGTACCCGTGCCCGTCCCCACAATACACCATCCGCGAGTTTGCCAGAGGTAAAGCGATGAGCATTAGCTTGATTGCACGGACGATCGGTGAATCAGCCACGCTGAAGCTGAACGAAACCGCCGCTATCCTACGAAGCAAGGGGGAGCCGGTAATCCACCTCGGCGGCGGCGAACCCAAGTCCAAAGCCCCCATCGACGCGCTGGTCGCCTCGGCCGGACTCCTCAACTCGGGGGAGATCCGCTACGCCCCCGCCGACGGCACGCCGGGCATGAAGAAGGCCATCATCCGGTACACCGAAGAGTTCTACAACCGCCGCGTCGAGCCGGAAAACGTGATGGCGTCCGGGGGCGCCAAGCAAGCGATCATGGTCGCTCTCCAGACCATCCTCAACCCGCAGGAGGAGGTCATCTTCCCGGCCCCTTACTGGGTGAGCTATCCGGAGATGGTCAAGCTCTGCGGGGCCGTCCCCGTGCCCGTCACGCCCGAAGACGGGACCTTTTATCCGCGCATGCAGGACATCGAGCGAATGGTGACCTCCTACACCAAGGCGGTCATTATCAACAGCCCCAACAACCCGTCGGGGGCCATGTACTCCGAGCCGTTCATCGCGGACATCGTCGAGTTCTGCGAGAAGCGCGACCTCTACCTCATCATGGATGACATCTACCACCGGCTCATCTTCGACGGCCGCAAGCCCATCAACTGCTGGGACTACGCCAGGGACAAGACGGAGAATTCCAAGCTGATCATCATAAACGGCGTCTCCAAGCAGTACGCGATGACGGGCTTTCGGATCGGCTGGGCGGTGGCGAACAAGAAACTCATCGAGACGATGACCAACATCCAGGGCCATCAGACGTCCGGCCCGTCGGTGCTCCTGCAGCACGCCGCGGCGGCGGCGATCAACGGCGTGCAGTCGTGCGTCGAAGGACTGCGGCTGACCCTCGAAAACAACCGTAACGTCATGATCGAACGCCTGAGGTCGTTCGAAGGCGTCAAGGTCACCCCGCCCGACGGTACCTTCTATTGCTTCGCGGACTTCAGCGTCTACGGAAAGGACTCGACCAAGATCGCCCAGTTCCTGCTGGACAAGGTCCGGGTCGTCACCGTGCCCGGCGTCGAGTTCGGCATGGACGGTCATCTGCGATTGTCCACGTGCGGGACGATCAAGGACATCACGGAAGGCATCGAACGGATGAAGTGGGCCCTGGACCCGAATTCGCCCAACGACCTGTACATCGGCGACCGCAAACTGGTGAGGGATTGGACATGACCAAGTATCTCGAATTCGACACCCCGGCCGTCAAACAGGCGGGCGAACTGGCCAGCGACTATAAGCTGGACAACCACGGCCTCGTGCACCTGGACCGCGTATTCTGGAACCTGCCCGAGGCCGCCCTGTACGAGGAAGCCGTGTTCCGCGGCGAAGGGCACATGGTGCACGGCGGCCCTATGCTGGTGAGCACCGGCCAGCACACCGCCCGGGCGGCATCCGACAAGTTCGTCGTTCGCGAGGAGTCCACCGAGGACGAAATCTGGTGGGGGCAGTACAACCGGCCATGCAGCCCGGAGAATTTCGGCGCGCTGCTGGGGCGGCTCCAGGCGTTCCTTCAGGGCGAGGAACTCTTCGTCCAGGACTGCTACGCCGGGGCCGACCCGAACTATCGCTTGCCGGTCCGCGTGATCACCGACAAGGCGTGGCAGAGCCTCTTCGCCCGAAACATGTTCATCGCCATCGAGAACCGGGACGAGCTGAAGAAGCACGTCCCCGAGTTCACCGTCATCGCCTCGCCGTCCTTCAGGGCGGACCCACGTGTCGACGGCACGCGGTCGGAGACGGCCATCATCATCAACTTCGCCGAGCGGCTGGCCGTCATCGCCGGCTCCAGCTACGGCGGCGAAATCAAGAAAACCATCTTCACCGTGCTCAATTTCCTGCTGCCGCGGGACGGCGTGCTGGCCATGCACTGCTCGGCCAATGTCGGCACGAGCGGCGACGTCGCCCTCTTCTTCGGTTTGAGCGGCACCGGAAAGACGACGCTGTCCGCGGACCCCGCCCGGGCCCTGATCGGCGACGACGAGCACGGTTGGAGCGACGAAGGCGTGTTCAACTTCGAGGGCGGATGCTACGCGAAAGTCATCCGACTCTCCGCCGAGCACGAGCCGCAGATCTACGCCTGCACCCGTCGGTTCGGCACCATTCTGGAGAACGTCGTCTACGACCCGGCCTCCCGCCGGATCGATCTCGACGACGACATGCTCACCGAAAACACCCGGGCGTCCTACCCCCTCGAGTTCATCCCCAATGTCGTGTCCGAGGGTATGACCCGCACGCACCCCAAGAACGTCATCTTTCTGACCTGCGACGCGTCCGGCGTGCTGCCGCCGATCGCCCGCCTGAGCCCGAACCAGGCGATGTACCACTTCATCAGCGGCTACACCTCCAAGATCGCCGGCACCGAAATCGGTCTCGGCATCGAACCCGTGATCACCTTCAGCGCGTGCTTCGGCGCGCCGTTCATGGTGCATCACCCGTTCAAGTACGCCGAGCTGCTCAAGCGAAAGATGGCCAAACACGGCGCGCAGTGCTGGCTCGTCAACACCGGCTGGACGGGCGGTCCGTTCGGGGTCGGCAAGCGGATCAGCATCCGACACACGCGAAACCTGCTCAATGCCGCCCTGGACGGCCGACTCAGCGACGTGAGCTACCGCGCCGACAGGCTGTTCGACTTCGATGTACCGACCCGCTGCCCCGAGGTGCCGGCCGAGGTCCTCGACCCTTCTGAATCCTGGGGCAACAAGGACGAGTACTGGAAGAAGTACGACGCCCTGGCCGCCCGGTACATCGAGAACTTCAAGCTCTTCGAGTCCGGATGCCCGGCCGAGGTCATCGCGGCCGGCCCGAAGCGGCTTTGAGCCGAGCGCGGCGGCCTTCGTCGGACAACCTGTGAGGAGGGTGTCAGCAATGGTGCGGGGGGCTTCAGTCGTTGTCGTGGCTACGCTGGCCGTTGGCGTGTGGGCCGCGGGTGCCCGGGGGCAACTCACCGCGGAGGATATCGAGTCTCTGCGACAGCGGGGCCAGGTCGAGGGCTGGACCTTCACGGTCGGTGAAAGCGAGGCCACGCACCGTTCGATCCACGAGTTATGCGGGTTGCAGGAGCCGGCGAATTGGCGCGGCGACGGCCGGTGGGATCCATGCACACCCGTCCGGTCGTCGTACCCCGACGCCTTCGATTGGCGCGATTACGGCGCCGTGCCGCCCGTCCGCAACCAGGGCGGCTGTGGCAGTTGTTGGGCGTTCGCCGCGATGGGCGCGACCGAGAGCGCGATCGCCATCCACGATGGATTGATCGTCGACCTGTCGGAACAGTGGCTGATCAGTTGTACCGGCGCCGGCAACTGCGGCGGTGGCTGGCACTACGCGGCGTTCCGGTATATCGAATGCGACCACCTGGGCGGGTCCTGCGACGGCCGGGGGGCGGTGTTCGAAACCGGCTTCCCGTACGTGGCGTGGAACGCGCCGTGCCGCTGCCCCTACCATCACCCGTACTGCCTTCAATCGTCGGCTTTCATCGGCGATCCCGACAGCATCCCCAGCAAGGACCAGATTCGCCAGGCGATCACCAACCACGGGCCGGTGGCGGTATGCGTCCACGTCAATGACGCCTTCCATGCCTACTCGGGCGGTGTGTTCAACGCCTGCGAGGGCGGCGACATCAACCACGCGGTGGTCATCGTCGGCTGGGAGGAGGCGGGCAACATCTGGATCGTCCGCAACTCGTGGGGCGAGTCGTGGGGCGAAGACGGATACATGCGAATCGAGGATCGATGCTCCCGTATCGGCTACGCCGCGTGCTACGTCGACTACGCCCCCGTCCAAGACTGTAACGATAACGGTGTGGCGGACTACATCGACGTGGCCGACGGCGAAAGCCGCGACTGCAACGATAACGGGGTGCCGGACGAGTGTGAGGAGCATACGCGAACCGGACTGGCCGCCGCGTACTATGATACCCTCGACCTCGCCGGTCCGCCGCGCGGGCATCTCGATGCAACGGTGGAATTCCCGTGGGGATCGGCGGGACCGGTGGGCGGCTTCGAGCCGGACAGCTTCAGTGCGCGATGGACGGGGTTCGTGCACACGCCGGCCGCCGCCGGCGAGTACACGTTCTACACGCGCACGGACGATGGCGTCCGGCTCTGGATCGCGGACCAACTGATCGTCGACAAGTGGATCGATCAGGCACCCGCCGAATGGTCGGGAACCATCACGCTGGAAGCGGACACCGAGTATCCCGTCCGGATGGAGTACTACGAGAACGGCGGCGGGGCGGTCGCGGAACTGTGGTGGCAGCCGCCCGGACAGGCCAAGGTAATCATCCCCGCCGGCCAGCTCATCCCCGGACGCGACTGCAACGACAACGATCGCCCCGATGCGTGTGATCTGACCGATGGGACCAGCGGGGACTGCAACGCCAATGGCATCCCCGACGAATGCGAGTCCCCCGACTGCAACGGCAACCGCCGGCCGGACGAATGCGACCTCGCGGACGGCCGCAGCCCGGACGGCAACGGCAACCGCGTACCGGACGAATGCGAAGCCGAAACGCTCTACGTGGACGCGGCAGCCACGGGCGCCGGCACCGGCCTCAGTTGGGCGGATGCCTATACGAACCTCACGCCCGCCCTGGGCGTCGCGGCGAACCCGGACAACCCCCTGGCGGAGATCCAGGTCGCGGAAGGGGTCTACCATCCCGATCAGGGATCAGGTGACCGGTCGGCTGCGTTCACGCTGTCCGGCGAGACCGTGTTGCAGGGCGGGTTCGCGTCTGGCGGCGGGCAGCACGATCCGGCCACGCGACCCACCATCCTCAGCGGCGACATCGGAGTGAGCGAGGACCCGGCCGACAACTGCTACCACGTGATCACCGTCAACGGCGCGGCGAGCGACATCGTACTGGACGGATTCACCATCGCGTTCGCATTGGCCGACGCAAGCACGCCGCACGATCGCGGCGCGGGTATCCACCACACCGCCGGCCGGTTGACGCTGCTCAATTGCCGTTTCGTGGGCAACCAGGCCCGCGTCGGTGCGGGTGTCTTCAGTGCGGATGCCGCGCTGGTGGCCGCCAACTGCGCGTTCTCCGGCAACATCGCGGATGCGTGGGCCGGCGGCGCGATGCATCTGGACAACGCGCAGGCCACGCTGACCAACTGCACCTTCGTGGGCAATCAGGCCGCCCTGAGTCATGGGGCGGCGCTGCGCGTCGTGGCCGGCGGCGACGTCGTGTTGTGCAACGACATCCTGTGGGCCAACCGGGCGGACGGTGCCGGTGGTGAAGCGGCCCAGATCAGCGTCGGGCCGGAAGCCACGCTCACCGCGTTCTACTGTTGCATCGAGGGCTGGTCCGGCACGCTGGATGGTCTCGCTTGCGCGGGCGGGGATCCGCTGCTGCGGGACCCGGACGGGCCGGATGACCGGCTCGGCACGATCGACGATGACCCGCGCCTGGACGCCGGCTCGCCGTGCATCGACGCCGGCGACAACCCCGCGGCCGCCATGTTAGGCATCACGACCGATTTGTTCGGTGCGCCCCGGTTCGTCGACGACGTGGGCACCCCCGACACCGGGTACGGCGGCTCGCCCGTGATCGACATGGGCGTGCACGAATACTTTGCACCGGCCGACTTCGACGCCGACGCCGATGTGGATCTGACCGATTTTCAGGCCTTCCAATCCTGTTTCGGTTTGCCCGGGTTGACGGATTGCACGCCTGGTGATTTGGACCAGGACGGCATGGTGAACGCGTCCGACGTCGCGCCGTTCGTCGCACGAATTGAAGGCCCTTCCTGACTTCCAACGCGCTCTGCCCGCCGATCCATCCCGCGGCATTGCCCACGCCCCCTTCCGGCGTGACAGAAGCGTTGACGTGCTCGGTTGTTTACGACGCAGCAGCGCCAGGTAGGGCCGATTACCGAAACTGTCCGATCGGCCCCATGGCCCACGCAGCCCCCAGTATCCTCCTCAACGGGCGAGACGTGACACATCATGGGCGGCTCGCCCAAGGCGAGGTTTACGCCGCCATCCGCAATCCGTCACGTCGGATGCGCGGCACCCGGATCAGGCCGCGGGTCCGGCAAGCCGCTGCTCAAACTCCCAGTAATCGCCCAGGTCGACGTCCGTATCCTGATCGAAATCGAAGTAGCAACGGCAAGCCGGGGTGGCCTGAATGCCCGCACCCGTGAAACAACGTTGGAAGTTCGCAAAGTCCGCGAGATCCACGTCGTCGTCCTGGTCGGAGTCGCCCGTCCGGCACGTGACAATCTTCACCCACCCCGTCGCCGAAATATCCCCCGTCACATCCGACAGGTCGAGGCGGCGCATCCGCGTGCGGGCATAGGTACCCATCGATGCCGCGAAACGCACCTCCGTCCCCGGCGTGTGGCTCACCGGCGCGAACTCGAATCGCGTGATCACCAAGCCTCCCGGCGGAACCGGTGCTTCCTGCCCACCCGGAGCGAGTGCAGTGAACAACGCGTCACCGTCGTGCAGGTCGGCGTTGATGCCGTCGGGGTCGGGCAGAAAATGACTGCTCATGAACGGGTAGCCCGCGTGGGAATCGTCCACGCCGATCAAATCCAGATGAGCGGGATCCCAAAGGACAATCGCATCCAGCGCCGCGAAGTACTGCGTGGTTTCATCGTCCGATGCGGCGACCAGGTCGATCTCAACCGTGTCGTCAAGCCCGACCGTCTGCTCCGCCGGCGACCAGAGAAGGTCGATGTCGGCCGCAGCGGGCGGCGCGAATGTGCCCCCGCTCAGCCCCATGGCGACGGCGGCGGACCACAGAATTCTCCGAGTACCCATGAGCGATCTCCTGCTATCGTCGTCTTGCCCGACGCTGGGCCGCCCCGCCCGCCTCACCGGGCTCTCCGGGCCGGTGCGGTGGCCAGCTTCCCCGAAACACAATCCGTTCTGTATGTCGCCGTGCGACCGTCGCCGCGAAGTGCGGGGCGGGTATTCGACCCTCCGTGGGCAATGTACTTCCCCCATCCTACCGATTCGACGACGCCGAACAAAGCGCCGTCCCCTACGTCCGGAAAACCATCATCCATCGTGCGTCATTATCCTTGCATCCCTGGGTCAGTACCGTACGCGACCAACCCGGGTTCCTGTTTCTCTTTATCCCGCCCCGCACAAAGCCGGTCGCTCCCGTCGCTCGGAATGGTTCGGATGGGGACCGGCAGCCGGGCTGGCCCCCTTCGTCTTGTCCGACTCTGAGTGACCCTTCGGTGCGGCTTTTCGCTGCTTAGGCCACCCCGTCGATGGCGACGACCGCATCTGCGTGGACAACACGTGGGGCAATCCGTTGGCCGTCTCGAACGCCTGCACATCCCGGTAGTTCACCACGCCGTCTTGGTTGACATCCACCGCGCCGGCCACCTCCGCCGACAACGCGGACGTCCGCACCGACAGTTGCCGATGAACCGGGGCGGCATCACCGCCGGACAGCGCCGTGCAGGGACACGTCGTCCACTGGTGCCACTGACCGCTCAACAGCAGATAGTCGTTCGAGGTGAAGACGTTGTTGTTGTCGAAGTCCCCATCGCGGGTGCCGTCCCACGGACACCCGCCTGGGGCGGCCGGCCCGGCCATCGGCGACGATCCCCACTGGAACATCAGCCATGTCACGTCGTGGATGTCCACGTCACTGTCGTTGTCCGTGTCACCCGGCGCCAGCAGCAGCGGACTGCCGACCGGGTCGACCAGCTCGTACTGACCGTCGGCCACGGTCAGCGGCTGAGTGCCATAGAGCGTGTGCTGCTCGTCCTTCGCGCAGACGTGTGTCCACTCGCCGCACCCGACCTCCACCACGGCCGAGCCAATGGCGACACCGCCGCCCGGATTCGTGAACTCGACCTCGAGGCTGACCGGCGCCGCGCAGTCACCCGAAACGTCGTGGCCGGCCACGAACTTGATGCACCGCATGAGCGGGCCTGATGGCCAGTCGTCGGCGTTGACGCCGAACAAATCCACCGTCACCACCACATCGTTTACCGGATTCACCGTGATCGACTGCACGCACGACGACCAACGGCCGCACGCGTCGGTGGCCACCCACGTGACCGCCGTCGTTCCCGACGGGTACGGATCCGTCAACGGCAGTGCGTCGCTGCGCGTGCCCTCGATCACCGGGGCCGGATCGCAGTTGTCCGTCGCCGTCGCCGGCGTGATGGAAACCGTTGCGGTACAGAGACCGGCGTCGGCGCTGGTGACCACGTCCGGCGGACACGTGATCACCGGCGGCGTGTCGTCCAGCCCGAACACGGGCGTGTCGACCAGGGTTGTGGAAACCGGCATGCCCTGGTAACTCAGTTCCGACGGGAATGCGCCGACCGTCGCCAGCAACCGCACGTCGGTCGCCTCGCACTCGTCCGCCGCGGTGAACAAGAGGGTGGCCAGAAGCGCATCGTCGGACGTTTCCGTGTCACCCCCCGGAAGATCGGCATAGCTGCCCAGCTCGATGCGGTTCTCGGGGTCGGGGGGCGTTCCCGGCGCGATGGATGGCGGCTGGTGGCCGGAGAACGGAACATCCGTATATGTCCCGCTGACGAACTCGAGCTTGGTATCGTCGAATTCCAACCACGCCGTGAAGCCGGTCACCGGCTGAATGAGATCTCGCATCCACAACTCGACCGCGATCTGGTGGCGTGGGATGCCGGGCTCGGCCTCCTCCGGACAGTCTCCGGTCACCTCCAGCACGAGTCGGTTCGTGAACGTGCCGGTCCAGATGGCCCACAGGGCCTCGCCACTGACTTCGTTGTTCTCGCCGTCGCCGACGTAGTTTTCCCATCCGCCGGTGCCGAGTTGAATGCTCTTGAGATAGTCGACCGCCAGATGGACCGCGTCGATATACCCGCCCATCTGAAACAGGGCGAGGGTCGCGTACGCCGTTTCCTGAGTCGTTTCTTCGCCCGGCGTCACCAGCGTCGCGTTCCAGGTGAAACCGCCGGACGGCATGATCTGGTACGAGGCCAGAACGTCGGCCAGGTCCCGCAGACTGCTCGCCGATGCGTACGAGCCACCGGTCGGATCAAAGTCCTCGCCGACGAAAGCCAGGGCGTAGACCGCACCGGCCAACCCGATCACGTCGAAGTACTCACCCGCCTGTAGCAGATCGATCTCGGCCTTCACGCCGGCGATCCAGATGTCCAGCTCGGAACCGGTCACCCCGGCCGACGCGGCCCCGACCAGCCCCATGCCGATGTCCCACGCCGCGAGGTTGCCGTACGGGCCGCCATGTCGCGCGTCATGGATCAGCTGAATATAACCGGCCGTGTCGTACAACGTGCCCGCCCCGCCGCGATCGTACGTGCCGCCGGCGAGCGGACCGTAGAAATGGTCCCGCACGTGCGTCACGTAGGTCGTGCCGCCGAACAGGTCGTCCAACTCGGCGGCCAGGTAACCGTCCGACGGCGAGAAGTTGTTCGTCTTGGAGAGCAGAAACCCGCCCGACGTGTCGAGCGCCGCGTACATGTCGGCGTCACCCGTCACGCGGTACGCCTTGGCCAGCCCCATGGCGATCGGGCCCACTGTGTTGGGCGGGCTGGGGCTCGACGGATCCCCGTCGTCGAGCGGCCAGTCCCAGCCGCCGTCGTCGTTCTGCAACTCGACAAGACGATCCCCGCCGGCCTGCAAGTGCGCTTGGCTGCGGGGGCCGGTTGTCATCATGCCGCGGGCCAGCCGGTTCGATCGCGCAAACACGCGGTTCGCCGGGGCGGCACTCGGTGCCGTTCCGCTCGCGCCGTTCAGACCGGGCGTCGCCACCGGTGGTCGATCATCAGCCGCCGCGCCGACGGCACACAGTGCCACGCAGAGGCACGTCAGCACTCTCGTGCGCAATACCGCTACCATGTTCCTGCCTCCTTCGTATGGGAGTCGCGTTCGGTTCCGGCCCGCCGCGGGCGTCGCCCGCCGGGCCGTTGATGGCACTTGCTCCTCAACGCAGCGATCGTCGGTTTATCGTCGGCCGGTCCGACGGCTTCACCTTCACGTTGACCGGCTTCATCTTGGCCGACAACGAGTGGGGCAGCCCGTTGTTCGACTCGAACTGCTCCACGTCCCGCACGTTGAAGACGCCATCGCCGTTCAGGTCGACCGCGGCGCCGACCTCGGCCGCCAACGCGGTGACCGCGATCGATTCGACGGGCGCCTCGCCCGGATGGCTTGCCCCCATCGCCGCCGTGCACGGGCAGAGTGACCACTCGTGCCAGTTCGCGCTCAGCAGCAGGTAGTCGGTCGACGTGAAGACGTTGTTGTTGTCGAAGTCCGCGTCGCGGGTTCCGTCCCAGGGGCATCCGCCCGGGGCGGCCGGGCCGCCGCCCGGCAACGAACTCCACTGAAACATCAACCACGTGACGTCGCTGATGTCCACGTCGCTGTCGTTGTCGGTGTCGCCGGCCAGCAGCACCAGCGGCGAACCGCCCGGGTCGGCCAGCGCGTAGTGCCGGCCCACCACCACCAGCGATTGCGTGTCGTACAGCGTGTGCTGCTCGTCCTTCGCACACAACTCGTCCCACATCCCGCACGGGACCTGCAACGTCGCGTACCCCGTCGCCGGGGACCCGGTGAACGTCACCTCCACGTGAACGGGATCGGCACACTCGCCCGTGCCACTGTCGCGGGCGACGAACTTGATGCAACGCGTCAGCGGCCCCAGCGGCCAGTCCGCCGCGTCCACCCCCGGCAGCACCACCGGTATGTCTTCCGTACTGTTCACCGCTTCGATGGTCACCGTGGACGTGCACGTGGTGCGGTTGCCGCAGGCGTCCGTCGCCGCCGCCTGCACGGCGGTCGCGCCGACCGGGAACGTGTACGGACTGCCGACGCCCGTCAGATGCGTGTCGCCTTCCGTGAAGCCGGGCTCGCCGTCGTCATCGATCGTAAACTCGATCTCGGAGCCCGGTATGTCACTGCAGTTGTCCATCGCCGACGCGAACAGCGCGATCTCCGCCTCGCACCCCAGCCCGGCGTCGGCCGGCGCCGTGATGTCGGTGCAACTTATGTCGGGCGGCGTTATGTCGACCACGTCGGCGGTGGCCGAATACGGGTCGGCGACGTTGCCGCAACAGTCCTCGGAGTCGATCGTGACCTGGAGCGTGGCCGGACAACCGACCAGGTTGATGACGTCGGCCCATCCTTCGACCAGGACGGTTCGACCGTCCGGCAGGAGCGTCTTGTTCGTTGAGCGCGCCCCGATGGCGGCGTTCCCGGTGAGCAACACGAGGCTGATGTCCACGTCCAGCAGATGCAGGCAACAGTTATCGATGACCGTGCCGCTGAACGTCACCCGACGCTTGCAGTCCGCGTCCACCGCGCCGCCGACGACCTCGAGTTCCGTCACCGTCGGCGGAGCGTTGTCCGAGGAGAACGACGTGCTCAGCAGATTCGTATCGAGCGGGTAACCGTGGTAGCTGATCTCGGAGACGAAAATCTCGAACTCGCGGAAGTCTATCGTCGTCGTGTCGCACTCCTGCTCGACGTCGAACACCAGCGTGGCCAGCAGGCTGTCGGCCATCGTGCCGTCCGGGTGCATCGCGTCCACGGAACCGTCCAGGTTCAGTTCACCGGCGCCCACCAGGGCGGCGGTCGGCGGCGTGATGTGGTCCTGGAACGGCGTCGTGGTGTAACTGCTCAGGTCGCCCCGGTACGCGAGCACGGCCTCATCGAACGCGAGGAAGGCCTGGAACCCGGTGGCGGCGTGCGCCAGGTTGCGCATCCAGAGTTCCACGACGACCTGGTAACCGGCGTCCGGGAACGCGTCGTCCTGGCAGTCCGTCGACTCGACGGCCAACGTGCCTTCCCCCGGCTCGCAGGCGATGTTGAGGATGCCCGGGCCCTTGCTGGCGCCGTGCCCACCCACCTCGATGAGGTACCTCTCACCCGGGTACACCGGGACCACCAACTCCGACTGTGCACCGCAATCGTCGTCGCGGCAACCGAGTTCCGGGCCCAGCGGATCGCAGCCGCACGTCTCGTAGGCGGCGAGCTTGGTATCGTAACCGCTGCCGCAGAGGCTGATCGTGGCCAGCCCCGTGCACGTCGGCGTGTAGCAGTACCACGTGTTCGGGCTGATCATGCAGGTGCCCGACCCGTCGAAGCTGGCGTGGGTCGTGTCGAACGGCAGGTCGACGACCTCGCCGATCGGCGTGGCGTCGTCGCAATAATCGTTCTCGACGCATAGATCGCACGTGGTACCGTTGCCGAGGTAGTGACCGAGGCACTGGCACGCGGTCAGGATTTCGCACGGTGCGTCCTCGAAGCAGCACGCGCCGCGAACCGCCGTGCATTCCGTGCACGTTAACGTGACGTAGTAATCGTTGTTGCCGTCGCACGGCCGGCCCGAGAATGCCTGGTGCGAGACGAACAGCCAGTACGTTCCGGCCGGCAGGCAGGGGGTGGTCACGCTGATCAGATCGCATTCGCCGCCCAACGCGTACGGATCCAGCGACGTGCCCACCACGTCCTCGCAGGCGTCCGAACCGCACGGACGAGTCGGAACCAGGCCGATCACCAGGGGAAACTCCGCCTCCGCCGACAACGTGAGCCGTGAGTCGTCCGTGACTTGCACCTCGTACCAGTCCGTGTCCCGCTCGCCAGCGTCGGCCCAGATCGTGCCGCACACCGTCTCGTCGCACCCGAGGGGCTCGAACTGCGCCGGATCCGGCAGCATGTCGCAGCCGTCGTTCGTCTCGTCGCCGCACGGCTCGCTCTCCGTCCCACCGCCCGCCGGACAGTCCACGACGCACGGGGGAATCAACTGGATGTCGAGCACGTACTCACCGCACGCGCCGCTGTCACCGTCGACCGTCACGAAATACGTGCCCGCCGTCAGGTAGACCTGTAGCCGCGAGTGCAGCGAGTTCGGGCATTCGTCGGAATCATCGTTGTAGCCGACGTCCTCCGAGCAGCACGCCGTGCCCACCGCGATCTTCGTGTTGTATCCGGACCCGCACAGCGAGAAAACCCACGTGCCGTCCTCCGGGATGAACACCTCGTATACGTGGTCCTCGGCGTCGGCCCCCGTTACGTCGCAGTCGTCGCTCGCACCGCACGTGCTGCGCTTGGGGGAGATCGGCGATACGTAAGGCGCGGTCACGCTGTAGTCCGGCACGCACGAACCCAGCGCCGGGCTGGGGACACCGCTCGCGTGACGCCACTCGGCTGCGGCGGTCGCCTCGCGCAACGCGGACAGTCCTCGCGAATCGTGCATGGCCTCCCTCAGGCAACGGACCGTGCTCGTCGGATCCACCACGGTGGGGAAATCCTTTTCCTGGCTTGCTGGTGCGCTCTTCACGGCGGGAGTCTGGTCCTCCCTCGCGCCGGGCACGGGGCCGGCCGCGATGATGAGCATCACAGAAATGACCAATCCTGATCGAGCCATCTCAGTGTCTCCTGGATCAATAGATCTCCAATCAGTCGCCAAGCGTAATTCGCGTCCGGTCCCCGCGGGTGCACCCGTGTTCCCGGTCGCGGCACGCCCGCCACGGGGAGTCCCCCGTACGCGTGCGAAGGAACGGGCTAGTTGCCCATCGAGCGTCCGATGCTCGCGTTACCCTTCGGCGTCGCCGTCACCTGCAACTGCGACGACAGCGTGTTCGACAGGCCGTTGGCTGACTCGAACACCTTCACGTCCTTGAAGTCCACCACACCGTCGCGGTTGAAGTCGACCGTGGCGGCCACCCGCGGAGGCAACTGCGATACATGGATCGACACCGACGATTCAAATGCCGGCGGAGGGCCGACCAGGGCCGTGCAGGGGCACACCCGCCACTGCAGCCAGTTGTCGCTCAACATGAGGTAGTCCGTCGAGTTCAGGATGTCGTCGTTGCTGAAGTCGGCGTCACGCGTACCGTCAAACGGGCAACCGCCCGGAGCGGCGGGACCGGAGCCCTGGCTCCACTGGTACATCAGCCACGTGACGTCGTGGATGTCCACGTCGCTGTCGTTGTCCGTGTCGCCGGACAGCAGGATCAGCGGGGCCGCGCCGGTGTACGTCGGGCCGGTGACATCCAACGCCGCGTGCTCGTATAACGTGTGCTGCTCGTCCTTCGCACACAACTGGTCCCAGGCGCCGCACGCCACGTCAAACGTGACCACCGCGGTCGCCTCGCCGCCCGTGCCGGGCGTGAAGTCGACCAGCGTGTGGACCTCCTCCGCACACGCGCTCGTGACCGTCTCGCGGGCGACGAACTGGATGCAGCGCGACAGCGGGTCCGGCACACCGCCCGCCCCCGGATACACGCTTCCCAGCACCACCGTCGTGGTGACCTCGTTCTCCGCCTCCACCGTCACGTCGAACGTGCAGGTCGATGCGTTGCCGCAACCGTCGGTGAACTCGTACGTCACCGTCGTGGGACCTACCGGGAACGCGTCGCCCGGATCGTGCGAGGACCACTCCGAAACCGGACCGCAGTTGTCCGTCGCCGTCGGCGGTGTCCACGTGACAACCGCCGTACACCCCCCGGCGTCCGCGTTCACCGTAATGTCGTCCGGACATCCGGAGATGACCGGATCAATCCGGTCGTACAAGTCGGCCACTCCCGTGTCCACGGCGGTCAGTGTGATGCCGGCAAAGGTGCCCCAGTGCCCGGCCGCCGCCTCGAGCGGCGGATAACCGGGCGGGGCCGGCGAACCCGCACCGACGAATAGCGCATGACCCGTCACCGTCAGGCCGGCGTCGCCGCCGCCGGCCGCGTACGTTACCGTGTCCGTGTACGACAGACCCCAGTCCACCACGCCGCCCACGAAGACCTGGTGCGTCAGGTGAACGTGCCGGATGACGTCCGCCGTGATCATGCCGCCGCCGCCACCCAGTAGCGTGCCGTCCACGTCGAGCTGACCGCCGGTGTACACCGTGCGATACACCCGCTCGCCGTCGCCGCCCACCACGGTGTCGGAAACGAGAACCACGCTCTCCAACGCCGTGTCCCACAGCGTCCACTGCGGAGTCGTTTCGTCACTCCACGCGCGGACCAGGTTGCCGACCTGGCCCGGACCGCCCCCGACAAAGCTCTCCGACCACAACCCGTCGTCCGGCGTCGTCGCCGCCGCACCGGCTGGATTGCCGCAGCAATCCGTGACGAACACCGTCACCTGGACGGTGGCCGGACAGGCGCTGACGCCGGAAACCGGAACGCTCCCCGCGATGTCGTACCCGTTGCCGCCGTTCGGCGTCAGGGTGTACGACGGCGTACCGAGCGTGGCCGTGCCGGCGATCAGCCGGACGTCAATCGCCACGTCCTCTTCATGGATGCAACAGTTGTCGGACATGGAAGCCGTGAACGGCACCTCGAACTCGCAGTCGTCGTCCACGTCGCCACCCGTGGCGATGACGGAGTCGATGACGGGCGCGGTCGTGTCGATCACATCCGCACTGGCCGATGCCTGTACCGCCGCGCTGTCGCAGCAGTCCTCGGCGTCCACCGTCACCGTGACCACCGCCGGACATGCCGTCAAATCGGAGACCAACGCCGTCCCCGTGATCGACACCTCTTGCGGCGAAACCTGTACGATCGTCAGGTCCGACCCCGGGTTGTAAGTGAGCGTGCCGTCGGCGACCGTGACCCCCACCACAACATCGCCCGCGTCTAGGCAGCAGTTATCGGTGACCGTGGCCGAGAACGTGATCGTGCCTTCGCAGGCCGCGTCCACCGTCGCGCCGCTGACCGTCAATCCGCTGACCACCGGCTCCGTGGTATCCACCACGTGAACGATTTGCTGACAACTGGCCATGTTGCCGCAACTGTCGGTGGCCGTCCAGGTGCGGATCACGTCGTACTCCGGCGGGCACGCGCCGTTGACCACGACCTCCTCGAACACGAGGGTCACCTCGCCGTCACACGCGTCGGTGGCGGACACGGCGGGTGGCGGGGGAACCGGCGTGTCGCACTCCACCGTCGTCTCCACCGGGTCCGGACAACTGGACAGCACTGGCGGCTCGTCGTCCAGATCGAAGAAGGGCGTATCCATCAACGCCGTGCTCACCGGTACGCCCTCAAAGCTCAACTCGGACGTGAACGGACCCACCGGGTCGCGGAACGTGACCGCCGTCGACTCGCACGCCTCGATCACGGTAAACACAAACGTCGCCAGCAACGAATCGGCCGATGTGCCCGGCAGCCCCGCGCTGGATGAACTGCTCACGTCGATCTCGCCTGCCGGAGTCGCCGTAATTGTCGTGGGAATATGCTGATCAAAAGGAACGTCTGTATACGTGCCGCTGACAAACGACAGCTTCGTGACGTCGAACTGGACAAACGCCTGGAAACCCGTGATCTCCTGGCTCAGGTTCCGCATCCACAGCTCGACCGCAATCTGGTGACCCGGCAGGCCCGCGTCCGCATCGTCCGGGCAATCGCCGTCCACCTCCAGAACGAGCGTGTTGATGGACGTGGGCAGCCACGGGTGCGAATCCGCGTCGCCGCCGTCACGTTCGGCTGCACGATCGTGACGAATCGGGCCGGATCGCGCGTCGGCCCGGGAATCGTTGAGCGGCCACGCCGTCGAGCCCAGAACGCCGATGTCCGCACTTTCGCCAGTCAGCGTGGCGGTCGGCGCGGCCGACAACGTGGACCCGCCCGTCGCCGTCATCAACACGGCTATGGTCAACATCACGGTTCGAAGCGCCTTCATGCCTTGTGCCTCCTTCGATCACGGTGGGCAACCGTGCTCTGTTTGCTGGACCAGGATTCACCAACCCCACACAAGGTCGGATCGTGGCGTCGCAGTGCTGGGGGATTTCACGGGCGGTACGTTGGTTGCGCTCGACGGACTGCCGCCATCAGGCCGGACAGTCACACGCCGCCGCGTTACCCGCCTGACGCGTTTTGCCTCCCCGCGATCGCGCCGCAACCGGATGGGCCGAGATCACCATCGCAGGGGCCATTTGATTTGACGTACTACGGCGCCTGGAGTGGCTGCGACCTCGGCGGCGGGTGTCACGCCCGCTGAGTTGATGAGTGGGCCACCCGCTGCCTCCCTCACGCGTGCACCGCCCGATTCATTGTTCGATGGGAAACGCCAAGCCGAACGACAACGCCGCGTTGCCCCCGGTCGAATCCGGAGATTCGTCCGTTTCACCTCCTTCCCACTGCACGGACTGAAACATCATCCCCTCTTTCCCTTGTTTCCCTGTTTGTTTCAGCCACTCGTCGCGGACTTGCAAGCTACCGCGGATCCCACCCCTCGCGCCCGCGATCGTGTTCAGGGGCCCACGAGAATGCGTGCAGTAGTGCCCGGCGATGTGTCTTCCCCCATCATCGTTTTTTGACACCTGAAACGCAACCGCGCGGTGGGGTCGGGTACGCTCAAGATGTGCAAATTCACGCATCATTGCAATTGGGGATATCCCTGTGGGGCCTCCTGCACCATCGGAAAATGGTGATTATGTAGCGATTGGCGCGAGTGGTCGGCCTTTACGACTGTGCAAGTGCGGCTTCACGGCGGCACGCACTTGGCATGTTCGGGGGTCCACGCGATAGACCGCGCCGCCGCCAACACGTCCAGACGCCGCGCCGCGCCGCGCCGGCCGCGGGCCATTCGCCACGGAGGTCGCCCGGGCTGCCGGCATCCCGCGGCCACCGCTCCCGCGACCGAACGTTACCATCTAGTACAGCGCGGTTTAGAACGTTGTTCGGACTGCTGTGCCACGAGGGGGGGCAAAGGGGCCGACTCACCGCCGGCCGCCTGACCGACTGGCCGGCCCGGTTGAGGGACGACCGACATGGAGCGCGATCTCGGCGCGGAGACCGGGGTGCCGGAGGGCGGGGGCGATCATTCCCCGGCATCGATGGCCGCCAGGCTGCTACCCGCCGTCGACCACGAACTCCGTGAGCTTGCCCGGCGTTACCCGCGAACCGAACGCCCCCATCACACCCTCCAGCCCACCGCCCTCCTCTTTGAGGCCTACATGCGCCTCGTCGGCCGGAGCCGCGTGGACTGGGAAGGGCGGACGCATTTCGACGCGGTCAGCGAGGAGGCGATACATCGTGTTCTCATCGATACATGCCCGCGCGCGGGGGCGGGCCAAGCGCGGCGGCGGCTGGCAACGCGTGCTGCTCGACGACATGGTGGCCCCGGAGGGGTGGGGCGAAGTCGACGTCATCGCCCTGAACGACCCGCTCGACTAACTCGCGAAGCTCGACCAGGAGCAAGCCCGCGTCGTGCGCCTCCGCTTCTTCGGCAGCCTTGCCGTCGAAGTGGTGGCCGACGTCACGGGCATAACCCAGCGCAAGGCGGAAGGCAATTGGACGCACGACAAGCCGTGGCTCCGCGAGGAACCGGGCTCGGAGGAGGCTGATGACACGCGAGCGGCACGCGTGAATAAAGCCGTGCCCTCGAATCCGCCAACATCATGCTGGACGAACGCGGCTCGGTGCGAATCACGGGCTTCGGTCTGGCGGGACTGGTCGAGGACGCCCGGCAGCCGCCTGCGCTCTTGATACCGGGCGCGTGACCGGGTGATGGTCCCTCCCGACGTCGGCAATGTCGTAATCCGCCGGGCGCAGGTGACGCCGGGCGACCCATCCAACCCCGAGATCGGTGAACGCATTCTGGCGTTTGATCCGGGCGGGCATTGTAGTATAGTAGACTACGGGCCGAACTTGTTTCTCTTCGTGAGGGCTCACTCAGGAAAAGAGCCAAGGGGTGGTTGACGATCAAATCCGAGAGCCACGCGCTGGCCAAGACGCGGGCGAACGCATGTCGCATGCGAGGAGGTAAGGATGATGAGCGGGTGCCGAAAGAGCCGGCTTCGAATCGGTGTGTGTGTACTTGTGGTGGTTGCCGCGGCAGCGGTGCAGTCGGCGTGGGCGACCACGCACGAGGTGATCGTTCGCGATTTCGAGTTCGATCCCGCGCACATCACGATCGCCGCGGGGGATACTGTCCTCTGGATCTGGGAGAGTGGTACACACACCGTGACGTCCGGAGTGGACTGTGTGCCCGACGGGCTGTTCCATTCACCGATTGACTCAGAGACCCCGGAGTTCGCGTACACGTTTGCCGACCCCGGCTTCTACCCGTACTTTTGCGTTCCTCACTGTTTGTTTTTTATGACCGGAAGTGTCACGGTCGAGTCGGCGGGCACGGGCGCATGCTGCATCCCGGATGAAGGGTGTATTGATGACGTGGATCCGACCTTGTGCGACGACGTCGGCGGCCTGTTCCAGGGGGAAGGCAGCACGTGCGCCGAATCCGTGCCGCAGGTGTTCTTCGGCCCCGCCTCCAAAGTCGTGTGCGAGGGCAGCCCGGTGGTTCTCTATGTCGAGGCGGGCGGCAGCGCCCCGCTGAGTTACGAGTGGTTCCACAACGGCGTGCCGATCGGTGTCACCGAATCCACCCTCATCATTGACGCGGTTACGGGCGAGGACGCCGGCACCTACTTCGTGCGCGTGTCGAACCGTTGCGGCAGCGTGGACAGCCAATTGGCCCGGATCTGGACGTACGACGGGGTCGGCGATCTGCCGCCGGCGGTGGCGGTGGCCCCGCATCGAGTCCCCGAGCGGTGGCAGAATCCGGAAGACGTCGCCTGGATCGGCGACGTCGAGCCGCGTAACAAGATCGACGACGATATCGACGCGGCGCCGTCCGGGCCCCACGACATCATCGTCAACTTCAAAACGGAGGTGCAGCCCAGCCAGGTCAACTTCCTGAGCATGTTGGGATCGGTGCAGTACGTGGCCCGGTTCGTCAGCTCGGTATTCGTCGGTGGCGTGGCGACGGAGGACATCGAGCTGATCGCCGCCCGGCCCGACGTCGCCTTCATCGAGTTGCAGCGCGATCCCGTGTTCTTCCTGGACGTCGCGACTCAGGCGACCAAGGTGACCAGCGGCTTCTACACGCCGGACACGGTGGCCGACCAGTACCCCGGTCTGACCGGGGCGGGGGTCAATATCGTGATCTTCGATTCCGGTGTGAGCAACACGCACGCGGATTTCCCCGCGGCGTTGTTCTTTTACGACGCGGCCACGGCGACGTTCACCGATCCCGATGATCCCATCGGACACGGTTCGCACGTGGCGGGCATCGCCCTGGGCCGCGGTACCGCGACCGTTTCGCCCGGCGTCGCCCCGGGCGCCGGGCTGATCGACGTTTCGATGTTCGGCGCCTCGGCCGCCCAGGTGCAGCAGGCCCTGGACGAAATCATCCTGCGCCGCGCGGCGTGGAACGTGGGCGTGATCAACATGAGCTTCGGGTTCCCTACCCCGTCTGACGGGCAAGACGCCTTCAGCCAAACGGTCGATACGGCGGTCGGGCTTGGCATCGCGGTGGTGGCGGCGGCCGGCAACAACGGACCCACCCCGACGGGTTTCGGATCGCCGGCGGCCGCGTCGACCGCGATCGTCGTGGCCAACTCCCAGGACCAGGGGACACCGGATCGCAGTGACGACACGCTGCGATCCACGTCCAGCCGGGGCCCCCGTGACGACGACCAGGACGGGAACTGCCTGGACGAACTGGTCCCGCACGTGGCCGCCCCCGGCACGAACATCTTCAGCGCCGATCCCACGACGGCCTCGGATGGAATCAATCGCACGGGTACGTCGATGGCCGCTCCGCACGTCGCGGGCGTCTGCGCCCTGCTGCTCGAAGGCGATCCCAACCTGACGCCGGGGGCGATCAAGCAGGTTTTGATCGCCACGGCGGAACGACGCGGGACGCCCTCCGATCCGGCGTGTGATCCGGACTGGAACGATGGTTGGGGGTGGGGGCTGATCGACGCCCACGCCGCGGTCGCCACCGCGCTGGGCGCCCCCCCGCCAGGGGGCCCGCAGCCGACCGACATGGGCTTCGCCACGTTCACCGGCTTCGTGTATGCGAATACGCGCATTGAAACCACCAGCCCGCCCAAGGTCGGCGTGGCCAATCAGATCCGGGCGCTGGTGGAGAATTACGGGCCCAACGACGCCACCAACGTCACCGTCAAGTTCAAGATCGACTACATCTCGGCGGCCGCCGGGGCGTTTTACGACGTGGGCGACGTGATCGTTCCATCGATCCCGGCCGGAACCCAGCAGTTCGTGTCCATCGCCTGGACCCCACAGCATCCCAGTCATCAGTGTCTCAAGGCGATGATCGACTACGCCCCGGACACGAACCCCGCCAATAACCTCGCCCAGCGGAACATCACGGTGGCGCAGTCGCCGGTGTACTTCCGGGTGGAGAATCTGATCTGCCCGGAGCCGATCCTGATTGATTTCATCCCGACCTTCGAGACGCCCAGCGCCGGCTGGGGCGTGCAAATCACGCCGCCGTCGGTCGAACTGGCGGGCGGCGAGTTCGCGATGATCGAGGCCCTGCCGCTTCCGCCGGACGGCGCCCCGGCCGGCGAGACGGAGACCATCTACATCTCGGCCGTTCATGGGGACTGCCTCCTGGGCGGCGTGGCCGTAATCGCCACCGTCCGCGACTGCAACGGCAACGGCATCGATGACTGGTACGACATCCAGTCGGGCGCCAGTACGGACTGCAATGGCAACGGCATTCCGGACGAGTGTGATCTCGATGCCGGCACCAGCGCCGACATCAACGGCAACGGGATCCCCGACGAATGCGAAGAGATGAACCTCGACCATCCGGAAGCCGACCCGCTGGAACCCGTCGCGGATCCCACCGGTCCGTGGCATGAGATGTGGCCGGTCTTCTGTACCCCCTGGGAGTGTGACCGGTGGCAGGACAATGGCACCGGCGTGCTCGACCCGTGCGACTACATGCACCTGGAGAGTCTCGAATCCGGGGACTCGGCTTGGTACCACGTGGAAAACGTGACGGCTACGCTCTGGGTCTACGACCCGGTCGCGCCGTCCGACCTGCACACACTGGATTACGTGGGTGATGATATTCCGGGCGCGTTGTTCGAGCCGACGCGGACCACGTGGGACGAGGTCTGGCCGAATCACGGCGGCTGGTTTGTCGTCCTCGACTGGTTCGATGCCGACGGCGATGGGCGGCTCAGCCCCGGTGACGTGCTCCTGCTGTTCGACAGCGATGGGATTGTGTCGGAGTACGTGATCGAGCAGGTCTCCACCGACGTCGACCTCGTGCCCGGCATTCCGGACTGCAACGAGAACGGTGTGCCGGACGACGAGGACATCGCCGCCGGTACGAGCACGGACTTCAACAGCAACGGGATTCCGGACGAGTGCGACATCGCCGAGTGCCGCAGTTACGACCTGAACCACAACGGTATTCCCGACGAGGTGGAGATCGCCGACGGCACGCAAGCCGATGCGAACACCAACGGCATCATCGACGAGGCCGAGCAGCCCGACGACGAGCATTCCTCCATCCCGATGCAGGACGGGTCGTTCCTGGATGACGAGCTGGCCGAGAAACTCAAGGAGCTGCTGATCAACACGAATGGGACCGCCAACGTCAAGGACGCGAAGTTCTTCTTCCAGCAGTGCTTCGGTGGCGGGATGCTGGACGATCTCGAGGAGGCGCTGGACGGCAGCGTGCCATGGGTCGGCGGTTCGGCCTCGCGCCACGACGAGCCGGCGTACGGCGAGCGTGACGACCCCGACAACCCGGACGAGCCGATGAATCGTTGGACCCGTCCCCTTCGCGACGCTCTCAAAGATCGGACGGCGTTCCGCGGCCTGAAAAAAGCCGCCCGCGAAGATGCGGCGAACCCGTTGAATCGTGATCGGCAAACCGAGCGGCCGCAATACCGTGTCGGCGGCGACGGGGCGCGGGACATCACGTTGAAGGACCCGGCGGCGTCCAGCCACCATGCGGTAATGCTGGCGGGCAGGCCCGACGCCCAACGCCATCGCAACAACATCCGCGAGATGTGCGAGCTGCTGAAGGAAGAATGGGGCAACCTCAATACGAACGGCACGAGCGTACATATCGTGTACGGTGACGGCAGCGATAATCCGTGCGCGGGCAGCGGCGTTCCCGACGGCAACGTATCCGCGGCCACGACCAACGGGCTTTGCCAGGTGTTGGAGAACCTGCGGGACGATCTCGGCGACGGAGAGGAGTTCGTGTTCTACGTCACCGATCACGGTGATTGGGAAGCCGACGCGGACGGCGGAGGCGGCTTCGCCCCGACCCGTGGCGGCGTGTCCGAGTACGGCTTCGACGTTCCGGGAAGCGTTCGTCACGGGATGATTCGCGAGCGCTATAACCGACCATTCATCGCCGTTCGGGCCAGCGGGCCCTACCCACCCGAAACCGTTGGCGTTACGCTGAACGGCCGGTGGATCGGGTATCTTGACCCCGGCGCGTCCGATGGGCAGGGGAATAATGTAACGACGCTCTTTATATCCGACCGCTGGGCCGAGGTGGGAAGCAATGTCGTTGCCATCGACTTGACGGCGGCACCGGACATCCTGATCGAGCTGGTCCGGTTCGGGACCGGTTCGATTTCCTGCCTCGTTGAGCGCGGCTGGGGTGACGCGGACGGCGACGGTGACGTGGAACTGGACGATCTGCCGCCGTTCGTGAACTGCCTGAGCGGCCCGGGCGGCGGTTGGCTGGACGCGACGTGCCCGTACTCGGATGTGGACGAGGACGGCGACGTCGACCTTGACGACTACCGCCTGTTCCAGCAGGTGCATACGGGTTCGCTATAGGTGAGCGTTTGGCGAGGCGGTGGCCGCCGAGTGGTGCCCGCCGCCTCGCGTGACGTTCAAGTGCCGAGCACTGGTTCATATGACGTTCCGATCCTGCCGTGGCGGTCGGTCGGGGTGCGGACTCGGGACGTCTTGGCCCGGCCCTCGCGGTCGAGGCGCGCCAACGGAGCTTCTGATTCGCTCATGGTGACACTGCTGGCGTCGGGTCGTGTTCCTTCGCCCGAACTGCGATCGAGTTCGAGCCGCGCGGGCCCGGCCTTCGTGGTGGCGGCTCTCAGGTCAACAACAAGGTCGCACGCCAGTGCCCGGCCCAGAAGCGCAGGGATGGTGCCCATGTGGAGGCACGCCGTGCGGACCCTCGACCGTCGGCCGGTCGACGCCGCGACCGTGATCAGCAACATTGGCGAGAGCCCCGTGCCGGCCGGTGTGAGTATTGCGGTCGGAAACGATGCACCTTCATCACGCGACACGGGACAGAGGTGGATGGCCCACGTTACGGCGCCGATCGCCGAGTAGATGCCGGCGATTCAGAAGTACGGGGCCAGACCTGGGGTACGGGCGTATGCCTGTTCTGCGCTGCCGACTGTTCCGCATCCACGGCTGCCGAGCGATACATGAGGATAAAGCCATGACGGCGGATGGACATTCCGCAGGGTACGCCCCACGCCCCGGGGGACCGTAGCAGAGTCCGGACGCGAACGAAACGGGGGATCCACGCACGATTCGCGCTGCGCACGGCTCGGCGACACGATTCACCTGCCGATGCTGTCGTGTGCGATCCAGCCAATAAGAGTCGTTCCAGTGAACCTTTCGGGCGCGACCGGCGCTGAAAGAACGAGCCCGGACCGTGCGGGTCCGGTGCAAGGCTCGATGACCGCACGGCTACCTCGACCTGTTGCAGGAGGCACCTTATGCAATCTTTCACCGCAGCACTGACCGTCACCGCGGCACTGGGCACCGCGGTTGTTCTCGTCACCGGATGCGCCGCGACAGCCACTGACCCCGGCTACATGGCCTCCGCCGCCTACCAGGACCGGCCGGAACTCGCCGCGTCGCTGTTCCCCAGCGATCAGCAGGTCATGGACGACGAGGCCATTCGCGCCGCCCTTGAATCCCGGATCAGTCTGCCCGATCACGCGCGCCTCGCCATGCTTCAACTCCACGATCGCCCGCGGTGGTCGGTGTGGTCCGACGGCCTCACGCAAACCAGCGACCAGATTATCGCCCGCCAGTTCGAGCAGCTCCGTACTTGCGATCGCATCGCTGACGTGGCCGTCCTGCCCGCGTTGCTCGTCCCCGGCAAACCGACTGTGCCGGCGCTGCGCGAAGCGGGCGCACGTTTTCAGGCCCATCTACTGCTCATCTACCGCGTGCGGCCTGACACTTTCGGCAGGAGCCGCGTTTTTGCGGCCGACACGGCCAAGTGCTACTGCGCCGTCGACGCCGTGCTGATCGACGTCCGAACCGGCATCGTTCCCTTCGCCGCTGTGGCGACCGGAACCTACGAGACGAAGGGGTCCCGCGGCGATGTCAGCTACGGCGAGACCCGGCGGCGAGCCGAAACGCAGGCCGTCGGCCAGGCTCTCGACGAAATCACGGCCGCGTTGACCGCGTACCTGCAGTCCGTACCATAGCGGCCATCGGATTAGCCCAAGGCGCCTCTTGCTCGAAAGGTGGGTCTCATGGCATCCTCCCAGCCGGTGGTGGTTTCGCAAACGAACCTTCCCAACCTCCCCATGCGGCGCGGCAAGGTCCGCGACGTCTACGATCTCGGCGACGAACTGCTCATCGTGGCCACCGATCGCCTCAGCGCCTACGACGTCGTTCTGCCCACGCCCATCCCCGGCAAGGGCGAAGTGCTCACCCGTATGTCCCGGTTCTGGTTCGACCGGCTCGCCGACCTTGTCCCGCATCACCTGATTGAAGTGATCGAGGATCGCGCACCGGTCGGCCTGGAGGATCACCTTGACGTGCTTCGCGGCCGCACCATGCGATGTCGCAAGACCGAGGTCGTCCCCATCGAGTGCGTGGTCCGCGGATATCTGGCCGGTTCGGGCTGGACGGAGTACCAGCACAACCGCGCGGTGTGCGGCGTGGCCCTGCCCAGCGGGCTCAAGCAGTGCGACAAACTCCCCAGGCCAATCTTCACGCCTGCCACCAAGGCCGACGGAGGGCACGACGAGAACATCACCTTCGAGCAATCCTGCGAGCTCGCCGGTACCCAGTGCATGACGCACCTCCGCGAGAAGAGCCTGCGCGTCTATGAGATGGCCGCCGACTACGCCCGCACCCGCGGCATCATCATCGCCGATACCAAGTTCGAGTGGGGCCGCATCGGCGACGATTTCATCCTGATCGACGAAGTCCTCACCCCCGATTCGTCACGATTCTGGCCGGGCGACGAGTACGAGCCCGGCCGCGACC